>NZ_JALKFZ020000188.1 GCF_023243075.1 Frankia sp. AiPa1 | reverse complement strand
GGGGGGGGGGGGGGGGGGGGGGGGGGGGGGGGGGGGGGGGGGGGGGGGGGGGGGGGGGGGGGGGGGGGGGGGGGGGTTGGGGGGGGGGGGGGGGGGGGGGGGGGGGGGGGGGGGGGGGGGGGGGGGGGGGGGGGGGGGCCCCCCCCCCCGGCGCGCGGGGTTGGCCTGACGTGGGCCCGGAGTCCCGGGGGGCGGTCGGTCGTGGGCGGGCGGCCCGGCCGGAAAGCGTCGCGCGGCGCGGACGGATCGCGCTTCGTGCACGGGATGTTTCGGGGCGGCGCCTCCCTCGGCCCAGATGTGTGACTCCCGCGAAACTGAGTGAAATATCGGTGGATCCGGTGACAGAAACGAGTCATTTGGCCCTGTAAGGCGGAGTCGTCGCTCTAGCCTCGAGCGTGATGACGCGGGATGGTGGGGGAGACGCCGCTGCGGCCTCGGGGCGGCACCGCTCGCCCTGGGGCCGAGGTGGGCGCATTCTGCCGATCCGATGGGGACGGATCGTCGCGGTGGCGCTGGCCCTCACCGTCCTGGTGGCAAGCCTGGTTCTCGTGCGGCTGCGGCTCGACGAGAACGGCCATCCGGGGCGGACCGGCGCGCCGGGGGGCCGCCGGGCGATGACGGGTACCGCGCCGCCGGACGTGCTCACCGCGACCACCGCCTCACCGCAGCCCCACCGCGCGGCTCCCGGCGCGGCGGCGCCCTCCGGTACCGCCGCGCCCGACGGCCAGCCGTCCACACCGGACGGTCGCGATGCAACCACCGGTCCGTCCACGGGACGGCCGAGCGTCACCGGCCGCCCCGGAACCACTCGGCCGGCCGGGGCGGTGCTGGGGCTGAGCGCGACCCGGGTAGACCTGGGCGCGGTCGACTCGACCTGGCGGCTGAACCTGCGCGCGGAGGGGACGGCGCCGGTGGATGTCGTCGTCGGGAAGACACCGTCGTGGCTGGCCGTCGTGCCGGACCGGAAACGGGTCGATCCAGGTACGAGCATCCCGCTCATGATCACTCTCAACCGGGCCTCGGCGCCGACGGGAACGGTGGACGTCTCGGTGCCGGTGGCCGCCGGCAACGGCACCGGCGGCGCGGATGTGCGGATCACCGCGCAGGTGGACGGCTCGCCGCGGATCGCATCGGTGACCGCATCCCCGGCGCGTATCGTCCGCGCGGGCTGCCCGACAGCGGGCGCTGCCACGCCGGCGGCACCGGCGCGCTCCGAGACCGGAAGCGACGCCGGTGGTGGCGGGGGCGCCGGTGGTACCGGTGCGCCGGCGTCGCCGAGCGCAGCGGCGCCCGGGAACACGGACACGACCACGGTGACCGTGACGGCCAACGATGAGACTGGCATCCAGTCCGCGCGCCTGACGGGCACCCTCCCGGACGGGCGCGCCCTCGACCAACCGCTCACCCTCGGCCCGGCCTCCGGCGACCGCACGTCCTGGACGGCCGTACTCCTCGCCCAGGACACCGGGACGATCGCCTACACCGCGACCGTGACCAGCCTGACCGGACGGACCGCCACGTCGTCAGGAACCGTCACTGTTCTCCCCTGCCCGGCCTGATCTCCCAGCGCCGGACGTGATGCTGTGCCCGGACGTGATGCTGTGCCCGGACGTGATGATGCCGCCCGGCTCGGGGGGTGCCGGGCGGCACCCCACCATCATGGCAGTTCTGGTCGTTCGCGCCAAGTCCCTCCCCGGTGTTCCGACGGCAACCGGTCCTAACCCAAGCGAGTATTACCAGGTCAGGGCCCTGCCTCGTGGTTCTCCGTGATCGCGGTGGGCCGGCTGGAGAAGGCACGTTCGGCGTCCGCCCGGGAGCCCCCGAACCCGCTATGGGCGCCGGCCCTGGCTCCGGTCTCGGCTTCGGTTCTGGGCCGGGGACGGACATACAGACGGGCTCCGGTGAGCGCGCCGGTCGCCGATCCGGATGACCCTGACCGGGACGAGGCCGTCCGCGGGCGACGCCCTCGAGCAGCGCCTCCCGGGCCGCGCGTGCCTGGGCGTGCCGCGTTTCGGCGCGGTCGACGGCGGCGGTCGCGGTGCGCGGCAGTTCCGCCGCGGATGCCAGGTAGCCGGGGTTGAGCTCGGCGCCGCGCGGCGCGGCGCCGAACCTGCGGGCCGCCTCGGCGGTGAGCGGGTGGAGGCGGCGGACCCGCCCCCGCCCGACCCGTTGCCTGGCCTGATCGTGCTCTGGTCGTCGCTTCGTCGGTACGGGAAGACCCAGCGTCAGGGTGGCTGTGGCCGTCCCCACGCGCGTGCGGCGCGCGGTGTGATCGTGGCGGAGGAGGGCGTCCATACGATCGTCGTGGATCCGGCGTCAGGCGTCGCCGTGCGGCCCGGCCGCCGTCGACTTCCCTGACCCAATGGAGGCGCGACGCCCATGACCACCACGCCAGAGGCCGCCACGCCCGCCACTGCCATGCCCGCCACTGCCACGCCCGGAACCGCCATGCCCACCACTGCCACGCCCGGAACTGCCGGGTGCGAGAGCGGCAAGACCAGCATCACCCAGCCCGGCGCCGGTGGCACGGCGGTGCCGGCACAGCGCCGGCCGTTGCCGCCAGTGGAACAGATCCGTCCGGGGCTGTGGAGCGTGCCCGTCCCGCTGCCGGTGCGCAGGCCGCCCTACACCCTCGTGTACGTGTTCGAGACCCCGGTCGGGCCGTATCTGGTCGATGCCGGCTGGGATCATGACGAGGGGTACGAGGCGCTGGTCGCCGGCCTGGCGACGATCGGCCTGTCGATCGCC
The DNA here is from genome assembly GCF_023243075.1 of Frankia sp. AiPa1. Classification (GTDB taxonomy): domain Bacteria; phylum Actinomycetota; class Actinomycetes; order Frankiales; family Frankiaceae; genus Frankia. The sequence continues at coordinate 77,451 of NZ_JALKFZ020000188.1, read as the reverse complement.
GACGTCCGCGGGATCCTGCTCACCCACGGCCATCCCGACCATCTCGGCCTGGCGCACCGGATCCGCTCGGCGAGCGGCGCCTGGATCGCGCTGCATCCGCTGGACGCCGCCGCCCTGCACCGTCCCCAGCTTCCTCGGCCCAGGGAACTCACCGCACTGCTCGCCGCGGCGGGCGTCCCCGACGACGTGGCCAGCGGCCTGCTCGCCGGTGGCCCACTGGTGATCGCCCGGCCACGGCCGCCGGATCTGTTGATCTCCGACAGCGACCGCCTGGACGTCCCCGGCTGGTCGCTGCACGCCCTGTGGACGCCCGGCCACTCGCCGGGGCATCTGTGCTTCTGGGAGTCCGAGCACCGGCTGTTGCTGTCCGGCGACCATGTCCTGCCGTCCACCGTGGTCACCACGCCCCTGCCGGATCAGACCGTCCCGGACCCGTTCGGCGACTACCTGCGCTCGCTGGCCCGGCTGCGTGGACTGGCCGCGACGCAGGTCCTGCCCGCCCACGAGCGGCCCTTCACCGGGCTGGAGGCGCGGCTGCTCGCGCTCGAGGCCTGCCACCGTGGCCGGATGACCCAGCTCGTCGACGGCCTGCGTGCCGGTGTCAACACCGTCTGGGAGCTTGCCGCCCTGGTCGGCTGGCACCGCCCGTTCGCCGACCTGAGCGGACGGGCGGTGCAGATCGCCGTGCAGGACACCGTCTCGTACCTCGCGGCCCTCGTCGCGACCGGCGTCGCCCGGGTCGAGCGCGGCACCCCCGACCGCTGGCGCCTGGTCACCCTCTGACCATGCGTTGGGCTGTTCCCTGCCCGCGGTGGACGGCTCCTTCGCGGTGGACGTCCTGTCCGCGGTGGCTGGCTCGATCGCGGTTGTGGTGTCAGTGTTGTCCGGTGTCGGATCACTGACGCCGCGGGTGGTCGGGCGGGGGATGTCGCCTCCCACGCCTCGGTACTAGGGTGTGGTCATGTCGTCCGTGTCGCTGTCCAAAGGCGGGAATGTCTCGCTGAGCAAGGTCGCGCCGAACCTCACGGTCGTGACGGTGGGGCTGGGCTGGAAGGTCCGCCAGACCAGCGGCGCCGACTATGACCTTGACGCGAGCGCCATCATCGTCGACGAGGCCGGCCGGGTGCTGTCCGACAGCTATTTCGTCTTCTTCAACAACCTGGTGAGCCCGGACGGCGCCGTCCAGCATCTCGGCGACAACCTCGTCGGCGGCGGAGGCGGCGACGACGAGCAGATCACCGTCGACCTGCGCACTCTCACCCTGCAGGCCGCCAAGGTCGTCTTCACGGTGTCGATCTACGACGCGGACTCGCGGCGTCAGACGTTCGGCCAGGTCCGCGACGCGTTCATCCGGGTCACCGACGCGAACAACGGCGCCGAGGTCGCCCGCTACGACCTCACCGAGGACGCCTCCACGGAGACCGCCATGATCTTCGGTGAGCTCTACCGCTACGGCAGCGAGTGGAAGTTCCGCGCCGTCGGCCAGGGCTACTCCACCGGCCTGCGCGGCATCGCCCTCGACTTCGGCGTCAACGTCTCCTGACTGACCCACGCCCGGCCTGCACTAAGTCTCACGGTCCGGAGGGGCTACTCGCTGGCACTGTCCGTGCCGGATGCTCGACACCTTCGTGGTCGCGCAGCTGCGCGCCGAGGTTCCGGTCAGCGCGAGCTGCCCCCGGCTGTTCCATCTCCGACAGGAATCGGGGCGCCACGAGGTCGATGTCCGCAAAGATGTGCGGTCTGACGCCTTTGTGCGCGGATGGTCGCCCCGGGCCGGCTTTCCGCGGTTGACTCAGTGGCCGTTCTCTCGTCGGCGGTGGCGGGCCGGCGAGCGTGTCATCGCCAGGATCGGAGCTTCTGGTCCGTGAGCATGAAGCCAACGAACGTCACTCCGTTGGATCCCTTTCACCCTGATCTGCGGCGGGCTCGGTTCCTCCCGTCCGCCTCCGTGGGCCCGCGCAGCCTGCGCGTGGTCCGGGCGTTGACCAGACTGTCCACCCGCTGGTCGAAGACCCAGGCCGAGGTCGTGCAGGTTGCTCCGGGCGTCGCGGCGCGGGTGTATCGGCCCGTGCAGTCCCCGCCGGCTCCGCCTGTCCCGCCGACACCGCCCGTCCCGCCGGCTCCGCGAACACCGTCGTCCCCGCGGACAGCGCCGACACCGACCGTCACGCTCCAGCCGGAGGCGCCCCGGCCGGCGTTGCTGTGGATGCACGGTGGCGGTCTGGTCATCGGCGCCGCGGCCTTCGACGACGAGTTCTGCCGCCAGGTCGCCGACCAGCTCGGCGTCGTGGTGGTCTCGGTGGACTACCGGCTTGCTCCCGAACATCCCTACCCGACCCCGCTGGAGGACTGCTACCTCGGGCTGCGCTGGCTGGCCGCGCAGCCCGAGGTCGACCAGGACCGGATCGCGGTCGGCGGCAACAGCGCCGGCGGCGGCCTGGCCGTCGCGCTCACTCTTCTCGCGCGCCAGCGCGGCGAGATCGGGCTGACGTTCCAGCTACTCTCCTACCCGATGATCGATGACCGGAGTAGCGACCGGATCGACATCGCCCCACGGCAGTTGCGGATGTGGAACCAGAACAGCAACCGATACGGCTGGACCGCCTACCTCGGCCCCGCCGCGACCGACGCCACCGGTGAGGTGTCGCCGCTGGCCGTGCCGGCCCGCGCCAAGGATCTCACCGGCCTGCCGCCGGCCTGGATCGGTGTCGGCACCCGCGACCTGTTCCACGACGAGGACGTCGCCTACGCCCATCGACTGCGTGCCGCCGGGGTGCCCTGCGCACTGCACGAGGTGCCGGGCGCCTACCACGGCTTCGACCTCATCGAAGCCACCGCCGCCGTCTCCCGCGAGTTCCGCCGCGCCCAGATCGCCACTCTGTCCGCCGCGCTGACGGTTCCCGCGCCGCGGCAGCCAGACAGCCAGCCTGACCAGCCGATCGCCGCCGACCCGCGCCTGTCGACCTGATGCCGGCCGGGGCTTCAGATACGGCGCCAGCCGGCGGCGGTGCCGGTACGGCCGACCTGGGGGACGAGTCGGGTGCGGGAGCCGCGTGGGCCGATCACCATCACGCGCACGGTCCTGGTGTTCGCGTCCACCCGGTACAGGACACGCCAGGTGCGGGCGGTCGCCTCGAACATGCCGACCTGCTGCTGCTCGCCGGGCATGGGGGTGCCGGCCTTGTGCGGGTCGTCGCGCAGCTTGCCGTCGAGGAAGCTACGGACCTCGCTGCGGGTGAGCTCGGCGAGCTTGGCGAGGTCCCGCTCGGCTGAGGCGGACAGGGTCACCTCGTGCTTGTCACTCACGATGCTCGTCTCATGCTCGTCTCATGCTCGCTCGCGCATGGCCGGCTGTCCGCGTTCGTCACATGATGATTTTATCTTTCGCGCCACGCCGACGAGGCGCGTTCGCGTCGGGCGCGGCCGTTCACCGCTGGCCGGCCTGCCCCCCGTCAAGGTCGAAGACCACTGCCGCGATGCCGCCCATCGTGTTCCCTCCGGGTGCCGGCCGGTGTCAGCTCCGGCGGGTGTTCGCGCCGGACGATACGCGAGGCCCGCCCGGGCCATCGGCGACGGATGACGCGGGCCGTCGCCGACGTTGTCGATGGTCATGCGCTCCGGAGACGACGAGACGATCCGTCACCTGCTGGCCGACACCACCGTATGGGCGGTGGTCGGCCTGTCCGCCAACACCGCCCGGACGGCCTACTCCATCGGCGAGTACCTGCGCCGCGGCGGCAAGCGGGTCGTGCCGGTCCACCCGTCCGCGCCGACGATCGCGGGGGAGCCGGGCTACGCCACGCTCAGCGACATCCCATTCCCGGTCGACGTCGTGGATGTCTTCGTCCGCTCCGAGCTCGCGGGCCCGGTCGTCGACGAGGCCGTCAAGATCGGCGCGGGGAGTATCTGGCTCCAGCTCGGCGTGCGGGACGACGCCGCCGCGCTGCGGGCCACGCAGGCCGGGGTTCCGATCGTGATGGATACCTGCCCCGCCATCGAGGCCCCCCGCCTGGGGCTTCCCTGGCCACCACGCTGACCCTGCCCGCGACCCGCGCGGCTCACGACCCGCGGCTCCTGCCGCCACGCGGTGCGGTTGGCCGCGAGTCGCCGTCATGTACCCGTTCCCTGGCATCATGTGGTCGACAGGCGAAAATGGTGCACTGTGTCGGGGGATGGTGACGGTACGCCGGGGTGGGACTTCTTCGTGTCCTACACCACGGTGGACCGATCATGGGCCGTGTGGATCGCCTGGCAGCTGGAGGAGAGCGGGTATCAGGTGCTGGTCCAGGCCTGGGACTTCGTGCCCGGGACGGACTGGCGGGTCAAGATGGACCAGGGGGTCATCCACGCCACGCGCACCATCGCGGTGGTGTCCAGGGCGTATCTGGCCTCGATCTACGGCAGCGAGGAGTGGCGCGCCGCCCGGGCAGCCGACCCCGAGGGCCTGCAACGCCGGCTGTTGCCACTGCGCATCGAGGAGTGCGACCCGCCGGACGAACTGAGCACCGTGGTCTCGGTCGACCTGTTCGGGCTGTCTGCCCACGAGACCCGGGAGCGTCTGCTCACCGCGGTCCGGGCGGCACTTCTGGGCCGGGAGAAGCCGACCGTCGAACCCGAGTTCCCGGTGCGTCCCGGACGGCTCCCGTCGGCCCGCCCCGATGCCCTGGCAGACACCCAGCCCCCCTCGGACGGACTGCCCCCGTCGCCACCGCCTCCCTCCATCCCGGCCTTTCCCACCTCGTCGCCGTCCTTCGTCACCCAGCCGGCTCCAGGCCCCCGGCTGGCCCCTGCCGCCGAGCCATCCCCTGCCGCCGAGCCATCCCCTGCCGCCGAGCCATCCCCTGCCGCCGAGCCATCCCCTGCGGCCAAGCCATCCCCTGTCGCCGAGCCATCCGCTGCGATCGAGTCATCCCCTGTCGCCGAGCCGGCCTCGGTCACCCAGCCGGTCTCCGACACTGAACCGTCCTCTCCCACGCAACGGTTTCCCGTCGCGCTTCCGTTTCCCGCCACTGCGTCGCCCGCCCCTGCGTCGCCCGTCCCTTCGCGCTCTCCTGCCCCCGTGTCCGCGCAGGCCGCCCAGCGCCCGCCGCAGACGATCAGCGGTCGGCTCACCGGCCATACCAACTGGGTGCGGTCGGTTTGCTTCTCCCCGGATGGACGCACCCTCGCCAGCGGCAGCCACGACCGCACGGTACGGCTGTGGGACGTCAGCCAACCGCACCTCGCCCACCCGGCCGGGCCCGCGCTCACCGGCCACCTCGACCGTGTCCTGTGCGTGGCGTTCTCCCCGGACGGGCGAGTGCTCGCCGCCGGTGGAGCTGACGGGACGGTCCGACTGTGGGCCATCGCCGACCGGCGACATCCCACGCCGCTCGCCACCCTTCGCACCGGTCCCGCCGGCGCATCCTCGGGTCCTACCGGCGCACCCGCGCCTCCTTCCGGCACCTTCTCGGGTCTCGCTGGCACCTCGTCGGGTCCTTCCGGCGCGTCCGCGGCTCCTTCCGGCATGTCCGCCGAGCCCGCCGGCCCGCCGGCCCGCCGTCCCGTGAGGCCTCCGGGGCTCGGCGGTACGACGGCCGCTTCCGCCGGCGTCGCAAGCACCGCGGGCACGCCGCCCGCGCCCACGGGCACAGCGGGCAGACCCGCCGTCACCTCGGCGGTGTGGTCGGTGGCGTTCTCGCCGGACGGGCGCACCCTCGCCGCGGGCAGCCACCACGGCCAGGTGTTGCGGTGGGACATCCGCCGCGCGCGGCTCGGCGGGCCGCTCGACGTGCGCCCGGTCAACGTCCCCCTGCACGGTCACGTCGACCGGGTCCTGTCCGTGGCGTTCTCCCCGGATGGTCGGCTGCTCGCCACCAGCGGTGCCGACGCGACGATCCGGCTGTGGGATGTGTCCGGTCCCTTACCCGCGAGGTCCCGGGCCACCCTGCGTACCGGCACCGCGGGACGGGTCTGGTCGGTGGCCTTCGCGCCGGACGGGCGGACTCTCGCCGCCAGCGGTGATGGAACGGTGTGGCGATGGCGGCTCGGCCACGGTGGGGGCGCCGAGCCACTCGGCAGCCTGCCCGTGGGGAGCTCCGCCCGCGTGTTGTCGGTGGCCTACTCCCCGGATGGTCGGACCTTGGCCGCCAGCAGCGATGACGGGGCTCTGCGCCTGTGGGATCTCACCCGGGCGCGCGACGCCCAGCGGATCGGCCTTCCGCTCACCGGCCACACCAGCCACCTGGTCTTCGCTGTCGTCTTCGCGCCGGACGGACGCATGCTGGCCACCAGCGGCGCCGATGCCACGATCCGTCTCTGGGAGCTGCCGAAGCCCTGACCGCTCCCGTCCGTCCACGACCGGAGCCTCCCCGAACCGCGTGCTCTCGGGTCGGGGCTGCCGTCGGCCGCGAAGCGGCGAGCCGGCGATCGCTGCTCTCCGCGATGAGCGAGGCAGCAAGATCCCCCCAGGTGGGTCGTGGTGGGGGGCAAATCGGACCGGAATACGCCCACGGCGACCTATTATGATCTTGTGGCCGCGCGGTGTCCGGGTAGGGCGTCACGAATCGAGCGGGGTCGGCGCCCACAAGCCCGAGCTGATGATCTCATCGGGGGCGCGGCGGGAGCGGCGGATCAGGACCAGGCGGCGGACGCCGAGAGCGGCGGCCGGAGGAAGCAGCAGGAGTACCGGCAGCATGTACCGGTAGTCGAAACAGACCGTGGCGGCGGGCACCACCAGGAAGGCGAGACCGGCGACGACCAGCAGTGCGATGTCGGCCCGCAGGCGGGACTGCTCGAGCGCCCGCACCCGGAACCGGCGCCGGGCCGACGCCCCGCGCAGCCCGAGCCGAGGGGCCGCACGCCGCGCCGGCAGCACGACCGCGACCACGGCGAGGCCGAGCAGGCCGGCGAGGACCGGGCCGGGGGTGAAGCCGTACCGCCCGTAGCCGCGCAGGTGCCCGGCGGCGGGCTCGCGGATGATCCTTGTGGTGCCGTGCCCGTGAAAGGCGAGCAGCGGCTCGTTGTTGTGCAGGTAGCGGGGTTCGTTCGCGGTCGGGAAGCGCCAGGTGGCGTCGGGCCAGTCTCGGTGGCCGATCGGCCGGCCGGGGCGGAAGTAGTGCAGGACCTCGCTGGCGACCATCCGGGCGTAGTCGCCGAACTGGTGGCGGATCACCTGCCGGGTGAACGTGCGCATCAGGGCTTCCTGCTCGTCCGGCGGGCCGGGTAGGCGCCAGTGCGGGCTGTTGCCGTTCCACACGTAGTAGCTCGGGTCCGGCCGTTGCGAGACCGGATGTGGGGAGCACAGCACGAGGGCCTGCTCGGGCAGGTGCAGACGGTCGCACTCGGCGATCGGGGCGACCCGCCCGTACATCCAGACGGCGTCTCCGCCGGTCAGCGCATACTTCCCGTGGGCGGAATGGAACCAGGCCGCGTAGGCGACGAGTGGGACCGCGAGCACGACCGCGAAGGAGCCCAGGCGCACCCAGCCGACCCGGCGCAGCAGCATCCAGGCGAGCACGAGCACGGCCACGGGCACCCCGATGGTGCGCACCAGAGCGGCTGCGGCCAGCAGCAGCCCGGCCAGCGCGCACGCCCAGATCGCCGGACGCGGTGACCACAGCAGCGTGACGAGCGCGCCGATCAGCAGCGTCCCGAACAGGGCTTCGGCCATCACATAGTGCTCGAGGACCAGCTCGTAGGCGTCGAGCAGGACCGGCGTGGCGGCGAGCGCGGCGATGGGTGCCGCCACCCGGCGGTGGACGAGCAGCGCGTAGAGCGCCACACCGACCGCGAGCCCGGCGGCGTGCTGGACGACGGCGACCCACCACAGGTCGCCGGTGAACGACAGCAGTCGCAGGAAGGCGGGATAGCCCGCCGGGCGCATCGGGTCGGGGGAGTGCAGCGTCGACAGCCGCAGGTAGGCGTACGAGTCGCCGTTGAACTCGAAGGCGGGGCGGTAGGCATAGGCGCTCAGCGCCCGCAGCGCCAGGCCTGCCGCGAACACGACCGCGAACGGCAGGTGGCGCACCATCTGACGGCCGCCGCGCGGCTGGTGGGTCTCCCGGCCGCCCTCGCGATCCTCGAAGGGCCGATCGTCCCCGTCTGCGTCGCCGCGGCTGTCGCCGAGGGTGCCGCCGAGCCGGACGGGAGCGTCCAGCCAGGTGTCCCGTTGCGCTCTGGGCATGGAGCCGCCCTGCTCGGCGGGACTGGAGTGATTGGATCCGGATACCGGGGGATCCGGAGGAGTGTGCTCGGCGTTGGGCTCGGACGGGGTCACCATCGTGGCGGGGGCGTCTGCGGGGTGCTGTCAGGGGAACGTCGTCAGAAGCCGACGGCTTCGGGCGTGGCCTGGACGGTCTCCCGGCCTCGTCCGCCGGGCGCGGGCGCGTCGTCGGACGGGGTACTCCAGTCCGGTGTCGGCGCCCCGCCTGGCGGCAGCGCCGCGCCGCCGGGTGGCAGTGACCCGGCCGGTGGGTCGTTCGGTGTGCCCGGGGTGGGGTGGGCGGAGGAGCGCTGGTGCTCGCCGCTGGGCCCGGCCGTGAGCAGCCGTAGGAAGAACGAGCCGAAGGCGGTCTGGGCGCCGAGCACCATGAGGGTCATCGCGAGCAGGGCGGGACGCATCTCGTTGAGGGGACCGAGATCGTTCGCGAGCCAGCGGGCCAGCACCACCGTGTCCACGACGAAGCCGATGCCGAACAGCAGCGTCCCGAGTGCCAGGCCGCGTTCCAGGGTGAACAGCCGGTGGATCTGCGGCAGTGGCCAGCGGCGCCGTTCGGGCCAGCCGGCCGCATGGTTGTGCACGTCCGCGCAGACGCCGAGCAGCACGACCTGCCAGCCCAGCAGCGCCAGGGCCGCGAAAAGGATCGAGAAGTGCAGGTCGAGGCGGTGGAACCCGAGGTCGAGCGAACCGGGCAGCAGCACCGCCTGGCCGACCAGCCCCAGCACGAGCATGACCAGCCCGGGCAGGACGAACAGGTGACGCGGCGCCAGTAGCAGCATGAACCGCAGGTGGCGCCAGCCGTCGCGCAGAGAGTGAAGTTTCGAGTCGCCCACCCGCGGGTGGTAGGTGATCGGCACCTCCTCGATGCGCAGCCCGGCCCGGCCGGCGGCGATGACGAGTTCGCTGGCGAGTTCCATCCCCTCGCAGCGCAGCCGCATGCGGAGGTAGGCCTCGCGGCTGAACGCACGCATCCCCGAGTGGGCGTCGGAGGAACGAACGTCAAACAAACGGTTGAGAATGCCGGTAAGAACTGGATTGCCGACATACCGGTGCAGCCACGGCATCGCCCCGGGCAGTATGCGGCCCGCGAAGCGAGACCCGAGCACATAGTCGGCCCGGCCGGCGCGCAGCGGGGCGAGCAGCGCCGACAGGTCGGAGAAGTCGTAGGAGTCGTCGGAGTCGCCCATCACGATCAGCCGGCCGCGGGCGGAGGCGAACCCGGCGAGGTAGGCGTTGCCGTACCCGCGCCGCGCCTCGTGCACCACCCGGGCGCCGGCCGCGCGGGCGATTCCGGCCGAGTCGTCCGTGGACCCGTTGTCGACGACGACCACCTCGCCGGAAGCACCGGCGGCGGCGAGGCCCGCCACGGCCTTGTGGACGCACACGCCGACCGAGTCCTGCTCGTTGAGGCACGGCATCACCACCGACACCTCGACCGGCCGTTCGGGCGCCAGCACCTCGGCCTGCGCACCCTCCATCGTCTTACCCCCTCCATGGCCGGGCGGGCCGCGGTACACGGCGGAACCGACGCGAGCCATTCTTACGGCCGGTCCCCGGGATCGCGCGGCCGCGGTCCCGTAACCTACCGATCTGTCCCGCACGTTCCGATACCGGTATCGGAAGACGGACATGCCGTGTCCTGTACAGCGATCGCCAGGTGTGATCGAATCCGTGTTCTAGCTGGTCAGGGCGATGTGGGGAGCCGGCGGCGGGGGAAGGTTCGCGGGCGGGCCGGGCGCCAGGACAGACACGCCAGGCAGTTCGCACGCGCCTCGGTGTGACGCTTCTTACGGGGAGGCGTAACGTCTGGTGCCCGTGCAAGGTGTTGGTGTTTCAGAAGAGCCGCAGGCGCCCCCGGCGCCGAGCGGTGGCCAGGAATGTCCCTCTACTGCCACGCCGGCTGTGGCTGCCACCGGCGGTGCCGCCGCTGGCACCGCCGGCTGTCCGCACCATCCGCCCTGCCCGGCGGCCGACAGCGCCGACCGGGATGCCGCCCGCCTCGCCCGGGAGCACTGGGATCAGGGTTGGAGCCTGCTGTGCAACGGCGTGATCCTCTTCGACGACACCGGGGAGATCCTGCCGACCGGCCGCACGGTCGAGCCCCGTCGTACCCCGCCGCGGCCCGCGGCGGTTCCGTTCACCCCGGCACCCCGTCGGGCGAGCCAGGCTCCCGCGCGGGTCTGACCCGGACGATCCCGGCGCACCGTCGCAGGAGTCGGGCTCGTCCGGTCCGTGGCCGGCTGTGCGCGCCGCCCAGCCCGGACGGCCGTGCTACCCCGCGGACCCCGAGCCCGTGGTGCGTGTGACGTTCGTCCCTGATGATCGGACGGCCCTTCGGACGGGTACGGTGCCGTCGTGGTGCTGAGACCGGTGAACCCGCGGGTGACGAGGACGGTGGCCTGCGGCAGGCCCGGACTGGGGCGGGCCCGGGTGTTCATGCGGCGTGACATCGCCGTCGGCCGGACGTTCGCCAACGCGTTCATGCGCGCCGACCGGTCACTGTTCACCTCCCTCGCCGGCGGACGGCCGCTGCTCGACCCGGTGCTGCCACGGTTGTCGCACGCGGCCGACCATGGCCTGCTGTGGTGGGGAGTCGCCGGGGCGTTGGGTGCGACCAAGGGGCGACGGCGCCCGGCCGCCGCCCGGGGCCTGATCGGGCTCGGTGTCGCGAGCGTCCTCGCCAACGGCCCGGCCAAGTTCGTGTTTCGCCGCGACCGGCCGCCGACCCATGGGATCCCGCCACTGCGCCGGCTCTCCCGTGATCTCACGACATTCTCGTTCCCGTCCGGGCACGCGGCCTCGGCCGCCGCGTTCGCGACCGGCGTCGCCCTGGACGCGCCCGCCGCCGCGGTGCCGGTGGCGGCGCTCGCCACCGCGGTTGCGTTCTCCCGGGTCTACGTCGGCGTGCACTACCCCGGGGATGTGCTCGCTGGTATGGCGCTGGGCGTCGGCGCGGGTCTGCTGACCACGAAGGTGATGCCGCGCCGACCCTGGGCGCCGGCGCGGGCGAGCCTGGCGTCGACCTGCGCGCCGGCACTACCCGACGGCGACGGGCTGACCGTGGTCGTGAACTCCCGTTCCGGCCAGGGCCACCACGCCGACCTGGTGGCGGTGCTGCGCGCCGACCTGCCGCGGGCCCGCGTCCTCGAGGTCGGCCCGACGGGCGATGCCGACTGCGGCACCATGGACGAGGCGCTCGCGAAGGCAGCGGCGACGTGCCGGGTGCTCGGCATCGCCGGCGGCGACGGCAGCATCAACACCGCCGCGCAGGTCGCGATCACCCGGGGCATGCCACTCGCGATCTTTCCCGCGGGTACCCTCAACCATTTTGCCGCCGACCTCGGTCTCGACGGCGCCGGGGACACAGTGCAGGCACTGCGAGCCGGTACGGCGGTCGCTGTCGACCTGGGCCGCGCCGACGGGATCTCCGCGAGGCACGACCGGATCTCGCGGATCTTCGTGAACACGGCCAGCCTCGGCGGCTACCCCGACATGGTCGCGCTGCGCGAACGGTATGAGCGGCGCCTCGGCAAGTGGCCGGCGATGATCATCGCGTTGTGCTGGGTACTGCGCAACGAGACGCCGTTCGACGTCGAGATCGACGGCGAGCGGCGCCGCGTCTGGCTGATCTTCGTCGGCAACGGGGTCTACCATCCCGACGGGTTCGCGCCGACCTACCGTAGCCGGCTGGACGAGAGCCGCCTCGACCTGCGGGTCGTCGACGCCGCGGCGTCGCTGGCCCGGGTGCGCCTCGTCGGGGCGGTGCTCACCGGACGGCTCGGCCGCAGCCGCGTCTATGAGCAGCGCACCGTCGACCGGGTGCTCATCTCCTCCCGTAAACCCGGCGCCCTGCCGTTCGCCTGCGACGGAGAGGTCACCGAAGGAGTGGACCGGATCGTGATCGCCCCGAGCGGAGCCCGCCTGATCGTCTACCGCCCCCGCCGGACCGACGCGGGCTGACCCGCGGGCCGGCCCCGCCGCCGCCGCGGTGGCGAGATCGCGGCGGCGGTCTGAGGCGCGTGCCGTGACAGCGCCCGGGTCGGCCCCGGCGCGGGCGCTGTCACCCGGGCGGGGTCAGCTGCCGCGGTGCTGCAGCGGGATGAGGGTGTGCAACGGCCGGGTGAGCTGGCTGAACTGGTCGGTGTCCAGCAGGTCCTCGACGAGCAGCGCGCAGGCCAGGTCCGCGCACAGCTCCATCACCCGGTGGTCCTCCCCGGAGTCCAGTCCGAGCCGGCGCCCGCGGCAGTCCGGGCACAGCCGCCAGAAGCCCTCGGCGGCGCTGCGGCGCACCAGCGTCCACACCCGGCGCCGCCCGGTCACCACGGCACTGGCGAAGGCCGCGTCCATGGCCCGCTGGTGGGCGGTGTCGTCTCGGGTCAGCGCGCTGACGAGCAGACCGTCGAACACCTCCAGGCTGTCCGGGTCATGGCAGCGACCGGCGAGCACCGGCAGGGCCGCCAGCACCCGCTTGACATCCGCCGCGGCGGGGCCGAGGTCGGGCTCGTGCGAGCGCGCCCGCGGATAGACGGCCCGCCACGGCCGCATCAGGGCCGCGAACTCGGCTCGGCCGAGGACCGGGCGGGCGTAGGAAGCCGCGACCGCGTCGCGCATCGCCCGCAACGCGGTGGCCGCTACCGACGGCTCGACCGTCACGTATTCCGCGCCGGCCAGATCGTCGGCGTAGATCGCGCTGAGCGCGTCGAAGGCGGCCAGCACCTCGACGATCAGTGGCGAGTCCGGCGAGAGTGCCTTGTCCCGGGCGGCGGCCAGATAGCCGGAGTTGCGCCAGGCGCCGGCCAGCGCCCCGAGTTCGGCGTCGGAGGTGTGCACGAGCTGGGCGAGGATGCCGAGGATGCCCCGCAGGTTGGGATGCTCCTCCAGCCGCTCGATGCGACGGGCCCGCAGGATCATGCCGCGTACCTGGCGGCTCTCGGGACCCCGTTCACCGTGTCCCCTCCGGCCATGCCCCGTCCGGTCGTGTCCAGGCCGGTCGTGCCCACGTGGGCCGTGCCCCCTCGGATCGTGACCACCTCGATCGTGTCCATCTCGACCGTGTCCTCCTCGACCGTCACGGTGTGGTCCTCCTCAACCGTCACGGCGTGCACCGGGCAGCCGTCGTTCACATCCTTGCGCGCCCTGTCGGCGCGCCGGGGGTTGGTGCCCCGCCGGCCGTACCGGATCTCCGCGTGGTCCGCGACCCCATGAAGACCACGCGCTGTTGTCCGGGGACACCGTAGCGGCGTGTGGTGGCAGACGAGACGAGTGTCACCCGCAGCCGGTGCGCGGCGATGTACTCCGCGTTGCGAATCTCCGGATGCCACCCTCGTGAGACTAGTGTTCGCGGACCGGATGTGGAACTCGTCGTGCCCTTCGGCGGGGCATGACGGTGCTGGTCCGGGGGTGCCCGGGCGAGGGCCAACCGGCATCTCGCAGCCCACGGCGCACATGCGGCCGACCGGGGCCGATGCGGCGTTCATCACCTAGCGCGACGAAGGTGCCAGCCTGCGTCTGACCGCGCTCCCTGCGCCCCGCCCCTCCTACCAGGTGTGTCCGGGCAGATGCTCAACCAGACGGTCGCCCGCCGCACACCTTGCCGGGCAAGGTCCGAGAAAGAATCTCGGTTCGGTCGCTGCTTTGGCGGCCGAGATGCCCGATCGGGGGCTCGCCTCCCCCGGCCGCGCCGGTCCGAACAGGCACCCTCGGCCGGCCGGGGAACGTGGGGGCGGCTGATCGGGGCCGGAAGAACGGGCGGGCCCGCAGCGCTGGGCCGGATGGCCGTCGCCGCGGGCCCGCGGAGGTGCCGGTGCGCGGGGGACCCTCTCGGTCAGCCCGCGTCGGTGCCGACGACGGTGTCGGTCGGGACGGTGCCGGCCGTGACGGTGTCGCGCAGGCCGAAGCGGCGGATGGCGTCCTCGACGGTGCTGGCCTTGACCTCACCGGCGCGAACCAGCGCCTCCAGGGTGGCGACGACGACCGACTCGGCGTCGACCTTGAAGTGGCGGCGCAGGGCGGCCCGGGTGTCGGAGCGGCCATAGCCGTCGGTACCGAGCGAGGTGAACGGCTGGGGTACCCAGCGGGAGATCTGATCGGGGACCGCGCGCATCCAGTCGGAGACGGCGACGACCGGGCCGGGCGCGCCGTCGAGGATGCGGGTGACGTACGGCGCCGGTCCCTCGGCCTCGGGGTTGAGCAGACCCTCCTGCTCGCGCTCGAGCGCCTCTCGGCGCAGCTCGTTCCAGGAGGTCACCGACCACACGTCGGCGGCGACTCCGAAGTCGGCGGCGAGGATCTCCTGCGCGGACAGTGCCCAGTGGATCGAGGTGCCGCTCGCCAGCAGCTGCGCGCGCGGCACCGCACCACTGCCCGCCGCACCGCTGCCGGCCGCACCACTGCCGACACCACCGGCGCCGGCCGGCAGGCCGCCGGGCAGCGACTCGGCCGGGCGGAAGCGGTACATGCCCGCGAGGATCTGGGCCGGATCGACGCCCTCTGGCTCCGCCGGCTGCGGCACCGGCTCGTTGTAGACGGTGAGGTAATAGAAGACGTTCTCGTCGCGCTCGCCGTACATCCGGTCGAGGGCGTCGCGGACGATGTGCGAGACCTCGAAGGCGAACGCCGGGTCGTAGGCCACACAGGCCGGGTTGGTGCTGGCGAGCAGCAGCGAGTGGCCGTCCTGGTGCTGCAGGCCCTCACCGTTGAGCGTGGTGCGCCCGGCGGTGGCACCGAGCAGGAAGCCGCGGCCGAGCTGGTCGCCGAGCGCCCACATCTGGTCACCGGTGCGCTGGAACCCGAACATCGAGTAGAAGACGTAGACCGGGATCATGAACTGCGCGTGCGTCGCGTAGGAGGTCGCCGCGGCGATCACCGAGCCCATGCTGCCGGCCTCGCTGATGCCCTCGTGCAGCATCTGCCCGGACTCGGACTCCTGGTAGCTCAGCAGCAGCTCGCGGTCGACGGCCTCGTAGCGCTGCCCGTGCGGCGAATAGATCTTCGCCGTCGGGAACATCGCGTCCATGCCGAAGGTGCGGGCCTCATCCGGGATGACGGGCACGAACCGGGGGCCGAGGTCCTTGGTCTTCATCAGGTCCTTGAGCAGCCGGACGAAGGCCATCGTGGTGGCCACCGGCTGCTTGCCGGAGCCCCGGCGCAGCTCGTCGAAGATCTTCGCGGGCGGCTTGGGGAGGGGCTTCGCGCGGACGACCCGCTTCGGCATGGACCCGCCGAGCGCGGCCCGGCGCTCCCGCATGTACTGGATCTCCTCCGAGTCCGGGCCAGGGTGGTAGTACGGCGGCAGGTCGCCGGTGAGCGCCGAGTCGGGGATTTCCAGGTAGAGCCGGTCGCGGAACTCCTTGAGCTCCGCCTTGGTCAGTTTCTTCATCTGGTGGGTGGCGTTGCGGGCCTCGAAGTCCTTGCCCAACGTCCAGCCCTTGATGGTGTGCGCGAGAATAACGGTGGGCTGGCCGGTGTGCTCGGTGGCCGCCTTGTACGCCGCGTACAGCTTGCGGTAGTCGTGCCCGCCGCGGGAGAGCTTGGGCAGCGCGTCGTCGGACAGGTCGGCGACCATGCGGCGCAGCCGGGCGTCCGCGCCGAAGAAGTGCTCGCGGATGTACTCGCCGGACGACGTCGTGTACGTCTGGAACTGCCCGTCCGGGGTGGTGTTCATGCGGTTGACCAGGACGCCGTCGGTGTCCTTGGCCAGCAGCGGGTCCCAGTCGCGGCCCCAGACGACCTTGATGACGTTCCAACCGGCACCGCGGAACAGCGATTCCAGCTCCTGCATGATCTTGCCGTTGCCGCGGACCGGACCGTCGAGGCGCTGCAGGTTGCAGTTCACCACGAAAAGAAGGTTGTCGAGCTCCTCGCGGGCCGCGACGCCGAGCGCGCCGATCGACTCCGGCTCGTCCATCTCGCCGTCGCCCAGGAACGCCCAGACCCGGCTGTTCGAGGTGTCCTTGATCTGCCGGTTGAGCAGGTAACGGTTGAACCGCGCCTGGTAGATGGCGTCGATGGGGCCGAGGCCCATCGAGACCGTGGGGAACTCCCAGAAGTCCGGCATGAGCCGTGGGTGCGGGTAGGACGACAGGCCGCCCGACTCACCCTCGCGGCGGAACGCGTCGAGCTGGCGCTCGGAGAGCCGGCCCTCCAGGAAAGCCCGGGCGTAGATGCCGGGGGACGCGTGACCCTGAATGAAGATCTGGTCACCGGAGGCACTTCCGGGGGATGCGGAAAGGTGGTCCTTGCCCCGGAAGAAGTGGTTGAATCCCACTTCGTACAGGCTGGCGCTCGACGCATAGGTGGCGATGTGGCCGCCGACGTTGAACTCCGGCCGGTTCGCGCGGCTGACCATGATGGCCGCGTTCCACCGGATGTACGCCCGGATACGGCGCTCGATGTGCTCGTTGCCCGGGAACCAGGGCTCCCGTTCCGGAGGGATGGTGTTGATGTAGTCGGTGCTGGTCAGGCCGGGGACGCCCACGGCCTTCTCCCGGGCTCGTTCGAGCAGTTTCAGCATGAGGAACCGGGCCCGGCCGCGACCGGACTCCTCGATGACCGCGTCGAGTGACTCGAGCCACTCGCCGGTCTCCGCGGGGTCGATGTCGGGCAGCTGGCTCGGCAGTCCGTCGGTGATGACCGAGAAACTCCGGGTTGTGTCCTGCGCCACGCCTTCTCCTGCTCCTCAAGCCCTCGGGGCCGGCTGCCCCGCGCGAAAAGATCCTCTTCGCGCGACCGTCGGCCCGTGCGTCACGTCTCGTGGTGTCACATCTCGTGCACGCGGATGCGGAGCTCCGCATGATCGATGCATCGCCGCGTCCTGGCTGCTCGTCGTGCCTGGTTCTCGGTAGCTGGTTCTCGTCTGCTTTTCGCTCGACGGCGACCCTCACCGGGCCGATGGCACCCCCGAGGGTGGGACCGCCACCTGCCGATCGGGCCTCCGTCCGGTTCCATCGTGCTCCGTCGTCGGGGCCCCGTCACGTACGCCCTGGTTACTTTCGAGTAGTGAATCGACCGATGGGCGTGGCGTTGTTGACATGTCGTCCGCCCGGCTGCCGCGATCACGGCACTTTCTGCGGCACAATCACCGTGATGGACACGCGGATGAAGACCGCCATGATGGCCGTGCACACCGGGCGCCGGGAGTGTGTGGTGGACCTCACGCCGGAGGCCTCGCGATTTGTCGCCGGTTCCGGTGACGGCCTGCTTTCGGTCTTTGTGCCGCACGCCACCGCCGGGCTCGCGATTCTGGAACTGGGCGCCGGCAGCGACACCGATCTGCTCGCCGCCCTCGCCGAGCTGTTGCCCGCCGACGACCGCTGGCGCCACGCGCACGGCTCGCGCGGCCATGGTCGCTCCCATGTGCTGCCCGCGATCATCCCACCAGCCCTGGTCGTCCCCGTCCTGGCCGGCCAGCCGGCGCTGGGCACCTGGCAGTCCATCGCCCTCGTGGATCTCAACGTGGACAACCCTGACCGTACGGTCCGGCTGTCCTTCCTCCCGGGGTGACCCGGCCGGCCGGCGCTCGCGCCGCCGCGGTCCTGCGCGCGGCCCCACCCCCGGCCGGGCACAGGGGCACGGCGGAGGGCGGGAGCGCGGGTGAAACGCCCGCGCCGGTGGGATGAAGCAGCCCGTTCCCGGGTACTGCCCACACACGATTTCCGCTGGCCACGCCGCCGTCGGTCCACAACCGACGGCGTGGCACTTGCGCAGCCACCGGCAGGTCCGGTGGACTAGGTCGAGACGCGGCACGTGATGGACGCCATCGCGGGGGAGTGTCGATGCTCGAACGGGACGTACCCGCATCCACCGCGGGGCGTCAACACACGAACAGGAGGTAGCGCAGGGTGAGTCCGACCGCGGCGAACGCCGAGGGTCAACGCCGGGCGGAACGGCTGGGAGTATCCGCCGGGACCCAGGTGCAGTCGCTCAACGAGGACGATGACATCGCCCAGGACCTGCTGGACGCGGTGACCAGCGCCAGCGGTACCGAGCTAGTCCCCGAGGACTCCGACGACGTCGTCGACATCGTGCTGCTGTGGTGGCGGGAGGAGGACGGCGATCTGGCGAACGCGCTCATCGATGCGCGCCGGCAGCTCTCCGATGACGGCGTGATCTGGCTACTGACGCCGAAGGCGGGCCGGCCCGGGCATGTCGCACCCAGCGACGTGCTGGACGCCGTGCCCACCGCCGGCCTGGTCCAGACCAGCACGCTCAGCGTCGCGCAGGAGTGGTCCGGCCAGCGCCTGGCCGCGCCGAAATCGCAGCGGGCGCGCCACCGCTGAGGTCGTTGCCTCTCCAGAGGCGGCGCCTTGGCAGGTCGTCACCGCTGAGGGTCGCTGCCTCTGGGAGTCACTGCCTCTGGTGGTCGCTGCCGCTGAGGAGTTGTTGCCTCTGAGGGTCGCTTCCTCTGCGCAGGGCGATCGCGCCGCTGCGCCGAGGTTGGTTCTCGCGTGCTCCGGGCGGCGCTGACGGTCGCGTCGGCGTCGGATGCCTGCCTGGCGGTGCTTCCAGCCGCCGGTAGGCCAGCCGGCGGCGCATCGCGTGCCCGTATGCCCGAAACCGCCTCGCCAACAGCCTGCGCGGACTCCTGGCGTCGGGGGTCCCGTCGCGGGCCCGACCCACTCACCCACAGACGTCCCTCCTGGACATGCCCACGACGTGCCCGCGCGGCGGGCACGTCGTGCCGCGAGGGCCGCGGTCAGGCTCAGCGGTACAGCGGGACCTGCTGGCCCTCGACGGCCCCCGGATACCGCGACCAGAGGCGGTTGAGCTCGATCTGCAGGAACAGGGGCCCGAAACCGATCAGGAACAGCACGAACGCGAGCGCAGGGTTGGTCTCCGGAACGCCCGCGGCATGCTGGGCTGCCCGGGTACGTGCTCCCAGGCGCCACGCCGCGACGAACGGCGGCACGATGACCACCCAGCCAATCAGGAAGGCCAGCAGGGACAGCGTCGGGTTTACCGCAATACGCTGGTCGTACTCGGCCAGCTCCCGGTTCGTCCGGTAGACCCACACGAACGGGTAGACACCGAGGGTGATCAGGGGCAGACCGACCCACACGGCCAGCGGGTTGCGGTGTTTGCCGAGCATCCCCGCGCCGAGGTCCTCCACCGAACCGGAGGGCCCGTGTGGGCCGGGCGTGCCGTAGTCGGGAGTTGCGGGGTACCCTTGCTCGGGCGCAGGTCCGGACAACGACTCGCGGAACGCGTAGATCGGGAAGCCGCCGGTGGAGGTGCCGGGCCCGTCGATCGGGTGCGGTTCCGGTGTCCGGCCGTGGCTCTCGGTCCCGGAATGATATGGGTCACGCTGGTCGGTGAGGCCAGGCTGGTGGGGGCGGTCGGACCAGCCGGGCTGGTCGTGGACGTCGGGTTGGCCATGCGGCTCGGGGAAGCCGTGGGGGGTCGCGCTCTGCTTGGTCAACGTGGTCCTGCCCTCATCGGTGTCCATGCCGGTGGCGTCCGCGGATCGCGCACCGCGCTACGCGCACGTCTGGTCGATTGGTCGATGGCTCCCGCGTCGATCGACCAGACTAGGCCAGTCTGGCCGATGACACCTGAGCACTCGCCGCTTCGATGTCCCCGGAGCGTGAAACCTACCGGCCATCCTGGATGGGGGCTATCCCGTCTCCCCGCTACGGGCCACTCTCGCCGCTGTGGCCACTGCGCCCGCTGCGGGCGGCAGGTCCGCTCGGCTGGCTGCCGCCCGCTGTGGGCCACACCGCTGGGCTCCGGTCGGCTCCGTGACGGCGGGAACTGGCATGCTGGCGGACAGGGACGGCAGCCCGGTCCGGCGCGGGAACGCTCCGCGTTCGCGCGGGATCTCGCCGCCCCCACAGCTGCGGTCATCCGACCGGTGGTGGCGGCTGGCTCGGCCGCGGTGACGTCCTGGATGGACGTCGGCCTGGTCGGCGTCACCGTCACCGTGATCAGCCCCATCGTCGTGGAGAGGAAGCGCCCGTGTCCGTCGAGGTTGGCTCCGTTGCCCCGGACTTCTCGCTGAAGGACCAGAACAACGAGGTCGTCACCCTGTCTGACTTCCGTGGCAAGCGGAACGTTGTCCTGCTGTTCTACCCGCTGACCTTTACCGGCGTCTGCCAGGGCGAGCTGTGCTCCGTGCGGGACGACCTCGGCTCCTTCCAGAACGACAACGTCCAGGTGCTCGCGGTCTCCGTCGACTCGCCGTTCGCCCACAAGGTCTGGGCCGACCAGCAGGGCTACGAGTTCCCGCTGCTGGCCGACTTCTGGCCGCACGGCGCCGTGGCGTCGTCTTTCGGCGTGTTCAACGAGGAGAAGGGGATCTCCCTGCGCGGCACCTTCGTGATCGACAAGGAGGGTGTCGTGCGCTGGAAGGTCGTCAACAACATCCCCGACGCCCGCGACCAGGCCGAGTACCTCAAGGCCCTCGCCGCCCTCTAGACTGGGGGTGCGGGAGCCGGCGTGTGTAGCAAGGGCCTTCTTGGCCCGTGTGCCGCCGACAGGCGAGCACTGGCCGCCGCCGGCTCCCTTTCTTCCGCGTGCTTGTAGATCTTCGATCTTCTGCGGCGGGGGATGATGCTGGCCCGGGGGGGGCGACCCCCCGGACCCCCCGGACCCCGGCGGGGCGTGCCTTTGGCACGGGTGCCACGTTGCGGCCGGCCGGCGGGTACCGGATCCCGGCGGGGTGCGCCTTGCCGTAGGCTTGGCTGGCATGATCTGACTGTCTGCTCCCGGGCGCGTAGCTCAGCGGAAGAGCTCTCGGCTTACAACCGAGCGGTCGCAGGTTCGAACCCTGCCGCGCCCACGCGTTGGCTACGCCTGTTTGCGTCCATCCGCAGTCATATCCGGCGCCTGTCGCCGCTTGGCCGCGGTCCCCAGCTTGGCCGCGGGAAGGGGCGGAGCCTGACGTGGTGGCACGCGGCGTGATCACGATTGACGGGGCCGGGTCGCTCTCTCGAGGATCTTGACGATGTCCTCGACGGAGTCGCAGGCGCCGGATGCGATGGTCATGACGAGGTCGTAGGCGTCGTCGTTGGTCAGCGTCAGACGGCGGCCGTTGAGGCCGTAGAAGGCGATCAGGCCAGCGAGGGCGAGTCGCTTGTTCCCATCGACGAGGGCGTGGTTGCGGGCGAGCGAATGCAGAAGCGCAGCGGCCTTGCCGTCGAGAGCAGGGTAGGCGGCACGCCCGAACACCGTCGCCCGCGGGCGAGCGAGAGCCGATTCGAGTAGGCCGTGGTCCCTGACCGCCGGTTCGGAGCCCATGGCCCGCTCGGCGACGTACAGCAGTTCACGAAGCGTCAGATAGATCATTCGCCGAGCCGTCGGAGCGCCTCGGCGTACCGCGGAAGCTCCTCGTCCAGCACCTGATCCAACAGCTCTGCCCGGCTGTGTGCCTCGACGTACTCCCGGATCGCCTGCCGGGCGATCTCCTGCATCGACCGCCGTTCCAGCTCCGAACGCAGGCGTAGGGCTTCCGCCTCGTCATCCGTCAAACGCAGCGTCATCGCCATGACCATGATGGTATCATCGACGATACCATCGGTGGATGTCGTGAACAACGCGTGCCGGCACAGCACGGTCTGACGCGGGCTGTGCCGGTGGCACACTGTTCGAGGTCCATGGTGCCGCCGAGTGGCGGGCGGCCTGGTCGTCCGACCCCACCGGCGCCACCCGCAAACTCCTCGTCGCCCGGGTCGAGGACTGCCCACGGCCAGGTCTGCTCGGACAGGTCGTCCCCTTCGACCTGTTCGGTATCCCCCAGGACGACGCCCGGGCGGACCTGCTGCGCGCCGCGGATCCGGCGGTTTCCGGCAGGCGAGCGAAACCCGGCACCGCACCCCCGTTCCCCACCACCACGGCCGCGATACCGATGAGACCGGCGTTCCCCGAACCCGGCACCGAGCAGCAGGCGCCGCAACCTCCTCACCATCAAGCGCCGGCGTCGGCGAGCGTCCAGATCGGCACCGTGTTCGCCCCGGGCGGGCAGGCGATCGGGGTCAACTACGGGGCAGGTCTGGCAGCAACGGTTCTCCGGGCCGTTCCAGCTCCTGCGCCACCCCGCGATCCCTCTTGACCCGCTCCTCGGCGATCTCCGCCTGTTCGACCCCGCCCAGCTCATCGCCCGCTGGCACCTCGACGACGTCGCCCCCGACGGGGTCCTGCCGGACGACGCTAGACAGCACCGCCTGGCTTTACGGCCGACTCTGCGACGCCTCCAGCGCCCGCAGGACACTATGGCCTCCGAGGTCTCCCCGAGGTGCCGGACGGAGTCAGGATCTTGGAGGAGGATGGGCGCGTGGACCAGAGCGGAAAGGCATCATGGCCGGGCTGGACCGATAGCAGGATTTCCCTCAGTTCCGATGCCTCGATCCAGGGCGCCTTGATCGCCTCCGCGATTCGTCGACACGTGAGAAAGTCGATGCCCCGGTGGCTTGCGTCATCGACGCACTCCACCGCTCTCACCGCGACCTCGGCGCGACTCAGTTTCCTGCCTCTCGGAGGCAGCATCTTGAGCCTTTGCCGTTCGTAGTCGATCTCAGATGTGCCTCGTGCGCCGCGAACCGCATCCTCGGCCTCGGCCAGGGAGCGTGTCTCGGCGAGAAGCGGGGCCAGAAGGCTTCCCTCGTACACCTGACGGAGATCGGCGACATAGACGTCGGCGCTCTCGTCATTCATGTCGACTGTCTCCCCTGTACCGCGCAACTCGACGGTTCCGCGGTGGCCTGTTGCGGCAGCAGCCAGGAGCGCAGTGGCCTCCGTTGGGTGCCATTCGAGGATCGTGCGCACGGCCTCGGCGTCCCGGCGGCCTAGCGATACCGTTCGTCGTCCACCGAGATCACGAAGCCGGTTCAGGACGGCGGAGGCGGCGAGCTCGCCGTCCAGGCCCGGCCCGGCCACGACCAGCTCTGTGGGCACGCCAACCCCTGAGCATGCGGCGATGACCATCGTGTCGGCGAGCGGGCTCATGAGCTCAGGCTCGTCACCTCGCGCGACCGCGTCTCCGCCGACGTCGACGAGCGTAACCTTGTCGACGTCTTCAAGATCGATGATCTCCCTGAGCTGGTTGTGGATCCCGACCGCTCCCAGGGCCGGGTCAAGGAGGAGGAGGGGCGTCTCGATCAACCCCGCGAGCCGCGGGAGGGTCGTACCGCTGGGCGGGTTGACAGCCGTGGACGACAGGATGCGGGCATTCAGGTCGCCGAACGGCCGAAGTCCGCTGAAGTCCGTAGCTCGCCGCGGCCCGGGCAGCGGATCGACGCGCAGACGCTCCCAGGCGTAGGTGAGGATCGCTACATCGACGTCGGAGTGATGCGCCCGACCGATCATCACGGCGCCCAAGGCGTCGCCGCCACCGCCGGTGGCCACGACCAGACGTCTCATAGACCAACCCTAGATTCCAACTCGGCCTGACCGCCCGCACCCAGGCCGTCCTCGCCGCCGCCCGGGACGCCGTTCTCGGCCCCGTTTACCAATCCCGGGTGGCCACGCGCTGACCATTCCGCAGCCCGCCGTTGGGCTCTACCGCGGAGGGTCTGGTGCGGTCAGCGGGTGGGGGAGAGGCGGTGGGCGAGGCGGTCGCGCAGGGCGGTGAGGGTGGCGATGTGGTCGTTGAGGGTTTCCAGGCGGCGGGCGCCGACGAGCCGGAGCCGAGGTCGGATGCGGAGGAGACGTTCATGGCGGGGACGGTAAGGGGTGACGTAGACGTTAGGGTCAAACGAAGCCGAAGGGCGGGCGGTCCCGCCGAGCCGATACAGGCCGGTCACGGGCCTGCCCGCCGTCGGCGATAGTCCATGAGAGTCCGCGCAGGGCCCACAGGCGGTGGGTCAACCAGAAGAGGTAGGCAGTTCGCATGGGTGTTTCGATCGAGACCCTGTCCCCGGGGGACGGAAAGACCTTCCCGAAGAAGGGCGACACGGTGACGATCCACTATGTCGGCACCTTGCGCAGCGGCAAGGTCTTTGACTCGTCCCGGGACCGGGGAACGCCGTTCACGACCGAGATCGGGGTCGGCCGGGTCATCCAGGGCTGGGACGAGGGCGTGCCCCAGCTTTCGCTTGGTCAGAAGGCCATTCTCACCATCACCTGGGACTACGCCTATGGCGACGCCGGTTTCCCGCCGGTCATCCCGCCGAAGTCCGATCTTCTCTTCGAAGTCGAGCTGCTCGCCATCTCCTAGCTCTTCGGCAGTTCACCTGCGGGTGGTGGTCATCAGTGCTGTTCGTGTTGTTGGCGCCACGTTAAGCCGTTAGTCGTCGGTGTACGGAAGGCTCGCGACGGCAGCGAGTGGGGCTTCCCTCCTGCCTCGGGTCCGTGGACGAGGAGTTCTTCCGTGCGCCGACACTCACGCTGGCATTTACCGCTCACGCTCTTCAGTGCTCTCACCCTGGTGCTGGCCGGCCTGGTCGGGCTCGTGCTGGCCGGGACCGCACAGGCGGCGACAACGGTGCGGATCAACGAGATCGAGTCGAGCGGCGGCAGCCCGGGGGACTGGGTCGAGCTCACGAACATCGGCACTACGGCCGTGGACGTCTCCGGCTGGGTCGTCAAGGACAACGACGACAGCCACGTTTTCACGATCGCGGCCGGCACCTCGCTGGCGCCGGCCGGGCATCTGGTCCTTGATGTCGATCCGGTGTTCGGGCTGGGCAGCTCCGACTCGGTGCGG
This sequence comes from Frankia sp. AiPa1, assembly GCF_023243075.1. Lineage (GTDB taxonomy): Bacteria > Actinomycetota > Actinomycetes > Frankiales > Frankiaceae > Frankia. Next base: position 52,615 of record NZ_JALKFZ020000188.1, on the reverse strand, counting down.
CTCTATCAGTCCGGCGGCACCACCCTGGTCGACTCCTACACCTGGACGTCGCACGCGTCGACGACCTACGGCCGGTGCCCGGATGGCACCGGGGCGTTCACGACGACCGCCGCGTCCACCCGGGGGGCCACCAATTCCTGCCCGCCGGCAACCTGGCCCGGTGGCAGCTCCGTCGCCGTCGCCGACGCCTCGAACGTGTTCGGCGAAAACCTCAGTGGTCTGTCCTTCGAGAACGCAAGCCAGCTGTGGGCGGTGAAGAACGGTCCCGGCACCCTGTACCGGCTCGTGCCGAGCGGGTCGAACTGGACGCCGGACACGACCGGCGGCTGGACATCCGGAAAGGCCCTGCACTATCCCGGCGGCACCGGTGATCCGGACGCGGAAGGCGTGGTCACCACCTCGGACGGCCTGTTCGTCGCCACCGAGCGCAACAATGACAACGACGGTGTGAGCCGACCGGAGATTCTCCGGTTCGACGGGAGCGCCAGCGGCTCCTCGCTGACCGCGACCGGCGAGTGGAACCTGACCTCTGATCTGCCGGCGGTGGCCGCGAACAGCGGGCTCGAGGGCATCTCGTGGATTCCCGACTCGTATCTGACCGCGCACGGATTCCATGACGACCACACGGGTGGCACCTACAACCCGGCGAACTACGCCGGGCACGGCAGCGGCCTGTACTTCGTCGGCCTGGAGGCGAACGGCACCATCTACGCCTACGCGCTGAACCTCTCGGGCACGTCCTTCACCCGGGTGGCCACGTTCACGAGCGGTTTCTCCGCCGTCATGGATCTGGAGTACGACGCGGGCACCGGGCATCTGTGGGCGGAGTGTGACGACACCTGCTCGGGTCGCACGGCGACTCTCGACCTCAACGCGACCGGCGGTTTCGCAGCCACCGCCGTGTACGCCCGCCCGAGCGGCATGAGCAACTACAACAACGAGGGCTTCGCGATCGCGCCCGCGTCGAGCTGCTCCGGCGGGTCCAGACAGGCCGTCTGGTCCGACGACAGCAACGACGGGGGTCATGCCCTGCGGCGCGGAACCCTGACCTGCTGACATCCAGCCCTGTCGCCCTGTCGCCTGCCGGCCGGGCGATGGGGCGGACGGCACCGTCGTCGGTTGCCACCAAACACGGGGACGGCGGGCCCGGCCGGGCGTGAGGTGAGGACGCGGGTGACTGCCGTTCAGGGATGGCTCAGCGGGCCGTCCAGGTGGGCGGGCGGCGTCCGAAGAACGCGTCGATGCCCTCCCGGACATCGGCGGTGGTGAGCAGATGGGCATGGGTGGCGTCGCTGTGCGCCCAGATCGCCGACTCGTCGGGGCTCACCTCGCGGCGGGCGACGTCAAGCGCGGCCCGCACGGCCAGCGGCGCGTTGGCGTTCACCCGTTCGGCCAGCGCGAGCGCGCCGTCGAGGGCCTCGCCGGGTTCCGTGAGGACGTTGACGAAACCGAGGCGCTCGGCCCGCTCGGCGGGCAGCCCGTCGCCGGTGGCCAGCAGCTCGAAGGCGACGTTGCGGGGCAGGACCCGGGTGATCCGGAAGGCGCCGCCGAAGTCGGGCATGAGCCCCCGCTTGACCTCAGGCAGCCCGAAGCGGGCGTCGCGGGCTGCGACGACCAGGTCGCAGCACAGCACGAGCTCGACGCCGCCCCCGAGGGCGAAGCCCTCGACCGCGGCGATCAGCGGCTTGGTTCGCGTGCGGTGGATGAGGCCGACCAGCCCGCCGCGTTCGGTCGGTTCCCCCGGGCCCATCGCGAGGTCCGCACCGGCGGAGAACATCCTCGGCCCACCGGTCAGGACGCCGCACCAGAGCTCGGGATCGTCCTCGAGCTCGTTCATCGCCTGGTCGATGCCGGCGGTGACGGCGGGGTTGAGCGCGTTGCGCTTGGCCTCGCGGTCGATCCGGATCACCAGAACCCGGCCGCGCCGGCTCGTGACCACGACGTCGGTGCCAGCCCCGGGGCCACTGCCGGCGGCGCCGCCAGCCCCCACACCGCTCTCGGCGCCAACCTTGGTGCCGGCTCCCGTGCCGATGCTGGTTCCTGTGCCGGAGCCGGTGCCGGCAGCAGGTCCGGGCGTCATCGGCCGAGCTTGCGGTGGTCCCACGAGGCCACCTTCTCGGGCGTCAGACGCAGCCAGGCGTGCCGGCCGTCGTGGTACATCGAGCCGTCTGGGCTGGCGGCGTACTTGGCGGCGAACAACCGCTCGGGGGTCGCGAGCTCCGGGGCGTCCTCCTGCCCGGTGCGGGGGGCCGGGCCGACGGCTTCGAACCGGCCGCGCAGCTCCACCCCGTGCAACTCCATGAACTCCCCGCCGCCGTCGACCACGACCGCCGTGCGCGGGTCGCGCCGCAGGTCGGACCAGCGCTGGCTGCGGACGATCGAGTAGAGCCAGAGCGACGTGCCGTCCCAGGCGTACCACAGCGGGCTGATGTGCGGGGCGCCGGACGAGGTCAGCGTCGCGACCCGGCAGACCTGCGACTCGGTCAGCAGGGTGTCGACCTCCTCGGCGGACAGCGCGATCTTCCGGCCGCGGCGCTGCGTCTCGATCAGATCAGGCTTCATCGTCTCTCCCTATCCGAGCCCGGAGGCGGACCGGTACCCGGACCCCTGTCCGGCTCGCGGCTCTATCCGGCGAATCTGGCAGCCGACCGGCTCCGACACCAGCGTTCGCGCGTCCGCGCCGCCTGCTACCAGCGTGACCGTGCCGTGATCGCGACTGGGACCAGCGCGGTTCCGGCCGCCATGGGCTGACCGTCAGGGGGAAGGTCCGTCCGCGGCGCTGGCCTGCGTGCGCAGGGTGCCGGAGATCGCGGTGTACGCCAGCGCGCTCGCGGTCTGCCAGTCGCGGCCGGCGTCGGTGATGACCGCCGCGGTGAAGTGGGAGCTCAGGTGCGCTCCGACCGTGGTGAGCAGCGTGCCGGGAGGGTCACCGGCGTGACCGTGCTCCTGCCACAGGATGGCGGAGATCGCGGCGATCCGGTGCTGCCAGTCGTGTCGGGTGGAGACCTGCAGGGCGGCGAGCTCCGAGGGCAGGTCGGCGCGGGCCGAGAGCTCCCAGTAGCCGGGGCCGATGGCGGCATTCATCCGGTGCGCCGCGGCGCAGGTGGTGCGCAGCCACCGGTCGACGTCGCCGCGGAAGGTCGGCAGCGACTGCAGGTAGTGCGTCATCGCGGCCTGGAAGGCGTGGGCGATGAGCTTCTCGCGGGTGCCGAACAGCCGGAACAGCGTGCGGCGACTGACCCCGGACGCCTCGGCGAGCTGGTCCATCGTCGCGTCGATGCCGTTCTCGATCACATATCGGCGCGCGGCGGTGAGCACGTGGTCGAGCGCGGCTCGCCGCTTCGCCTCCGCGAGCGGCTGGGTGGTCACCGGCATGGTCTCAGGCTAGCCGTTGACACTCTTAAGTGCCATGTATGACGCTGTTGCGTGCAACGCCCGCTGGTCGATGACCGCCCGGTCGAAACCGGAGGACCACCTCGTCTCCTGATCTCGCCACACCTGCCGACCGTCGCCCCGACCCGCCGGTCGGCGCACCATCGCTCGCCATCCACCCGCTGCCCGTCACTCGGCGCACCATCCGCTGACCGGCCGTCCAGAGCCGCCGGGCGGAACACTGTTCCTCGCCGGCCATCGAAACCCACCTCCCACACCTCCGACCTCGTGCCGACCGTCATGAACCAGCCGGTCGGGCCGCCGTGTGCTGTCTGTCGACCAGCCGATCAAATCGGCTTCCCAGCAGCGCCGGGTGGTCGGGCCTGCCTGCCTGCCTGCCTGCCTGCCGACGCCATCTCGGGTTAGGTTTCCGAGGCTTTTCCGGTCGGCCGCGCCCGTTTTCGCGGGAATGTTGTGCGGCTGTTTTCGCCTGCCCGTGGACAGTTTCCGGCGGCCGCGGGGCCGACGCGGTCAGGTTCTTCCGGGTACTTGACGGCCTAATTCTACGGAGTCAGTATCTGGAAAATCTCCTGGACCGAGGTCCCGGCAGCCTGAGGAGGACCGTGCAATGGCGACCTATGATCTGGTCATCAAGGGTGGAACGGTGATCGACGGGTTACAGACCCCGCGGTACCGGGCGGATATCGCGATCGCTGGTGGAAAGATTGTCCAGATTGGCAGGGTGCGCGCCTCCGATGCCAGGGAGGTGGTCGACGCGGCGGGCCGGGTCGTCGCCCCTGGCGTCGTGGACCTGCACACCCACTACGACAGCCAGCTGTTCTGGGACCCGTGGTGCACGATGTCGGGCTGGCACGGCGTGACCAGCGTCGTCATCGGCAACTGCGGGTTCGGGTTCGCCCCCTGCAAGCCCGCGGATCGCGAGCGGGCGATGCTGAGCCTCTCGCGCAACGAGGCCGTCCCGATGGAGACGATGCGCGAGGGCATGCCCTGGGACTGGGAGACCTTCCCTGAGTTCCTCGACAGCGTCGAGCGCACGCCCAAGGGCGTGAACGTCATGTCGTTCGTGCCGCTCGCCCCGCTGTACGGCTACGTCGTCGGCCTGGACGAGGCCAAGGTCCGGGCGGTGACCGAGGAGGAGCTCGCGCTCATGTGCAAGCTCCTGATCGAGGCGATGGAGATCGGTGGCTGCGGGCTGTCCGCGCAGATCCTCGGCGATGTCGCCAACGTGCAGCTCGACTACGACGGCACCCCGATGGTGACCGACCTGATGAGCGAGCGTGATCTGCGCGCGTTCAGCCGGGCCCTCGGTGCCCTGGGCCGCGGGGTGGCGCAGGTCACCTCTCCGCTGGAGACCGCCGCGTTCATGGCGCGCGAGAGCGGCCGCCCGGTCATCTGGAACGCCCTGCTCGCCGACGGCGCGCTCAACCAGCACGGCGGCCAGCAGCTGTCGCACCGCGACGCGATGGCCCGCCTCGCCGAACTCAACGAGCTCGAGGGCGTGCGGGTCTTCGCCCAGGCGCTGACCACGAACTTCGCCTCCGAGTTCACCTTCGAGGAGTACAACCTCGCCGACTCGATCCCGTGCTGGCGGGAGGCGCTGGTGGGCACGATCGCCGAGAAGCAGGTCAAGCTCGCCGACCCGAAGCGGCGGGCCGCGATGAAGGAGGTGCACACCGAGCGCAAGGGCCTGTTCGGCGCCGGCTATGTGCTCACCGACATCAAGTGCCACTGGATCTCCAGCGACGTCCCGAACGCCCGCGCGCTCAAGGACACCTACGAGGGCTACACCGTCGGTGAGATCGCCGCCCGGGAGGGCAAACACCCCATCGACGCGATGCTCGACCTCGCCGTCGCCGGTGACCTGCGGGTCGGGTTCGCCACCCCGCTGCTGGAGACGCCGCCGCAGGCCATGAAGGAGATCGCCAACGCTCCGGTGGCGCTGCCGGGAGTCAGCGACGGCGGCGCGCACACGAAGTTCGTCACCACCGCCCGGTACCCGAGCGAACTGCTCGGCCTGTGGGTACGCGAGCACGAGATCATGTCCCTGGAGCAGGCGCACTGGCGACTTTCCGCCTACCCGGCGCAGGCCGCCGGCCTTAAGGGGCGTGGCTTCCTCGCCGAAGGCGCCCCCGCCGATGTCATCGTGTATGACCCGGATACCGTCGACAGCCTTCCCGCCGAGCGGGTCTGGGATTATCCCGCGGGTGAGTGGAGACTCATCCAGAAAGCGACCGGCTATGACCGGATCATCGTCAACGGTGCCTCGACCTTTGTCGACGGTCAATGCACGCAGGCCACTCCCGGTCGTCTACTCCGCCACGGCACCGCCTGATTCCCCCTCGGCCGGACAGACAGCAAAGGATGTTCGACATGGACGAGGCTGCCGCTTTAGGCTCCATCTTCGACGCCGACAACCACTACTGGGAGTCGTCTGACGCCTTCACCCGACACCGCGACCCGGCTTTTCTTGATCGCGGGCTCCGGGTCGTCGAGCGTGACGGCGAGATCCGTTATTTCATCGGCGAGCAGGCACATCCCATTCTTCCCGGCCCGGGAGACGCCCATCCGCGCCCCCGCCCCGGAGCGCTCTATGACTACTTCGGCGGGCGCGGCGACAAGGGTTCGGTCGGGGCGGAACTGGCCTGCGAGGCCCCGGCGGAGCACCCCGACTGGTTCCAGCGCGATGCTCGGCTCGCCCGGATGGACGAGCAGGGTCTGGACGCGGTCTGGATGTTCCCGTCGCACGCGGTCTGCGTGGAGGGACCGATGCAGCCGGACCTCGAGGCATCCCTCGAGGTGCTGCGGGCGTTCAACCGCTGGCTGGAGGAGGACTGGGGCTTCGCCTACCAGAATCGGATCTTCGGTGTTCCGTTCCTGAGCCTGTCCGACCTCGACCGTGCGGTCGCCGAGCTCGAGTGGTGCCTCGAGCATGGCGCCCGGGTGATCAGCATCCGCAACGGTCCGGTCTTCACCCCCGAGGGGCTCCGGTCACCGGCCGACCCGCGGTTCGACCCGTTCTGGGCCCGGATCCAGGAGGCTGGTCTCGTCGTCGCCCCGCACGCCGGGTTCGACGACGGCTACCGGGAGGTCGAAGCCGCCGTCGCCCGGGCCTGGGGCTGTCGCGGGGCCAACCGCGGCGGCGACACGAACGCGATCACCCTGCACGAACCGTTCGTCACCATGCTGATGAAACACCGGCTCGTGCACGACTTCGCCGGCGCCCTGGTCGCCCACGGTCTGTTCGAGCGGTTCGACCGGCTGCGGATCGCGTTCATCGAGAACGGCGGCACCTGGGTCGGCCCGCTGCTGCACGGTCTGCGGATACTGGCCAGCCAGAACCCCGGGATGTTCGCCCGTTCACCGGTGGACCAGTTCGTCGAACACTGCTGGGTCGCCCCGTTCGTCGAGGACGACGTGGCCGAGCTCGCCGTGCACCTGCCGGCCGAGCGGATCCTGTTCGGCTCCGACTGGCCGCACGCCGAGGGGCTCGCCGAACCGAAGGACTTCCTCGGCGGGCTCGGCACCTTCTCGCCGCACGACCAGCGACGCATCATGCACGACAACGCCCGCGAGCTCACCCTGCCGAGCTGACCCGCCTGTCGGGCCGGGTGAGCACGACGCCGGCGGTCTGGCCGCCGTCGATGGCGATCTCGGCGCCGACGATGAAGGCGGAACTGTCGGAAAGCAGGAACACGACGAGCTCCGCGATGTCGGCGGGCAGGCCAGCGCGGCCCAGGGGCGTGGCGGCCAGCCGCTTCTCGGCCTCCGGGTCGCCGTCCCCGATGACCATCGGGGTCAGCACCGGGCCGGGGAGCACCGCGTTCACCCGGATGCCGTGCGGGGCGAGTTCGAGTGCCGCGACCTTCGTCAGGCCGCGCAGCGCCCACTTCGACGACGCGTAGGCGCCGTGCAGGGTCCACGCGGTGGCGGCCGCCGTCGACACGGTGTTCACGATCGCGCCGGCCCCCGCGGCGCGCAGGTGCGGGACGACCGCCCGCAGGCCGAGGAACGGCCCCAGACAGTTGACCCGCCACACCTGCTCGAAATCGGCGGCGGTCTCCCGCTCCAGCGACTCACGGCGTAGTACGCCGGCATTGTTCACCAGGCCGTCCAGGCGTCCGAAACGGTCCAGACCCGCCCGGACGGCCCGCGCCCAGGAGTCCGCATCGGTGACGTCGAGATGCACGGTGTGCACGGCGTCATGGGGCAGCAGGCCCGGGCCGGTGCCGGTGAGCTCGTGCACCGACCCGAGCACGTCCGCGGCGACCACCTGCCCGCCGGCCGCCACCACCCGCTCGCTGATCGCCCGGCCCTGACCGCGGGCCGCGCCGGTGACGAGGACGACGCGGCCGGTCAGATCGACGCCGGAGACGGTCATGCCGTGGTGGTCAGAGGCCCGGCGCCGCGTCGGTCTTGAGCATGCCGCCGGCGTCGACGCGGAAGTTCTGCCCGGTGATGTACTTCGAGTCGTCGGAGACGAGGAACAGCACCAGGTCGCTGACGTCGCTCGGCTCGATGTACGGGATCGGCATCGCCTGCAGTGCGGGGAAGGCGATCTCGGCGTCCTCGCGGGTGGGGTTCTCCAGGTCGGGCCGGAAGGCCTTGTAGATCTCCTGGTTCTGCAGCAGGTGGGTGTTGGTGTTGGTCGGGTGGACGGCGTTGAGCCGCACGCTGTGCGGGGCGAGCTGCAGGGCGAAGGTCTCGGTGTACTGGAAGATCGTCCGCTTGGCCCAGGCGTACCCCACGCCACCGGTGTTTCCGAGGACCTCGGTGGTGCCCTTCATCAGCCCGGCGGTGGAACCGGTGAGGACGATCGAGGCACCCGCCTTCAGATGCGGCAGGCTGACCGCCACGGTGTTCAGCACGCCGATCAGGTCGACGTCGGTGCCGTCGACGAACCCGCCGGCGAGGGTGAGGTCCTTCCACGGGCAGATGCCGGCGTTGGCGAGGACGAAGTCGAGCCGGCCGAAGCGCTCGAGACCCTGGTCGAGGGCGGCCTTGAGCTGCGAGCGCTCGCGGACGTCCGCCTTCACCGCCACGATGCCGCGGCCGAGCGCCTCGACCTCCTTGACGGTCTGGGCGAGGTCCTCCGGCGTGGCCAGGGGGTAGGGGACGCTCTCGATCTGCTCGAGGAGATCGACCGCGATGATGTCGGCGCCCTCCGACGCGAGGCGCACCGCGTGGCTGCGGCCCTGACCGCGCGCGGCCCCGGTGATGAACGCGACCCTGCCGTCAAGCTTGCCCATGGGGAACCTTCCCGTTCGTCTGTCCGGCGCACGTGGGCCGGTGAGTCCGTCTGCTCGCCAGCGGGCGGCCTGGCCGGTCGCCCAGAGGTGCCGGCCAGGCCGCGTCCGCCCAAGTGCCCGGTCCGCTGACCCCGGTGGGGACACCGCGACACCCGGTCGCGGGCCGCCCCGGTACGGGCGGCACTCCCCGGCTGCGAGCGCTCCGGGCGGTTCGTCCTGGTCGGATGATGTTGCCGGCGACCGCCGCCATCAGACCGCAATGGGTCGTTCGATGTCAATGTCGATATCGATGTTGCGTTGTCATCGATCGTCCGTCGCGGCCGGATGGTGCCGTCCTGACCCATGGTGCGACGTCTCGGGTCCACGCGCGCGGGATCGCCCGGCTCCCGGACGGCCTCCGGGCCCCGCCAGCCGGCCGCCGGCCGCTGCGCGGTCCCACAAACACGACATTGTGTGCACGGTCGACCTTAGAGTCAGAACGGGTCCGGACCCGTCGCGTCGTGATGGCGGGTACCGGGGTGCGACGAGAGGGCAGTGGGATGGCAGGCAGGGATCGCGGGCAGTGGCGCGGGGTGGCGCGGTGACGTCGACCGCGCAAGGGGCGTCCGGTGAGAACGTGGCGCCGGTGGACGCGGTGGACGCGGTGGTGCCGCGGACGTCGACGAGCGGATCCGGCTCCGGGCCGGCCGAGCGGTACGTCATCGGCGAGCTGGACCTCAGCGTCGAGGAGGTCGGCGCCGAGCTGCACGGCACGATGCCGGCCGTTCCCGAGCTCGCCGTGCCGGGTACCCCGTGGCTGCGGACGTCGGCGCTGGCCTGTCTCGCCGACGTGGTTCTCGGCCTGCTCGCCGTGCGCGGGATCGAGCCGCGGATCCCGGTCACGCTCTCCCTTGACGTGCACCTGTTCCGGGAGATTCCGGTGGGCGCAACCGTCCGCGGCGTCGGCCGGGCGGTCAAGTCGGGGCAGACGGTGGCGGTGTCCGCGATCGACTTCCTCGACGAGGACGGCCGGCTGCTCGGCGTGGGTGGCTCGGTGTTCGTCCCGGCGCCCGACCCGACCCTGCGGATGCCCGGACTGCGCTGGGCGCTGGACTCGCTGAGGCGGCGCTACGGACCGCTGCCGGAGCCCTTCGCCGACCGGTTGCGCTGCGAGCAGACCGAGCCGGGGACGGCCTCGATGCCCTTGCGGCCCGAGGTGTCCAACGCGGCGGGGACGCTCAACGGCGGTCTCGTCCCGGTGATCATCGAGGAGGCGGTGCGGTCGCTGACGCCGGGCGCGACCCTCTCCTCGCTCGGGATGCAGTACCTGCGCCCGGTGCGCCGCGGTCCCGCCGTCGCGCGGGCCACCTCGCACGGTGAGGTCGGCACGGTCCAGGTCCATGACTCGGCGACGGACGCCCTCGCCATCGTCGCGACGACCCGGATCTTCCCGGCGCCGCGCTGAGATCCACCGGCAGGTGCCCGCGGCGAGTATCCCGCGGGCGTACGGCCCATCAGAAGGCGCCACCCAGGTGCCGGCAGAGACGCGGAGAGGCAGATCATGACAGTCCCCGAGCAGACAGCCGCCGAGCGGCCGGTCACGGTCGTCCGCTCGCCGTACCGAGCCCGTGCCTGGTGGGGCGAGCAGTTGGTCGCCGAGTCGACCGAGGCGGTGCGCGTCCAGGAACCGGGCCAGGCCGCGGAACTCCACTTCCCGCGTGGCGACGTCCGTTTCGATCTGTTCACGCCCGCGGGAGAGCTGGCCGCGAGTGCGATCAAGGGTGGTGGGCGGACGTGGTCGATCGAGGGGAAGGTCCCGCCGGCGATCACCGGATGGGGTCAGGCTGTGACGCCTGGCGAGGTCGTTGACGGCCAGGACGTGCTGTGGAGTTACACCGAGCCGGCCGCCGGCCTGGAGTGGCTCGCGGAGTTCGCCGCGTTCGACCACAACCGGGTGCGCGTCGAGCTCGTGGACGGCGTGGACGGCGACGATCCGCGGGACGTCACCGTGAAGCAGTTCCCCACCTGGGGCGACGCGAAGGACCTGATCGACATTCTGGACGTGCGGCCGGACGGCGACCGCCGCTACGTCAGCACCTTCCTGGCCAGCCCCGGCCGGCCCGTCGTGGAGGCCAGCCAGATGCTCGGCCAGGCGATCGTCGCCGCGAGCCGGCATGCCCCGGGCCGTCGCGTCGTCTCGGCGCACATGGCGTTCTACCGGATCGCGGACGCCCGCGAGCCGCTGGCGGTGGAGCTCGAGGAGCTCAACAACGGCCGCACCTTCACCACCGTCACCGCGCACATCAGCCAGGGCGGCAAGCGCCGTGCGTCCGGCACCCTGCTGCTCGACACGACCGGCGCGGACGTCTTCCGGCACGACGCGCCGGCACCGCCGGCCCCGGGACCCTACGAGTCCGAGCCGTACGACATGACGGTCACCGGCCGGGACCTGCGCATCCCCGCCGGGGAGTACGACGACGATCCGGCGGCACCGGTCGGCCCGCCGACCATCGACACCTGGATCCGCTTCCGGGACGTGCCGGCCGACCAGCCACTGCACGCGGCGCTGCTCGCCCAGTTCACCGGGCACCTCTCGATCGCGGCGGCGATGCGTCCGCACGCCGGCGTCGGCCAGTGGCAGGCGCATCGGACCCTGTCGACCGGCATCAACGCGATCGGCCTGTCGCTGCACGCCGACATCCGCGCCGACCAGTGGTTGCGCTACCACCACCTCTCCACCGTCGCGAGCGGCGGGATGACCCACAGTGAATGCCGGGTGTACACCGAGGGCGGCGCGCTGGTCGCGTCCTTCACCGTGGACGCCATGGTCCGGCCGATGCCAAACCGTCCCGGAACCAGCGATCACCGGACGGCGATGTAGCCGAACGGTCCGAGGCAGCGGGCAGCCACACCAGGGTGGCAACCAGGGTGGCACCCCGCCGCCGGCGGCGGCTGCGCTCCCGCCGGCGGCCGGGTGCCGCGCTATCAGCGCAAGCGGTCGGCGAGGTCGCTGTCCATCGCCGGAGCGTCCATCACGAGCCGCGAGCGGATGATCTTTCCGGATGCGGTGCGGGGCAGCGGGCCCTTCCACCGCACGAGCTGCTCGGGCAGCTTGCGCTTGGCGATGCCGCCGGCCAGCAGGTGGTCGATCGCGTCCTGCAGGGTCACGGAAGCGCCGTCACCGGCCGCGACCGCGACCGCGAGGCGTTCGCCGGTGACCGGGTCCGGCAGTCCGAACGCGGCGTGCTCGACCGAGCCCGGCAGGCCGACCAGTGCCTCGTCGAGCTCGGACAGCGAGATCTTCAGCCCGTTGCGGTTGACGATTTCCCTGAGCCGCCCGACGACGGTCAGCCGGCCGCCGGAGAAGTCGACCTGGTCGCCGCTGCGGTACCAGCCGTCCTCGAAGACACCCGCGTCGTCGGCCGGGTCGAGGTAGCCGAGGAACAGGTTCGGTCCGCGCAGCAGCCCCTCCTGCGGATGCGCCGAGGAGCCGACCCGCACCTCGCCGCCGCGCACGGGGACGCCGTCGTCGGCCAGCCGCCGTTCCCGCGGGTCGTCGTACAGGCTGCCGGAGAACGTTGGTGCCTCGGACGAGCCGTACATCCGGACGATCTCGATGCCGTACCGGTCGGTGGCCAGCTCCAGCAGGGGCCGGGGCAGCATCGACCCGCCGAGGGCGAGCCGCCGAAGCCGCACCGGCACGTCCGGACCGGCGGCGGCCGCGGCGGTGAGCAGCCGCTCGGGGATCACCGGCGCGCCGCCGAGCAGGGTCGGGGACTCGGCGTTGATCCGCGCCAGCGTCTGGACGGCGTCGAAGCGGTCCTCGAGCAGGAGCGTGCCATGCCGGTCGGCCGCGAGCTGGAGCTGCATGAGCCCGGTGATGCTGGTCAGCGGGCTGACGAGGAAGGTCGCCACCGGGTCGTCGCCGACGGAGCGCTCCAGGTTGAACAGGCCCGCGGTCAACGTGTTGAGCGAGTGGACGACCCCCTTGGGACGTCCGGTCGTGCCCGAACTGAACATGATGATCGCGGCCCGGTCGCGGTCGGGCTCGACCCAGGCGACGGGCGGCGCCGACGGGTCCGGCGCGGCAGCGAACCGCTCCAGCGAGAGCACCCGGCCCTCGGCCGGCGCCAGCGCCTCGGCGAGCCGTTCGGCCTCGCCGTCGGGCACGATGAGCCACGGCTCGCCCGGCAGCGCCTCGACCGCGAAGCGCACGTCCGCCACGCCGCTGCGCCGGTCGAGGCCGACCACCGTGGCACCGGCGCGCAGCAGGGCCTGGTAGGCGATCACGCCGTGGCGGGTGTTGCCGGCGATGAGAATCGTGGCGTCGCCCGGTCGGACCCCGCGTCCGACCAGGGTGGACACCCCGGCGGACACGGCGGCGGCGAGCTGTGCGTTGGTCAGCCGCGCCTCGTTGTCGACGACGGCCGGCGCGTCGGGACGGCTCGCCGCGGCGGCCTCGATCCCGTCGGCGAGGCGGCGCTCGTCCCACAGGCCCTCGGCCCGGTAGCGCTCGCCGAGCTCCGCCCGCACTCCGGCCAGTCGCGGGTAGCCCGCGCCGCCGCCCACCGGACCACCGCCCGCGCCGCCCACCGGACCACCGCCCGCGCCGGTCGCCCCGTCCCCGCTGGTCGGCTCGTTCGCGTTCCCGTCCGCCACAGTCAGGCAGCTCCTGTTCTGTTCAGCATCCGCGCCAGGTTCTGCTGGAACGCCGGCTCGTCGAACGACGCCGTCTCGCTGGCCAGACCCCCGGACAGCCATGACGCCACGGCCTCGCGCAGGCCACTGTTGATGAGCGCCTTCGTCCCCACGACCGCCTGCGGGGGCAGATCCGCGATGCGGCTGGCGAGCTCGAGCGCGGTACTGACCGCCTCGCCGCGGGGCACGACCCGGTTGACCAGCCCCAGCCGCAGCGCCTCCTGGGCGGGAATCCGGTCCCCGAGCAGGATGTACTCCTTCGCCCGCTGCAGGCTGATCAGCAGCGGCCAGACCAGGGCGCCGCCGTCGGCGGCGGTCAGGCCCAGCAGGACGTGCGGGTCGGCGAGGAAGGCCTGCTCCTCGATCACCACCAGGTCGCTCATCGCGGCAAGGCTGCAGCCCAGGCCCACGGCCGGCCCGTTCACGGCCGCGATGATCGGCACCCGCACCGCGATCATGCTCCGCACGATCGCCGCGGCCTCCGCCATGATCCGGCTCCGCAGCTCGGAGTCGCCGACCATGCGGTCGAGCAGGGTGAGATCGCCGCCGGCCGAGAACGCCTTGCCGGCGCCGGTGAGCACGACGGCACGCACCCCGTCGGCGGCGTCGATCGCCGGAAACACCTCGGCGAGGGCGCCGTGCAGGCCCTCGTCCGAGGCGTTGAGCGTCGCGGGTCGGTTGAGTGTCACGATCCGCACCGGGCCCCGGTCCTCGATGAGTACCGGGCTTCCCGTGTCCTCGCGCTCGACCACGTCACTCCCTCAGTCTGCCCGCGACCTTCAACGTTGCTTCGAGGTTCGCAGGTTCCTATATTGACGTCAATGTTGCATATAACTGGGAGCAGTGAAAGCGGTCCGCTTCGTGACGACGCGTGCGCGTACGCCGTTGCCTTCGAGGAGTGGCTGGCCACCCGGCCGGCCGCACTGGAGGCTGCGGCGCACCCGATCGCCTCGTACGAGCAGCGGGTGGCCGCGACGTCCGCGCTCATGCGTGTCCTGTACGACGAGGGCTGGGCCCGCTACGGGTGGCCCGAGCAGCTGGGCGGGTTGGGCGGTGACATCGTCCACCGTGCGGTCATGTGGGAGGCCCTGGCGCGGCACGGCCTGCTCTCGATGGCCGTCTACGAGCATCTCGAAGTCCTCGCGCCCACGCTCGCGGCGCTGGGCAACCCGGCGCTGATGGCGCGGCTGCTGCCCCGGTTCCTGTCCGGCACCGAGACCTGGTCGCAGGGCTTCTCCGAGCCTGACGCGGGCTCCGACCTCGCCAGCGCCCGCACCCGCGCCGTCGCGCGCGACGGCGGGTGGGCCATCACCGGTCGCAAGATCTGGACGAGCTGGTCGCGGTACGCCACCTGGTGCCTGGTCCTGGCCCGGACCGGGACGACCGAGTCGCGCCACCGGGGGTTGACCGCCTTCGTCGTGGACCTGCGCCACCCGGGCGTCGAGGTCCGGCCGATCGTGCAGGCCAACGGCACCGACGAGCTGGCCGAGGTGACCTTCGACGAGGTGCCGGTCGACGCGGAACGTCTGGTCGGCGAGATCGGCGGCGGCTGGCGGGTGGCCATGCACATCCTCGCGCACGAGCGTGGCACCTATGGGTGGTTCCGGCACAACTTTCTCCAGCGCGAGGTGCTTGACAATCTCTCGCTGGGCGCTCCCGAGGGCGATACCCTTCTCGGGAACGCGTTGCTCGATCTCGCCGCGATCCGCAGCAGCAGTTTCGCGGGGGTCCGCGCGCACGCCGCGGATTCGGTCCTCGGGCCCCGGGCCGCGTTCGTCAAGCTGATGCTCGCCGCCAGCGAGCAGGCGGTGAACGACTGGGTGCTCGCCAGCGATCCGGACCTCGCCGTGGGTGTGCAGGACGACCACGTGGCGGTGAACCGGCAGGAATACCTGTTCTCGCGCATCGTCACCGTCTACGGAGGCTCGCAGCAGATGCAGCTGGACACCATCGCCAAGCAGATCCTGCGGCTGCCATGACGTCGGTCGTGGCGTCGTCGGACCGCGAGTTCCTCGACGCGGCCGGTGCCGTACTGCGCTCGACCGCTCCCGGCGAGGATCCCCTCGAGGCGCTCGGCTGGTGGGACCTGCTCTCGGAGCTCACCGACCACGACGCCCGCTCCGCGGCGCTGGCGCTGTTTCGCGCCCAGGGCCGGGAGCTCGCGGACTCGGTCGCGCTCGGCGCCCTGATCGCCCAGCCCTACCTCGCCGTGACCGGGCACGAGCCCGGCCAGCTCGTCGCCGCGATCGCTCGCCGTTCCCGCCGCGGCGAGCGTCTCGTCGTGGTCGGGGACGTCACCGACCGCACGCTGCTCGTCGACCGGCCCGGGCGAGGAGCGGCCGTCGTGGCCGCGTCGAAGGTCGAGCTCGTCCGGGTGGCGGTGCCCGGCCGCCTGGCACTGCACGAGGTTCGGGTGGACGACGCCGAGCTCGCCCCGGTGGCCACCGAGGATGAGGCGGTCGCCGCCCGGGCACGCGGGCTGTTCCTGGGCCGGGTGGCGGCGGGGCTGGAGATCCTCGGCGCGGCGGAGGGGACGTTGACCCTCGCGGTGGCGCACGCCGGCGCCCGCGAGCAGTTCGGCCGGCCGATCGGCGCCTTCCAGGCGGTCCGTCACCTGCTGGCCTGGGCGCAGACCGACTGCGTGGCGCTGGAGAGCGTCGTGACGACGGCGGTGAGACTTGACGACGCGGCGCCGCCGCGATACAGCGAGATCGCCAAGGCGCTGGCGGGCCGCAACGGCCGCCGGGTCTGTGAGCGGTCCATGCAGGTACTGGGCGCCATCGGGTTCACCGAGGAGCACGACCACCATCACTTCCACAGCCGGGTCCTGGCGCTGGACGCGCTGCTCGGCACGTCGGCGGAGCTCACCCACGCCCTCGGCGCGTGGTGCCGCGAGACCCGCACCGACCCCGCGACCCCCGTGACCGCGCTGCTGGCCTCGGCCGGCGCGTGATGGCGTCCGTCGGCCCGACACCCAGACCATCTCGCGGGTAGACCCCGCCAGTACGAGAGGACCGCCATGTCGTCGAGTGCGTCACCGTACCCGATCTTCGACGCCGATAATCACATGTACGAGACCGAGGAGGCGTTCACCAAGTTCCTGCCCGAGCGCTTCCGTGGCGCGGTGCGCTACGTCCAGGTCGACGGCCGCACCAAGATCGCCATCAAGGGTCAGATCAGCGAGTACATCCCGAACCCGACCTTCGAGGTCGTCGCCCGTCCCGGCGCGCAGGAGGACTACTTCCGCCGCGGCAACCCGGAGGGCAAGTCCTACCGGGAGATCATCGGTAAGCCGATGCGGTCGATCCCGGCGTTCCGGGAGCCGGAGTCCCGGCTGAAGCTGCTCGACGAGCAGGGTGTCGAGCGCACGCTGATGTTCCCGACGCTCGCGAGCCTGCTCGAGGAGCGGATGCGCGAGGATCCGGTCCTCACGCACGCGGTCATCCACGCGCTCAACGAGTGGATGCACGAGACCTGGTCGTTCAACTACCAGAACCGGATCTACGCCACGCCGGTGATCACCCTGCCGATCGTCGAGAAGGCGATCGAGGAGCTCGCCTGGGTGGTGGAGCGCGGCGCCCGCGCGATCCTCATCCGCCCGGCGCCGGTGCCCACCTACGGTGGCTCGCGGTCATTCGGCCTGCCGGAGTTCGACCCGTTCTGGAAGAAGGTCGTCGAGGCCGACCTGCTGGTCGCGTTCCATTCGTCGGACAGCGGCTACAACCGCTACACCGATGACTGGGAGGGCTTCAACAAGGAGTACCTGCCGTTCAAGCCGGAGGCGTTCCGGATGCTCAACCAGTGGCGGCCGATCGAGGACAGCGTCGCCTCGCTGATCTGCCACGGCACGCTCTCACGGTTCCCCGAGCTCAAGGTCGCCATCGTCGAGAACGGCGCGTCCTGGGTCGAGCCGCTGATCGGCAACCTGAAGAACGCCTACAAGAAGGGCCCGCACCTGTTCGAGGAGGAGCCGGTCTCGGTGCTCCGCCGCAACATCCACATCAGCCCCTTCTGGGAGGAGGACATGGCGAAGCTGTCCGACCTCCTCGGCGTCGACCGGGTGCTGTACGGCTCCGACTTCCCGCACCCCGAGGGCCTGGCGGAGCCGGCGAGCTTCGCCGCGGAACTGGCAAATGTCAGCGACGAGGACAAGGCCAAGATCCTCGGCGGCAACCTGGCCCGGCTCCTCCCGGTCTGACCGGCACCGTTGCCGGCTCCGGCGGCCGGCCCGCGGTACCAGGTCCCGCTACCAGGTCGCGCGAGCGGGTCCGGAACCACCGCGCGGAAATCACTTAGAATTCGGGGAGGCATCGTGGCCGATCGGCCGGTGCTTGCTTTCGAGGACCGTTCCTACGGCCGGGCCGAACTCGATGCCCTGACCGAGGGGATGGCCCGGCGGCTGGCGGGGCGTGGGGTGCGTCCCGGTGACCGGGTGGCGCTCATGTCCTCGAACCGACCGGAGTTCGTCATCGCGATCCGGGCGCTGTGGCGCCTGGGCGCGTCGGCGGTGCTGTTCAGCCCGGCATGGCGGGCCGGCGAGGTCGAGTACGCCCTGGGCCTGACCGAGCCGCGGCACGCGGTGGGCGATCACGAGGCGCTCGCCGCCGTCCTGCCGATGCTGCACCTGGACGAGCCGATCGAGCCGATCGAGCCGGTGCTCCCCGCCGGCCCGGGACCGGGCGTCGATCGCGGCGGCGCGGCGGGAGTCGGTCCCGTCGGCGCAGAGGTGTGGCCGGCGCCGCCCCCGGATGCCGAGGCACTGCTGGTGTTCAGCTCGGGAACGACGGGGCTGCCCAAGGCCGTGCGGCACACCCATGCGACCTTCGGCGCGGCGGTGGGCCAGTGGCGGCGGGCGCTGGGGATGTCCGGCGCGGACCGGATGCAGATCGCGACGCCGCCGTCGCACATCCTCGGGATCCTCAACATCATCACCGTGCTGGAATCGGGCGCGTGGATGCGCCTGCACCGCCGGTTCGACCTCGACCAGGTGCTGCGCGGCATCGAGCGCGACCGGGTGACCATCGAGATGGCGGTGGCGCCGATCGCGCTCGCGATGGCCGCGCACCCGGATCTCGAGTCGTTCGACCTGTCCTCGCTGCGGTACATCATGTGGTGCGCGACGCCGGTGACCCCCAGCGTGGCCGAGTCGGTCACGGCCCGCACCGGGGTCGGCTGGGTGACCGGCTACGGGTCGAGCGAGGTACCGGTGTTCACCTGCAGCCCCTTCGCCGCCGACGAGCTGCGCGGCTCGCCGCTGGACAGCGTCGGCAGGGTGGTCGACGGCGTCGAACTGCGGGTGGTGGATCCGGACAGCGGGGTGGTGCTGCCCGATGGTGCCATCGGGGAGATCCAGGCCCGTTCCGCGTCGGCGATGGTCGGCTACCTGCCCCCGGAGGCGACCGCGCAGGCCTTCCAGGACGACTGGTACCGCACCGGCGACATTGGCCAGGTGGACGCCGACGGCTGGGTGCGGCTGACCGACCGGCGCAAGGAGATGATCAAAGTACGGGCGTTCCAGGTCGCACCGGCCGAGGTGGAGACGGTGCTGCACAGCCATCCGGCCGTCATCGACTGCGCGGTGTTCGGCGTTGCGGATGACGCCGACGGCGAGCGGGTCGTCGCGGCCGTCGCCACCCGGGCACCGGTCGAAGCCGACGAGCTGGTCGCGCTGGTGGGCGGCCGACTCGCGTCGTACAAGCGGCCGCGACACGTCCTGTTCGTGGACGAGATCCCGCGGCTGCCCTCCGGGAAGGTGCTGCGCCGAGTCCTGCGCGCGCGCTATGAAGAAGTGGACGCGCGGGAGACCGCGCCGTGAAGCCACCGTGTGCGGGCAGACAAGACGAGCGCCTCAGGACAGCCGACCAGTCCCTCGATCGGCGCCGCCCGCTTTCTCCTGGTCAGTACCTGGTCGGCTGAGGAGCTGCAGATGTACATCCGCTACGAGGTCGCAGACAAGATCGCGACCATCACGCTCAACCGGCCCGAGGCCGCCAACGCCCAGAACGCGGAGCTGCTCGACGAGCTCGACGCGGCCTGGCGCGCGGCCGCCGAGGACGACGACGTCGCCGTGATCGTCCTGCGCGGCGAGGGGAAGCACTTCTCCGCCGGGCACGACCTGCGGGGCACGGGCGGCCCGGAGAAGATCACCCTTGAGTACATCATCCATTACGAGTCGCGCCGCTATCTCGAGTACACGCTGCGCTGGCGCAACACCCCGAAGCCGTCGATCGCCGCCGTCCAGGGCCGGTGCATCGCGGGTGGCCTGCTGCTGTGCTGGCCCTGTGACCTGATCATCGCCGCCGACGACGCCCTGTTCTCCGACCCGGTGGTCGCGATGGGCATCGGCGGCGTCGAGTACCACGGGCACACCTGGGAGCTCGGGCCGCGCAAGGCCAAGGAGATCCTGTTCACCGGCCGCGCGGTCACCGCCGAGGAGGCGGAGAAGCTCGGCATGGTCAACAAGGTCGTGCCCCGGGCCGAGCTGGACACGGCGACCCGGGAACTGGCCGCCGACATCGCGAAGATGCCGGCGTTCGGGCTGCGCCAGGCCAAGCGTGCGGTCAACCAGACCCTGGACGTGCAGGGTTTCTACGCGGCGATCCAGTCGGTGTTCGACACCCACCAGACCGGCCACGGCAACGCCCTGAGCGTCTCCGGATTCCCGATCCTGGTGGACCTCGAGCAGATGAAATCCAAGATCAGTTCGGACCGGTAGGGCGGGCAGCCGATGCCGCGACGGCCGTCGGCAATCCGGCAGTTCGGCAGCCGTCGCGGCGAGGAGAGTATGGCGTGACCCAGGTAGCGTTCGCCCCCGATGTGTTCACCTGGCCGGCAGCGGAGCCGCGGCTGCTCGGCGGGCGCTGTCCGGCGTGCCAGGCGGTGATGTTCCCGCGTAAACCGTCCTGCCCGCGCTGCGGCAACCCCGACATCGCCGAGCACCTGCTGCCGCGCCGCGGCGTGCTGGTGGCGTGGACCATCCAGGGTTTCCTGCCCAAGGCGCCCTACGCCGGCGGGGAGACCGAGGAGACGTTTCGCCCCTTCGGCGTCGGGCTCGTCCAGCTCGGCGACGAGGTGCGCGTCGAGGCGCGGCTCACCGAGGCGGACCCGGAAAAGCTCACGTTCGGCATGGAGCTGGAGCTGGTGGTGGTGCCGTTCCGCACCGACGCGGACGGCACCGAAATCATGATCCACGCATTCGCCCCGGCGTCGCCGGAGATCTCGGATCAGGCAGAGCTCGCGGAGTAGCCGAGCTCTCAGCACAGACGGCGCTCTCGGAGCAAGGAGACTGACATGTACGACGTCGCCATCGTCGGGGTGGGCATCCATCCGTTCGGTCGGTTCGGCGCGAAGTCGGCGATCGAGATGGGCGCGCAGGCGGTGCGCAGCGCCCTGGCGGATGCCGGGGCCAGCTGGCCGCAGGTGCAGTTCGCGTTCGGCGGCAGCAACGAGGTCGACAATCCGGATGCGGTGGTCAGCCTGCTCGGGCTCACCGGCATACCGTTTATGGACGTCTATAACGGCTGTGCCACCGCCGGCACCGCGCTGGAGCTGACCGCCGACGCGATCCGCTACGGCAAATACGAGCTCGGGGTCGCCGTCGGCATGGACAAACACCTGCCCGGCGCGTTCACCGCCGACCCGGAGTACTACAGCGCGCCGTCCTGGTACGGCGCGGCCGGCCAGTTCCTCACGACGAAGTTCTTCGGCATCAAGATCAATCGATACATGCACGACCACGGCATCTCGCATCAGACCCTGGCGAAGGTCGTCGCGAAGAGCCTGCGCAACGGGGTGCTCAACCCCAACGCGTTTCGCCGCAGGCCGATGGACGAGCAGAGCATCCTCGACGCGCGAATGCTGAACTACCCGTTGACCCAGTACATGTTCTGCTCACCCGACGAGGGCGCCGCCGCGGTCGTGCTCTGCCGGGCCGACCTCGCCCACCGCTACACCTCGACCCCGATCTTCCTGCGGGCCAGCGCTCTGCGTACCCGCCGCTATGGCGCGTATGAGGTGCACAGCTCATGGGCCGCCGTCGAGGAGGACAAGGCCCCGACCGTCTACGCCAGCCAGGCCGCCTACGAGATCGCCGGCATCGGCCCCGAGGACGTCGGCGTCATCCAGCTACAGGACACCGACGCCGGCGCCGAGATCATCCACATGGCCGAGAACGGCTTCTGCGCGGACGGCGAGCAGGAGAAGCTGCTCGCGGAGGGCGCCACCGAGATCGGCGGGCGGCTACCCGTCAACACCGACGGCGGCCTGATCGCCAACGGCGAGCCGATCGGCGCCTCCGGTCTGCGCCAGGTGCACGAGCTCGTCCTGCAGCTGCGCGGCCAGGCCGGCGAACGCCAGGTTCCCGGCAACCCCCGCGTCGGCTACGCCCAGCTCTACGGCGCCCCCGGCACCGCCGCCGTCTCCATCCTCACCACCTGACCCTTACCACCTGACCGCCGTGAAGGCGGAAATGTCACCGTCCGCCACCGAAAATTGGCGCGTATGAGGTGCCAAGATCCAAACAGGTCGGAATGGGGGTATTGGTGTCCGATTTGCCCCCCACGGCGACCTGTTTGGCGGGATCTTGCTGCGCCGGCCGCTGCGGGGGGTAGCGGCCGGGCCGGCTGGGCCCGGCTGTCCGGGTTGGGGAGCGTGTGGCTGGGTGAGCTGGGCCCGGTTGGGGAGCGTGTGGCTGGGCGGAGCCGGGCCCGGCTGGGGAGCGGGTGGCTGGGCGGAGCCGGGCCGGACTGCGGGTGGCTGGTGAGCTGGGGTGGCTGGACTGGGCGGAGACCCCGGACCCGACGCGACGGGCGTGGGTCCGGGGGCGCGGCGCAGTCCAGGTCAGAGGAGCTCGACGATCAGGGCGCCACCCATGCCACCGCCGGCGCACATCGAGACGAGGCCCAGCGACGCGCCGCGGCGGCGAAGCTCACCGAGCATGGTGACGACCATCCGGGCGCCGGTGGTGGCGATCGGGTGGCCGAGGCTCGCGCCGCTGCCGTTGACGTTGACGATCTCCGGGTTGATGCCCAGCTTGCGCACGGCCGCGACCGGCACCGAGCAGAACGCCTCGTTGATCTCGAACAGGTCGATGTCGGAGAGGGTGAGCCCGGCCCGGTCGAGCGCCTTGGGGATGGCGAGCGTCGGGGACATGCCCGTGCGGGCCGGCTCCAGACCGACGGCCGCCCAGGAGCGGATTCGGGCCAGCGGGGTGACCCCGTGGGTGGCGGCGTAGTCGTCGCTGGTGATGGTGACGGCCGCGGCGGCGTCGTTGATGCCGGCCGCGTTACCCGCGGTGACGGTCGCGCCGGGAATCTCGGGGTGGATCAGACGCAGCCCGGCAAGGGTCTCGACGGTCGTGCCGCGGCGGGGATGCTCGTCGGTGTCGAACCGCACGACGCTTCCGTCGGGACGCGTGACGTCCAGCGGGATGATCTCCTCGGTGAACGCTCCGGCGTCGATGGACGCGATCGCCCGCTCGTGGCTGTAGGCGGCCCATTCGTCCACGTCACGGCGGGTGAGCCCCATCTCCCGGGCGGTGTTCTCGCCGACGGTGATGGACATGTCGAACGGGGGGGCGTCCGGGGTCTCGGGGTGCGACGGCAAGGGCACCACCTGCAGGTTGCGGTCGGCGTCGAATCGGGCGCCCAGCACGAGGTTGCTCATGCTCTCGGTGCCGCCGGCGATGACGACCTTGTCCATCCCGGCGCGGATGCCGGCCGCGGCGGTCGCCACCGCGGCCAGGCCCGCCGCGCAGTGCCGGTTGGTGGCCAGGCCCGGGACGTCGGTCAGGCCGACCCGGACGGCGATGTTGCGGGCGATCACACTGCCGCCCTGCAGCGACTCCGCGATGATGAGGTCGTCGACGTCGGCGGCCGGGATGCCGCTGCGTTCCAGCACGACCGGGACGACCGCCTCGGCGAGCGCATACGCGTCCAGGCCGACGAGGGTGCCCTTGCGGCCCCTGCCGATGGCCGTGCGGCCGGTCGAGACGATGACTGCTTCGGTCACGAGGACCCTCCTGGAATCGGACGCGCGCCCATCGGTGGCACTGATGCGGCCCCGGTACGGGCGCCGAGGCCGGGTGGGGGGAAACGGCCCGGGACGGGTACCGTCTCGGGCGCAATCCGCCCGGCCGCACAGATGTCGATATTGATATCGACAGTAGCCAGCGACCCATGCACCCGCAACCGACCAGCCGGACGGCCGCCCTGCCAGGGAGAACAGGCCTGGACAACCGCCGTGCTGGCGAGTGCGCCGTTCGGACTCCCACCGGCCGGGGGAGAGCATCAGGCGAGAGCGCCGGGAGAGCGTCGGGGGAGAGCACCGTCGGGAAGTCCGACGGGCGCGTCGGCCGGAGGCGGAGCTCCGGGCGGCGCGCCCGTGCACGACGCTGGGGCCCTGACCGGGCCGGCGGGCCTTCTTTCGGTGGGGGCGGCGCCTACTTCGGGGGAAAGCGCAGCGCGCCGTCGAGGCGGATGTTCTCGCCGTTGAGGTACGGGTTGCGCACGATCGACTCGACCAGCAGCGCGAACTCCTCGGGCTTGCCCATCCGCCTGGGGAACTGGATGCCCGAGATCAGCTTGTCGCTCATCTCCTTGGGGACCGAGAGCATGATCGGCGTGCCCATGGTGCCTGGCGCGATCGCGTTCACCCGGATGCCGACCGGCGCGAGGTCGCGGGCCAGCGGCAGTGACATGCCGAGGATGCCGGCCTTGGCGGCGGCGTAGGCGAGCTGCCCGACCTGGCCCTCGAGCCCGGCGATGGACGCGGTGTTGACGACGACACCCCGCTCGCCGTCCTCGGTCGGCTCGTTCTTGGCCATCGCCGCCGCGGTGAGCCGGGTGACGTTGAACGTCCCGACCGTGTTGATGGTCAGGACCTTGGCGAAGGAGTCCTTGTCGTGCGGCGTGCCGTCGCGGTTCAGGGTACGGGCGGCGATGCCGCCGCCGGCCACGTTCACCACGATCGACAACGTGCCCAGCGACTGCGCCGCGCTGATCGCGGACTGCACCACGTCGTCGTCGTTGATGTCACCGGCGACGGCCGCGGCGTCGGCGCCGAAGCTCGCGGCGAGCTCCTTGGTGCGGTCATCGTGCAGGTCAAAGACGACCGTCTTCACTCCGAGACCGATGAAGTGCCGCACGACCGCGGCCCCGAGCCCGCCGGCCCCGCCGGTGACGATCGCCGAGCGCCCTGTCAGATCCACCTGTTTC
Source organism: Frankia sp. AiPa1 (assembly GCF_023243075.1). Lineage (GTDB taxonomy): Bacteria > Actinomycetota > Actinomycetes > Frankiales > Frankiaceae > Frankia. The sequence continues at coordinate 28,086 of NZ_JALKFZ020000188.1, read as the reverse complement.
CTCCTGCTCCCTGATGGGGAATGCCCCTGCCGGGGTCCAACGTCTGGCTGTTGCCGTACCGGGCGGACGGGCACCGCGAGTCCCGATGGCCGGCACCTGACCGGCATCTGACCGGCACCCGTTGATCGCCGCGACCGTCCAACCAGTCGCCGCGGTCCACCGCCCTCACCTCCGACACCACCACATGTCGGGCCGGCACGTGCGAATTCCCCGCGTCGGGTGCGGATGCGGACGGGCCGGACTGGGTGGCACGCCCGGTGCACAAGGTTGACATTGACATCGATGTTGGCGTCAAGTTAGCGTCGGATCGGTGTCCAAGGTTGCGCTCGGCCTGAGCCTCGCCGGTATCCGCGGTGACGGACGTTCCCTGGCGGATGTGGCCCGCCGGGCCGAACAGGCCGGATATGACTCGGTGTGGGCGGGTGAGGCGTGGAGTGCCGACGCGTTCACCCCGCTGGCGTTCGTCGCCGCCATCACGACCCGGCTCCGGCTCGGCACCGCGATCGCGCAGATGCCGGCCCGGACCCCCGCCGCCACCGCGATGACGGCGCTGACCCTGCAGCAGCTCTCTCAGGGGCGGCTCATCCTCGGCCTCGGCGCCTCCGGCCCGCAGGTCGTGGAGGGATGGCACGGGGTGCCCTACCACCCGCCGGTGCGGATGACCCGCGAGTACCTGGCCATCCTGCGCCAGGCCCTCGCCGGTACCGAGAAGGTCTCGTTCGACGGGACCATCTACCAGGTGCCCTACACCGGGGCGGGGGCCACCGGCCAGGGCCGGGCGCTGCGCACCCAGTTGCCGGGCGCACCGTCGACGCCGATCCTCATCGCCGCCCTCGGCCCGAAGAACGTGGCCATGGCGGTGGCCGAGGCCGACGGGCTGCTGCCCTACCTGTGGAGCCCGCGGCACTGGAAGAACGCCTGGGGCGACGCGCTCGCCGCCGCTGGCGAGGGATTCCAGGTCGCGCCCACCGTGCTCGCCTGCCTCGGCGACGACCTCGATGCCTGCCGCGACCAGGTGCGTCCCCGCATCGCGTTGCACATCGGCGGGATGGGGTCGAAGACGAAGAACTTCTACGCCGCCCTCGTCGCCCGCTACGGGTACGTCGAGGAGGCCAACCGCATCCAGGACCTGTTCCTCGCCGGTGACCGCAAGGCGGCCTGCGCCGCCGTCCCCGACGAACTCGTGGACGATCTGGCCCTGGTCGGCCCGCTGCCGCGGATCGCCGACCAGCTCGCCGCCTGGCGGGAGGGCCCGTTGACCACGGTGATCGTCGAGCCGACCGATCACGCCACCATGATGGAGCCGATCGCCAGTCTGTGGTGAGGCCCGCGAGCGGCATGGTCCGCCGCGCCGGGTCCTGTCAGTATCCAGCGTCGCCAAACTGTCCCCCTGGCGGCGCCGGACGTCCTCGGGTGGCGCCGCGGGACGCCCGCACCACCGGAGCCGACGTAAGAGTGGGGAGCACGGCCTTGGCAGAGGGCGCGCAGGCACGGGCGGACGTGCCGGGGAGAACCGCGGACGCGCAGGGAGAATTATCGGACGCGCCGGAGCGGGTGGGAGTCTCGACGGCGACGCCCGCGACCGCGGCGGCGGCGACCGCGGCGGAGCTGCTGCGGGCGCGGGCCGCGGATGACGAGACCGGGCTGATCATCGGCGAGCAGCGGTGGAGCTATCGGGAGCTCGTGGAGCAGTCCGCCCGCCGGGCGGCCTACTTCGAGCGGGTCCGGGACCCGCGGCGTCCACCGCACATCGGCGTACTGCTCGAGAACGTGCCCGACCACGTGTTCTGGCTGGGGGCAGCCGCGCTGTCCGGCGCCACCGTCGTCGGGATCAACTCCACCTATCGTGGTGACCAGCTCGGCCAGCTCGTGCGGCACACCGACTGCCAGCTGCTGGTCACGTCCGCCGGTTTCCGGCCGCTGCTCGACGGTGTGGACACCGGTGTGCCGGGCGAGCGGCTCCTCGTGGTCGACACCCCCGAGTACGCCGCGCTCGTCGAGGCGAGCCCGGTGACGTTGCCAGACGTGCCGGTTCGGCCCGAGGACCTGTTCCTGCTGATCTTCACGTCCGGGTCGACCGGGCTGCCCAAGGCGGTGCGCTGCACCAGCGGCCGGTTCGCCCGCACCGGTGCACACGTCGCGAAGATAAGCGATCTGGTCCGCGGCCGGGACGTGGTGTATTCGCCGCTGCCGTTCTTCCACTCCAGCTCGCTGTTCACCGGCTGGGCGGCGACGCTGGCCGCCGGCGTCCCGATCGTGACCCGGCCGAGGTTCTCGGCCTCGAACACCCTGCCGGACGTGCGGCGCACCGGCGCGACGATGATGACCTACACCGGCAAGGTCCTCAACTACATCCTGGCCACGCCCGAGCGGCCGGACGACGCCGACAACCCGCTGCGGATCGCGGTCGGCAACGAGGCGTCGGTGCGCGACATCCGGGAGTTCGCCCGTCGTTTCGGCGCCACCGTGCGCGACAGCTACGGCTCCACCGAGGGCATCATCATCATCCGGCGTGATCCGTCGATGCCCGACGGGTCGCTCGGGCGGCCCGACCCGACCGTCAAGGTGCTCGATGCCGCGACCGGCGCGCAGTGCCCGCCGGTCACCCGCGGTCCGGACGGGCGGCCCACCAACCTCGACGTGGCCGTCGGCGAGATCGTGGAGACCGAGCCGACCAACGGTTTCGAGGGCTACTACAACAACACCGAGGCGACGTCGGCTCGTTTCCGCGAGGGTGCCTACTGGTCGGGCGACCTTGCCTACCGGGATGACGACGGCTGGCTGTACTTCGCCGGCCGCTCGAACGAGTGGCTGCGGGTGGACGGCGAGAACTTCGCGGCCGCGCCGGTGGAGGCCATCGTCGGCCGCTACCCGGACGTCCGGTCGGTGGCCGTCTACGCGGTCCCGGACGATCCGGTGGGGGACCGGGTGATGGTCGCACTCGAGCTGCGCGGTGGTGCGAGTTTCGATCCGAGCGCGTTCGACGCCTTCCTCGCCGAGCAGCCCGACCTCGGCCCCAAATGGGTGCCGTCGTTCGTCCGGGTCGCCGAGGAACTGCCGAAACTCGGCAGCATGAAGATCGACAAGATGCGGCTTCGGCGCGAGGCCTGGCAGGCCGACGACGTGGTCTGGCGCTCGGCGAAGGGCGAGCCGCTGCGCCCGCTCGAGCCGGCCGACCGGGCCCGCATCGATGCCCTGCTGACCTGACGCACGGTCCGGTGACATGGTCCGTTGACCTCCGTCACCGCAGGTCGAGCATTGTCCGGGACAGCAACCGTGCCAGGGAGTTCCGAGGGAGGCCCGCATGAGTTCCGTACCACTGTCGGGACTGACGCCGCGGCCGCTCGCGCAGGGGTTCGTGTTCGTCGAAGGACCGCGCTGGCATGCGGGCCAGCTCTGGTTCTCCGACATGCACGGTGAGGCGGTCCACCGCGCGACGCTCGCCGGCGAGACGACACGGGTGGCGGTCCTGTCCGGCCGCAAGCCGTCCGGGCTCGGCTTCCTGCCGGACGGGACGCCGCTGGTGGTCTCGATGGCCGAGCGGACCATCCTGCGGCTGGCCGCCGACGGCTCGTTCACCGTCCACGCCGACCTGTCCGGGCTGGTCGACGACGAGCTCAACGACATGGTCGTGGACGCCACCGGCACCGGGTTCGTCGGCAGCTACCCCACCGAGCCGGACGCCGGGGTGATCGTCCGGGTCCGCCCCGACGGTTCGGCCGCGGTCGTCGCCGACGGGATGGACTTCCCGAACGGCTCGGCGATCAGCCCCGACGGCCGGACACTGATCGTGGCCGAGTCCAAGGGCCGTCGCCTGACCGCCTTTGACCTCGACGGGCAAGGGGTTCTCTCCGGTCGCCGGGTGCTGGCCGATCGTCTCGGCGCGGCGCCCGACGGCATCGCCCTGGACGCCGAGGGTGCCGTCTGGGCCGCGTTCCCGTTGGCCCACGAGTTCCGCCGGATCCTTCCCGGTGGGGAGGTGACCGACGTGATCGACACCGGCGAGCGGATGGCCATCGCCTGCGCCCTGGGTGGCGAGGACCGGCGCACGCTGTTCCTGTGCGCGGCCCTCGACTGGAACTCCTCGACGCTGGGCGGGCGGCGCACGTCGGTCGTGCTCACCCGCCAGGTTCCCGTTGCCGGGGCGGGCCGCCCGTGAGCACTCCGAGCGCCGGCCCGGCCGGCATGATTCCGGCGCCGCGGCGGAAAGGGGGCCTCAGCGGGGGAGGCCAAGGCCGCGTTCGGCGATGGCGTTGCGCTGGATCTCGTCGGTGCCGCCACCGAGGCGCAGCCCCGGCGCGAACAGCAGCCGCTCGATCCACGGCGCGGACCGCGGGTCGTCCAGGACCGTGCCGGCGAGGCCGAGGATCGTCATCGCCGCGTCGGCGCTCAGGCGCGCATGCTCGGAGTACAGCAGCTTGGTGACGGAGCCGGCGGCGGCGATGGTGTGCCCGGCGGCGATCCGCGCGCGGGTCAGGTCCAGGGTGCGTTCCCGGATGACCGCCTCGGCCACAAGCTCCCGGACCCCGGCGTCCTGCTCCAGCTCCAGTTCGCGCACGAGCGCGACGAGCTGGGTGGACGAGCGGGCGCTCGTGCCGCCGCCGATCGCGGCCCGCTCGCTGGCGAGCATGGTGCGCAGCACGGCCCAGCCGTCGCCGAGGCCGCCGATCAGGCCGATCTCGGGGACGAACGCGTCGTCGAGGAAGACCTCGTTGAAGTGGTAGCCACCGGACATCTGCCGCAGCGGGCGGACGTCCACCCCGGGCTGGGAGACCTGGATGGCGAAGCAGGACAGACCCTTGCGCCCTTCCTCCCGAGTGCCCGTCCGGGCGATGAGCAGGGCGTATTCGGCGCCGCCGGCGTTGGACGTCCACACCTTCTGCCCGCTGACCGACCAGCCGCCGCCCTCCACCGGGGTCGCCCGGGTCTGGACGCTGGCGAGATCGGAGCCGGCGCCGGGCTCGGACAGCAGCTGGCACCAGGTCTGCTCGCCGCGCACGATCGCCGGCAGGTAGTGGGCGCGCTGTTCGGCGGTGCCGTGCGCGAACAGCACGGCGGGGGTCATCTCCAGGCCGACGGCGAACATCTTCGTGGACACGCCGAAACGAGCCTGTTCGGCGATGACGACCTCGTCCTGCCAGGCCGGCGCACCGTGCCCGCCGCACTCGGTCGGCCAGGAACGCCCGGCGAGACCCGCCTCGTAGAGCCTGCGCTGCCAGGCCCGGGTGACCTCGATCGCGTGCTCCTCGCGCCGGTTGAACTCCTCGGGCGTCGAGCCGGACACGACGTGGATCGCCGAGAAGTCCTCCGCGGAGCCCCGGCGGGGTGCGTTCGCCTCGAACCAGGCCCGGACCCGGGCGGCGAACGTCGCGCGATCCTCGGAAACCGCTTCGGGACCGACGGCCGCCGCGACCGCCGCGGCGGCCGCAGGAGCGTCGGGCGTGCCAGTGGACGGGTTCGACATCGGGCTCAGCCTCCACCCGCCTCGGCGGCGGTCACGTGAACGGTCAATTGGTCGACGAGGTCAGGCCGGGGCGGCGAGCACCAGGCCGGCGAGCCGCTGACGATGCTCGGCCGGGGTGCCGAACAGCAGCCGCGAGCTGTGCGCCCGCTTGACGTAGAGATGCGCGGGATGTTCCCAGGTGAAGCCGATCCCGCCATGGACCTGGACGTTCTCGGCCGCCGTGGTGACGAACATGTCGCCGCAGCAGCCGCCGGCGAGGCTCGCCGCCTCAGGCAGTTCGTCCGGGCTCTCCGCCGCCGCCCACAGACCGTGGTACGCGGCGGACCGCGCCGTCTCCACCCCCAGGTGCAGATCGGCGAGCTTGTGCTTGATGGACTGGAAGGCCCCGATCGGCCTGCCGAACTGGACGCGGATCTTCGCGTACTCGACCGCCTGCTCCAGCGCCCGGGAGGCGCCACCGACCTGCTCGGCGGCCAGCGCCACCGTCGCGAGGTCGAGCACGCGACGCAGCGCCGGCAGAGCCTCGCCCTCCTCGCCGACGAGCCGCGCGGATGCCGAGGCGAAGGTGATGGTGGCCTGCTTGCGGGTCTGGTCGAGGGTCTCCTGCGGTGTGCGGGTGACGCCCGGGGCGGTCCCGTCCACGGCGAAGACGCCGAGCCCCGCGCCGGTGCGGGCGACGACGAGCAGCAGGTCGGCGGTGTGGCCGTCGATGACGTACGACTTGGTGCCGGTGAGTACCCAGCCCTGCGCCGTCGGCGCGGCGGTGACCCTTACCGCGTCTACCGCGTCCGGGTCGGCGCCGCGGGCGGCGGGCTCGGCGAGCGCCAGGGCGGCGGTGGTCGAGCCGTCCGTGATGCCGGGCAGGTAGTCGGCGTTCGCCGCCTTGTCGCCGATGCCGAGCAGGGTGGAACCGGCCAGCACGACGCTGGACAGCAGCGGCGCGCACAGCAGCGCGCGGCCGGCCTCCTCCAGCACGATGCCGAGCTCGACGAACCCGTAGCCGGCGCCGCCGTACTCCTCGGGCACCGCGAGCCCAGCGAGGCCGAGCTCCCCGGCGAACTGGCGCCAGACGGACTGGTCGTAGCCCTCGGTGGTCGCCATCAACCGGCGGACCTCCGTCTCGGGTGACGTCTCGTCGAGGAAGTCACGCACCGTCCGGCGCAGTTCGTTCTGCTCATCGGTGAAGGCCAGGTTCACTGGGCAGTCCTCATCGGGGAAGCCGGCGTCACCGGGTGATGCCGAGGATGCGGGCGGCGTTCTCGCGCAGGAACTTCGGCCAGACGCTTTCCTTGAGCGGCAGCTGCGCGAGTTCCCGCACGATCCGCTCGAGGGTGAGGCCCATCGGGAAATAGCCAGCGTAGAGGATCTTCTCCGCGCCGCGGGTGTTGGCGTAGTCGAGAATGGCCTTCGGGTAGTACTTCGGCGCGAAGGCACTCGTCGAGTAGTACAGATTCGGCCATTTGAGCATCAGTTTGACCGCGAGGTCGGTCCATGGCTCCGCGCCGTGGCGCATCACGAACACCAGCTCGGGAAAGTCGTACATCACCTGGTCGATCAGCTCGACGTGCTGCACCCGCGATGGCACCCGCGGGCCGGCGATTCCCACGGTCACGAACACCGGGATGCCGAGCTCGACACACCTGGCGTAGATCGGGTACATCAGCGGCGCGTCGATGGCGACCTGGGGAACCCACTGGTGCGGGGCGATGTTCACCGCGCGGACGTCGAACTGCTCGTGGGCGCGCACCAGGGCCCGGATGCCTTCCGCCCCCCGATTCGGGTCGCAGGTCAGCGAGCCGACGAACCGGTCGGGATGCTTGGCGAGCGCCCGCTCGGCGACCTCCGGGTTCGCGCTCATGCTGATCAGCCCGACCTCGATGCCGTGCCGGTCCATCTCGTCGAGCAGAAACGCGATCGGGTCCACCTCGCCGACGTGGGCGTCCGGCACGTCGTGAAACATGTAGGACGCCGGCATCACGAAGTCCTCCCGGGACTCCCGGTCGCGCGCCGCCGCCCTGATCGACCGGTACAGCGTGTCCGGGTCCTGCGGAATCCCGACCAGGGTGTCGATGATGCCGAGATCCGCGGGCCAGGGCCGACCGCCGCCGGCGGGGGCTACGAACGTGGAAGCCACCTGGTCGCCTTTCGTGAGCTGCTCGTCCGGGCGTCCCGGACATAGGGTGCGCGGGACGCAGGGTGCACGGGACGGAACCACCAGGTGATGACCGTCCGCCACCCGGTCACAGTAGCCTGCAGGTAACCTCGATGTCGACATCAACATTGATGTGCACTACTCTCGCGCCCGTCCTGCGGACCCGGCACGTCCGGGCCAGGTCAGCTGCACCAAGCGCGATGACGCGATGAGGAGAGCGACGGATGACGGACCAGACGGGCGCACCCGGCGAGTCGCTCGCCGAGACCCGGGCCACCGAGCGATGGGCCGCCCGGCATCGGGCCGCTGCGTACCGGGCCGCTGGGCTGCGGGCGGCCGGGCAGGGAGTCGGTGCGTGGAACCCGGGGCGGGTGGCATGAGCGCCCACTCGCCGAGCGTGGTACCCGTCGACGGCCTGTACGCCACCCCGCGGGGCGCCCGTCTGATCGTCGACGACCCGGCCGAGATCACTCCCGCGTGGATGACCGAGGTGCTGCGCGCCGGCGGTGCCGACGCCGAGGTGACCGCCCTGCGCTACGAGCGCGTCGGCACCGGCCAGACCGCTGTCAGCTACCGCTTCCATCTGACCTACGCGGACAGCTCCGATACGGTCGGCGGCTCCGGCTCCGGCTCCGCGAGCGGTTCTGGCGCGGCCGACGGCGCTGGCTTGGAGGCCGCGACATCGTCGGGCACGGCGCCGACCGGCGCTGTGGCGGCTGACGCCGCGCTGGCGGGAGCAGGGCCGGTGGAAGCAGGGCTGGCGGGAGCAGGGCCGGCCAGCGTGGTGGTGAAACTTGCCGCGGGCGACGCGAAGGTGCGCGGTCGGCTGCGTAACGGATTCCGCAACGAGCTGGGGTACTACCGGTTCTTCGCCGAGCGCTCGCTCATCCGGGTGCCGCGGGCCTGGCTGGCCGAGCTTGCGCCCGACTCGCTGACCTTCACCCTCGTACTCGAGGACGCTTATCCGGCCCGGCCCGGCGACCAGCTGACCGGCTGTACCGTGCAGCAGGCGCTTGTCGCCGTGCGTAACCTCGCCGGTCTGCACGCGCCATTCTGGAACAGCCCCGAACTCACCCCGCACACACCCTGGCTGGTGCGCCTCAACGAGGCCGGCGCCGCCTTCCTGGGCGGCGTCGCCACAAAGGCCGCCGCCGAGTTCACCGAACGCTTCCGTGACCGGCTCACCCCCGCTGACATCGAGACCCTGCGGACGGCCGCCGAGGGCATCGCCACCTGGCCGCGGACCACCGGGGCCCCGGTCTCGCTCGTGCACGGCGACTACCGCCTGGACAACCTGCTGTTCCGAGACCCGCCGGCCGGCGATGCCGTGGCCGGCGATGTCGTGGCCGGCGATGTCGTGGCCGACGGGACCGTGGCCGACGGGACCGTGGTGGGGGAGGCCGGGGCGGGGCTGCCCGAGGTGGTCACCGTCGACTGGCAGACGCTTGAGGCGGGCTTCCCTGGCCGCGACCTCGCCTACTTCCTGTCCACGGCCCTGCCGCCGGACGAACGGCGGGCCCACGAACGGCGGCTCGTCGCCGCCTACCACGAGCGTCTCCTCGAGCTCGGCGTCACTGACTACTCGGCCGACCGGTGCTTCGACGACTATCGGCGCGGCATGTTGCAGGGCCCGCTCATCACGATGATCGGCTGCGTGTACGCGAGCGCGGCACCCACCGAACACTCCGACCGGATGTTCCTGTCGATGGCGATCAACGCCAGCGCCGCACTACGCGACCTGGACGTCTTCACGCTCCTTGCCACCGAGCCGGCGGCCTGATCCGCCTGCGCCATGATCGACCGAGGCCAGTGGCCCTCGCCCTCGGCCAACTGGTTCCGGATGCCCCGATGCCCCGATGTGACGGCTTTCGGCGTCGTACGTCGTCGCGGCGCCCACCGGGCAGGCAGAGATGGCGAGTCCATCGGGGGCCGCTGCTCCGGGAGGCTCGCCGGTCACCGCCGGTGAACCTCCCGAGGTCACCGCTAGGGTTTTTCTCGCGGGTAATGATGGTCCATCACAGCAGATCGGCCGGTTCCCGCCCGATCCCCGGTCGGGCTCGGACCACGTCCGACGTCCTCGGCGGCACGCGCACCGTCCGACGTACCGGTGGCCGGTGGCCGGTGGCCGGTGGCGCACGATGCCTCCGCCGTCACCGTCAGCTCCGGCCGTCACGACCAGCGAGCCATCCCCCCACCGCCGACTCGCTACCGCCCTGCTCGCCGCTGCGCGTGACGACGGATCGGCCCCGGAAAACCTTCGTGTCGCTTCTACAGGGTTACGAAGGGACAAATAAGACAGATTACCTGGTAGAAGCGACATCCCCGCTCATCAGCAGCGCCACCACCCCCGAAAGCCATCACGGACAGTGGGATTCACGGGGTGAACCCGGCCCCGAGCCGGGGATCCACGAGGAGCAACCTAGGCGCGGGGTAGGCCCAGGAGCTGGCGGCCGACCAGGCCGCGCATGATCTCCGAGGCGCCGCCGGAGATGGTCATGGCGCGGCCCCAGAGGAAGTTGTGGTGCAGGCGGGCGGAGACGTCGGCGGCCGACGGGTCGATGGTGACGGCGGAGTCGATGATTTCCATGGCAAGTTCGGTGAGCGCGACGTTCAGCTCGGTGAAGGCGAGCTTGCCGACCGGGCCGTCGCTGGGGTGTTCCTCGTCGAGGAGGATACGTTCGACGGTGTCGCGCACGATGAGCCGGACCTCCTCGACGCGGTAGAGCGCCTCGGCGAGCTTCGCCTGGACGTCCTCGTGGTCGAGCGCCGCGGAGCCGTCGTCGAAACGGGCGGCGCGGGCGATCGTGACCAGGTCGGTGAACATCCGCTCGAGTTGCACCGAGTTCGCGCCGACGAACGCCCGCTCGGAGGCGAGTCCCGAGGTGACGACCTTCCAGCCGCCGTTCACCTCGCCGAGCACATGCTCCGGCCCGACCCGCACGTCGTCGAGGAAGACCTCGCAGAACTCGGCGTGGCCGGTCATCTCCCGGATCGGGCGGATGTCCATCCCGGGCAGGTTCATCGGGATGGCGAACGCGGTGATGCCGGCGTGCCGGCCGACGTCGGGGTCGGTGCGGGCGAGCAGGGTGCCCATGTCGGCCCACTGCGCGTCGGTGCTCCAGATCTTCTGCCCGGACACGAGCCACCCGTCCCCGTCCGGCGCGGGACGGGCGCGGGCGCGCAGCGCGGCGAGGTCGCTGCCGGCCTCGGGCTCGCTGAACAGCTGGCACCAGATGTGCTCGCCGCTACGGATCTTCGGTAGCAGCTCGCGTTTCTGTTCCTCGCTGCCGAACGCGATGAGGGTGTGCGCGGCCAGCATCACCTGGTCGAGTGGACGGTAGGCGTCCCCCAGGATGAGCTCCTCCATCAGCACCAGGTCGTGCACCGGCAGGTGGTCGGCCCGGCCACCCCACCGCACCGGCCAGCCGGCGCCGAGGTGGCCGCCTGCGTACAGGGCCGCGAGCCAGGCCCGGATCTCCCGCTCGTGCTCGGCATCGCGGGGGACCCGCACGCCCTCGGCGGGCATCGGCACGCCATGTTCGGCGATGAAGGCGCGGATCTCCGCCCGGTAGGCGTCGGCGCTGCGGCGGGAGCCGGCGGCATCCGGACGCGCACCGGCGTCCCGGTCGGCGTCGCCGCTGGCCTGGGTGTCGGTGCTGGCCTGGGTGTCGCCGCTGGCCTGGGTGTCGGTGTCAGCGGACATTGGTCCACCCCTCGCTGAGGACGAGTGAGCGCAGCGCCGCTCGTGGGTTCGCGGCGAGCCGGGCGTCCTGACGGACCCGTCGCTCGTGAAAATGCAGGCCATATTCCCACGTGAAACCGATGCCGCCGGTGAGCTGGAGGAGATCGTGGAGCAGATGCGGCGCCCCGGAGCTTACCGACAGCCCCGCCAGCGACACCCATCGAGCGATCCCGCCGCCCTCGTCGGGCGGGGCGGTGTCGCCGCTGGCGGCGGGGTCGAAGTGGCGGACCGCCTCGGCGACCAGGAGGCTCATCCCACGGGCACGCACCGCATGGTCGGCCAGGCGGTGCTGCACGGCCTGGGTGGCGCCGATCGGGCGGCCGAAGGTGTGCCGTTGGGCCGCGTAGGCGACCGTGCGGTCAAGCATGCGTCTCACGCTGCCGAGTGCGTCCGCGGCCAGCAGCAGGTGGTAGAGCTCGACCGCGTGGCCGAGGGCACCCAGCTCCAGCTCCCGTCCGGCGCCGACGGGCACGGTGACGTCGGCGCCGGAGCGCGAGACGTCGAAGCTGTCGGTGAGGGGGCGGCTCTGCCAGTCGGCGGGGTCGGTGAACAGCAGCGCCCGCTCGCGCCGCGGATCGAGCAGCAGCAGGGCGTCCGCGGCGGGCGCGCCGTCGACCTGCCGGGCCGTCCGCGTGCCGGTGCCGTCGTCCGGGCTCAGCCGGCCGAACGCACAGATCCGCTCGCCGCCGAGGATGCCCTCGAGCAGCTCGTCGACCACCGCATCGCCGGTGATCTGGGCCAGGGCGTGGGCGCTGGCGGTCAGGCCGGCGAACGGGGCGCCGTGGAGCGCGGCACCCAACTCGGTGGCGCTGGCCGCGGCGGCGTCGGCGCGAAGCCCGAAGCCCCCGCGTTCTTCGGGTACGCAGAACGCGGGCAGACCGATGCCGGCCAGCGTGGGCCAGCCCACCCGCCACTGCGGATCGACGGTGGGGACGCCGTCGGGCTGGGCGGCTGCGCCGAGTGTTCCGCGTACGGCATGAGAAAGCTCTTGCAGCTCGGTGGCAGATGTGCTGGACAGGTTGCTGTCAACTCCCGTGACGGGCAGTCTGAGGGGACTGCGCGAATCTCGACATCGGTGTCGAGTTCGATATTCTGCGGGTGCCGAGTCCGGCGTCAAGCTCTGCGGGCAGTGATCGGCAATCTCGCGGTGATCGGGAATGAGGCGGATCGTGAGCAACCAGGTGACGGAGACGAACCAGGCATCGAAGCCCTGGATCTTTGACTTCGACAACCACTACTACGAGGCGGAGGATGCCTTCACCCGGCACGCCGACCGTTCGCTGCGCTATCGCGGCGTGCGGTGGGCTGAGGTCGACGGCCGCCGTCGGCTGCTGGTGGGCGGAACGGTCAACTCCTATATCGCGAACCCGGTCTTCGACCCGGTGGCGAAGCCCGGTGCGCTGTACGACTGGTACCGGGGCAACCCGGACCAGCGGACGATCAAGGATGCCTTCGGGGAGCTCGAGCCGCTGCGGCCCGAGTACCGCGACCGCAAGGCGCGCCTGGCGGTGATGGACGAGCAGGGTCTGGCCGCGACTCTGCTGTTCCCGACCCTGGGCGTGGGCGTCGAGAACGCGATCCGCACCGACCCCGAGGCCGCCGGCCTGGTGTTCCGGGCGTTCAACCGGTGGCTGGACGAGGACTGGGGCTTCCGCTACGAGAACCGGCTGTTCGCGGTGCCCTACATTCCGCTGCTCGACCCGGCGTTCGCCGCCGAGGAGCTGCGGCGGGTCCTCGACGCGGGGGCGGTGACCGTCAACGTCCGCAACGCGCCGGTGCCGGTGCCGGGCGGCTATCGCTCGCCGTTCGACCCCGACTACGACGCCTTCTGGGGGCTCGCCGCCGAGGCGGGCATTCCGGTGGCGACCCACGCCGGTCTCGACGGCTACGACATCCTCGTGCAGATGTGGGAGCCGGGCGGCGAGGAGACCTCGCTGTTCCGCTCGCCGCTGCGGGGGATCGTGACGAAGGGTCGGGCGGTCAGCGACTTCTACGCCGCCGCCGTCTGCCACCGGGTCTTCGAACGCTTCCCCGCGCTGCGCTTCGCCAGCGTCGAGAACGGCGCCTCCTGGGCGCCCGAGCTGCTGCACCGGCTCGGCGACGCGGCCAACCGCAACCCGGGTTACTTCAAGGAGAACCCGGTGGACACCTTCGGCGAGCACGTGTGGATCACTCCCTTCTGGGAGGACCACATCGACGAACTGCTCGCCGGCGGAGTGCGGGTCGACCGGCTGCTGCTGGGCTCCGACTGGCCGCATGCCGAGGGCACCCGCGAGCCCGCGGACTTCATCCCCGAGTCGTTGTCCGGGCTCTCCGAGGACGACACCCGTCGCGTCGGCCGGCAGAACGCGCTTGACGTCCTGAAAATCTCCATCGACTGAGCTCGGCGGCATGGGAAACGGGGCCGGTGTCCATCACCGGCCCCGTTCCCCGTTCACGCCTGCGCGTCACGTTCACGTCCCCGTCGTCGGCGTCCCCGTCGTCGGCGGGCGCGTCGGCAGGGACCCCCGACCAGGCTCAGGCGGGCTCGGCGAGCGCCTTCTGCTCGAGATACTCCTCGAAGCCCGCGATGCCCATCTCACGGCCGAGGCCGGACTGCTTGTAACCACCGAACGGGACATCGGCGCCGTACCACAGACCACCGTTGACCGAGATCGTGCCGGTCCGGATGCGCCGGGCGACCCGCAGTGCCCGCTCCCGGTCGGCGGAGGAGACGCCGCCGGACAGCCCGTAGATCGAGTCGTTGGCGATCCGGATGGCGTCGTCGTCATCGTCGAAGGGGATCACGACGAGGACCGGTCCGAAGACCTCCTCGCGAGCGATCTCCATCGAGTTGTCGACGTCGGCGAGCAGCGTGGGCTGGAAGTAGAAGCCCCGCTCGAACTGGGTGGCGATGCCGCCGCCGGTGACGACCCGGGCCCCGGCCTCGACGGCCCGGCGGACCAGACCGTCCATCCGCTGCAGCTGCGGCCGGTTGACGATCGGGCCGGTCATGTTCGAGGTGTCCTCGGGGTCGCCGTAGTTGATCCCGGCGATCAGCGCCGCGGCGGCCTCGACGCCCTCCTCATAGCGGGAGCGGGGCAGCAGCAGCCGGGTGCTGGTGGCGCAGCCCTGGCCGCCGTGGGTGCAGATGCCGAACGCCGCCGCGATCGTGGCCATGGCCATGTCCTCGACGTCGTCGAGGACGATCTGCGCGGACTTGCCGCCGAGCTCCAGGAAGACCCGCTTGATCGTGGCCGCGCCAGCCTCCATGATCCGCCGGCCGACCACGGTCGAGCCGGTGAAGCTGACCATGTCGACGTCGGGGCTGGTGGTCAGGACCTCGCCGATGGTCTTGTCCGCGGCGGTGATGACGTTGAACACGCCGGCGGGGATGTCGGTGTGCTCGGCGATGAGGCGGCCCAGTGCCAGGCCCGTCCACGGGGTGTCGGGGGCGGGCTTGAGCACGACGGTGCAGCCGGCGGCCAGCGCCGGGGCCACCTTGGCGATGTTGATCTGGTTGGGGTAGTTCCACGGCGTGATCGCGGCGACCACGCCCTTCGGCTCGCGCTCGACCCACCGGTTGGCCGGGCCCGCCAGGGTGTCGGCGACCCCGAGCGGCTCGCTCCACGAGTACTTCTCGGCGAGGTCGGCGTAGTAGGAGACGAACTCGATCGGCGCGCCGAGCTGGGGGCCGTCCAGCAGCATCCTGGGCGCGCCCACCTCGGCGACGGTGATGTCGGCGAGCTCGTTCTTGTGGTCGAGCAGCGCCTGGTGCAGCTGGCGCAGCCCGCGGACCCGCAGCTCCACGTCCCGGGACCAGTCGGTCTCGTCGAACGCCCGGCGCGCCGCGGCGATCGCCCGCTCGGTGTCGGCCCGGGACGCGTCGGCCGCGACGCCGATGACCTCCTCGTTGGCGGGGTTGATGTTGGTGTAGGTGGCGCCGTTCTCAGCCTCGACGAGCTCGCCGTCGATCAGCAGTCGTTCCTCATGCCACGAGCCGGTCGTCAGCGGCATCGCGTCTCCTTCGATGTGGTTGGGCGTGGGTGTGGTCCCGCGCACAGGTGTCGCCGATGATCGAGCCTGCGCCCTCGGTGCGGTCCGGCGCAACACAAGCGGTCGCCCGCAGGGCAGAGCGGGTCATTTCGTGGCCGGTCGGTCGCATCCGGAACGGCCGCGCGCGTGGACGGGCTGGACCTGGACGGGCTGGGCTGGGCGGATACGCGAGTGCGGCACCGGGCCCGCCGTCCGATCAGGCCACGACACCCTTGATCTTCAGGTCCAGGATGGCGTCCCAGTCCAGGCCCAGGCTCTGCAGCACCTCGTCGCCGTGCTCGTTGAGCTCCGGGGCCCGCCCGGCCGCCGCGGGCGTCTCGTCGTACTGCACGGGCGCGCCGACGAGGGTGAACTCGGTGCCGTTCGCGGACACCACGTCCTGGATGTAGCCGTTGTCGAGAGCCTGCGGGTCCTGGGCGACCTCGAGGGTGGACTGCCCGACGGCCCACTGGCCGCTGAACGCCGCGAGGCGCTCCCGCCACTCGGCCAGCGGGCGGGCGCCGAGGGTGGCGCTGAGCTCCTCGTAGGCCGCCCCGGCGTTCGCGCTGATCGAGGCGTGGTCGGCGAAACGCGGGTCGCTGACGAGGTCGGGCCGGTCAATGATCTGGCAGAACTCCGGCCAGTAGCGCATGGCCTGCAGGCAGGAGAAGACCAGCGACCGGCTGTCGCTGGTCGTGTAGACGCCGACGAGCGGGTTGGAGGTGCGCCCGGCGGGCGGCTGGCGCATCGCGAAGCCGTGCTGCTGGGACAGCGCGATGGCCTGGCCCTGAGCCCACATGCCGACGCCGAGCAGCGAGACGTCCAGGACGGTCGCCTCGCCGGTGCGCTCGCGGTGGAACAGCGCACCCATGATGCCGCCGGCGATGGTCAGCCCGCCGATCGAGTCGCCGAAGCCCGGGCCCGGCGGGAGGGTCATCGACTCGGTGTCGTCGTGCGTCAGCGCATGGCCGATGCCGGCCCGCGCCCAGAAGGAGAGGAAGTCGTAGGACCCGCGGTCGGCGTCGGCGCCGCGCTCGCCCTGCCCCGTCCCACGGGCATAGATGATGTTGGGGTTGTGGGCCCGGATGTGCTCGACGTCGATCTTCAGCTTGGCCCGCACGCTGGGCAGCTTGTTCGTGAGGAAGACGTCGCTGGTCGCCGCCAGGCGGTAGACGATATCCACGCCCTCCTCGGACTTCAGGTCGAGGGCGAGGCTCTTCTTGTGCCGGTTGGAGTGCTCGAGCAGCACGTGCACCGGGCCGCCGACCAGCGCTGTGCCGGTCGAGGCGAGGCCGCGCATCGCGTCGCCGCGCTCGACGTGCTCGATCTTGATGACCTCCGCGCCCCAGTCGGCCAGCAGGGCCGAGGCCGCGGGTACGAAGGTGTGCTCCGCAACCTCAAGGATGCGGACGCCTTTCATCACTGCCGTCAT
This sequence comes from Frankia sp. AiPa1, assembly GCF_023243075.1. GTDB lineage: Bacteria > Actinomycetota > Actinomycetes > Frankiales > Frankiaceae > Frankia. The sequence goes on along the minus strand of NZ_JALKFZ020000188.1, from coordinate 11,282 downwards.
GCCGTCCTCCGGCCAGGTCGATGTGCGGCGCTGTGGATCTGCGCTGCCGCGGATCTGTGATGCTGTGAATCTGTGGTGCTGTGGATCTGTGGTGCTCTGTGGATCTGTGCCGCGGCAGGTGGGTCTTGCGGGGTGCACGGGTCTGCGGTGTGCGGGCCGCGGGACATGGGCAGCGAGCGTGGTCGGTGGACGTGGTCGGTGGACGTGGGCTGCTGCCGCAGGAACACACACCCGTGGTGGGCTCCCGACTGGGTGGCGAGTGGCCGGCAGAGCTGTCTATATTGACGTCGACCTCGACATTCAGCACCTTAGCGGCGGCCGGATGCGTGGGCAACGCGGTGTCGTGCTCGGCAACGGCATGATCGCCGCAAATCTGGACTGAGTCCAGAGAATCGGACTAGTCTGATCGAACAGGCGCGCCGTCGCCCCTGCTGGGGCCTCGTCGGACCCCTGGTCCGGACCGCAGTGGGTCTGAACCGCGGTGGTCCGGCGACGCAGGGTCCGCGATCGCCGTACCGATCGGACGGGCAGCGGGCGGACCCGGGCCGGCGGCGCCGGCGCCCGGCGAGGCGGAGGCAATGGATGAAGGTGGGACTGACCGCCGACCAGGAACTCCTGGTCGGTACGACCCGCAAGTACCTGCAGGACACCGTGCCCAGCGATGTCCTGCGGCAGCTGCGGGACCGTCCCGACGGCTACGACCCGGACTACTGGGCGGCCGGTGCTGAGCTCGGCTGGGCGGCGTTGCTCGTCGCCGAGGAGCACGGCGGAGGGAGCGTCAGCGGCCAGGGCCTGCGGGACCTGGCGCTGGTGGCGTACGAGTTCGGCCGCCACGCGTCCCCCGGGCCGCTGCTGACGACGAACGTTGTCGCCGAGGCGCTGTCGCGGGTCGGCGGTGACACGTACGCGCAGCCGCTGGAGGAGCTCGTTTCCGGCACGGCGGTCGGGACGTGGGCATATGCCGAGCCGACCCCGCACGGCGGTCTCGGCGAGGTGGCGACGACGGCCGTCGCCGACGGCGGCGACTGGGTCCTCACCGGCGAGAAGGTCGCGGTGGAGCACGGCGCGCAGGCCGCTTACCTGCTCGTCACCGCCCGCACCGGCGACGGCCTGACCCAGCTGCTCGTCCCCGCTGGCACCCCTGGCGTCACCGTCACACCGCAGAAGACGATCGACGTGTCCCGGCGCTTCGCCCGAGTGTCGCTGCGCGAGGCCCGGGTGCCCGCGTCGGCGCTGCTCGGCGCGGCCGGCGCGGCGGCGCCCGAGGTGGAACGCCAGCTGCGCACGGCGCTGGTCATCCAGACCGCCGAGATGGTCGGCGCGCTGGACCGGGTGTTCGAGCTGACCATGAGCTGGCTGTCCGACCGGTACTCCTTCGGCCGGCCGCTGGCGTCCTACCAGGCGCTCAAGCACCGGGTCGCCGACCAGAAGATGTGGCTGGAGACCTCCCACGCCCTCGCCGACGCGGCCGCGCTCGCGGTGCAGGAGGACGACGAGCGCGCCGGTGAGCTGGTGAGCGTGGCGAAGTCGTACCTGGCCCAGTACGGCCCGGAACTGTGCCAGGACAGCGTCCAGCTGCACGGTGGCATCGGTGTCACCTACGAGCACGATCTGCACCTTTATCTGCGACGTGTGGTTCTCTCCAGTGCTCTGTTCGGCACGGCCCGGGAGCATCGGCTGCGGATCACCTCCCTGTTGGAATCCCGGAACAGCGCGCGAAAGGTGCAGGCGTGAGCGTCGAGGAGATCGAGTCGGTCGAGCAGTTCCGGGCCCGCGCCCGCGCGTGGATCCGAGCGAACCTCCAGCCGATCGGCTCGGACCACCGCGGTCGGATGGCCCTTCGCCCGGACGACGAGGAGCTCGCCGAGGTCGCCGAGGACCGCCGTCTGCAGCGACTGCTGTACGACAACGGACTCGCCGGGATCTGCTTCCCGAAGGAGTACGGCGGGCAGGGACTCACCCGCGCGCATGCGGAGGCCTTCGACGAGGAGATCGACGGCTACCGCTTCCCGGAGCGGGTACAGGTGCCGAACATGACCCCCTGTGCGACGGTCATCCTCGAGTTCGGTACCGAGGAGCAGAAGCTCCTGCACCTCCCGCGGATCATGCGCGGGGAGGAGCTGTGGATGCAGTTCCTGTCCGAGCCGGGCTCGGGATCGGACGTCGCCGGCGCGAAGGTGAGCGCGGTGCGGGACGGCGACGACTGGATCCTCAACGGCTCGAAGATCTGGACGACCGGCGCCTGGTGGTCCGACTGGGGCCTGTGCCTGGCCCGCACCAACTGGGACGTGCCCAAGCACCGTGGCCTGACGGTGTTCATGGTGCCCATCCACCAGGACAACATCGAGATCTCCCGGATCGAGATGCTCGACGGCAGCAAGGAGTTCTGCCAGGAGTTCCTGACCGACGTCCGGGTGCCCGACACCGACCGCATCGGCGGGATCGACGACGGCTGGACGGTCACCACCCGCTGGCTGATGCACGAGCGTTCGTTCACCTCATCGCCCTACGCCGTGCACGCGCTGGGCGGTGACGGCGAGCTCGGCCCCGCCGCGGGGGAGGCCGCCGATCATCTGCTGACGCTGCTCGATCGGTCTGGGCGGGCGGACGATCCGGCAGCGCGTGAGCAGATCGGCGAGGCGTACACGCTGCAGATCGCGATGCGCGAGCTCAACACCCGGCTGCACGCGCTGGCCGGCTCCGGGAAGGGGTCCGACCAGCTCGCCTCGGTCGGGCGCCTGATGCACGGGGTGGGCGCGGGCCGGCTGATGACGATCCTGTTCGAGCTGGGCGGCCAGGACGCGGTGGCCAGCGATGCCGATGACGAGCTGTTCAGCAATCTCGGCACCCGGTTCCTGCTCCGCCAGGTGGCATCGATCGGCGGCGGCACGACGGAGATCGCCCGCAACCTCATCAGCGAGCGGGTGCTCGGCATGCCTCGCGAACTCGCGCTGGACCGCAACGTCCCCTACCGGGAGGTGCGTTCGGCGCCCTCCGGCGGATCGTCGGCGTCCCGCCGGAGCTAGTCGCCCGGCGGCTCTCCTGCGCCGCCGGCCAGAGGAGATGACATGTCAGATTCTGTGGCTGACGAGCTTGCCATTCGCAAGATCGTGGCCCAGTACTGCCATCTGTGCGATGACGGTCGGCTGACCGAGCTTGTCGAACTGTTCACGCCGGACGGCGTGTTCACCTTCGGCACGGAACATCGTGGCTCCGTCGCGATGGCTGCGTTCTTCGACGACACACAGGGCGACCCGCGTAAGCGGGGGCGCCACCTGACCGTCAACACCGACGTGGACGTCGACGGCGACACCGCGCGGGCGGTCTCGGACTTCCTGTTCATGAAGGTGCGTGAGTCAGGTCCGGTGATAACAATCCTCGGGCGGTACAACGACACGCTCCGGCGGGACGGTGGCCGCTGGCAGTTTGCCCGGCGCGACGTGGAGGTCGCGCAGCGGCCCTGAGCGGCCGGCCTTCTCCCTCCGTTCACCCACCGCGCTCGGTGCGCCGGGAACAGAGAGTGCCGAGGGCAGAGAGCTAGGAGTTCGCCATGCTTCCGACGCCCGAGGATCAGGTAGCGATCGGTCAGCTGCTCGCACGCTACTGTCTGACCCTCGACCTCGACGACGTGGAAGGCTGGGTCGGCCTGTTCACCGAGGACGGCAACTACCTCGTGTACGGACGAACCTTTGAGGGTCACCATGGGCTACGCGCAATGGCGAGCGCGGCACCCGGCGGTCTGCATCTCGGCGGCCCGCCGGTGATTGAGATGCTGGGTGCCGACAGTGCGCGCACCACCCGTAATCTGCTGTTCGTCGACCGCGCCGACGGCATTCCACGCAACGCCGTCTACCACGACGATCTGGTGCGCACCGCGGACGGCTGGCGGATCAGGACGTGCCGGTGTCAGTTCATCACGAAGGACGGGCTGGCCGATCGGCCCGCACGTTAATCGCGAATGAGATCTGTCCGTGCTGAGTTCGGCGCCGCCCGCCCGGCAGCTCGAACAGCTCGAACAGCTCGCGATGCCTGTCGTGCGGGCGCACGGTCGGTCGGCGTGCCGGGGAATCGGAGTTGACCGCGGGACGGCTTGAGCCGAAACGGTCCCAGCTCGCCCAGGAAAGGTCTCGTGACACCCGGCGCGCGATAGTGAAGGCCGCCCTGGAGCTGTGGACGCAACGCGGTTTCGACCACGGGGTGGAGCAGACGACCGCGGAGGAGATCGCAACGCGGGCCGGCGTTTCCAAGGCAACGTTCTATCTGCACTTCGGGCGCAAGGAGGACATCCTCCGGCACGCCGGCTGGATAGCTCCCGAGGCGATGTACGAGGATGCGCTGGCCGAGGTGGCTGCCGGTCACGGCCTCGACGAGGCGGTCGACCGGATGCTGTTGCGGCTGGGCCGTCGGGTCCAGAAGGTGCCGCGGGCGGCGCTGCGCCGCGTGTTGCACGCCCAGCGCAGAGTGCCGCGCGAACATGTGTACGAAGATGGGTCCTTCGGTCTGGAGAAGGCGTTTCTCGTGGTCCTGAAGCCTGCCCAGGACACCGGCGAGCTGCCCGCCGGCATCGGCGTCCCGATGTTGGCGTCGATGCTGAAAGCCGTCACGATGGACGCCCTCTGGAACTGGGCGATATACGGCGCCGACCGGCTGCCGGACGTGCTGCGGCAACGAGCCGCGGTCGTGCTCGCGGGCGCCCGACACCTCCCGGCGGACCAAGCAGAGCCCTGAACGAGGGCTGATTCTCGCCGTTCGACCCGACCCGTGACTGCGCCTCCATCCTCCGGTTCAACGGCAGGACCAGGAGCCTGGACCCGCTCAGGGACATGTCTGATTCGGCCGGGAATATCTGTTCCCTGCGGCCGCGGGCTGACGTGGACGCCCCGGAACGGCTCCGCCGCGCGATCAGTCGAGCCGGGTGATTCCCAGCGCGTTGCGCCAGAGCAGGGTCAGCTGCTCGACCGCGATGTCCAGGTCAAACTCGCTGCCGTTGTCGGTGCCGAACAGCAGTTCGGCGAAATAGGCGACCATCCCGCCGAGTGCCTGGGCGGCATAGGCGGGATCGACCTGGCGATCGGCGTTGTCGTGCCGCTGGAGCGACCGGGTGCGGCGCTCGATCGCATGGGCGAACTCCTCATGCCGCTGCAACCGGATTCGGCGAACGTCCGGGTCGAAGGTGGCCACCTGCTGGATGACTCTCATGATCTTCGCGTTCGCGGCGTACGTCTGCAGGTAGTGACGGTTCGCCGCGCGGATGCGCGCGATGGCGTCGGTTCCCGCCGGCGCCGGCTCCGGGGTGAGGAGATCCAGTTCCACCGAGTCCACCACCTCCCGGAAGATCTCTTCCTTTGAGTGGAAGTAGGTGTAAAAAGAGCCGTGGGACAGGCTGGCCAGATCGCAGATGTCGGCCACCCTGGCGTGCAGGAATCCGTCGCGTTCGAACACGGTCCGGGCCGCGTCCAGCAGCTGCCCGCGGGTCTGGCGCCCCCGCCGTGTGCGCCCAGTGCCGCGGCGCTTACTCAGCTCGCTGACCTCCCGCCGCGCGCGGGACGCGTTGGGCAGCGCGGGCCCGCGGTCAGTTCGTTCTGGCACGGATGATCCTCTCGGGCGCGGTGAGGCCGGCGCACTGGTGCCGGGCGGCCGCCGGAACGGGCTGCGGGGACCGGAGGTGCCGTACCAGTATCCGGTCCGTCGGCGGCGACGGGACTGTGGCGGCCACCACGCGGTGCTGATGGCAGCCCGGCCGACCGCGTCGTCGCCCGTCACCCCCATTGTTGACCATCACCGTCGGCTTTTGCCAGGTGGCTGGCGAGTGTCGTCCGTATGGTGCCGCCGAAACCGCACACGGCCCGCTCCCTCCGGAGGGAGCGGGCCGTGTGCGGCGAAACCGGTGATCAGTCGGCGTTATCGGGTGGTGCGGACGGGTAGTTTCTCCCATCCGCGCACGGTCGAGGTGCGGGCCTGGTGGGCGTTGTCCCAGTCGACCTCCCAGAACGGGAAGCGCTTGAGGACCTCCTCGAGGGCGACCCGGCCTTCCAGACGGGCCAGCGCAGCGCCGAGGCAGTGGTGGATGCCGTAGCCGAAGCTGAGGTGGCGCGCGGTGCGGTGGATGTCGAACCGGTCGGCATCGGGGAAGCGGCGCTCGTCGCGGTTCGCCGAAGCGTTGATCAGCAGGACGATCCGACCGGCCTCGATGGTCTGGCCGTGATGGGTCACGTCGCGCGAGAGCTTGCGGGCCTGTACAGGGGAGGGCGCCTCGTAGCGCAGCAGCTCCTCGATGGCGTTCGGGATCAGCGAACGGTCCGCGGCCAGCTCGCGCAGCTGGTCGGGGTGCTCGCCGAGCACCTTGCCGGTCCAGCCGATCAGCCGGGTGGTCGTCTCGTTGCCGGCGCCGGCCAGCAGGAAACTGACGGTGACGACCTCTTCACGGGTCAGCCTGCGCACCGTGCCGGTCTCGTCCTCGAACTCGGTGTTGAGTAGCTGCGTCATCAGGTCGTCCGAGGGGTGCTCGGCCCGCCAGTCGATGTAGTCGCCGAACGACTCGGGGCCGAAGTTGCCCGCGCCGACGTAGCCCGACGTCTCGGCGTTCTCCAGGCGCAGGCTGTTGTCGATCTGGTCGCGCAGCGCCTCCTGGTCCTCCTCGGGGATGCCGAGCAGATAGCCGATGGTCCGCATCGGCATCTGCGCGCCGAGATCCGCGATGAAGTCGAAACCACCACTGCCGACGAGCGGGTCGAGTGAACGGGCGCAGAACTCGCGGATCTTGCCCTCGAGCGCGTTCATCGCCCGGGGGGAGAACACCCGGATGAGGAGCTTACGGTGGATGTCGTGCGCCGGCGGGTCCTCGAAAAGGATCGCTCCCGGCGGGAACGCGATTCCCTGCTGGATGAACTCCAGCACCGAACCCTCGCCGGACCGATAGGTGTCCCAGTCGCCGAGTGCCGGCTCCACGTCCGCATAGCGGCTGAGTGCGAAGAAGTCGTGCTTCTCGTTGTAGTAGAGCGGCGCCTCGTCGCGCAACCGCTTCCACACCGGATAGGGATCGGTGTCGATCTCCGCGTCGTATGGGTCGTAGTAGACGTCGCTGCGGCTGTTCACCGGCATGCGCGAACTCCTTCTGGGGTCCGGTGTGGTGCCTGTTCGCGGCGTGGACCGGATCGAGCCAGCCTGATTCCTTCAATGCGGCTGGCCGCCCGCGCATGCGCCCGGCGTGCCCATCTGTACGCAGAGGGTTTTATTGCCGTCGGCTTGCGTTCATGCCACTGAGGGAAACGGCGCGACCACACCGCGGATCTGGGTCGGGCGACCTGTGGTGATGATCACGGGGAAACTATACCCCGTTAAGGTAGCGGGGGCCCGCCGGTCCGGCGACCAATATCAACAGCGGCGCCGCCCATGACGGTGCGCTAGTGTTCACCTGCCTGGGATACGCGATGGTCAGGCTCTCCGGGCGGCCAGGTCCTCCGGGCGGCCGGGTCGTCTCCCCGCGTCGGCCGACGGCGGCCGCCGGCCGTGTTCCGATGTTGGCGCATCTGCAGGGAGGACCTGTGAGCAATCGTGTTCCTCTCGTCGACTATCTGGTGCTGGACGGCGAGCCGCACCTGACAGCGCGCGAGTGCACCCGTTGCGGTGCGCGGTACTTCGACCGCCGCAACGCCTGCGCGGCCTGTGAGGCGGACACGTTCCACACCGTCGACGTGGCCACCGAGGGCGAGCTGCGGGCCTTCACGATCGTCTCGTTCGCGGCGCCGGGAATCCCGGTCCCGTTCGTGGCCGGGGTGGTCGACTGCGCGGGGACGTCCGTGCGGGCCAACGTGGTGAACGTGCCGGCCGACCCGCGGCACGTGCGGGTCGGGATGAAGGTGCGGCTGGCGACGGTCACGGTCGGCGTGGACGCCGCCGGTGTGGAGGCGGTCGGGTTCGGCTTCGAGCCGGCCTCCTGACGGCGGTGACCCGGCCGGCAGGCGGCGCCGGGCCGGCGGACCGACAGCCACTGCGGCGGCGGGCGGCTGGCCCTCGGACGCGGCTGTTGTTCGGATGACGTGGGGACGGGAGTAGCGATGGCGGAGAACGTGTGGATCCTCGGCATCCACATGACGAAGTTCGGCAAGCACCCTGAGCTCGACACGGTGGACCTGGGCGCGCAGGCGGCCATCGGCGCGCTGTCCGACGCCGGGCTGCGGATGCGCGACGTGGGCGTGCTGGCCGCGGGCAACCTGATGCAGGCGGCGGCGAGTTTTGGCCAGCAGTTGCAGAAGCAGATCGGCCAGACCGGCATCCCGGTGTTCAACGTGGCGAACGCGTGCGCCACCGGCGCGACGGCGCTGCGTGTCGCGATCATGGCGATCCGGGCGGGCGAGACCGAGGTGGGCCTCGCGGTCGGCGTCGAGAAGCTGTCCGGGGCGGGGCTGCTCGCCGGTGGGAGCCGCGTCGCGCAGAGCGACACCTGGTCGCCGCGGGGCCGCTTCGGAGCGGTCGCCGCGCTGGACGGCCGGATCGGCACCGAGACGATGCCCGGGGTGTTCGCGCAGATCGGCCTGGAGTACGACCACAAGTACGGCGGCGCGACGTTCGAGCTGTTCGCGCGGATCTCCGAGAAGAACCACGCGCACTCCACCCTGAACCCGCTGGCGTCCTACCAGAAGCGGTTCTCCGTCGAGCAGATCATGAACGATGTCATGATCGCGTATCCCAACACGCGGCCGATGTGCTCCGCCAACTGCGACGGTGCCGCCGCGGCGGTGGTCGTCAGCGAGTCCAAGCTGCGCACCCTCTCGCTCGAGCAGCAGCGCCGCGCCGTCAAGATCAGCGCCTCGGTGCTGACCAGCGACCCCTGGCAGGAAGCCTGCCAGGTGCTGCCCGACGTCAACACGCTCACCCGCGCCGCCGCCGAGCAGGCCTACGAGCAGGCCGGGGTCGGCCCGGAGGACCTCGACCTGGTCGAACTGCACGACTGCTTCGCCACCGCCGAGCTCGTCCACTACGACAATCTCAAGCTCTGCCCGACCGGTGGCGCGGTCGACTTCTTCAACTCGGGAGCCACCTGGCGCGACGGCACGACGCCGGTCAACGTCTCCGGAGGGCTTGAGTCCAAGGGGCATCCGGTCTCGGCGACCGGCATCGCGAACGTCTGGGAGATCGCGACCCACCTGCGGGGCGAGGCCGGCGACCGGCAGATCGAGGGCGCCCGGGTCGGGCTCGCCCATGTCATCGGCCTCGGCAGCGCCTGTGGCGTGCACATCCTCGAAAAGGCGGTCTGACGTGTCGGGTGTGGGTGGCCCTGATCCGGCCGGCGCTGACTCCACCGGCGCTGGCCCGGCCGGCACCGTCATCACCACCGGGATGAAGCGGCCCCTGCCCGCGCTGCTTCCCACCGTCGCGCCGTTCTGGACCGGCGGCGCCGAGGGTGAGCTGCGCCTGCCCCGCTGTGGCACGTGCGCGACATTCCTGCATCCCGGCCAGCCGGTGTGCCCCGACTGCCCCGGCTCGGAACTCGCGTACGCCCCCGTCGGCCCGACGGGCGTCGTCGTCGGCGTGAGCGTGAACTACCAGATGTGGCTGCCGGGGATGGCCCCGCCGTATGCCGTGATCGTCGTGGAGCTCGACGACGCTCCGGGCGTGCGGCTCACCTCGAACCTGGTCGTCGACGAGGGCGTCGAGATCTCCGACGTCGCCCGGGTGGGGCTCGCCGTCACGGTCGCCTTCGACCACCAGGTCGACGTCTGGGTGCCGGTGTTCCGTCCGTCGGGCGAACCGGACCGGCCGGGCCTGGTCAGCGTGGTCCCTCCGGTGCCGAGGCGACCGGCGAGCGACGAGCGGTTCGAGCGGCGCAGCGTCCTGCGCGGCCTGGGGATCTCCGCGGTCGGGCGGCGACTCGGGCGCTCCCCGGTGAGCCTCGCCGTGGAGGCGAGCCTCGCCGCGATCGCCGACGCCGGGCTCACCCCCGACGACATCGACGGACTGTCCACCTACCCGGGTGCGGTCGGGGGTGCCAGCGGAATCTCCGAGGGTGGCATCACTGCGCTGGAGAACGCGCTCGGGCTGCGTCCGACCTGGTTCAACGGCGGGATAGAGCAGCCGGGCCAGACCGGGGCGGTCGTGGCCGCGATGCTCGCCGTCGCGTCCGGACTGTGCCGCCATGTGCTGTGTGTGCGCACCGTGTGGGAGGCCACCTACACCGACTACCAGCGCCGGGGCCTGACCGGCGGTGGGGGCGGCCGGCTCGAGGGCGACATGCAGTTCCGGTTGCCGTACGGCGCCGCGTCCGCGTCGACCTGGATCGGCCTGGCCGCCTCCCAGTACATGCACCGGTACAAGGTCGACCGTGAGGTGCTCGGACGCATCGCTGTCAACGCCCGCGCCGGCGCCGCGCGCAACCCGCACGCGGTCTACCGCGAGCCGATGACGATGGACGACTACCTCGGCGCCCGTATGATCACCACGCCGTTCGGCCTGTATGACTGCGACGTGCCGTGCGACGGCTCGGTGGCCGTGGTCGTGTCCGCCGCCGAGACAGCCGGGGACGCCCCCCATGGGGTGGTACGGGTTGCCGCCGTCGGCACGCAGATCAACGAGCGTCCGTCCTGGGACCAGGGCACCCTGACGCACGAGCCGATGGTGCTCGGCCCCGCCGCGCACCTGTGGACCCGCACCGAGCTCACTCCGTCCGACGTGGACGTGGCGCTGCTCTACGACGGTTTCACGTTCAACTGCCTGTCCTGGCTCGAGGCGCTTGGTTTCTGCGGCTTCGGGGAGGCCGCCGACTTCATCGGTGACGGTTCGAGGATCGGTCTCGACGGCGCGCTGCCGCTCAACCCGCACGGCGGCCAGCTCTCCGCCGGACGGCTGCACGGCTTCGGCTTCCTACACGAGGCGATCACGCAGCTGCGCGGGGCGGCCGGTGATCGGCAGGTGGCGGACGCGCGGGTGGCGGTCGTCGCCACCGGCGGCGGTGCTCCCGGCGGCTGCTTCCTGCTCACCCGCGACACCTGACGGATCCGGCGGGCCGGCAGCGGCCCGCAGCCGAGGTGTCCGTCTCGGCTGCGGGCGCCGTGGCGGCTCAGTGCGGCAGCCGCCTCAGAGGCCGGCCGTGTTTACCAGCACGCCGACGAGGGCGGTCACGGCCATCGCCGCGCAGCCGCCGATCACCACCCGCAGGGTGGGGCGGGCGAGCGAGGTGCCGGCCGTGGGGGGGGGGGGCGCCCCCCCCCCCCCCCCGCCCCCCCCCCCCCCCCCCCCCCACAAAAAAAACACACCACCCCCCCCCCCCCCCCCCCAAACCCCCA
>NZ_JALKFZ020000187.1 GCF_023243075.1 Frankia sp. AiPa1 | reverse complement strand
TGGGGTTGTTCGACGTCAGATCAGTTCCACGTGCTGGCCGCCGGTTCCCGGTGCACCGCGCACGTCGCCCGGTCCGCAGATCGCGCGGAACAGGCCGGGGAGACCGCCGGGTCCTCGTCGAAGTAGAAGTGTGCACCCGCAACCTCGAGAAGAGTCGGCGGCTCGGAGCACTCCCGTACCCAGCCGTCCAACGCTTCGCTGGCGACGTGCGGATCGTCGGCCCCCTTCACATGGTGGGAGTGGTCGGCCGACACGCGCCCACTCGTTCCGGTACCGAGCTCGGCCTGCCTGCCCACGACACCGCGTCGCCTCCTTGCTCGCCTCGTCCGTCGCCGCGTCCACCCTCCGTTTCCGGCAAGATGGCCGCCACCGCCGGGTAGCGCCCGCCGCCACTGCTACGCAGCCCCCAGACGTCGCCCGGAGGCATGTTGGCCAACGGTAGTGATCTGCCAGGATCCATGAAAATGGGCACACCGGTCCTGAATCCGATCCGGAGCTTTGTCCTGCGGTGACGACCCGTGGTCGGCGCTATTCGCCGAGGCGACCGTCGGCGCGTGGCGAGACCCTGCTATAGGAATGTCTCCTGGGACGGCTCCTCGGAGGTGCAGATTGAACCATTGTCGAGCAGGGCGTAGGAGTAATTGAAGACGTAAGCGAAATAATCCCCGCGGGCGTATGCTCTGCCGCTATTGTGACTGCCCTGCCAGCTGGTCCGGAACGCGAGGGATCCGCTGGCGCCGTATTCATACTGGTACCCGGATCCACTCGGTCCGATGATCTCCGCGCCCCAGCTGTACGAGATGGCCCGCCGGCCCCCGCTCAGATTGAATCCGGTCACCATTCGCACCGGTGTACCATCCGAGCGCTCGTACAGATAAATATACGAGCTCCCGCAGGTTCCCGACACGGCGTTCTGTGTGGTTACTCCGCCCGGCGTGGTACTGCCACCGCTCAGGCGCTGGGCCTGGGCCACCACGGTGGCCGGCAGCGTTAAGGTCTGACCGATCGATTCTTGTATGTCTCCGCAGCAGGGAGCTTCGCTGTCAATCATCTATGACAATGCACACTGACGGCTGCAGGCGCAGGATGGATGTAGGTCAGTCTGACTGTTCGGTTGGTGCAGGTAGACGGGTCTGCGTCGAACGTTGGGCGTCCCGCTGAGGGGCGGAGTCGGTAGTCTGCTCGCGAAGCGGCGTGACAGGGCGGGTCGGCGCCGCCTGGGCCGTCGGAGAAAAGGTGCCGCTACTGATGGTCGCCCGGAGCAAGCGTGTCACGCAGCAATGCGCTGACGGCGTCTGGATCGCGGGCGACTGATAGCGAGCACAGGGCGATGCCGGGCCTCGGGCGATGTGACCAGTCGCCTGTGACGTTCAGAACAATGAGCTTCCCGTGAATCTGGTCCGGGGCGAGATGATGATCGCTCATGGTGGCGGCTACGACCTCACTGATCAGGTGCCAGCTCACCAGCGCGGGGGAGTTCGTTGCCGCGGGCGTCTGGCCGGCTCGGTTGCTCCAGTCGCGGGCGTCCGCGAAGCCAAGGGCGGCTAATTGGCGCAGGTGCGGCCAGGGCTTGAGCGCAGCGAACGCCGGCGGATCGAAGACACTCTCGCGACTGGCCTGCCGGCGTCGCCACCGGGCTCCGGGGGACTGCGCGGCGGAGGCGACTGATCCTGGCGTCGGTTCCGGGCCATGGACGCTGGCGGGGTGGGTGCCGGTTTCTGCGCTATGTAACGATACGCTCTGTGTCATGACGGTAGGGGGACCGGAGCGGGGTGCTGCTCGACCGGCTGATGATCGTTGATCGGGAGCGGATCGAGAGGGCCCTGGCCGCCTATCAGATCGGGCAGCGGTTGGGGTCGGGGCGGTTCGGGCTGGTCGTAGCGGGGCGACATCGCCAGCTACGCCGCCCGGTAGCGATCAAAGTAATGGAAGCGGAAGGCCCAGAGGGCTTGACGGTCGACTTCGCCGTCGAGGCGAGAATCCTAGCCGGTTTCGATCATTCGCATGTCGTGCGGATCTTCGAATATGTCGAGGCTGAAGGTCTGTGTCTGCTGGTGATGGAGCTTCTCGATGGCGGCACGCTGACCCGCCGCCGGGACAGTCTCGATCCGGCGCAGGCGTGCGCGGTCGGGCTGGCGGTGGCAGCAGCGTTGGAACATGCCCACGGCCGTGGGGTGTTGCACCGCGATATCAAGGGCGACAACATTCTGTTCGCCGCCGACGGCACGGTGAAGGTCACCGACTTCGGGATCGCAAAACTGTTCGAAGGGTCCGCCGCGACGGCCAGTGGTCTGGCCGGCACTCCGATGTATATGGCGCCCGAGCAGATTGAGGGTGGCCGGTTGAGCCCGGCCACGGATCTGTATGCGCTGGGGGTGGTGTTGTATCGGCTGCTGGCTGGGGTAGCGCCGTTCGATCCGCAGCAGCCGGTGCAGGCCCTGTGGCGCCAGCACCTCCTCGACCCGCCGCCGCCGCTGGAAAAGGTTCCTACTCCGATCGCGGCTGTGGTGCTGCGTGCGCTGGCGAAGGATCCTGCCGACCGCCCGGTGGACGCGGTCGCGTTCGCAGTCGATCTCGCTCGGGCCGCCACTGGTGTTTACGGGCCCGGCTGGACCGAGCCGACCGGTCTGCCGCTGCACCTGGCCGCGGACATCCGCCGCCTACACGAGCTCCCACCACCATTGCCGCCACGGCCGCGATCTGCTGCCGGCCCGCTCGCTGCACCTGAGCTCGAACCCACCGACCGGTCGGTGGGCCCACAGGAGAACGAGCCCCCGCCGGCGGACCGGTTGGCCTGGTTGCGGCAGAGCTGGATCGGCCTGCTGGCCGTTGCCCTGGCCATCGTGCTGCTCGGTGTCGGCTGCTATGTCGTGCTTGGAGGTGACCCCAACGGTCGGGCGCCGGTGGCGACCGCGCCGAGCAGCCTGGCCCCGGTCGTGCCCACCAACCCCGACGTGCTGGCCGGCAAGGCCATGATCGACGGGGATTGGCGGTGCCGGCTGGTGATGGCAACGTCCCCGTTGAGGCTGTCCACCGAGTTGGTCGGGATCCTGGTCGTCGAGCGGACCGCCAGCGCCTACCGTTGGGCCGATCAGCCCGGCCAGTACACGATTACGGCGGTGTCGGGCAACGACGATGCGAACGTGATCGGCGAGGTCCGGTTCACCAGCGGGCCGCTCAAGGATCTGGCGGCCACCCACATCGCCAAGCCCGGCGGTGGATTCCTGGGCAAGGCGCAGGGCACCCTGGACCTGAAGGCGAGCGGCTCGGCGCCGCATCGATTCTGCGGAGTGAACTGAGAGCGGTCATGCGATCATGCGGTCTCGGAGTCGAGGAGTGGTTTCGCGGCCTGCGCCAGGGCCAGCGGCCGGGACACGGCTGCCGCCTCGCCGCGGGCCGTCCCGGCTGTCCCGTCGGGCTTGGCTGTCCCGGCGGACACGGATGGCGCAGCGTCGTCCTCGGGCTCACCGTCACCACTCGAGTGGAACATGTCAGAATGTGACACTGCGTCCCCTTCGCGTCGTTCGGGTACTACTTGGTAATTTCTGGTTATCTAACGGTCACTTGGCTACCATGGTCACACGACCGCTTGGTCAGGAACGCAGCCGGGTCCCGTGCGGCGGTGCGGACTGGCCGCGAAGGGGCACGGCGCCCTGGAATCGTCTTGGGACCGCTGGCCCGCACCGGTAGAATCTGGCCATATCACTCCTCCCCGGCGGCTGCCGCGGAGCTTCGCCACGGATCCCTGGCGGGTGCCGATCGCGTCGAACAGACCGCCTGCTTGCTTAGAGACAGACGCAGGGTTTCACGTGCCTCCCGTGCGATTCGTACTCCTTATGACGATTTGTCATTTTATTGGTATTTTTCGTTACATATTTGCAATGATTGGGTGGTCCATCTGCCACCATCTCGGAGTCGTGCATGCGGATTCTGCTGCAACCGGCAGCTCAGGGTACAAAGGCGGTCAGGGGCCGCTACGAACGCACGATTCTGAACCCCGTGAACTTCGCTGAACATGAAGATCTTCTGTCCGCTGAAGATCGCGAGGACTTGAAGGAGATTTTTCCCGGCGAAGCAGCGCCTATGTGGGGACTGACTCCCGGGAAGAACGGAAGTAATCGAAAGAAGATCGGCTCGTTCCATGTTGGCGACGCCGTCTTCTTCTATAGCGACCGAGCTCTGATATCAGGTGGAACGATCGCATATCGGTTTCGAAATGCGGGGCTGGCGCGTCGGCTTTGGGGTGAAGATAAAAACGACCTAACCTGGGAGCACATGTATGCGATTGGCGATCTTCGGCGAGTTCGGATTTCGTTTACCGAAATATCATCAGTGATTGGCTGGAAGTCAAGTGCGGTGCTCCAGCAGGCACATATCATTACTGATCGGCACGCCGACTATCTGGCCGAACTCTGGGGTCTGGACGTGTCGACGGCCGATGACTACGAGATCGAAGAAAGATTTATCAGTGTGTCGGAGCCCTCCTTTGATGGTCCACTCGACCGAAATTCGATGCGGGCCCAGCGTGTCGAGCAAGGACAACTCAAGCGTCTCCTCCTGGCCCGGGGAGGGAATCGCTGTGCACTTTGCGGTCGCGAATTTCCAGCCAAGCTGCTGGTAGCCGCCCACATCAAGAAGAGGGCGGCCTGCATGGAGGATGAAAAACGGGATCTCGCTAACGTAGGAATGCTTGCGTGCCTTCTCGGATGTGACAGCCTATACGAACATGGCTTCGTCGGAGTGGGAGCCGACGGGCACCTTCTTGTACCCGCTGATGTTCGTGAAATTCCCCCGCTGGATGACTACGCGGAAACACACTACGTCAACAGGACCTGCAACTGGTGGTCGCCGACTCGCGAACCCTATTTTTCCTGGCACCGTGCACACACATTTCGCATGAGAATTGATGCGGCATGATATTTCTCCGAAAGGGCGACCCTGACCATCGACGGCTCGCCGAAGCCGTGGTGTGCCGCGAGCTTCTGGAGGCGTCAGGCGCAGCAGGCGGGCCGGGAACCGAGGACATGGGTCCTCGGGCCGAGGACGTCTGGCTCACGGGCCGATGCTCTTCAGCATGAGCAGGAGCTGGTCCACCTGCTGGTTCTCGGTGGCGGTCAGGGTCATCGGCCTGAAATGCGCGACCGCGTTACGCACCATTCGGACTCCGTCAAGCAGCTCGATGAACAGATCTCGGTCGACGAAGGGCCAGCCGAGCCGCTGCCAGTTCGCCGGATCTTTCAGGAGCTCCACGTAGTCGCCGAACATCATCCCGCTGACCCGGTCGGTCTTCTTTCTCGTGGCCTTCCTGACGGCCGGATCGCGGTCGAAGACCGGAGTGAGGAAGCTGCGGAGTCGACGCTCGATCTCACCGATCACGAAGAACGGCCTGGCGACATTTCCGAACTGCACAGCGATATCGGCGGTGGTCACAATTCCGCAGATGTGGCCGTGCTGGTTCCGGACGAGGACGTAGTCGCACGCGGCGATGATTGGCAAGGTGGTCAGCAGGTTGTCCCCGGTGTGGACGACAGTGACCGCGGCCGGTGGGTCCATGGCGTTTGCCAGCGTCTTCTCGGTCTGGTTCGCGTACATGCGGGCGACCGACTGCCAGGTCACCACGCCATACAGGGAAGAATCACCCTCGAGCACCGGTATCTGGGAGTAGTCGAGCTTCATCATCTGGGTCGTGGCATAGGTGACCGAGTCGCCAGGGCGGACGCACACGACGGGGCCCCGTGCGGACGACAGGTCATCGACACGCATGGCCGCCGCTGGAAGTTCCTCCGCGGCGTCGTCCTGCGGCATCTCGCCATCGGATTCCGCGGTGGATTCCTGCCCCGCCTGCCCTTTCCCCTCCTGTCGGCCGCCTGCCTCTTCCTCCCGCCCGGCTCCGCGGGCTCTGCGGGCTCCGCGGGCTCCGCCGGAGGCGCCCGGGTCCGCGGATTCCGCCCCTGGCGAGGCGAAGGGAACGACTCGCACCGTGGTGTCCATCGGGCCGACGTCGAACGGCGGGTCCGTCAGGAGGCCGACCCGTTCAAGGTCGAACCGAATCCGCGCCACCGAGCCGGCGTCACGGACCCGGTAGCCCCACAGATCCAGGAGGGCGCGGATCGTCAACTCGGTGTCCCGCAACGCCCGTAGCGCCGATTGGTCGATCATCGTAGGTATTCGTCCCGTCCGGTTCAGGCCGGGTCGTCGGACTGCCGAGCATCGGCAGAAAGGATCTCCCGAGCGGCCCGCTTACCCATGGCACGCTCCACCAGTGTCAGCAGCTGGTTGGTCCGGTCCCGGTAGAAGGCGTCGAAGTCGGCGGCCCGCAGCGTTTTCGGATCGATGCGGTGGGTGCTGACCAGGTCGTCGACCCAGTCCGTCAGGGCGCCGGACTCACGGGCGAACATCTCCAGGTACGTGGCCGGTGAGCGGGTGCCGATCGTCCTGTTCGCCCGGAATGACAGCGGTGTCTTGTTGACCACGCTGCTCATGCGCGAGTCCCTGCGGTGGAACCGCTCGAACCACCCCTTGGGAAAGACGAGGTGAAATTCGACGGACTCGCCGAGGAGAATATCGGCATTGATCGGCTCGCCAGTTCGGTACCAGTCGTAGCAACCCTGCTTGAGGAGCAGGGCGAAGATGCCCTTGTAAGCGGCGCTGTTACGGGTCGCGAGTGTGCGCAGCCGCTGTTCCTGAAAGTTCGCCTCGGTGACCGTGTCCGGCTCGTCCCCGTCATCGATCCACCTCACGACCTGTTCGAGATCGCGTGGGAAGCGGCTCTCGATCGTTCCGCTGTAGAGCTCGCCGAGCACACCGCACCAGTACCATCTGGCGATCTTGGCTCTGGCGTCCGCCCCGTCGGCGCGGGCACCCAGGATGACCCGGATCGCGGCCAGTGGGACGAGTTGCGTGCGGTACGGCAGGTCCTCCCGGCGAAAGACGCACTGGTCGTTCAGGAAGGCTCCCGCCCACTCGAGCGCCTCGGCGACCGCCGGTGCGCTGGTCAGGTAGTCCTGCAACGGAAGGTCAAGTAGATCCTTCCGCTTGCATCCGATCGCTGGCGCCGTCGATGTACCAGGGCGGTCCGCCGTGTACCGATGGCGACGGTGATAGGTGACGACCAGAGAAAGAGCCTGGAGGAAGTCGGTGTTCTCCAGCCCTTCGAGAACCGGATACCGGGCACTGAGCGCTGCCAGCGTCCTGGCCCAGTCGTCCGCCAGACTGAAGTCCGCGCCGTGCGCTGCAGAGTACTCCTGGTCTCCGGCGTAGGTGGCGGTCAGGAGTTCGAAGACGGTCAGCACGACGCCGCCGGTGTTCACCTTCTCGAACACCGCGCAGACGGCCTCCTTGTGGGTCTCCTTGGGAAGGCGGATCTGCGGCACGATGAAGTTGGCGGTGCGTTCGAGGACCTGGCTCTGGAACAGCGGCCAGATGTCCCAGCGGCTACCGTCCGACTGGACGTAGATTCGCTGCCAGGCGCCGACCTCCCTCCTGTCCAGGGTCAGGTTGAGCGGAAACAGGCCCGCCTCGCACTCCTTCTGCCGACTCGTCAGATCCACCGCGACGCGGCGGGCGAAGTCGGTGCGGAGCAGGCGGTCCTCAGGAACGGAGAGGATGGCGTCCTCACGGTCGGTGGACTCGTCGACCGCCTTGGCGATGTCGATGTAGTACCACCGCGAGAACTTGTTGTGACGGGCGTCCTCGGTCTGGACGGGATCCGGTGACAGCAGCGCCTGGTAGAGGGAGGTCAGCCGCTGCTGCCCATCGAGGAGAAGCTGTTCCGGGGCGAGGTCCGCGGCAGGCGCTGTCCCCGCCAGCGGGCGAGCCTTGAACCGCGCCTCACCGCCGGTCTCCAGGGTCATGATGACCCCGAGAGGGTAGTCGAGCGTCACGGTGGCGAGGAGCGAACGTATCCGATCGTCATCCCACTTCCACGGCCGCTGAAAGTCGGGAAGCTGAATTTTCCCTGCCTGCACGGACCTGAGCAGGTCACCAAGCCTGAGTCCGTCCAGCGCCACCTCGAGCCCCCATCACAATTGATCCTTGATCGCCACGTGTGCCACACTCTGCGACGATTCACGCACTCTACCGACCCCACCGTCCAGCGTGGCGACCGGTCGGCAGGCGATCGCCGTCGGCTCACCCACACCCGCCAGCGGCGCCGCCACTCGTAGGCCGACGCGAGCACGGGACGGTGTCGACCGTCGATGTCCTGCGCACCGCGAGGCCAGCGATGGTTGCAAAGAGTGCCCGGTAGGTCCGGACGGGTGGCAGGATGTGGGTGATTGTCCGGCCTCTGCGGCCCCTGCGGTCGCGCGTGGCCGGCCCGGTCGGGAGGGTCGGCCCGAACCCGGAAGCCGGCGGACCGAAGGAGGTGCCGGGGAGCCAGTGCTTGACCTTGACCAACGGCAGGGGCGGTATGGCGAGCACCTCGTCCAGCTGATTGTGACGTCGGCCGGGTACACGTGCAGCAAGCCGGATGACACTGGCGACGGCGTGGACCTGGTTGTCTCTCGCACGCAGCACGACGGGGACTCGCCGCGGCCACCGAACGTCGAGTTCCAGGTCAAGACAATCCGCAATCCGACCCTCGCCGGCGGCAAGCTCGTCTACGATCTCGAGGTGGCCCACTACAACTGCCTGCGGGCGGATGGGCCCACCAGGAGATACCTGGCCCTGGTGACCGTGCCGGGCCAGAATCCGGATGACTGGCACGATCATTCACAGCATTACAGTATCTTCCGGGACGCGGTTTTCTTCGTCGATCTGCTGGGTTTCCCAAGGACGGAGAACAGGAGCAGGGTCCGGGTGAAGGCAGCGCTGACCGATCGCCTGGTTCCGGCCGTTGTCGATGATTTCATGCGCAGGGCGGAGCGCGACTACTCCAGACGGTTCCGGCCGATCGGGTGGAGCCGCCATGCCTGATCCTGGTGAGCTTCGCGACCTCGGGCGGTCTCCCGAGCGGATCGCCATGTACCTCCACGGACGCGGCTGGAATCCGGTCGGGGTCGCCGGTGACGAGATCCTGTGGGCGCTCGACGACGGCGGACGCCGCTGGGAGATCGTACTTCCGCTCAGCCCGGATCGCAGTGACCTGGCACGGCGCCTCGGCGAGGTCTTCGCGGTCCTGGGGGCGGTCCAGAACCGGCGCCCCGCGGAGATCCTTCGCGATGTGCGGTCCGCCGGGTCCGACGTCCTGAAGATCCGCACGCTTCCGCGCACCCGATCCGGAACCGCCCCGATCGACGACGCCCTCGGGCTGATCGCCGCGTCGAAGGATCTGCTCTTGGCCGCGGCGACGAGTATCGACGCGCCACGGGCTGTGCTCGGCTCCCGTAAACCCGCCCGCGCCACGGAGTTCGTCCGTGAGGTGCGGTTGGCCACCGAGCCGGGCAGCTTCGTGGTCGCGCTCGAGACGACGGTGCCGCCGGACTGGGCGGTGGCCGAGGTTCTCGCGCTCGCGGGCAGCCTGGTCGAATCAGGCGGCCAGGTCGAATCGGACGGGCTGTTCGTGCTGCCGGTGTCCCCCTTCCCGCGGGCTGTCACCACGCGGACCATCGACGCTGCCAGCGCGGCGGTTTCCTTGGCTGCCAGGATCGTCGACGGAGAGGCCGACGTGGCGGCGTTTGACGATCTCGTGTCCCGGGGGGTGTCGGCGAACTTCCTGGAGGCCCTGGCCGGCATCGGCGGCGGAGAAGGCGCCCTCGAGCGGAATACCGGCGTCGACCTCACCGTCCGCTGGGCGTATTCGCGCACGCCGCCCCTGGGCAGGCCGGCCACCATTGCCTTTCCATCGAATGTCTTCCCGGTCTTCGCGACGGCGGCCTCGTCACTGCGGGCCCGTAGCCCGGAGCCTGACGTGACCCTGGTTGGGCCGATCATCCGCCTACAGCGAGACAACCGCACCGGCGACACCGTGACCATGGTCGCCACCGTGGGCCAGGGAAGATCGAGAAGAAGTCGTCAGATTCGGCTCGTGTTGAACGACGAGCATCACGATCTGGCGCACGCCGCCTATGGCGAGCGACGAATTGTCGAGGTGCGCGGCGATCTCCAGTCAGGTCCCGTGCTGACCATGAATCCGGTGCGGAGCTTTGTCGTGCGGTAACCGCCCGTCGGCTGCTCAGCCGGGGCGGCGGCGGGTGAGCATGGGGCAGCCGGGCAGCCGGGCAGCCGGGCAGCCGGGCAGCCGCGGCGGCTCCCCGACGGATGCACCGGTCGGACCGGCGGGTGCACGGGGGCGAGAGAGCGTGGTCGTCGCGGGATAGTGGACCCGCAGAAGTCCCCGCTCGCAGGAGGTGCACGTGGGTAGTCGCAGCCGGGAGCGGCGCCGAGCCAAGGAGCAGTCCCGGGAACGGCGCACCCGGGCGCAGGCCGCCCGGGACGCGGCCCGTCCCGGCGCTCAGCCCGACCCGACGTCGGCCCAGGAACCGTTCGGGCCGGCCGGGTCAGCCGGGTCACCTTGGTCGACCGGGCTGTTCGATCGTGAGCGCGGGCTGCGGGAGTCGCTGCCCGAGCTGGCCGGGCATCTGGTCACGGTGGGGCTGCGCGCCGCCCTCGACGGGAACAGCCAGGCGCTGGACGCCGGCGTCGCGGCCCTGATCGGCGTGCCGGGCGGGGCGGCGGGACGGCGAGCGGTCAGCCGCGCGCTGGCCGACAGGTTCGACAGTGCCCTCACCCATCTGTGGCAGCATGGCTGGCAGCCGGCGGACCTGCATCGGCTTGCCGTTCGGCGGGCGGGTCAGCGGGAGGCACGGCTGCTGGTCGCCGCCATCGCCGCCCAGATGCGTCGGTATGCCACCGCCACCGTGGACGAGCGCTGGCTGGCCCAGCTGCGCAGCATTGAGGCGACCGTGTGGTGGAATCCGGACGAACAGTGGCTGGACGCGGTCGGCCAGCGGGACGGCACCAGCCGGCTGGTGCTCCTCGAGGACGCGCTCACCGTGCTCGCCATGCTGGCGACGCTGCCGAAGGTCGAGGTTCTGTGCCCCCCGCCGGGCACCGCCCGCCGCGCCGAGGGCGCGGGTACCGCCGGCGGCTTCGGTCCCAGCGGCGGTCACGGCAACGCCGGTGGTGACGCCGGCGGTGACGCCGGTGGTGACGGCTCCACCGCCGGTGCGGGCGACTCCGGAGGTCGGCGCACCGAGGCGCGCATGCTGGATCGGGTTCGCGGGCTGCTGGCGAAGGCGGAGTCCACCGAGTTCGTCGAGGAAGCCGAGGCGTTGACCGCCAAGGCGCAGCAGCTCATGGCCCGGCACAGCATCGACGAGGCTCTGCTCGCCGCCGGGCGGGGCACCCGGGCGCAGCCGTCCGGGCGCCGGGTCGGCATCGACAGCCCCTACGAGGTGAGCAAGGCCAGCCTGCTCGATGTGGTGGCCGGGGCGAACCGGTGCCGCGCGGTGTGGTCGAAGAACCTCGGCCACGTCACCGTGGTCGGGTTCGAACCCGACCTGGACGCCGTCGAGCTGCTGTACACGTCGCTGCTGGTGCAGGCGACGACGGCGATGATGCGGGCCGGATCCCACCAGGACGGCGCCGGGCGTTCCCGGACCCGCTCGTTCCGGCAGTCGTTTCTCGCCTCGTTCGCCGCGCGGATCGGTGAGCGGCTCGGCGAGGCGTCCGCGCAGGCGCAGGCCGCCGCCGTGGCCGAGCAGGGTGGGCGGAGCCTGCTGCCGGTGCTCGCCGCCCGGACCGACTCCGTCCGCGCGGCCACCGAGACGATGTTCCCGACGCTCGTCTCCCACGCCGTGCGGGCGAGTAATGCGCAAGGATGGGCGTCCGGCCGCGCCGCCGCCGACCTTGCTGCCCTGCACGCCCGCGAAGAGGTCACCGCCGACCGTCCCGGCCGAGGTTGAGCTGAAGCGCCGAATCAGATCGCGCTGAAGGCGAGGCCGGCCACCACGACGAGGCCGCTCAGGGCGAGAACCAGGCAGGCCGTGAAATTGCGCAGAGTAACTCGGCGTGGGGCGCCATCCAGAATCGCCTGGGCCATCTGCTCCCGGGGCGGCACGCGGATCGCCAGCGCGGCGCGGTGGAAGGGGGAGACCTCGTTCGGTGGCCACAGCACCGCCCGCAGATCCCGCCGTTTGACCGGGGCGTGGCTCGCGCAGCCGGTAAGCCAGCCGTTGACGGGTGACTCGCATATTCCCTGGTCAGTCCGGTAGGCGCGGCACAGCGTCGGCCAGAAGAGAGCCAGCGAGAAAGCAATCAGAAACACGGCGGCGGGCACCCAGACCCACGATGCGGTCATCCCGAGAACGACGCCGACCAGTGCGAGCAGAAGATAGGACGCCACGTGCAGGTTCTTGCGCTCCCGGCGGCTCATCCGCCTGGCACTACGCGGTGGCCGAGCCCGGCCGCGGGCTCTCGTTGACGTACCACGACGATGTGATGACCGGGAACGTGAGGTGGTCACAGTCGACCTCCGGAATCAGGGGAGGAGTCGCCCGGCGCGCTGTGGGCGAAGGAATGCCGCGGATCGGCGGCACGGTTCGACGATGCGCGCGGCCGTAAACGGAGATGACGGTTCCCGTTGTAGCACAGAGCACCGATGCGGAGTTGGCCTGATGGCATTCTTCCTGGCCGGCTCCCTGGCGGCTCCCTGGCGGCACCGCCGGCCCGCCGGCCCGCCGGCACCGGCGGCGCGGTGGCCGCATCGGATGCTCAGGGGTGGCGGATTGCGCACGGCCGGTCGCACCATGCCGATTCGCGTCGTGTCCGCGGCATACCCTTGCCTGTGACGGGTGCGCCGATGCGAGGAGAAGGTCGTCGATGAGGATCGCCGAGGACATCACGCGGCTGGTCGGAAACACCCCGCTGGTGCGGTTGCGCCGGGTCACGGACGGGCTTTGGGCTGACGGAGCGGGGACGCGGGTCGTCGCCAAGCTCGAGTCGTTCAACCCGGCGCACAGCGTGAAGGACCGGCTGGGCCTCGCCCTCATCGACGCCGCCGAGCAGGCCGGCGCGATCGGCCCAGGCACGGTCATCGTCGAGCCGACCAGCGGAAACACCGGGATCGCGCTGGCGATGGTGTGCGCGGCGCGCGGCTACCAGTGCGTGCTGACGATGCCGGAGACGATGAGCGTCGAACGCCGGATGCTGCTGCGGGCCTATGGCGCGCAGCTCATTCTCACCCCCGGCCCGGAGGGAATGGCCGGCGCGATCGCCAAGGCCGAGGAGCTCGCCAAGAGCGATGCGCGCTACTTCATGCCGCAGCAGTTCGAGAACCCGGCGAACCCGGCGATCCACCGGGTGACCACAGCGGAGGAGATCTGGCGCGACACCGACGGGCAGATCGACATCCTCGTCGCCGGCGTCGGCACCGGCGGGACGATCACCGGGGTCGCCGAGGTCATCAAGGAACGCCGCCCGTCCGCGCGGTTCGTCGCGGTGGAACCCGCCGCCTCACCGGTGCTCTCCGGGGGCGCGAAGGGGCCGCATCCCATTCAGGGGATCGGCGCCGGGTTCGTGCCGAAGGTGCTCGACACCGCCATCGTGGATGAGATCGTCCAGGTCGAGGCGGACGACGCGATGGTGCTCGCCCGCCGCCTCGCCCGCGAGGAGGGGCTGCTCGTCGGTATCTCCTCGGGCGCCGCGGCGGTGGCGGCGCTGCGGGTCGCGGCCCGGCCGGAGAACGCCGGCAAACTGATCGTCGTCGTGCTGCCCGACTTCGGCGAGCGCTACCTGTCCACCCCGCTGTTCGCCGGCCTCGAGGACTGAGCGGCATGCCCCGGCTGGCGGTGCTCGGGCAGCTGCGGCGTGACCTGCGCACCGCGCGGGAGCGCGACCCGGCCGCCCGCTCGAACCTGGAAGTCGCCCTGTGCTATCCGGGGGTCCACGCCCTGTGGGCCTACCGGGTCAACCACTGGCTGTGGACGAACGGCCTGCCGCTGCCCGCCCGGTTCGGCGCCACCGTCGCCCGCACGCTCACCGGCGTCGAGATCCACCCGGCCGCCCGGGTCGGCGACGGGGTGTTCATCGACCACGCCACCGGTGTCGTCGTCGGCGAGACCGCCGAGATCGGCAACGATGTGACGATCTACCACGGCGTCACCCTGGGCGGCACCAGCCTGGAACCCACCAAACGCCATCCGACGATCGGCGACCGGGTCGTCATCGGCGCCGGTGCCAAGGTGCTCGGGCCGTTCACCGTCGGCGCGGACAGCCGCATCGGCGCCAACGCCGTCGTGGTGCGCGAGGTGCCGGCCGGCTCGGTCGTCGTCGGCGTGCCCGGCCAGGTGATCACCCGCAGCCGGCCCCGCCGTCCCCTGCGTGACGGCGACAACCTGCCCGACCCGCTCGGCCTCAGCCTGCAGTCCCTGCTCACCAGGGTCGACCGCCTCGAAGCCGCCGCCGCCGTCGGTGCTGGTGCCGGTGCTGGCGTCGATGGTGAGAGCGCTGGAGGCGCCGGTGTCGACGGAGACGGTTCCGGTGGAGCCAACGGTGTGGGTGGCAGCGGTTCCGGGACGCGCGGTCGCGGTCGCCCGGCGCGCGCGGGCGGAGGTCCTGGCATCGGCCGGGCCGCCGGAGTCGGCGGGCGCGGCGGCGGCGCGACCAGCACTGCCGGCACCCCGGTGACGATCCGTCCGCCCAAGGGCGGCGTCTGGCAGGGTGAGGACTTCGCCATCTGAGGCCCGGGCGCTCGGTCTGCCCGCCCACATCTTCGTCCCGACCGTCTCCTCGCCGGCCAAGATCGACCGGATCCGTGCGTACGGCGCACGGCTCACGGCTCACCGTCACCGGGGCGAGCTACGCGGAGGCGTTGGCCGCCAGCCAGCGCTGGGCCGCCTCGACGGGCGGTCTTGAGATCGCGGCGTTCGACCAGGTCGAGACCATCCTCGGCGCCGCCGGGCTCGCCGTCGAACTCGACGGGCAGTTCGGCGACGGGCAGCCCGGCAGCGGGCAGCTGGCCGGGCCGCACGGCGACGATGAGCGGTCCGGTGATCGAGGGTCCGGTGGCGGCTTCACGGTGCTCGCCGCGGTGGGTGGCGGGGGACTGCTGGCCGGGATCGCGGCCTGGTTCGCCGCACGCGCCGAGGTGCACGTCGTCGGCGTCGAACCGCACAGCGCGCCCACGCTGAGCCGGGCCCTGGCCGCCGGTCGCCCCGTGGATGCCCCGGTGGGCGGGGTGGCGGTGGACTCACTGGCCCCGCGGCGCGTCGGTGAGCACACCTTCGCGGTGCTGCACCGGCATCTACACGGGGTCGTGCTCGTCGGCGACGACGACATCCGCCACGCACAGCGCATCCTGTGGGAGCGGCTGCGCCTGGTCGCCGAGCCCGGAGGCTCCCCCTGATAACGGAATGTGGTCGGCAACAGGGCCGATCTATGGGAGGCAGAGCTGATATCGGCGACAGCGTGTGACTGATATCGGTGACGCAATTTGTTGCTTTTTGCTAGCATGATCCAGGATTCGAGATCGTCACGCCCCCATCAGGCCCCCCGTCGCCGCGGCGAGCAGGTCGCGGACGAGGGCGGTGGGCAGGCCGACGACGGTGTCGAGGTCACCGTCGACCGCGGTGACGAAGGCGGCGGCGGCGCCCTGGATTGCGTAGGCGCCGGCCGCGTCCATCGCCTCGGCGGTGGCGACGTAGGCGGCGAGCTCCGCGTCGGGGACGTCGCGCATGGTCACGGCCGTCGTGGCGACACCGGCATGCGACCCGCTGGTCGTCCCGTCCACGATCCCATCGGTCCGCCCGTCCACGATGATGACGGCGGTGTGCACCCGGTGGGTTCGTCCGCGCAGGTCACGCAGCATGGCGAGGGCATGCTCGGGGGAGTGCGGCTTGCCGAGGACGCGGCCGTCGACCTCGACCACCGTGTCGCTGCCCAGCACGAGGCGCCCCGGGCGCAGGGCCGCGACGGCGCGGGCCTTGCGCTCGGCGAGTTCGGCGGTGATGCCGGGAGCGTCGGTCGCGACGGTCGACGACTCGTCCACGCCGCTGACGACCACCTCGAAGCGCACACCCAGCTGGTCCAGCAGCACCCGGCGCCGAGGCGAGGCGGAGGCAAGCACCAGCTCGAGGTCGGTCACCATAGGTCGACAGACTAACCCGTCCGTACCGGACGCTCGGCCCTCGACGGGACGTCGAAGTTGCCGGTCGTCCGTTCTCGCCCTTCGCCTCGGGGCGATCGGGACCGTGCGGTCGCGGGCATCGCCGAGCCCGACGGCGACGACGGCGGCGGGAGGGTGGTATGGCGATGCCCCGGCCGACGTCAGGCGGCAGGGTCGGTAAACATGGCGGCCCGATGCGGGCGAATTCCCGCCGATCAGCGCGAGAATGAGCGTCGACGGTGGGCTCCGAAGCGGCCGTCTGGCATCGCCGACGCGGCGCCGGTGAAATACTGCCGAGTAATGGCAGGTGACCTGCGTCAATGCCGGTCCGGGTATTTACCTGATGTCTGCGTTGCCGTGCCGGGAAGGTGCCCGTGCCGCGAGGACGGGTGGGTGCCGGTTAACTATCTCTCACCGGCCCGGGGGTCGAGGACCTGCGTCCGGCGTACTTAGACTGGCGTCAGCGGGGCATCATCCCTCCCACCCGGCGAATCCACCGAACACCAGGAGGGTGACAATGGCTATTCCACCGCGTCAGGCGATCCGGGTCGGCGCATATCTCGCGAAGCAGAAGATCCTGCGCCGGGAGAAGTACCCGATCACCCTCGAGCTGGAACCGCTGTTCGCCTGCAACCTGTCCTGCGAGGGATGTGGGAAGATCCAGCATCCCGCGGACGTGCTCAAGCAGCGCATGCCGGTCGAACAGGCCCTGGCCGCCGCCGACGAGTGCGGGGCGCCCGTCGTCTGCCTCGCCGGGGGCGAGCCGCTCATGCACCCGCAGGTCGAGCAGATCGTCGAGGGGCTGGTCAAGCGCAAGAAGTTCGTCTACCTGTGCACGAACGCACTGCTGCTGCCCAGGAAGATCGACAAGCTGACCCCGTCGCCGTACCTGTCGCTCGCGGTGCACATCGACGGGCTTGAGGATCGGCACGACGAGATCGTCGCCCGCAAGGGTGTGTTCGCCCAGGCGGTGGACAACATCAAGGATGCGCAGGCCCGCGGCTTCCGGGTCACCACGAACTCGACGTTCTTCAACAACGACAGCCCGCAGACCGTTATCGAGGTGCTCGACTACCTCAACAACGAGCTCAACGTCGACGGCATGATGATCTCCCCGGCCTATGCCTACGAGAAGGCGCCGGACCAGGAGAACTTCCTCGGCGTCGAGGAGACCCGGGAGCTCTTCCGGAAGGCCTTCGCCGAGGGCCGCCGCAAGAAGTGGCGGCTCAACCACTCGCCGCTCTACCTCGATTTCCTCGAGGGCAAGCTCGATTTCCCGTGCACCGCCTGGGGAATTCCGTCGTACTCGCTGTACGGCTGGCAGCGACCCTGCTACCTGATGGGCGACGGGTACGCGAAGTCGTACAAGGAACTGCTCGAGACCACCGA
The DNA here is from genome assembly GCF_023243075.1 of Frankia sp. AiPa1. Lineage (GTDB taxonomy): Bacteria > Actinomycetota > Actinomycetes > Frankiales > Frankiaceae > Frankia. Next base: position 62,824 of record NZ_JALKFZ020000187.1, on the reverse strand, counting down.
CTGGGAGCGGTACGGCCGCGGCCGTGACCCGCGGTGCGCCAACTGCATGGCGCACTGCGGGCACGAGCCGACGGCCCTGGCGGCCACCCTGGGGTCGCTGCGCCAGACGATCCGCGCCGCGATCCCCCAGGGCGTCTCGCTTCCCCAGATGATCACATCCCGCCAGGGCGCGTCGGCGGGCAAGGGCGCTTCGGCCGCCGAGGGTGCTTCGACCGGCCAGGGTGCCTCGACCGGCCAGGACACCCCGGTCAGCCAGGCTGTGCCGGTCGGTGAGGCTGTGCCGGTCGGTGAGGGCGCCCTGCCCCGCCAGGCGACCTCGGCCCGGGAGGATGCTCCCGCCCGCGAAGGGGCGGTGACGTCGGCGACGTCAGCGACCTCCTAGATCGTCATGCCGCGGGCGCGTTCGCGGGAGATCGTGGCGATGGTGTAGGGCCGGTCGGATGGCCCCGCTGTCGTCACCCGGTAGAGCGTCGACGTGCGCGTGCGGTGGATCGTCTCGGCCGTCGAGGTGACCGGCGCGCCGAGGCCCGCGGGCCGCAGGTAGTGGATGCGGATCCCGGTCGTGCGCTCGGGCTCGTCCGGTGGGGCGAGCGCGTCGGTCACCAGGTCGGACAGGCACAGCAGGACGCCGCCGTGCACCGTCCCGGCGATGGTGTCGAACACCGAGTGCCCGGGCAGGATCAGCCGGCCGAGCTCGCCGTGGCGGGTCGGCCCCGCCGCGGCGAGCCCGAGGGTTTCCAACAGGCTGCCGTGCGGTGCCGGCGGCAGCGCCACGGCGGGGTCGTACGCCGGCCCGGTGACCGGCACGGGCCCGGCGCCGTCCGCTGGGAATCTGCCGTTGGCGGGCGCGGACGCGGGGTCGGTCGCCACCGGGACCCAGTGGAAGCGACCGGCCGCGACGGCGGCGAGCCGGCCCGCGCTGTCACGGACCTCGCAGACGGCCATCGCGCCACGCTCGTCCCGACCGAGCAGACGGGCGTCGGCCACCAGATGCGGCCCGGACCACGGCGGCCTCGTCACGATCTCCAGCGACAGCTCCGCCGTCACGGCGTGGCTGCCGGGCGGGCAGGCGCGGTGGGCGCGGTGGAGCGTCAGGCCCAGTGCGTCCTCGACCAGGACGCCGAGCGCCCCCGCGGTCGGTTCTCCGCCCACCCCGACCAGCCACGGCCCGAGCTGCGCCACCATGCGTGGTCCCGCCACGCTGGTCCCTCGCGCGGCGGGCCGCTGCTCGCCGGGGCCCGGCACGAGGTACTCCGGCCACGCGGTGAGGCGCTGCTCGGGGCGCACCCGGAACCGGCTCTGCGGGTACTCCCGCCCATCGGCCCCATCCGCCCCATCGGCCCCGTCGGGCTGGTCGGTGCTGGCCCTGTAGGTGCCGCCGGCGGGCGGGGAACCGGTGGGTACAGGGCCGGCAGGATCTGGTCCGGCGCCGGACCAGGTGCCCGGAGGAGTCCGGTACGGGCCTGGTCGGGGCGCCGCCGTCCGCAACGCCGATGATCGGGTCGCCGAGATTCTGCTCATGCTGCCGCTCGCGTCATCGCCATCCTGCCTGACCGGTAGGCGGTCCCGCCCGACCGGGTAGTCCGTCGCGGTGGCGCCACCTGCGCCCCTGCCCACAAGGCGCCTCCCTGCGCCTTACCCGATCTGTACGCGGCGGGTCCCCGCGCATCCTCGGGGGTCCGGCATGCGGCGGTCCCCGAACGGCGGTGCCGTACCGCGACGGTGGTCGGCGATAGGGTCGACTTCCGGAGGCACCTCCATCTGCGCTTCGGGAGGACGGACATGAACATCGGACTGCACGTCGCCGACTTCACCTTCACCGGCGGGCCGGCGACGCTCGCCCAGGACCTCACCCGGGTGGCCGTCGCCGCCGAGGACGGCGGGTTCACCAAACTCAGCGTGATGGACCATCTGTGGCAGATCGCCCAGGTCGGCCCACCCGAGCACGAGATGCTCGAGGCGTACACGACGCTCGGCTACCTTGCCGCGCGCACGAGCCGCATCGACCTGCTGGCCTGGGTGACCGCGGTCGTCTACCGCGCCCCCGGCCTGCTCGCCAAGCTGGTGGCGACGCTCGACGTGCTCTCCGAGGGCCGGGCGTATCTCGGGATCGGCGCCGCCTGGTTCGAGGAGGAGGCTCGGGGTCTCGGCCTGCCGTTCCCGTCCACGGCCGAGCGGTTCGAGCGCCTCGAGGAGGCCCTCGAGATCTGCCTGCAGACCTGGGGCGACTCGGATGCCCCGTACCGGGGCAAGCACTACCAGCTCGAGCGCACCCTCGGGGTGCCCCAGCCGCTGCGCCGCCCGCACCCGCCGATCCTCATCGGTGGCGGCGGGGAGCGTAAGACGCTGCGCCTGGTCGCCCGGTACGCCCAGGCCTGCAACCTGTTCGCCGGCCCGGAACTCGCGCACAAACTCGAGGTGCTGCGCGGGCACTGCGCGGACGTCGGCCGCGACTACGACGAGATCGAGAAGACGGTCATGGGCCCCCTCGACCCCGGCCCGGACGGCGAGAAGATCGACGAGTTCCTCGAGTCCCTGCGCGATCTCGCGGCCCTCGGCATCACCCACTACCACGGCTGGGTGCCGGGCGTGGCCACGATTCGCCCCCTGGAACTGCTCGCCGAGCGCGTCATCCCCGTCGCCGCCGCCTTCTGACCACCCCGCCATCCCTCTGGCCACCCCGTCGCATCTCCGGTGAGCCGTCGGGCGTCGAGGCGGCGGGGAACGCCCGATGCGGGTCCGGCTGGTCGACGGGTCGCTCTGGTAGGGCAAAGCGGACACGAAACCGGTAACTAGGACCACGGCGGCCGTCCTGTGGTGCGAACCCGGACCACCTGAGGGAGGAAACGGTCCGCAGCGGTCGCGTGCTCCGCCGGTGATGGGCCCGCGGGGGCGGCTTGATCGCGGCGGTCCATCCGCGGTGGCTGGCCGGCCGAGCGGGGATGCGCTCGGGCAAGTGGCTCGGGGAGGTGCGCTCGGGCAAGTGGCTCGGGGAGGTGCCGCGGGGAGGTGCGCTCGGGCAAGTGGCTCGGGGAGGTGCCGCGGGGAGGTGCGCTCGGGCAAGTGGCTCGGCCAAGTGGCTCGGGGAAGCGGCCCGGGGAGGTGCCGCGGGGCGAGATCGCGGGTAATGATCAGGGCATGTGGACGGGCCTGAAACGAGCGGTGTCGGGACGAGTGCGCTCCCGAAGTGCGAAGTCGGGCGGTGCCGCCGGTGCGGGCGGTGCTGATAGCAGCGCGTGGAATCCGACGGGCTGGTGGTGGTGTATGGACCATGATCGGGTGGAGAACCCGCCGGACGCGCCGGGGCATCGTCGGCTCGGGCCGTACGAGACCGCCGAGCAGGCGGCGAACTGGCGCCAGCGCCTCGATGACCGCAACGAGCAGTGGGACGAGGAGGACCGACGCTGGGCCGCCGGCCGAGACGACTGACCGGCCCGGAGACTGACCCGGCCCTGGCGCGCGTGTCCGGTTGTGATCACAGCCATGGGGAGCTCTGCCCCGGATCACCGCCGCCCCGACCCTCCCGACCCTCCCGTAGGTCACGATCAGTAGCTGAAATCGAGCGGCTTCGCCGCACCATCCCATGATCACAATGAGATGCCGGGCCTAGCCGCCCCGGGAACGGTCACTCGGGGCGGGGGGCTGTCACCGTCAGCTCCGGTCGTCACGATCAGCGAGCCCTCTCCCCGCCGCCGACCCGCCACGGCCCTGCCCGCCCCAGCGCGTGACGACGGATCGGCCCCGGAAAACATCCGTGGCGCTTCTACACGGTTACGAAGGTACAAATCGGACAGAAAACCGCTAGAAGCGCCATCATCGCGCGCCATCAGCGCCACCACCCCCGAAACCCATCACGGACAGCGAGACTCACCGGGTGAACCCGGCCGCAGGCCGGAGATCCACGAGAAGCAACCTGGTGGACCGCCGTGGCCACGGGGAACCGGTCCGGCCGCGGCCGATCAAGGTGTGGACCGCCGTGGCCACGGGAACCGGTCCGGCCGCGGCGGAGCAAGGTCTGGTCGCCGCGGGAACGGTCATTCGGGGCGGGGGCCGTCGCCGTCGACCTCGGCGGAGCCGGCGAGGCGCAGTTTGCGGGCGGCGCGTTCGTAGAAGGTGGTGTGGCCGAGGCGGACGACCTCGACCGCGCCGGGGCGCGCATGCAGGGTCATCGTCGCACCAGCGGTCAGGTGGCCGGCGACGGTGCCGTCGACCTCGACGGCGAGCATCGCACTGCCGGGCAGGACGTCCAGGGCCAGGCTGTCCCGCACGGACAGCACGATGCCCCGGTTGAACGCCGAGTGCGGCGCGACCGGGGTGACCAGCAGCCCCTCCACGGACGGGCTGACGATCGGCCCGCCCGCGGAGAAGCTGTACGCCGTCGACCCGGTCGGCGTCGACACGACGACGGCGTCCGCCGCATACCGGACGAACGGCCGACCGTCCACCCGCAGCTGTACCGCGGCGCTCCCGCCATGCCCGGGGACACGGATGACGGCGACGTCGTTGAACGCGGTCACGGTCGTCGCGCCGATGCGGGCGTCGACGGCCAGGCGCGGTTCGACGGTGAACTCGTGGCGGTCGATCGCCGACAGTGCCGCGGGCAGTTCGGGCACGTCGACCTCGGCGAGGAAGCCGAGCCGGCCCAGGTTCACCCCGAGGACGGGGGCCCGGCCGGGTTCGGCCAGGCGCATCGCGCGTAGCATCGTCCCGTCGCCGCCGAGGCTGACGAGCAGGTCGCTGCGAGCGGAGAGCTGCTCGTGGTCGACCGCCACCGCCGCGCAGCGCAACCGTTCGATCTCGCCCTCGACCCCGAGGACGGTGACCGCGCGCGACCGCGCCCAGGCGAGGATCGCCTCGACCGCCTGGGCGGAGTCCCGCCGCGGATGCAGCACCACCCCGACCGCCCGCACAACCCCCCCGTCCCCGTCCCCGTCCCCGTTCCGGCAGGTCCGGCGGACGGGGTCCGCCCGCCGCCCTGCATCCCATTGTTGTCCTCGTCGCCGAACTCGCCGGCCACGGGCGTGGGCCGAGAGCGGTGTGTCACCCAGGCGGGGCTGCGGCGACGGAGCGGTCGGGACGCCAGGGACGTGGTTCGGCGGGGATGGCGGGAAGGGGGTCGACCAGGACCTGGCTGTACCAGCCGACGTCATGCCAGGCGCCGAACTTGAATCCGACGCGGGGATAGACGCCGATCAGGGTGAAACCGGCGGCGGTGTGCAGCCCGACGCTCGCCGCGTTCGGCAGGGAGATGCCGGCATACACGTTGAGGTAACCCAGCGCCCGCAGCTCGGCGAACAGCCGCTCGTAGAGCCGCCGCCCGAGCCCCTGCCGAGCCCCTGCCGAGCCGCTCTGATGCTGACCATCGTTCCTCCGCCGGTGCCAGAAGGTTCGCGTACTCGTCGGAATTATCCGACGTGTACGGCAGGCGCCGCGCCGAGAAGCCTCGTAAGCTCCGCGCGCAGAATGTCCATACCATCGAGGCTCAGCGCCGACTCGGGATGGAACTGCAACCCGGTGAAGAACGCTCCGCGCAGGGCGTGCACCGCCCCGTCGGCCGGGTCGCGGGCCAGCTGGACGGGACCCAGCGCGCTCACGTGCACGTCAGCGTCGCAGACGGCGGTGAACGTGGAGTAGAACCCGACCCGGCGGGGCCGGCCGAACAGGTCGATGGCGCGGGCCAGACCCTGGTGCGGGTCGGGACGGCGCCGCAGCGGCAGGCCCAGCAGCTCGGCGAGGACCTGATGGCCAAGGCAGACGGCCAGCAACGGCGCACGCCGCGCCAGCCGGCGCTCGACCAGACCGCGCAGCGCCGCCATCTTCGGGTCACCGCCGCGGTGCGCCGTCGGATCACCGGGCCCGGGCCCGACCACCAGCAGCTCCGCGCCATCCGGGTTGTTGCCTACCTGCGTCCACGGCCGGATGGTGACGGCCAGGCCCAGGGCGTCCAGCAGGTGTCCGAGCATGCCGGCGAAGGCGTCCTCGGCGTCGACGATCAGCACCGAGCGTCCAGCCAGCGCGGACCGCCGCGGTTGCGCGGAACCGTCTGGTGTCGGGGAAACATCGGGCGTGGGCGGCGCGGGGACGACGCGGTTCATGCCGGGACGGCTAGCGCGGTCGAGCCAGAAGGCGGCGAGCCCGGCGTTGCGTCCGGCCAGGGCCGCCGCGACGGCCGCGTCCGCACCCCACGGTTCGGCGGTCGAGAGGTTTGCGGCCGGGATGGCACTGATCGGGATGGCACCGATCGGGATGGAGCTGGCCGGGATGGAGCTGGCCGGGGAGGCGGAGGGCAGGCCGAAGGCGGACAGGATCGCGGCGGCCTTGGTGCGGGTCTCGGCCGCCTCGCCGTGCGGGGTGGAGTGGCGGACCAGGGTCGCCCCGACGGGGACGCGCAGGATGCCGTCCGGGGTCAGTTCGGCGGTGCGGATGAGGATGGGCGCGTCCAGGGTCTGGCGGCCCGTGCCGTCCAGGCCGAGCAGTGCGGCCACGCCGCCGTAGTAGCGCCGGCCGCGGCGCTCGTGCCGCGCGATCACCCGCAGGGCGTTGCGCAGCGGGCTGCCGGTGACGGTGGGGGCGAACATCGTCTCCCGCAGGATGTCCCGGATGTCGGCGTCGCTGCGCCCGGTCAGCAGGTACTCGGTGTGGACGAGCCGGGACATCCGCCGCAGCCGGGGCCCGTGGGCGCGCCCGCCGTGCTCGGTGATCCGGGCCATCATCTTCAGTTCCTCGTCGAGGACCATCGACAGCTCGTCGGTCTCCTTCGGGTCGGCCAGAAACCGCAGCAGCCAGTCGAGATCCTGGTCCCGGTCCGGCGGCAGGTGGTGGGTTCCGCAGATCGGGTTCATCGTCACCTGCCCGCCGGCCACGCTGACGTGGCGTTCGGGGGACGCGCCGACGAAGGTGCGCCGGCCGGTGTGGATCAGGAACGTCCAGTAGGCGCTGGGCTCGTGGCGGAGCAGATGGCGCAGCGCGGTGAGGGCGGCGCGCAGTGGCGGGCCGTCGACGGTGGCCGTGAACGTCCGGTGCAGGACGAAGTTCGAGCCCTCCCCGTGGCCGATCTCGTCCCGCAGTACCGCACGGACATGCTCGGTGTATCCCTCGTCGTCGATGTCAAAAGCCCCGTCGCGGACGGCGGGCGGGCCGGCTGGCAGCGCGGCGAGCGCGGCGAGGGTGTCGGCGAGGGAGATCCGGACCTGGTCGGTGACGCGCAGAGCCTCGAGCGGGACCCCGTCGTCGACGCAGGGCAGGCCCGCCTCGGTGAGCTGCCGGAACGGCACGACCGCCAGGGTGCGCGGCCCGGCCGGTCCACCGGGCACGGGCAGCTCAGCCAGGCGTGTGACGGCGAGCGGCTCGCCGAGCAGCAGGTCCAGCCGGTCGGATCCGGCGGCTTCGGGGGCGGATTCCCTGGCGCCGGGGGCTTCGGGCCCGGTGCGGCGCAGCAGGGCGAAGGGGCCGGGGTCGTCGCCGGCGGCGCAGGCGGCGACGAGACGGTGCAGCAGGTCCATGGACGTCCTCGTCGGGTGGGACGCGCCGCCGGGGCCCGGGGCCGACCCGTACCCGGTGTGGTGCAGTGCCCGTCGAGGAGCTCGCTCGTCGGGTGGACTGCCCGTCGAGGAGACGATGGCGGCCGCCGGAGGGGGCGGCCGCGTGCTCGGATGCGGGTTACGCGCGCGTCAGGACGGCCGCCAGAAGGACGGCCCGCCACAGACCTCTGCGCGCAGACATGGGGTCACTCTAACGCATCACCCGCCCGTGGCGCGGTCAGCCTCGGGCCTCGGCCGGGCCGTCGGATCAACGCCGGGTGGTGGTCCTGTTGGTTTATAGTCGTGAATGTGACATCGCTGGACGCTGCCGCCAACCTGGAGTGGCAGCGCGGGCTGCCGCGTAAGCGTCTGGGTGCGGCCTGTCTGCTCGTCGATGCGCATGGTCGGGTGCTGATGGTGAAGCCGACCTACCGGCCCGGCTGGGACCTGCCCGGCGGAACAGTGGAGCTCGACGAATCGCCGCGCGCCGCGGCGCGCCGGGAGGTCGGCGAGGAACTGGGGCTTGACCGCGCACCCGGGCGGCTGCTGGCCGTCGACTGGGTGCCCGCCTCGCCCGGGCGAACCGAGGGGATGGCCCTCGTCTACGACGGCGGCCTGCTGACGGCCGCGGACGCCGCCCGGATCCGGATTCCCGCCGACGAGCTCGCCGACTGGTCCCTGGTCCCCGGGAGCGATCTCGCCGAGATCACCGAGCCGAGGATCGGCCGCCGGGTGGCGGCCTGCCTCGCGGCTCACCGCGCCGGCAACGCCATCTACCTCGAGGATGGCCACCCGCCAGCCTGACCGGCCGGGGACGATGGCCCGATCCTCGGCCACTCGCCGGGCCGGCCGGATCGGCCACTCGTCGGACCGGCAGGCTACCCGCCGGGGCGCGGCCTTGTGGGGGCCCCTGATGGCATCAAGGGACCAGCGCCCCGGGCGGAGCCGGCACGGCCACCACCGGGCCAACCGCGCGCGTCAGGACCTGCCCGGATGGCGATCCGCGCGGGTCGACCGCCGAAGGTGACGCCGTGCGAGTGGTGTCACCAACGTGGCGCGGCACGTTGTCCGTTTTGGATGCGATGGGGAGGATTTCACCAGGCGCGCCGGCCAAGCACGACGGGAACGACTTCGAGGATCGGTAGGCCATGGGTTCAGCCCGCAACACCGCGCGGACGTCGCGTGAGCAGTGGCAGGCCCAGCTGGCCGGACGGTCGGCGCGAGCCCAGCACGATCTGCTTGTCGACCTCATCGACTCCCGCGTCAGCGCGGCCACCGGTCGTCCGGTCGGCGGTGACCCGCGTGCGCCCTGGCGGTCCCGCGGGGTGTACCGCGACGCCGCCGAACGGCTGCGGGCCGACCTCGGCGCGCGGACCGGCGTCACCCTGCCGGCCACGTCGCTGTTCGACCTGCCCAACCCGCACGTGCTCGCCGACCATCTGCGCCGCGAGCTGCTCGCCGTCACCACGTCGGCCGTCGGCCAGGAACCCGCCGGCCAGGAACCCGCCGGCGAGGAACCCGCTGGCCAGGCAGCCGTCGGCCAGGAACCTGTCGGCGAGACGGCCCTCGGCCAGGCAGCCGTTGCCCGGGCCGCTGTCCGCCCGGAGCCGGACGACGATCCGATCGTGATCGTCGGGATGGCCTGCCGGCTGGCCGGCGGCGTCGACTCCCCGCGGGCGCTGTGGGAGCTGATCCGCGACGGCCGCGAGGCCACCTGCGACCTGCCGGACGACCGCGGCTGGGACCTCGACTCCCTCCACGATCCGGACCCGGACCGGCCGGGCACCGTCCACACCCGCCGAGGCGGTTTCCTGGCCGGCATCGACCGGTTCGACGCGAACTTCTTCGGCATCGGCCCCCGGGAGGCCGCGGCGCTCGACCCGCAGCAGCGGCTGATGCTCGAGATCTCCTGGGAGGCACTCGAGGACGCCGGCATCGACCCGCGGTCGCTGCGGGGCAGCCGCACCGGGGTGTTCACCGGGACGTCCCTGTCCGACTACGGCCCGTCCTGGCACCTCGCGCCGACGTCGGCGCAGGGCCAGCTGCTCACCGGCACCGCCTCGGGCGTCATCGCGGGCCGTGTCGCCTACACCCTCGGCGTGGAGGGACCGGCGCTGTCCGTCGACACCCAGTGCTCCGCCTCGCTGGTCGCGGTGCATCTGGCCGCCCAGTCGCTGCGGGCGGGGGAGTGCGAGCTGGCCCTGGCCGGCGGGGTCACCGTCATGTCGACCCCGGGCATCCTCGTGGAGTTCAGCCGCAAGCGCGGGCTCGCGCCGGACGGTCGCTGCAAGGCGTTCTCCGCCGACGCGGACGGCACCGGCTGGGCGGACGGCGCCGGGGTGCTGCTGCTCGAACGCCTGCGCGCCGCGCGCCGCGCCGGCCACCGGGTGCTCGCCGTGATCCGCGGCAGCGCCGTCAACCAGGACGGTGCCAGCAACGGCATGACCGCGCCGAACGGCCTGTCCCAGCAGCGGCTCATCCGCGCGGCGCTGGCGAACGCGGGGCTTGGCGCCGCGGACGTCGACGTCGTCGAGGCACACGGCACCGGCACGGCGCTCGGCGACCCGATCGAGGCCTCCGCGCTGATTGCCACCTACGGCCAGGACCGCCCGGCGGACCGGCCGCTGCGGATCGGCTCGCTGAAGTCCAACGTCGGCCACAGCCAGGCCGCCGCCGGGGTCTGCGGCACGATCAAGATCGTCCAGGCGCTGCGGCACGAGATCCTCCCGGCGACCCTGCACGTGCGGGAACCCTCCCCGCACGTCGACTGGTCCGCCGGTGCGGTGGAGCTGCTCACCGAGGCACGGCCCTGGCCCCGCCGCGCCGGGCAGCCCCGCCGGGCCGGGATCTCCGCGTTCGGTATCTCCGGCACCAACGCCCATATGATCATCGAGGAGGCGCCGCCCGGCCTCGCCGCGCCGGGTGTCGTCCCAGCCGCCGTGCCGGTGCCGGTGGTGCTCTCCGGGCGGACCGAGGCCGCGTTGCGCGCCGCCGTCGAGCGGCTCGCCGTCCACCTACGGGCGCATCCCGACCTCGACCTGGTCGATGTCGCGCACACCTTGGCCGGACGGACCCGTTTCGAGCACCGGTCCGTGCTGGTCGTGAACCCATCCACCGCCGTCGCGGCCGGGACCGCCGTCGGGGACGGGCCTGCCGGCGCCGCGGCGGCGCGGGAGCGGCTGCTCGCCGCGCTGGACCGGCTCGCCGGCGGCCGGGTGGCGCCGGGCGTCGTCCAGGACAGCTGCGTGCCCGGGGCGAAGGTGCGCCTGGCGATGCTGTTCACCGGCCAGGGCAGCCAGCGGGCGGGGATGGGCCGCGAGCTCCACCGGGCGTTCCCGGTGTTCGCCGCCGCCCTCGACGAGATCGCCGCTCGTTTCGACGTCCACCTCGCCCGCCCCCTGCTCGAGGTGATGTTCGCCGAGGCCGGCTCGCCCGACGCGGAGCTGCTCCACCGCACCGAGTACACCCAGCCGGCGCTGTTCGCCCACGAGGCCGCGCTGTACCGGCTGGTCACCTCGTGGGGGGTGCGTCCGGCGTCGCTGGCCGGCCATTCCATCGGCGAGCTCGTCGCCGCGTACGTCGCCGGTATCTGGTCACTCGACGACGCGGTGACGCTGGTCGCCGCCCGCGGCCGACTCATGCAGGCCTGCCCGCCGGGCGGGACGATGATCGCGATCCGCGCGGCGGCGGGCGAGGTGGCGGCCTCGCTGGCCAGGTGCGGGGGACGGGTCGCGCTCGCCGCGGTCAACGCGCCGAACGCGGTCGTCATCGCCGGGGACGCCGAGCCCGCCGAGCGGATCGCCGCGCACTGGGCGGCCCGGGGCGTCGCGACCCGCCGGCTCAACACCAGCCACGCGTTCCACTCCCCGCACATGGACGGCATGCTCGAGCAGTTCCGCCGGGTCGCCGCCGGCGTGCGCTTTCAGCCACCCGCGCTGCCGATCGTCTCGACGCTGTCCGGCGAACCCGCCGCGGCGGAGCTGCTCGATCCCGACTACTGGGTACGGCAGGTCCGCGGCGCGGTGAACTTCGCCGGCGCCGCCCGCAGAATGGCCGCCGACGGCGCCGGAGCCTTCCTGGAGCTGGGCCCCGACGCGGTGCTCACCGCACTGGTCCCCGCCTGCCTCGCGGACGAGACGGCCGCCGCGGCGGGACCGGTCACCACGGGACCGGACCCCGCGACCACGGACCCCGCGGCGACACCTTCGGCCGACGCCGGGGCGGTCCCGGTTCCCGCGCGGGCGGATGCCGCCGGGCGGCGAGAGCCGCTGGTCGTCGCGACGGCGCGGGCGAGGCGGCCCGAGGTCGACACGATGCTCGCCGCCGCCGCCGGCCTGGACGCCCGCGGCATCGACGTCGACTGGCGGGCGGTGCTGGGCCGCCCTGGCCGGCTGGTCGAGCTGCCCACCTACCCCTTCCAGCGCCGCCGCCACTGGCTGGATGGCTCGGGGGTCCCGGCGCTGTCCATCCCCACGCCGAGGGCCGGATCGTCCGGCGCCGTGGTAGCCGGCGGCGCAACGGCCGGTGGTGCGCAGGCCGGTGGTGCGCAGGCCGGTGCGCCGAGCGACCCGTCAGGGTGGCGCTACCGGACCCGGTGGCAGGAACTCCCCGACGCCGACGTCACGGCCATGCTCACCACGCATGCCGGGATCGGTCAGCTCGGCGACACCATCCCAGCGACTCCCGGGGGGCGCTGGCTGGTGCTCGTCCCGCCGCGAGGTGCCGATCCGGCCCTCGTCGACCGGCTTGGCTGGGTGCTGGAACGCCTCGGCGGCAGCGAGGTGGTGCGCCTCGGGCGGGCAGACCGTCAGGAGATCGCGGCCCGGCTGGCCGCCTGCCGCCCCGCCAGCGCCGGCGCCGGTACCGAGGCCGGCGACCGCGCCGACGCCGGCGCCGGCGCCGCCAGCGGGCCGATCAGCGGGGTCGTCTCCCTGCTGGCGCTGGATGACACTCCCGATCCCGACCATCCGAGCCTGCCCGTCGGGTTCACCCTGTCCGTCGCCTGCGCGCAGGCTCTCGCGGACGCGGCACTGGACGCGCCACAATGGATGATCACAGCCGGGGCGGTGGCCACGGGCGACGACGACCCGGTGACCCGACCCGGGCAGGCGATGCTCTGGGGCCTGGGCCGCACCCTGGCGCTGGAGCGTCCCGGTACCTGGGGCGGCCTGATCGACCTCCCTGACCTGGGCTGGCGCGTCCCGGGGCTGCTCGGCGCCGGGCGCGCCGAGCCCGGCGTCGACGACCAGTCGTTGCTCTGGCTCGGGTTCGCGCTGACCGCGAACTCCGGCGACGACCAGTACGCCGCCCGGCCGCAGGGGCTGCGCGTCCCACGGCTCGTGCCGGTGCCCGCGGCGGAACTGGCCCCGTTCGAACCGGGGGCCGAGCGCGCCTGGCGTCCGACCGGCACCGTGCTGATCACCGGCGGGACCGGAGCCGTCGGCGCGCATGTCGCCAGGGCGCTGGCCCGTGCCGGCGCTGGACGGCTGGTGCTGACCAGCCGGCGCGGTCCGCGAAGCCCCGGCGCGGCGGCCCTGCTGGACGAGCTCACCGCGCTCGGCGCGCGGGCGACGGCCGAAGCCTGTGACGCCGCGGACGAGAGGGCACTCGCCGGGCTGCTGCGCCGGTACGCGGGCGACGACGAGCCGGTGACCACGGTCGTGCACGCCGCCGGCATCGTCGGGCCGACCCGGCCCCTCACCGAGCTCACCCTCGCCGAGGTCGCCGAGGTCGTCGCGGGCAAGGCCGCGGGCGCCGCTGCCCTCGAGCGGCTGCTCGCCACGCCCGAGGGCGCCACCATCACCGACATGGCGCTCGTGTCCTCGATCGCCGCGGTGTGGGGCAGCGGCAACCAGGCCAGCTACTGCGCCGCGAACGCCTACCTGGACGGCCTGGCCGGCCAGGCGCACCCGGCCGGCCAGGCGGGCCACGGGGGATGCCGGATCACCTCCGTCGCCTACGGCCCCTGGGACGGCGGCGGGATCGGCGCCGAACCGGCACTGCGCGCGTATCTGACCCGCCGCGGTCTGCGCCCACTCGCCCCGGCCCCGGCGGCCGCCGCGCTCGTCGCCGCGCTCGGTGCGAGACGCCCCCCCGCCACGGGACACGAACCGGGAACCGGCGTGGGAACCGGCGTGGGCGTGGGCACCGGGGTGGGAGCTGGTGCCGAAACGGGCGCGGGGTCGCGGACCGTCACGGTGGTCGACGTCGACTGGGCGCGGTTCGTGCCCTCGATCACCGCGGCGCGGGAGAACCGGTTCTTCGACCTGCTGCCGCAGGGCGATGGGTCCGGGTTGCCCGTCGCCGGCCGTCGCGCGGAACACCTCGACCGCGTGTCCGCGTCCGGGCGGGCGCCAGGGCCGGACGACGAGCCGACGGCCGGGGCGCCCGTGGTGCCGACCAGCCCCCGAGAGCTGGCCGGGTTGGTTCGCGCCGAGGCGGCCGATGTCCTCGGGTATGACACGCCCGAGGAGCTCGACCCGTCCCGGCGGTTCCTCGAGCTTGGGTTCGACTCCCTGGCTTCGGTGGAGCTGCGCCGCCGGCTGGTGGCGGCCGCTGGCATCCCACTCGCGACCCAGGCCGTCTTCGAACATCCCACCGTCACCGAGCTGGCCGCCCATCTCGCCGAGCTTGCCGCCCGTCTCGCCGCCCACGGCAACACGCACGGCAACACTCACGGCAACGCCCACGGCCGGGCAGATGGCCACCATGGCCACGGCAACGCCGGCGTTGCCGGCGGCGACGCGGTCGGGGTGCGCGGGCTGTACCGGCAGGCGTGCGCTGACGGCAAGTTCGCCGCGGGCGTCGGGGTGCTGCGGGCGGCGGCGAAACTGCGGCCGGTCTGCGAGTCCGTCGATGAGTTGGGTCCGCCGGGCCAGCCGGTGCGCCTCGCCTCGGGGCCTGCGCCGCTGCCACTGATCTGTCTGCCGTCGATGGTGGCGCCGTCCGGGCCGCACAACTTCGCCCGCATCGCCCTGCACCTGCACGGCCGCCGCGACGTCCACGCGCTGGCGCACCCCGGGTTCGGGGACGGCGAACTGCTGCCCGCCACCGCCGCGCTCGTCATGGAACGGCACGCCGACACGATCATGCGGGCGTTCCCGGACTGCCCGGTGGTGCTCGCCGGCTACTCCTCCGGCGGCTGGCTCGCCCACGGGATCGCCTCCGTGCTGGAGGAACGCGGCGTGCGTCCGGCGGCCGTCGTGCTGCTCGACACCTGGCTGCCCGCCGACCGCATCCCCGAGGAGGACATCCAGGAGGAGCTGCGCGGCATCGCCGTCAACGAGCAGGCGTACGCGCTGATGACCGAGGCCCAGGTCACTGCGCAGGGCGCCTACCTGGACCTGTTCGAGAACTGGCGGCCCCGGGACGTCCGCGCGCCGGTGATGCTGGTGCGGGCGAGGACGCGGATGCCACGGATGCCGCGGCGCGCCGTGGCCGAGGACGTGACCGGCGCCGGCCAGACCTGGACGAACGAGTGGACGCTCGATCACGAGAGCTTCGACGTGGCCGGCGACCACCAGTCGATGATGCACGAGCACTCCGCCGCCACCGCACTCGACCTGCACCGCTGGCTGGAAGGCGTCGAGGCCCGCGCGCACGCGCAGGCCAGCTGACGGCGAGCGTCCCGCGGTGAAAGTGGGCAGCCGACTGGGTTCCTTCTCGTGGATCTCCGGCTTGCGGCCGGGGTCACCTGGTGAATCTCACTGTCCGTGATGGGTGGCGCCGCTGATGCGCAGGATGTCGCTTCTACCGGGTAATCTGTCCGGTTTGCCCCTTCGTAACCCGGTAGAAGCGACACGGGGGTTTTCCGGGGCCGGTCCGTCGTCACGCGCGGCGGAGAGCAGGGCGGTGGCGGGGCGGCGGTGGGAGAGGGCTCGCTGGTCGTGACGACCGGGGGCTGACGGTGACGGCGGGGGCACCGTGCACCACCGGTCACGCGGTACGCCGCGGGTCTGATGTGTGTGACGGAAGATCGCACCACGCCGAACCAGGTGGTGTGCATGCAGTGTCCCTGACCGCGACCTCAAGGGCGCGGACCGCGGCGGATCTGTTCACCCAGACGTCCGCGGTCTGTGCCCGACGGGTAAGACGCGGTCCGCTGTGGCGCCATCTGATCCCGCTTGTCTGGTCAGACGCTCCCGCGGCGACGGTCGCCGTCCGGCGCGCGTGGAGGACGAGTGGATCGCCACAACACGGCTGGTCTGAGCTCCGCCGGCAGGACTGTGGACGGCCAGGCAACCGACGGCCAGGCAACCGAGGGCCAGGTCACCGAGGGCCAGGTCACCGAGGGCCAGGTCACCGAGGGCCGAGGCGTCGACGAGCAGGATGTCATCGCGCGAGGCACGGATCGCCGCGGAGTCGGACGGCGTGGTGTCCTCGCGGGGATGGTCGCCACGCCGTTCGTCGCCGCCCCGTTGGCGGTGGCCCTGGCAGGTGCCGCTCCGGCCCAGGCCGCCACCACCGCGGCCGGCGCCAGCGGATCGCGGCGCCGCGGGGGGACGTTGGTGATCGGGCACCGGGGCGCCTCCGGATACCGGCCGGAGCACACGCTCGCGTCCTACGAGCTCGCGGCGCGCCTCGGCGCGGACTTCGTCGAACCCGACCTCGTACCCACCAAGGACGGCGTGCTCGTCTGCCGGCACGAGCCGGAGATCGGCGGGACGACGAACGTCGCCGATCACCCCGAGTTCGCCGGACGCAAGAAGACGGTGCTGCTCGACGGAGTGTCGACCACCGGCTGGTTCACCGAGGACTTCACCCTGGCGGAGCTGAAGAAGCTGCGGGCCAAGGAGCGGCTGGCCGCCGTCCGCCAGCGCAACACCCTCTACGACGGGCTGTTCGAGATCCCCGCCTTCACCGAGGTGCTCGAGCTGCGGGCCCGGCTGTCCCGGGAACTCGGCCGGGAGATCGGCGTCTACCCGGAGACCAAGCATCCCACCTATTTCCAGAAGTCCCACCTGCCGCTCGAACAGCGCCTGCTGGACGTGCTGAACCGGTACGGCCTGAACCGGGCGGACGCCCCGGTGTTCGTCCAGTCCTTCGAGACGACGAACCTGGCCCAGCTGCGCACGCTCGGCCTGCGCACCCGCTCGGTGCAGCTGCTCTCGGCCGCCGGCGCGCCGTTCGACCTGGTCACCGCTGGTGACAAGCGTACCTACGCCGATCTCGTCACCCCCGCTGGTCTGCGCGCCATCGCCGCCTACGCCAGTGCCATCGGCCCGGACAAGCTGCAGGTCATCCCGACGGGCTCCGACGGCGCGCTGGGTAAGCCCACCTCGCTCGTCACCGACGCGCACGCCGCTGGCCTGCTGGTGCACCCGTACACGTTCCGCGCGGAGAACAGCTTCCTGCCCAAGGACTACCAGCGCGGCAGTGCGCCGAACGACTACGGCCGGGCCCTCGACGAGCAGGTCACCTATCTGAAGGCCGGCATCGACGGCCTGTTCACCGACCAGGCCGACGTCGGCCTGCTCGCCCGCGCGATCGCCACCGGCGGCTCCATCGTCGCCACCCAGCCCACCCCTCACTCCGCCACCGTCTGACGCCACGCCACGGATGTGGTCCGGTGCGGTGGGGGCGGTTGGGGGGAGCGGGGTGCGGGGTGCGGGGTATCGTCGGCCAACCCGGTCATGTCCTGGCCGGGGTCATGTCGTGGTCACGTGGGGCCGCGCCGCCGCTGGGACGGGGTCTGGCGGCGATCGCGAGGCCGGTGCCGCCCACGACCCCCACGATGTCCGCGGCTGCCCGCGGGCATCCGCGTCGGAAGGTGTCCCGATGCCCCTCGACGGCATGTCCCACGGTGGCGTGGCCCTTGGTCGCATGGCCGTCGGTGGCCCGCTCTACGCGTTCTACACCCGGCGGCTGCGCCGGGCGGTGATGGCCGGCCCGCTGCCCGCCCATGTCGGCCTGGTCATGGACGGCAACCGGCGGTGGGCCCGCGAGATGGGGATGGCCAACCCCAGCCTCGGTCATCGCTACGGCGCCGAGCATGCCGAGGACGTGCTGTCCTGGTGCGAGGCGGTCGGTATCCGGCACGTGACGGTGTTCGTGTGCTCGACGGAGAATCTGCAGAACCGCGGGGACGCCGAGGTCGCCTACCTGATGAGCGTGATCGAGCGGGTGGTCTCCGACCGCCTCGCCCGCCCGGACGCCCGGTGGCGCGTGCACCTCG
Source organism: Frankia sp. AiPa1 (assembly GCF_023243075.1). Taxonomy (GTDB): domain Bacteria; phylum Actinomycetota; class Actinomycetes; order Frankiales; family Frankiaceae; genus Frankia. The sequence continues at coordinate 45,130 of NZ_JALKFZ020000187.1, read as the reverse complement.
CCGGCATGCTCGACGTGCTGCCCGACTCGACCGCGAGGGTGCTCAAGGACGCGGTCGAGACCACGCGGACCTGCGCGACCGGCTTCCACGTCACCCTCGCCGTCGGCTACGGCGGGCGGCAGGAGGTCATCGTGGCGCTGCGCGAGCACCTGCACGAGCGAGCCGAGGCCGGGGACTCGCTTGCCGACGTCGCCGCGGCGCTGACGATGGACGACATCGCCCGGCACCTCTACACCGCCGGCCAGCCCGATCCCGATCTCGTCATCCGCACCTCCGGTGAGCAGCGGATGTCCAACTTCCTGCTCTGGCAGAGCGCCTACTCCGAGCTGTACTTCTGCGAGGCGTACTGGCCGGCGTTCCGCGAGATCGACTTCCTGCGCGCCCTGCGCAGCTTCGCCGCCCGCGAACGACGCCACGGCTCCTAGCGGATGCCGGTCACCGGTTGCCGGTCGGTGGCCCACCGATCGCCGGTGCCGGCCGGCCGGCCGCGCCCGATTATTTCGAGACGCGTTTTCCGCAGAAGTCCGGGTCGATCGTCGTCAGGCCGTTACCGGCGGCGTTCACGGCCGTAAGCGGATAGCACACCGGGATTCGGCCGAAATCCCGATCGAAATCAGTGGTCGTGATGAGGCCGCCAACGGTGTAGTTCCGCACGGCGCGCAGACCGCTGATGAAACCCTGCCGAGTCGGGCAGGGGCCGGCGGCCTGCAGGCCGCGGACGACCATGTCGCCGAGAACGTAGCCGACCTGGGCAAGCGCCTGACCGGAATCCAACAGTTCCGGAGAGTATCGGTTCATGGCGTCCTTGTAGGCGCGGTAGCCGGGGGACGTGGGGTTGACCGGCGGGCTGATGTAGGAGGTCAGGCCGGCGAGCGCGGGCCCGTACTGCGCGAGCAGCTCGGCGCCGGGCAGCTGACTTCCGGCGAGGATGACCTTGAGGGGCAGGTTCCTCTGCCGGACCAGGACGAGGAGCTGCGCGAGGGCATCGATCGTCACGACGCTGGCAAGGATGTTCACCTTGTCGGCGCTGATCTTCTGGATGATCTCGTTCAGTTGGCCCTGGGTCGGTGCCGTGTCCATCGTCGCCGAGGAGACGGGGATGCCGACCGACGCGAAGCTGTCGCGCAGCTTCTGGGCGGGGCCGTCCAACTGACCCGTCCGGGCAGCGTCGGAGATGACCAGGGCACGCGAGCCACCCTGACTCAGGGCGTACTGGCCGAAGGTGGTGACCACGTCGGTCGCGCTGGAAGTTGCCTGCGCATAGTTGACAAAGGTGAACATGTTCCGGTAGGTGGACCACACGGACTCCCCGGAGACACCGGCCACCGGGATGTTGTTCGCGGCAAGATAAGGAGCTCCGCCGGCCGCGCTCGCCGTCGCCTCGACGATGGCGAAGTCCTTCTTCTGCTCGATCAGGTCCCGGCTGGCCACCTGGTTGGTGTCCGGCTGGCCCCCGTCGTCGGCCCAGTCGTACCCGAGCTTTCGGCCGTTCACCCCGCCGGCCGCGTTGATCGCTCCGAACCTGGCGTCGAGCCCCGCCCGCACCGGCCTGAAGACGTCAGCGGTATTTCCGGTGTCCGGGTAGATGAAACCGACCTTGACCTCGTCTGCCGAGACTCCCGGCGTACTACAGGATGCGGCCGACGGGTGCGATGCGGTATCGCAGCTCGCCACGGCGGCCAGAACTAATAATGCGGTTGGTAACGCTGTCAGCGCGCGCATGGACACTCGGCGGTCCTCTCTTCGGCACGGTCGGGAGCCGGTCGTGACGGCGTTCTCGGCACGTTCGGCTGGTCAGTACTATCGCCTGCCCAGCCAGCCGCGGGACGGGTCGAGGCGCGGTGGCAGGCGCTGGGACGGGCGCTGGGACGGGCGCTGGCGTCTGCCGGGCAGGTGCCTGGACGGGGTCGCCGAGGGCCGCTTCGCTGTCTCGGCCATTGTGGTGTCTCGGCGGTCGGGTGCCTAGGCGCGGTCGACCTGGCGCAAACACTTTTCTTTGACACTCGGTGCCACTACACTGCTCCCCCAGTGGGATCGATGCTGGTCCCGCCCGGACCAGCATCGTGCGGTCCAGGATCGTCGAGCGGCCCAGGGGAGAATGCATGGAACCGACCGCGGTTCAGATCGACCAGCCGGTCGAGGCGGCCGACGTGGAGGCGCCGGTTGTGGCGGACCTCCTCGTCGAAGAGGTCTCCATCGACGGCATGTGCGGCGTCTACTGAGCGCCGATCCAGACACCTCGGCTGGATCCGCCGGTCCGGCCGCGTCCGCCCATCCGACCGTGCCCGGCAGCGTGGCCGGCGGCGCTGGTGCGGCGGCGGGCGCGGCCTCGGCGTCCTCGGCGGACTTGTCGTCCTCGGCGGACTTGTCGTCCTCGGCGGCCCCCGGCCGGGCAGGTGGCGGCGAGTTTGATCTGGACCGTCCGTGGCGGCTGCATCCGCGGGTGTCGGTGCGGCCCGAATCGTTCGGTGCGCTGCTGTACCACTTTGGCACCCGGCGGCTGTCGTTCCTCAAGGAGCCGGGGCTGTTGGCGCTGGTCGAGGCGCTGCCCGAGCACGAGTCCGCGCGGGCCGCGGCGGCCGCGACGGGGCTGGCCCCCGCGGACCTCGGCCGTTACCAGCCGGCGTTGGCGACCCTCGCCGCGTCCCAGATGCTCGTTGAGGGGAGCCCGCAGTGACCACCACCGCCGCGCCGGCACGTCTGATCGACCACTTCGCCCGCGGGCTGGCCGCGCCGATCTGCCTGACCTGGGAACTGACCTACGCCTGCAACCTGGCGTGCCGGCACTGTCTGTCGAGCTCCGGGCGGCGTGACCCGCGTGAGCTCACGACCGACGAGTGCAAGGCCGTCATCGACGAGCTCGAACGACTGCAGGTGTTCTACGTCAACATCGGCGGTGGTGAGCCGACGGTGCGCGCCGACTTCTGGGAGCTGGTCGACTACGCGACCGCCCATCACGTCGGGGTGAAGTTCTCGACCAACGGGGTGCGCATCACCGCGGAGATCGCCGCCCGGCTGGCGGCCAGCGACTACGTCGACGTGCAGATCTCCCTCGACGGCGCGACCGCCGAGGTCAACGACTCCGTGCGCGGACAGGGGTCGTACGACACCGCGATCCGCGCGATGGAGAACCTGGCCGCGGCCGGTTTCCGTGGGTTCAAGCTGTCGGTCGTCGTCACCCGGCACAACGTCTCCCAGCTCGACGGCTTTCAGGCGATCGCGAAGCGCTACGATGCCCAGCTGCGCCTGACCCGGCTGCGCCCGTCCGGGCGCGGCGCCGACACCTGGGACGAGCTGCACCCCAGTGCCGCCCAGCAGCGCGAGCTCTACGACTGGCTCGTCGCCGCCGGCGAGAACGTGCTGACCGGCGACTCCTTCTTCCACCTGTCCGCCTACGGCCAGGCCCTGCCCGGACTGAACCTGTGCGGCGCCGGCCGGGTGGTCTGCCTGATCGACCCGGTCGGGGACGTCTACGCCTGCCCGTTCGCGATCCACGACGAGTTCCTCGCCGGCAACGTGCGCGACACCGGCGGCTTCACCCGCGTGTGGCGCGAGTCCGACCTGTTCGCGGCGATGCGCGAGCCGCAGACCGGCGGGGCGTGCGCGTCCTGCGGGCACTACGACTCCTGCCGCGGCGGGTGCATGGCGGCGAAGTTCTTCACCGGCCTGCCACTGGACGGCCCGGACCCCGAGTGCGTCCAGGGCCACGGGGTGGACGCGCTGCTGGCCCGCGGCGAGGTCGCCCCGCCGCGCCCGTCGGCCGACCATTCCCGGCCGGCCCCGACCGGCCCGGCGGCGCGGCGCACGCACGGCGGGCCGGTGCCGGTGACGATCGGGCGGGCCCCGAGCACGCTGTCGCCCGCGCTTCCCCCGGTCAGCGCCTGCCAGGAGGACCCCCTCGCCGGGTTCGACCCGACGCCGACCGTCGCCGTCGCCGTCCGCGCCTGAGGGCTCAAGCCCCGCCCCGCCGCCCCCCGCCGCCCCCCGCCGCCCCCCGCCGCCCCGTCCGCAGGGCGGCGCGGGGCGGCTTGGGGCATTGGGACGGCTTCCCGCCACAGCCTGGCCGGGTAGGCGCGGGCCCGACACCGTCGTCGTCGCCGGAGCGGAAGGTCGGCGGAGCATGATCGAGAATAAAACTTAACAATGTTCAGGCCGGGAGGTATGGTCCGAAGAGGGGAGTGGGCAGGCGGAAGGAGGCGGCGATGGACGGTCGCCACGGGCTGGGCGTCGGGTGCTCGTCGTCACCCGCCGTTGGCGGCGGGTGCCTCGTGGATGAGCGCCTTCCAGCCCCGCATCAGCGCCGTGAGCTCGAGCTCGAAGACGCGGTTGGCGGCGACGTCGGCAGCCGCGATGATCCGTTCCAGCTCACTGGCACGATCGGTGTCGGTGTCGGTGTCGGCGGAGTTGATCCGCGTGGGGCCGAGGCCGGAGCCGGTGGGGCTGCGGGCGGGACTGTCGGGGTCGGGATCGGCCGGGTCCGGCTGGGTGTTCGGCGGCAGGAGCCGCGGGTTCGTCATCGCGGAGCCGAGAGCGAGCATCTCGGCGCTGTCGATGATCGGGAACCAGAACTCCTCGGGCACCCCGTCCGCCAGCATCTTCGCGGCCACGAACTCGCGGGCCGTGTCGCTCACGGCACGGGTCGGCAGGCTGCCGGGAACGAGCAGCGGCGCCGCGTTGGGATGGGACAGGAGCACGCGGCGGAAACGCGTCGTCGACGCGATGATGATCTCGTCCCAGGTGCCGTCGGCGTCCGGGGGCATCACGGCTTTCGCGAGCACGACCCCGACGACGCCGCGCAGGATCTCGTTCTTGTCGGTGAAATGATGGTAGAGGGCGGCACCGCTGACGCCGAGTTCGGTACCGAGCCGGCGGAGGCTGAGTGCGTCAAGACCGTCCCGGTCGATGATGTCGAGTGCCTTGCTGATCGCCTCCCGGCGATCCACGAGCGGCAGCTTCGGCCGTCCCACGTCTCGGTCTCCTTCGCGCGCCGCCCGGCGCCGGTACCAGGTACCCACCCGGAGTCGGCGTCCGTGCCCGGGCTGACCCCGGTGTTCCTCAGTCTGCCTGGCCGGCCGTGGCCGCGGCGCCTGGCTCACGCACCGTGACCAACCCGGCCGGCCCCTGCCCGGCGTCGCCCGCGCACCGACGAGCGCCCGGGGCGCCGCCTCCGTCCACCGCGTCCGGCTCTCGTGATCCCCGGAATCGCCCCGGAAGCCGCGTGGCGAAGGCCGCGCGGCACGAACCATGGGCCAGAAGCATGCGCGAGTAAGCGCGTACCCGAAATTGCCCGACAGGAATCACGCACCAGGAGAGAAGATGTCCCGAGTCCTCGATTTTCCCGTCTTCGACGCGGACAATCACATGTACGAGACGACCGATGCCTTCACCAAGTACCTGCCGGAGAGCCACGCCGGGCTGGTGAAGTACGTCCAGGTGGGTAAGCGCACCAAGATTGCCCTGCGGAACGTCATCAGCGATTACATTCCGAACCCGACGTTCAACGTCGTGGCGCCGCCCGGCGCCCAGGAGATCGAGTTCCGGCTGAAGAACCCGTCGTCGAAGACGAAGCCGGGCGACATCGAGGCCGCCCCGCCGCCGAGGTACATCCCGTCCATCCCGGCGTTCTTCAACCCGGCTGACCGGCTCGCGCTGATGAACGAGCTCAGCATCGACCGCGCGATGATGTGGCCGACCCTCGCGAGCCTGCTCGAGGAGCGCCTGGCCGACGACGCGGAGTCGACCGTCGTCGTCATCCACGCGCTCAACCAGTGGATGCACGAGCACTGGACCTACAACTTCGAGGACCGGATCTTTCCCACCCCGGTCATCACCCTGCCGATTCTCGACGCGGCGCTGCGCGAACTCGACTACGTCATCGAGCGCGGCGCCCGCGCCATCCTGATCCGCCCGGCGCCGGTGCCGACCCTGAACGGGTCGCGCCGCTCGTTCGCGCTGCCGGAGTTCGACCCGTTCTGGAAGCGGGTGGAGGAGGCCGGAGTCGTCGTCGGCATGCACGCCTCCGACGACGGCTACCAGCGTTACCTCAACGACTGGGAGGGCTCGAGCAGCGAGTTCCTGCCGTTCCAGTCGAAGCGCTCGGCGTTCCATCACATCGTGTCCGGGGAGTACCGGTCCATCAAGGACTGCGTCGCCTCGATCATCGGGCACGGCCTGGCCACCCGGTTCCCGGGCATCCGCATCATGCCGGTCGAGAACGGCAGCTCCTGGGTCCGTCCGCTGGTCGGCCAGCTGACGAAGCTCTATTCCCGGGACCCGAGCATCTTCGACGAGGACCCGATGGTCGCCTGGAAGCGCAACATTCTCGTCCACCCCTTCCACGAGGAGGACGTCACCGGCCTGGTCGACGTGCTCGGCGCGGACAACGTGGTGTTCGGCTCGGACTACCCGCACCCCGAGGGCCTGTTCGACCCGGTGACCTTCATCGACGAGATCGAGTCCCTCTCCTTCGAGGACCAGGGCAAGGTCATGGGCGGCAACCTCGCCCGGATCATGGGCATCGACCCGAAGGAGAAGGCCCTCCCCGTCCCCGCCACCGTCTGACCGTCTCGGCCTGACCGGGTTTCGGCCTGACTGGTCTCGGCCCTGACTGGCTCGGCCCTTCGCGGCCGAGTTCGACCGCACGTCACGAGGACGGGGTGGGTCCCACCGGGCTCACCCCGTCCTCGTCTGTGGTCCGGTCGCGGGACGGCGGGGCAGCCGCAGCGCTGTCGCGGTCGTGAATCGGGCCAAGCCTCTCTATAGCCCCCATAGCAGGACCACCGATCGCGGGACCGTCCCGGTCGGCACTTTCGACCGGACACCCCCACCCAATTCCCATGATCGTCACGCCGTGCGGTTTTCCGCCGGGCAAGATCCGCCTAAGTAGGTCGTTGTGGGGGGCAAATCGGACACGAATGCCCCCACCGCGACCTGTTTGGATCTTGACCGCACCAGGTGCCGTCGCCGAGGGTGACCTCTGGCTGCGGGAGTTCTCTGTCTGGCCAGATGGCCAGATGGGCGAGCGGGATGGCGGGCCGGCGGGATGGCGGGACGGTGGAAGGAGGCCGGGCTGAGTCTTCTGTGGGCGCAAAACGGGGCGAAGTGCCCATTGTGGCGCTGGCGCGGCCCCATCCGTGACCCGGCAAAGGGGCTGTGGGGTCGGGGACGGTCTGGTGGCTTTGCCTGGTGATGCGTCGAACGGGGCCCGCCGCTATAGTGGCACTCGGTGTCAAATTGGATGACGCCGCCGTGGAGGTGTGAGGCGCGCCCTCACCCGGGCAGCAGGTCGCCCGGCAGCAGACGCTCTGGCGCGTGGCGCGTGGCGCGTGGCGCGTGGCGTGGCGGGCGCGGAACGTCCGTATGCGGGGCGCGTGCGCGCGGCGGGTCGGTCGGAACGAGGCGGGAGTGCGATGGCCAGCACGAAGGATTGGTTCGAAACGGTCGCCGAGGCGCAGCGGCGGGCCAAGAGGCGACTGCCCAAGGGCGTCTACCTGGCGCTCGTCGCCGGTTCCGAGGCCGGGGTGACGCTGGACGACAACACCGCCGCGTTCGCCGAGCTGAAGGTTCGCCCGCACATCGCCGACCTGCCGGCGACCCGTGACCTGAGCACCACCGTGATGGGTCAGGACATCAGCTTCCCGGTGATCATCTCGCCGACCGGTGTGCAGGCGGTGCATCCCGACGGCGAGGTCGCGGTGGCCCGTGCGGCGGCCGGCGCGGGCACGGCGATGGGCCTGTCGGCGTTCGCGTCCAAGCCGGTGGAGCAGGTCGGTACGGAGATCGACAAGCTGCTGTTCCAGTCCTACTGGCTCGGCTCGCGCGAGGAGATCCTCGCCCGCGCCGAGCGGGCCCGTGCCGCCGGTGCCAAGGGCCTGATCATCACCCTGGACTGGGTGTTCGACTCCCGCCGGGACTGGGGCAGCCCGTACATTCCCGAGAAGCTCGACCTCAGGGCGATGGCCCGCTACGCGCCGCAGGTCGTGATCAAGCCCGGCTACCTTGCCACCTGGCTGCGCAGCCGCTCGCTGCCCGACCTCGGCGTGCCGAACCTGGGCCCGCGCGAGGCCACCCCGCCGACGTTCTTCGGGGCCTACGGTCAGTGGATGGGGACCCCGCCGCCCACCTGGGCGGACCTCGCCTGGCTGCGTGAGCAGTGGGATGGCCCGTTCATGATCAAGGGCGTCACCCGGCCGGATGACGCCCGCCGGGCGGTCGACATCGGCGCGAGCGCGATCTCCGTGTCGAACCACGGCGGCAACAACGTCGATTCGACGCCCGCCTCGATCCGCTGCCTGCCCGGAGTGGTGGACGCGGTGGGTGACCAGATCGAGGTCGTGCTCGACGGCGGGATCCGCCGCGGCAGTGATGTCGTCAAGGCGCTTGCGCTCGGGGCTCGCGCGGTCATGGTCGGCCGGGCCTACCTGTGGGGAATGGCCGCCGGCGGCCAGCGCGGCGTGACCAACGTGCTGGAGATTCTCCGCCAGGGAGTCAGCGAGACGCTGCTCGGGCTCGGGCACTCCTCGGTGCACGAACTGTCGCCTGAGGACCTGCTCATCCCCGCCGGCTTCGCCATCGACCACAAGGTCTGAGCGCATCCGGAAGGGACGCGGCCGGCGTCCGTGTTTACCGGCGACACGCTCGAACGTTCCGCACCCGGACCGCCGCGCCGACGGCGAGTCCGGGTCGCGTGGCGCCCCGGGGGGAGCCCGGGTTGGGCTGCCGCCCGATGAAGCGATGAGGCAGTACGGACGCTACCGTGCCATGAGGCCGGCCGCGACCCGTTTGGGCAGATTGGCCGTACGGGTTCGAAACCATGATGGCATTCGGTCGGATGTATGCGGACGGAAACCCGTGCGATACATTCGGGATACTATCGGGAAACCCGTGTCAACCGGGCGAGGTGAAAGGCGCGTGCAACGCCTTGTTGCACCCGGGGCGAAAGCCGGTTGCACGGTTGTACCTATCTGACGGTATGTGCACCATAGTGGCATGCCGTGTCGCCCTCGCATTGTGGTCCCCGTGGTCCCCGTTCCCGAGCGTCCGGACGAGTCCCATTCTGGGGCGGGTACCGGTTCGCGCGTTCCGTTGACAGCCGGCAGGAATGCGTTCGGCGGCCGCGTTGTCATTTCCGCCACGCATCTCCCGTCGACGATTCCCGCGGTGCCTGCCCAGCGTGCCGGGTCGGCCCAGCCCGGCGCGTCTGCCCAGCCTGTCGTGCCGGCCCAGCGCACCGTGCCGATCCAGCCCACCGTGCCGATTCAGCGCACCGTGCCGGCCCAGCGCACCGTGCCGATCCAGGCCGATCTGCCTGTCCAGCTCCGCCTGCCCGTCCAGCCCGGCCTGTCCATCCCCGCGGCGGTGCCTGCTGTACCGGCTTCGGCAGCCGCGTCGTCGGCGGCCGATCGCCGGCTGGCTGCCCGCCGCACGGCCCGGCGCTCCGTGCACTACACCGGCCGGTGTTTCCGGCGTCCCGGCGGCGGCCTGTCCGGCGCGAATGTGCACGCCGAATGATTCCCGCGAGCCGATGGCCAGCGAGTCCCAGGCCGGAGGGCTCGCGGCGGGCGGGTTCGGTGAGACTTGGCGCGGGACCGGCCAGGCGCCGCCTGAAGCCGGCGAGGCGGCGTCCGGTGCGGGGAAGGCTGCGCCAGGATCCGGCGAGGCCGGGCACCGCACGGCCGGGTCCCGCGAGGACGGACAGGCCGCAACCGGGTGCGGTGAGGCCGGGCCCGAGGACGGAGAGGCTGCGGTCGGGGGCCGCGGCGCCGGGCCCCAGGACGGAGCGAGCGACGGCGACGCTGGGGGCCGCGGGGCCAGGCCCGGAATCGGCGAAGCTGCGTCCGGGGACGGCGCGGCGACGGGCGGCGAGGCGGCTGCGTGCGGTGGAACGGCGGACGAGGAGGCATCGGCGGGAGGCAGGGCGCCTCGCGGCCTGGATGGGGCTGCCGACGATGCTCTCCCTGCTGCTTGTCGGGATATCGACCTGTTCCCGGACACCGGGTATCGCATCGTCGTGCGTGGATACGAGCAGCACCCCGGGAGTGACGAGGAACGAGATTCGGCTGGGCCTGCTGATGCCGGACTCGGGCGTGCTGGCAGCAGGGTTCCAGGCGGCGCGGGCCGGCGTCGACGCGCGTATCGGCGCCGTCAACGCCGCCGGGGGAATCAACGGCCGTAAAATCGTCTACTCCTGGCGGGATGACGCCGGGACGGCGCAGGGAAATCTCATCGGCGCGCACGACCTGGTCGACCAGCAGGGTGTTTTCGGAATGTTGGAGTTCACCCCGGTCGCGTCGGGCGGTGCCGCCTATCTCGCCGAGCAGGGGGTCCCGGTGGTCGGCCTCGCCACCGAGCAGGTCTGGACGACCAACCGGAACATGTTCGCCGTGATGAACGCGGCCGGCACGGCGGTCGACACCTATGGCCGGGCCGTGGCGGCGCGCGGTGGTGGGGCGGCGTATCTCGTGCGGGCCGGGATATCGGCGCCCGTGTCCGGGACGGCGGACCGGGTCGCGCAGAGCCTACAGGCGGCCGGGGTGCGGGTGGTCGGCAACAGTCCCTACCTCGCCGGTGCGGACAGCGTCACCGAGCTCGCTCGCCGGATCGTCGACTCCGGCGCCGACGCCGTGGTCACCATGCTCGCCGCGCCGGCGATGCCGGCGCTGCTCGCCGCGATCGAGGCGGCCGGCGGTGAACCGGATGTCGTGCTGGCCATCGGCGCCTACGATCGTGGCCTGTTGCGCCCGGGCGATCCGTCGCTCGCCGGCATGCTCGTCCCGGTGTCGTACCGGCCGTTCGAGGTCGGCGGGCCGCCGACGGTCCGCTACCTGGACGCGATGCACCGTTACGCCCCGCAGCTCGCTGATCCCGATCAGGAGAGCCCCCTGGTCTCCTACATCGACGCCGACCTGTTCCTGCGTGGCCTGCGGGCCGCCGGTCCCTGCCCGACCCGCGGCGCCTTCCTCGCCGCGATGCGTGGGCTGACCGGCTACGACGCGGACGGCCTGCTCGGGCCGACCAATGTCGCGCTCGCCCAGGCCCACCCGGGTGCCTGCTTCGGGCTGCTGCGGGTCAACGCCGCCGGCACCGCGTTCGACCCCGACGAGACGAACCTCTGCGGTCGCGAGCTCACCCCCGGCGTCTGAGCGGGCCCCGGCCCGACCACACGGTGCGTCACCCATCGGAGCGTGGTGGACGGCGCCGGCGTCTCGCGACCGGTGCCGGGCTGTCGTACGACGACTCGTCGAGCACCGTCCGGGGCCCTGTCTGCGCCCGGTGGCGGCGGGACGTAACGTGACAGTTCGGAGGTCCTCGGACGGCCGCCGCGCCGACGCCGACGCACTGGCCCGACTCCGCCGCGACCGGCAGCGGGGGAGTGTGTGTCGGGGCGGGGCGGAGGGCGGCGCAGGCGATGCCACTATGGCAGCAGGCGGGGGTCGCGGCCGGCGTGCTGCTGGTGCTGGCGGTGCTCGCCCGGGTGGTGGGCCGCTGGTGGCCCCGCCGGGCGCTCGGTTTCCTCGCCGCCGCGAGCCAGGAGGCCGGGACGATTCTCGGCCTGTTCACCCTCTGGCAGATCGCCCGGATCCTCGGCGTGACCCGGGTCAACGGGGCGATGGAACGCGCCGACTGGATCTGGCGGACCGAACGCACGCTGCATCTGCCCAGCGAGCTGGCGATGGAGCGGTTCATGCTCCGCCACGAGTCCTGGCTGCGGGCCGCGAACGTGTTCTACAGCTGGGTGCACTTCCCGGCAATGAACGTGTTCCTGGTCTGGCTGTTCCTGCGCCACCGCACGTCCTATCCCTCGGTGCGTACCACGATTGTGCTGTTCACCGGCTCGTCCCTGCTGTTCCACATGTTTCTGCCGACCGCGCCGCCGCGGATGCTCACCTCGGTCGGCTTCGTCGACGAGGCGGTGCGGCTTGGACAGTCCGTGTACGGAGAGTTCGGCGCCGGCGTCGCCGCGCAGCTTTCGGCCCTGCCCTCGGTGCATGTGGGCTGGGCCTGCCTGATCGCCTACGAGGTGATCCGGGTGAGCCCGAGTCGCTGGCGCTGGCTGATCCTCGTCCACCCGGTCGTCACGACCCTCGTCGTCGTCGTCACCGCCAACCACTGGTGGGCCGACGGCATCCTCGCCGTCGCCCTGCTCGTGCTCGCCATCGTCGTGGGCCATGCCCTGAGCGTGGCCCTGCGTCGCCTGCGTGCCCGCGTCCTCGCCCGCCGCCGACCATCCGCGCGGGAAACCGAGCCGCCACGACGGCCCATAGGATCAGTGGTCCCGTCAGCCACGGGCGATCACGTCTTTGCCGATCAGGTAGACCGGCCGCGCGCGTGACGCCGGGCCGGCTCCTCAGCCGTCATGCCGGACCGTCCGGCACCTCACGGCCCGAACCCCGGCGCGATCAACCAGGCAGGACCGTCATGCATCACCGTGCGCCTGGGCGGTGTGCCATTCCCAGCGCCGCGCCAGTGCCATCCCGGCGACCTCCCGACGGCACAGAGCGGGCTACGTGACGGCGCCACTACCGGCCCGGCGGCGCATTCCGGTGCTGGTTAGGTGCCGTCTTGGTGCCGTAGGCGCGCCATCTCGCCGCAGAGCGCAGCGAGGACATGACAGAGCGGCGTCACACCCGGGAGGATGTCTCCTGGCCCATTCACACAGACCTGTACGCCCTGGGAGCGACGGCATGCGACCGGTCCCCTCGGAACGGACCCTTCTCGCGGACCTCATTCGCGCACGGTTATGAACGCGGCCGCGAGCCGGAGATCCACGCGGCGCGACCTGGGCGCGGGCTTCCACCTGGTGATCGGCGAGCGGCCGGACGGGGAGGCGCTTGACAAGCAGGACAAGCCACGACGGGTATGGCCGACAGCGCAGGTGTGTGACGATGGGCTGCGGCACCTTGAACGGCGGGCCGCCAGTCTTGCCGCGCCCGTGGTGGGACAGCGCGTCCGTAGCGGACAGTGAGGAACGGGGGGATGGGATGTCGTTGCAGGGCGGTCCGGCGGGCGGCGGCTCCTTCGAGCGGTCGATGACGGCGTACTACGTCCAGCCGGACGGAACCCGGGTGCCGTTCACCGCGGCGCTGTGCTTTGACAAGGCCGACCCGTATGCCGTCGGCCTGCGGCTGCGCACCACCGACGTGCGTACGGTGACCTGGACGTTCGCCCGCCAGCTACTGATCGACGGCATCCGGCGACCGGCCGGGGTCGGCGCGGTGGAGGTCCGTCCGGACTTCCACGGCGACAGCCGGCTGCTCGCCCTGTCGCTGACCTCCGCGTCGGGCCGGGCCGACGTGCAGTTGCCGTACGCCCCCGTCGCCGCGTTCCTGCGTGACGCCTACGCCGCCGTCCCCCCGGGCGCCGAGGGCGACCAGGTCGACTGGAACGCCGAACTCGCCCGCCTGCGCGACGACAGCCGGTAGCATTCGGCGTTTGTTGACGGGTAGCCGGAGCGAACCGCGGCCGAAACGCCCGAGGCCGGTGCAGGCGTCTGGTATCGGTTGACGCGGCGCGCGGTGCCGGCGGCAAACCGCGGAGCCTAACCCTTGTGGCGCGGCGGGTCCCGGGAAAGCTGTCAAAAGCGGCCGCGAACTCGGGCGGGGGAGCGGGTTCGTCCGGGCTCTTCGTGCCCCTCACGGTGACTGTGGTGAAGTGCTACCGTTGATCGTATGGGGGTGTGGCGGGTTTTCCTGAGCCATACGTCGGAGCTCGCCGAGTATCCGGCCGCCCGGCCGTTCGTGGCAGCGGCGAAGGCGGCGGTTACCCGCGCGGGCGAGGTCCCTGTCGACATGAGCGACTTCACCGCCCGCGATGAGCCACCCGCGCAGTACTGCCGGGAACGCCTTGGCTCGTCGGACGTCTACGTCGCCGTGGTCGGCTTCCGCTACGGCTCGCTGGTCCCGGAACTGGATCCTATCTCTTATACCGAACTTGAGTTCAACGTGGCCACCGAGCTCGGCCTACCGCGGTTGGTCTTCTGCCTGCACGAGGAATCAAGCGATCTCAGGCTGCCCCCCAAGGCGTGCACGGATCCGGAGCGGGGTGCGTCGCAGGTTGCTTTTCGCCGCCGGCTCGGCAGGCCGGCGGCCGGCTTGACGCTGTGCTTTGTCAACAGCGCCGACCATCTTGAGACGTCGCTGTACCAGGCGCTTGTCGAACGACGCAAGGTTCAGGGCGAGAACGGTCAGGCGACGGGCACCGCGAGTGTGGACGGAGCCGACCCGCGGATTCCCGCGTCGGTTCTGCAGGCGTATTTCACCCGGCTCGACCAGCAGTACCGACGCCTTGACCTGGAGGCGCTGACCCCCGCGCAGCGGGACGAACACGTGCCCATCGCGCTGCGGAGCGTCTTCGTACCGCAGGACGTGCGGGAGAACCCCCCGCCCGTGGAGCTGCCGAAGGAGATCTGGCGCCGGCTGGAGGCCGGCGGAGAGATCCAGCGCAGCGAGCTGCCGGCGGGCCTGGACGAGGCGACCCTGGCCGCCGCCCGGAAAAGCTACAGCGCCCATCCACGTCGGCCGGTGCTGGAGCTGCTCTCCGGCGGGGATCGGCTGCTGGTGCTGCTCGGTGACCCCGGCGCGGGCAAGTCCTCCCTGGCCCGGTACTCGGTCCTGCGGATGACCGACGAGCAGACCCCCACGGCCCCCACCACGCTTCCGCTGTTCATCGAACTGCGGGCGCTCGCGCAGACCCAGGGCCGTTTCGACACGTTCGTCGAGTACATCGACCATCTTGCCCGCACCGATGGTCTCGGCGTGCCGGCGAAGCATCTTGTGCCCTACCTGCGTGCCGGCGCGGACGCGCAGGTGGTCTTCGACGGCCTCGACGAGATCTTCGAACCAGCGCAGCGGGACGCGGTAGCGCGGCGGATCGCCGGTTTCGCCGTGGAGTTCCCCCACGTCCGCATCATCGTCACCTCCCGGATCATCGGCTATCGGCGGTCTATTCTCACGGATGCGGGGTTCGCGCACTACACCATTCAGGACCTCGACCGGGCCCAGACCAGCGAGTTTCTCACCAGGTGGTACTCGGTCGCGCTCGGCGAGGACGACGGGCGGGCCAACGAGCGGCGCAGCCGGCTGACGGCGGCCATCGCCGGTTCCCGGCCCATCGAGGAACTGGCCTCGAATCCGCTGCTGCTCACCATCCTCGCCATCATCGGCAAACATCAGGAACTGCCCCGTGAACGGTGGGAGGTGTACGACCACGCGGCCTCGGTGCTCGTCGAGCACTGGGACGTGAACCGCTACCTGCGGGACCGCCGGGTCGAGGCGAACTTCATCGGCAAGGAGGACAAACGCGAGCTGCTGCGGCGCATCGCGAACCGGATGCAGAGCGGCCGGCACGGGCTGATCGGCAACGTCATCCACCACGATGATCTGGTCGGTGAGATCGAGGCCTATCTCCAGGAGCGGTACCAGCGTGACCCGGCGAGCTCGAAGGTCATCGCGGAGGAGATGATAAACCAGTTCCGGGAACGCAACTTCATTCTCAGCCGCTACGGCGCCGAGGTGTACGGGTTCGTGCACCGTGCATTCCTGGAGTTCTTCTGCGCCGAGCACATCCGGCGGCGTTTCGAGCGCACCCAGGAAATGTCCGCCGAGGACCTGCGCCGCGACGTTTTCGGACGACGCTGGGAGGAGGACTCGTGGCGTGAGGTCCTCCTGCTGATCGCCGGCATGCTGCACGAGCGGTTCGTCGCCGGCGTGATCGAGTACCTGCTGCGGGACGCGAACCTGCCCTGGCTGCCGAGGTTCAATGACCGGCCTCCCCGCAATGTCCTGCTCGCCGTGCGATGCCTGGCGGAGATGCGCAACCGCCACGTGGGCGCGGGTGCGGCGCGGCTCCTGCTGGGTCAGGTCATCGATCTGATCGAGCGTTCCGGCGACGGCGAGCAGACCGTCGACGCCTTCCTCGACGACGAGCTGCTGCCCGCGGTCGCCCAGGTGGGCGCGGACTGGCCCGGGCGGGAGGAGGCGTTCGCCTGGTTCCAGGCGATCGGTGCCCTGATTATTCGCACCCCGGCCTGCCGCTTCGCCAGCCGCCTGCTGGCCTGCCTGTTTCCGGATCGCGATGAGGTGGCGACCCTGTTGCGGGCGCGGGCGGTCTACCTGTGGGACTGGACGTTGCGGGACGCGGCCGTGGCCGCGCTCGGGCAGTACGCCGCGGAGCCTGCCTCGTCGTCGGACGTGTCGTTGACGGTGTTGCGCGGGTGCGCCGAGCGCGACCCGGTGGCCGTAGTTCGCTGGCGGGCGGTGGAAGCCGTCGCGGATCGCTCGGCGCCCGGGGCCGAGCTGTGGGAGTGGCTCCAGGCGCGGCTGGAACAGGAGATTTCCACTTTTGTCCGGGTGAGGGCGCTGAAGAAACTGATCGAAACCCGGCCCGAGCCACCGGACCTCGAAGCAAGGCTTCGTGGTCTGGCCGATCAGGACCCGGCGGCAGATCTTCGCCGGGCGGCTGCCGACGAGCTCGCGGCGCGGGCGGCGGGCAGCCCCGAGACCGCCGCCTGGCTGCGGGCGCGGTTGCACACCGCCGGCCGCTGGGAGATCCGCCATGCGGCCCTCCGCGCGGTGCGGGTGCCGGACCCGGCCGCGGACGAGGACCTGCTGGCGGTGGTGCGTGACCGTGCCGAGTCCGATCTGCATCCCACGGTGCGGGCGGAGGCGATCCGGGTGGCGGCTCGGCAGTGGCGCTCCCGCCCCGGGATGCGGGCCTGGGTCTGCGGGCGCGTCGAGCGCGACGACCTGGGCTCCGTCCGGCAGGCGGTGATCGAGGCCGTGGCATCCGGCTGGGCCGACGAGCCGGCGACCCACGGGTGGCTGGTGGAACGGCTCGAACGCGAAGCCATCGCCTCCGGGCGTCTGGCGGCGGCGCGCGCGCTGCTCACCCTCCTTCCGCGGGCCGAGCGTCCTCCACGGTTGGTGGACGTGCTGCGGGCGGCTGCGGAGCGGGACCCCGACATGGAGGTCCGCCGCACCATCCTGCGGGGCCTGGCCGACTCGGACCGGGACGGGGCCGCCGCCGTGCCATGGCTGGCGGAGCGGGCCACCGTGGATCCGGACTCCGGGGTTCGAGGCGAAGTCATCAAGAGTATCGGCCGGGTATGGAAGGACCCGGACGCCACGGTCGCCTGGCTGATGGACCGGTCCGAACGCGATCCGGACCGATATCCCCGGCAATCGGCCCTTGCCGCCATCGCGAGTGCCTGGGCCGACGATCCCCGCGTCGCACCCTGGCTTCGGCAGCGGGCGGAGACGGACGAGGTCTGGTCTGTCCGGGAGAACGCGGTCGTCCATCTGGCCCAGCTACGGGAGTCCGAGCCGGCCGACGGCCGCGCCTGGCTGATGCGGCGCGGGAGCGTCGACGCGGACGAGGACGTCCGGCTGACCGCGCTGCGCGCCGCCGCCCAGCGGTGGGGCCAAGCGGACGATGTCCGCTCCTGGCTTCGCGAACGCGCGGTCAACGACCCCGATGAAGATGTGCGGCTCGCCGCGTTGACGGCGCTGGCCCGGGGCGCCCGGGATGACCCGCCCACGCTGCCGTTGCTGCGGCAGCGGGTTGTCGCCGACCCGCACTGGGACGTCAAGGCGAGGGCGACCGTCCTGATCGTGGAGGGCTGGCCCGACGATCCTCGGACGGTGCCCTGGCTGTTGGACAACGCCCGGGACGCCGACTGGAACATCCAGTCGCCTGCCATCGCCGCGCTGTGCCGGGTATGGCCACTGCATCCTGTCGTGGCGCCGCTGCTGCGCGACATCGCCACCGGTCACCGATACGGCAATCCGCGCAGGTGGGCCATCGAGTCCCTCGCCCTTCATCATCCGGATCGCGCCGGGACGGCTGCGCTGCTGGCTGAGCGGGCCGTGGCGGCTCGCAATTCCGGCAATCGTCAGATGGCTCTTTTCGCTCTCGTCCAGGGGTGGTCGGCGGATCCGATGTGCCGGCGTGTGGTGCGCCAGGCCGCGGTGCGGGACCCCGCACGCCGTGTCCGGCTGCAGGCAGTCAGTTATCTCGATGGTCCTGCGGGCTCGGGCGGCGTTGGACGGCTGCTGCGGGAGATCGCCGAGAACGACGACGCGGCGAACGTGCGAGCCGAGGCGGTTGCTGCGTACTCCCGCCTTCGGCCGCCGCCGGCGAGGCTGCGGGCCTGGTTGGTGCACCGCGTGGACGACCGGTCCAGCGATGTGGCCGCCCAGGCTGCCCAGGCTCTTGCCCAACTCGCGGATGGCAGCCCGGCACGACTGCGTCACCTGCTCGGCATCGTCCAGTCCGACCCGCGCTGGAAGGTCCGGCGTGCGGCGTTCCGTGCTCTGGACAACATCAGGGGCGATGCGCCGGACGACCTCGTCGCCGCCACGCAGGGATGGTCGAGCAGACGCGAACGTGTGGTAAGGGCGGCCACAGCGGGCCACCCCGGCTCCCGGCTGGATGATCCCGTCTCCGCGCCGTGGCCGCAGCTTCGTGCGCACCTGCCGAGCCAGAGCTGGCAGGAGCGGCGGCGGATCGTGCGCGCGGTGGCGGCTGCGCGCCGCGACGAGCCGGAGACACCTCGCCGGCTCAGCGAGCTCATGCGCACCGAGGATGACTGGTCCGTGCGGTGCGCCCTGGTCAACGGGATCGCCGCCGCCCGCACGGCGGATACCGACGTCCTGGTGTGGCTGCGGGACCGCGCCACCGCCGACCGCGACGCCCGGGTTCGGGCCGCGGCGGTGCGGGCGGTCGGCTGGCACGGCCGGGACGACCCGGCGGTTCGGTCCTGGATCACCGACCAGGCTGTCGTGGCGCACCGCGGGGAGGTACGTCGGGCAGCGCTGCGCGCGCTGGCGGCCGACCCCGGCAGCTGGGATGAGCTCCGGCCGTGGCTGCAGAAGCGAGCCACCGAGGACAACGTGGTCGGCCTGGTGTGGCGCACCGCGCTACGCCTGCTGGTCACGGTAGCGCCCGCGGACCCACAAACTGCGGATTTCCTGCGCGGTGTTGCGAGTAGTACGGCGGCTGAAGAGGTGCGCAGCTTCGCCCTACGGCTGCTTGCGCATTGCACTGCGCCGGACAGGCCGTCCACGATGGCCGTGCTGCTGCGCCACGCGGAACAGGACACCATGTGGCACGTGCGGCGGGCCGCGCTGGATGCGCTCGCGCGACACTTCTGCACTGATCCGGGCCTGGTGGACGTCGCCCGTCGTCGAGCGGAGACCGATGTCGCGGGGGAGACCCGCCGAGCCGCTCGCCGTGCCATGATCGCCGCTCTGCGGGGAGATCCTGGGGCGGCGTGCGCCTGGTTACGGGAACGAGCCGTCCTCGACGCCGATTGGCAGTGTCGCCGCGAGGCCATTCGGCTGGTCGCGCGGCTGCAGAGCGGTGATATCGACATGATGCGGTGGCTGCGGGAGCGGGTCAGATCCGATCCTTATGGAACCAGCCGAGAAGAGGCCGTCGCGGCCGTGGCACGGTACTGGGCGGCGGAACCGGAGGTCCTGCCATGGCTGCATGAGCTGGCCACCGGCGCGGGCTGGTCCGAGGTGCGCCGAGCCGCCGGCGAGGCCATCGCGCGCCACTGGCCGTCCGAGCCGGACTCGGTCGCCGTCGTGCGGCGACTCGCCTGCAACGATGTCTCTCCTGAGGTCCGCGAGGCGATGGCCTGGGTGCTCGCGCGCACCTGGCGTGACGACCCCGAGACCCTGCCCTGGCTACGTCTCATCGTCGACCTCGAGGACACCGAGGCCACTCAGGACGCGATGGCCTGGGCTCTTACTGAGCGTAACGACGCCGCGTTCTGGTTGACGTATGGGCTCAGCCATCACCAGCAGGAACTCGCCGAACTCGAAGCGGCGGCAGCGGCGGTCGGTCGGCGGTGACGCGGCCAGGCCGTGCCGGCGGGGGCGAAGCCCGCCCGCTCAGAGCCAGCCGCGGCGGCGGAAGACGAGGCAGAGGGTCGTCATCGAGGTGATGAGCAGGCCGAGATCGATGGCGAAGCCCCAGCTCTCGCCGCTGCCTGGGAAGGGGACGTTCTGGCCGAAGAAGCCGGTGACCAGGGTCGGGACGGCGATCACCGCGGCCCAGCCGGTGAGCTTCTTCATGACCAGGTTCAGGGGGTCTGCTCGTCGAACAGCATGTCCTCGAGGTCCTCGCGCTACTGGCCGCGGGCCAACGCGATCATCGAGCGGAGGGTGAGGCCGGCGCGGGTGCCGCCGTCACAGAGGATGTCGGTGCCGGTGAGGTAGCCGGGTTTCCCGCTCGCGCAGAACGCGAGCAGCTCGGCGATCTCCGTCGGCGTCCCGAACCGACGCAGTGCCGCGTACTCGACGAGTTTCCCGGCGCCGCTGGCCTCCTCGAGCCGGCCCATCGTCGTGTCGAACGAGCCCGGGGAGACCGACAGGACGCGCGCGCCCCGGGCCCCGAACGCGCCGGCCAGGTGACGCGAATACCAGATGACGAAATTCTTGCTCAGCGAGTAGGCCGAACCCGCGCGCCCCGCCTTCGGGCCACGGTTCGCCGCCGCCACGAGCTTGCGAGTGAACGCGGCGGGGTCGGTGTCCGCGAGGGCGTAGGCCCGCGTCGGGACGAGCAGCCGAGGCACCATGTGCCCGGCGATGGAGGCGACGTTGACGAGCGCGAAGCCCTCACCGGCGGCCGCCAGCGCGGCCTGGGTGATGTGGATGGTGCCCAGAGCATTGATCCGCACGATGGTCTCGGCGGAACCCATCGACGGGCTGACACCGGCGGCATGGACCACAGCCATGACCCGGCCAGCCGCCCGCGCCCGGCCGAACAACGCGTCGACCGAGGCCCGGTCGGCGATGTCACAGACCACACCCTCGGCGTCGATCCCGGCACCCTGGAGCTCTTTGACGGCCTGGTCAAGGTGCTCCTGATGGACGTCGCTGAGGATCACCCGGTGCTCACGACCAAGGATCCGCGCCGTGGCGGCACCCATCCCGCCCGCGCCGCCTGTGACGACCGCGACCGTCGTCCGCCCCGCATCCGTGGCAGCGGGAGTGGGGGTGCTGGCGGGAGTGGGGGCGCCTGCGGGGGTGAGGGTGCTGGCGGGCTGGGCTGGGTGAGCCGACTGGTCGCTGCTGGCCGTCATCGTCGTGTCCGCTCCGTTGTCGCTGTCCGGTCCGGTCTGACGATGGGAGCGTATTGGCACCGCGGCCGTTGACCAGATCGGCGGTGGCCGCTGGCCACGCGATGGCCGCGGTGGCGATGGTGGTCGCGGGTGGCCGCGGTGGCGGTGAGGCGGCCGTCGTGGTGGGAGCCGTCGTGGTGGGAGAGGCGGGGCCGTTATGCGTGCAGCGCGGCGAGTGCGCGCAGGGTACGGGTGCGTTCCTCGGGGGTGCCGACCAGGCTGACGAGCGCGTCGGTCGCGCCGAGATCGCCATAGGCGGCGAGGCCCTTGGCGACCGTCTCCTCGTCGCCGACGACGGCGAGCGCGCCCGCCTCGGTCTCGGCCAGGCCGTCGCGGGCCAGGGCGGCGCTGTAGGAGGGCAGGCGGGCGTAGCCGGCGTACTCGGCGCTCAGCTCGGCGCGGATACGGTCCGGCTCGGTGGTGACCGCCACCGGCAGGCCCACGACGACGCGCGGCGCCGGGCGACCGGCCTCCCGCGCGGCCGCACCGATCAGGGGCACAACATGATCACCGATGGTGCGCTGCCCGGCGAGGAAGGTGATCGTGCCGTCGGTGCGCTGCCCGGCCAGGCGCAGCATCGCCGGCCCGAGCGCGCCGAGCAGCACCGGGACGCGTGGCGCGGCTCCCGGCACGGCGCTGTCGGCCGCCTGGGAGCCCGCGCCGGACGCGCCGGGGACCGCGCGGCCGTCGAGGATCGGCAGCAGGGTGTCGAGGTGGGCACGCAACGCGGCGAGCGGCCGGTGGAACGGCTGACCGTAGACCTCCAGCAGGCCGGGATGACTGACCCCGAGCCCGAGGGTGAACCGCCCGTGCGCGGCGGCCTGGGCGGTGAGCGCCTGCGCGGCCAGCACCCGCGGATGACGCGGCTGGACGATCACGACGGACGTCCCGAGTTCCAGGCCCGGCACGTCCCGGGCGAGCGCGGTGAGCACGCCGATCGCGTCATAGCCGAGACCCTGGGGAAGCCAGCCGGTGGGCAGGCCGGCATCGGCCACCACCGTGGCGGTCGCGACGATCTCATCCACGAGATTGCCGGCGCGACGCCCGGCGCGACCATCGGCGACGGCGGGACCGTCCTCGGACGCGGCGGCGGGAGAGCCAGGGCCGGGAGTGGGAGGCCCGGCGACGAGGTTGACACCGATACGAATCACTCGGCCGAGCATGGCCGGGAACCGGTCCGCCGACCAGAGGCGTGACGATGCTGGCAGGACCGATGCTGGCAGGACGGATGGGGGAAGGAACAGTGACACCATGACACCCGGCGCACTCTTGACAACGGCGCCCGCGCCGTCGGCGCGGCTGAGCGCGGCGCGACGCCGTGAACTCGGCGCCTGCCTGCGGGCCTACCGCGGGCTGATCGAGCCGGCCAGCGTGGGGCTGCCCGCGGGGGCGCGCCGCCGCGGGCCGGGGCTGCGCCGGGAGGAGCTGGCGAGCCTCGCCGGGGTCAGCCTCACCTGGTACACGGGCCTGGAGCAGGGCCGGGTGGCGGCCTCCGCGCAGGTCCTCGACGCTGTCGGCCGGGTACTGCGCCTCGACGAGGTGGGGCGCCGGCACCTGCGTCGGCTCGGGGCGCCCGAGCCACGCGAGCGCGCCGCGTCCGACAGCCAGCTGCGTGCGGTGGCACCGCTGGTGGACGGCTGGCGTGACGGCCCCGCCGCGCTGCTGGACCACCGCCTGGACGTCGCCGCCGTCAACACGGCGTGGGTCCGGCTGTTCGGCGACCCCGCCGAATACGAGCCGGCGCGGCGCCATCTGCTCTGGTTGGTGGCCGGCGCGCCGGCCGGGGCGCGGGGCCTGCTCCTGCCGGTCGCGCGGCAGTTCCGGATGGCCGCGGACCTGCATCCCGCGGACCCGCGGATCATCGAGGTCGCCGCTCTGCTGCGTGCCGATCATCCACGGCTCACCCCGGTCTGGGACTGCCGGGGTGTCGGCGCCTTCGGCCGGCCGGCGGTCGATCTCGCCGGCGAGCCCGCGGCCGCCCACCTGCTGCATCCCACCGGAGAACCCGGCATCGCCCTGCTGGTCGCCGCCACGGCGTGCGCTGAGATCCGCGCCGCGGCCCCGCGCCGTGAGGTGACCCGGGCGGTTTTGCCGGCGTGAGCCCGGGTAGCCGCCTGCTGGAAGCCGAGAATCCGATCGCGTGAGGTTGGTGACCATGATGCCCGGTGAGCAGGAGCTGCCCTCGACGGTGGCTCGCTCGTCCCGTAAGGCCCAGCGGACGTGGATCAGGACGCATGACGCCGCGGTCGACGAGTACGGCGAGGGCCGGCGCGCCCATCAGACCGCGTTCGCCGCGCTCAAGCACTCGTTCGAGAAGGTCGGCGACCGCTGGGAGCCGAAGGCGGGCGGCGCGAAGGGGCCGTCCGACTCGCGTGCGGCGACCCCGCGTGGCGCCGGTGGGACGAGCCACGGCGGGATCGACGCGAACGCCAGCAAGCGGCACCTGCTCGAACGCGCCCGCGAGCTGGACATCCCCGGGCGCTCCACCATGACGAAGGACCAGCTCGTCGCCGCCCTCGACCGGGCCAGCCAGCGGGCCACCGCGAAGGCCCGGTAGCGCGAGACCGCGCCGAAGCCGTGCCGGGGCGGCGGTTCAGCTCGCGAGGATGGCGTTGAGGTCGTGGTGCGCGCGGGCCAGGGCCTGCGCGGGGCTCAGCTCGGTACTCAGGGCACGGTGGATGTTGGTGTAGACGACCCGGCTCAGCTCGGGGTAACGCGGCATGGCGGCGGGCCGGGCGACCGGACGGACCCCACGGATGACCGCCAGCACCGGGCTGTCGTTGTCGAGGGAACTCTGCTCGATCACCGACCGGTTCGTCGGCATCTGGCCGTAGCGGGAGAGCGTGCGTTGCGCCGGCGGGCTCGTCATCCACTCGACGAAGGAGCGCACCGCGTCCAGCCGTCGGGTGCGCGGGTTGACGAACATGCTCCATCCGCCGATCGCGGAGTATCCCGGCTTGGGCAGGCCGGCGAACGTGGGCAGGGGTGTGGCGGCGTATTTCCACGGTTTCGAGCCGAGCGCGGTGTCCGCGGTGTTCCAGCCGCGCATGAAGGCTACCTCGTCGTTGTTGTACAGGTCGGTGGTCTGCTGTTCCCGCATGGTCGCGAGATCCCGAGGGGCCAGGCCCTGCGTCACCAGCCCGCACATGAAACCCAGCGCCCGCGCACACGACGGTGTGTTGATGGTCGAGTGGCGCAGCGCCGCGTCGGTGATCCGGCCACCGGCGCTGGCCGCGAACTCGGTCCACACGCAGGTCAGCCCTTCGTAGGCGTCACCCTGCCAGACGACGTGGTGAGGGGTGCGCGGCAGGCCGCGCAGCAGCCGCGCGGCGCCCGCGAGCTCTTCCCAGGTCGTGGGAGGCGGGCGGCCGATCCGCGTCATCAGGTCCGGGCGGTAGTAGAGCAATCCCCGGTTGGCGAAATAGGGCACCGCGTAGACACGACCCCGGTAGGTCGACGCGTCCAACAGGGTGGAATCGAAGCGGGACCAGAATGCCCGGTCGAACTGGTCGTCCAGCGGCAGCGCGAGGTTCTTCGCGGCGAACTCGGCCAGCCAGATCACGTCGCCGAGGTAGACGTCCGGCCCGTCCTCACCGCCGCGGAGCAGCTCGGTGAGGGCCGCGCGCTTGGCGTCGGTGCTGAAGGGCACCAGCCACAGCTTGACCGTGATCTCCGGATGGGCTCGCTGGAAGGCGCTGATGAGCACCTGGCGGGAGTCGATCAGGTTCTGGTCGTTGGAGCTGGCCGCCCAGCGGACGCGGCGCAGGTCGGGATCATCACCGTCGTCCCTCGCGCGCAGCAGCCCGGACAGGGCCAGCCCCCCGGGAACGCCCACACCCACGGTGATGGTGGCCGCCGCGGCCCGCACCAGCTGGCGGCGGCTGGGCGTGGGCCACCGGCCCGTCTCACTCCTGCCTCTCGCACTCACAGTTTCCCCGCACCTCTCTCCCATCGGCCTCGCGTCTCCCGCCGGGCAGGCCCTTCCCCTGTGTCCCCGCGCCGGCCGCTCACCCGGTGGCCGAGCCGGGTGAGGCCTGCGGCGGGCAGGTCCGCCGGTAGTCGCCGGTCGGCATGTAACGGGTCCATTCCCGCCCGCCCATGGCCGGGCCGGGCGCGCAGATCGCGCTGATGACCTTGTCCGGGTCGATCTGCCAGGTCAGCAGGGTTCCGTCATGGTCCGCGGTGACGAGTTCCGTGCTGTCCATGGTGAACGCGACGGCGCTGGCGTCACGGCCACTGAGCACCGCGTACAGATCCCCGGTGTGGGCGTCCCAGATCCGCACCGACCCGTCCACGCTGGCCCCGGCGATCCAGGTCAGGTCGGGACTGAACGCGATCGAGGTGACCGCCTGGTCGCCGCCGGTCAGCGTTCGGGGTGACCCGCTCTGGTACGGCTGGCCGGGCCGTGGCCGGCTGATCGTCCACACCAGTACCGAGCCGTCGTCCGACCCGCCGGCCACGCGCTGGCCGTCGGCGCTGACCGCCAGCGACTTCATCGGGCCCGGGCCGCGCAGGTCCACCCGTCGCGTGCCGCCTTCGGGGTCGCGCAGGTCCCAGAGGCTGACCCAGCCGTCGTCGCTGGCGCTGGCCACGGTGCGACCGTCCGGTGTGAATCGCACGGCGTTCACGGGGTTGTCATGGCGGTAGAGGACCGTGCCCGCCCGGTGCGGGTCGATCGCTTCGACCCGCACCGTGTTGTCGGTGCCGCCGATGGCGATCCGAGTCCCGTCGGGTGAGATATCGACCGCGTTCACCGCGATGTCGTCCGCCTCGGCGCCCGAGCGGGGAGCTCGGTCGACCAGCACCGTCCGCGTGGCACCCGCTCGTGGGTCGAGGACGGCCACGCGGTCGTCGCGCGCGGCGGCCAGCCGGGTTCCGTCACGGTCGAACGCCAGTGCGGCGGCCGCCCACGAGCCCTCCACGGTGGCGACCTGGGCCGGTCCGGACTGCCCGGCCCCGGCCCCGGCCACCCCGACGGAGGACAGGTCGATCGAGGACACATAGGCGGGCGGGTCGAGCCGCCACAGCCTGACCGTACGGTCGGCTCCCGCGGTCGCCGCGAGCTGGCTGGACGCGCTACGCGCGCCATCCGTGCTCGCGCCACGCGCGCCATCCGCGCCGGCCGTGCCGTTCGGGTTGGCCGTGCCGTTCGGGTTGGCTGGGAGGTTCGGGTTGGCACCGCGGGTGAGGGCGACCGAGGCCACGATCGGCGCCTGGTCGCGCGAAACCGGGCGGGAGATGTGCCACAGCCCGGTGACGCCGTCGGCGCCCGCCCCGGCCAGGGTGCGCCCGTCGGGGCTGAAGGCCAGGCACAGCACGGACCTCGACGGTCCGGACAGTGCCGAAAGGCCCGTCCGTGCCCCGACGTCCCAGATCCGCGCGGAGCCGTCGTCCGCTCCACTGGCGAGCACGCCGCCGTCCGGCGAGAAGGCCACCGTGTCGACCGGACCGGTATGCCCGACGAACGTCGCGACGGGGATCGGCCGGCCGGTGCCGGGCACCCGCCACAGCCGCACCGACCGGTCGTCACTCCCGACCGCCAGCACGTCGCCTCCGGGGGAGGAGGCGGGTGAGAAGGCCACCGCACGGGCCGTGCCGGTGTGCCCGCCCAGCACCCGAACCTGGGGACGCGCGGAGGAGCCCTCCTTCGCGGACGCGAGCAGCGACGAGGTCTGGAAGATCGAAATGGTGTCGTCGGCGCCGGCGGCGGCGAGCAACGCCCCGCTGCGGCTGAACGCCGCGGTCTGCACCGGTCCGGGCCCGACCCGCGCGCTCGCGCGTGGCTCCAGCCGGGAGGTCCCCAGCAGTTCGATCCGCCCGCTCGCCGAGGCGACGGCCAGCAGATCACCGCCCGGCGCGAACGCGACCTGGTCGGCCGCCTCGCCGGAGGCTGGGCCGCGGCGCAGAAGCCGCCCGGTCGCGACGTCCCACAGGCTCACGGTGCCGTCCTGCTCGCCGGTGGCCAGCCGCTGGCCATCCGGGCTGAACGCCACCGAGTACACCGGGCTGTCATGCCAGAGGACCGCGGTCGGGGGCCGGTGGGTGGCGCCGGTGTCCCAGACCCGGACCGCTCCGTCGTGGCCGGCGGTGGCCATCTGGTGCCTCGACGCGGGCGCGTAGGCCACCGCGTGCACCGGCCCCGCCGGGCTCGGCGGGGCGCCGGCGTCCGGGGTGTCAGGGCCCGCCGTGTGGGTGCCCGCGGTGTGGGCATCCACCGTGTCGGCATCCACCGTGTCGGCGTAGTAGCTGGCCTGGGCGCTGAGCAGGTTCCCGCGGGCGGCCACGGTCGGCGCGATCCGGTATGCCTCGATGCTGAGCAGCAGCGAGACCCTCGGGTCGCTCTGGCGCAGGGTGATCGCCTCCTGGATCAGCCCCCGGCTGACCGCCAGCCGCCGCTCGTGCAGCGCCGTGCGGCTGTAGACGGTCGCGACGACGGCGGCGAGCAGCGCCGCCACCAACAGCGACGACAGAACGGCGATCGCCCGAGCGCGCAGTCGACGGTCG
The DNA here is from genome assembly GCF_023243075.1 of Frankia sp. AiPa1. Classification (GTDB taxonomy): domain Bacteria; phylum Actinomycetota; class Actinomycetes; order Frankiales; family Frankiaceae; genus Frankia. The sequence continues at coordinate 17,502 of NZ_JALKFZ020000187.1, read as the reverse complement.
CGGCGGATACTCGCCTGCAGGAACTCCACGGCATCCGGGGTCAGCCCCGGGCTCGCCGACGCCTGATGCGTCCGCCGGCCCACCTGCTCCCGCGCCTGCCGCCCCGACCGCCGTCGTCGTCCCCATCGCCGCCGGCCCGACCGGGCCCACGGACCGCCACGCCGCGCCCCGGCCGTCGATCCTTCCCGCCCATGCGAGCCGGCCGCGACGCCTGCGGCGTCGTCCCCGTCAGGTCGAATCCCGTCGTCGCCGGCCTCGTCCTCGCCGCCCTCGTGGTTGTCGCCGTCCCCGTCGTCGGTGCCGCTCTGGTCGTTGATGCCGTCCCCGTCGTCGGTGCGGCTCTGGTCGTTGCCGTCGCCCTCGTCGGTGCGCACGCGTGGTGGGGTGGCGCTCACGAAGGCCCGGAGTTGGGGGCGGGTCCACAGCAGGGACGTGGGCCGGCCGGCCTCGCGCCAGTGCCGGGCGTCGCGCTCGATCTGGCGTTGCCGGCGCAGCACGTCCCGCTCGGCCTCGATCCGTCCCTCCAAGGGAGGCCAGGCGGTCAGGAAGGCCTGATGGGCGACGCTGTACACGGTGTGGCCATTGATGACGTCGGTGATCACGAGGCGCCGCGCGACGAACGGCTCGAGCCGGGCCCGGTGCGGCGCCGACAGATAACTGGCGTCGACGCGTTCCGAGATGAGCAGACCGAAGTCGTCGAACGAGACCAGCCGCAGCAGACTGGTGAGCACCTGCTCCTCGGTGGCGGCGCCCGCGCGGGTCGCCTCGGCGAGGGCCTGGTCGGCCTGATGGACGATGGTGCCCCGCACGCCGCCGAGATCGGAGTAGCGCAGCCCGCTGATCTCGTCACCCCGGTCCAGGTCCGCGGCGAGTTTCCACAGCGTGAACGCCAGCAGCGGCAGGGCCATACCGGTCACCGTGTCGGCGACCATGCGGATGAGCAGACCTTCGTTGATGCGCAGGCCCGCCTCCCGCGCCGGTCGCTCGATCACGGCGCGTAACTGCAACGGGTCCAGTGGTTCCAGCGGGAACCTGGTCACCGGCAGGGCCCGCAATGCCGGATCGGACGCGAACGTCCGGTCGTACTCGGACCGGAACGCCGCGACGATCCGCAGCCGCCGTTCCAGCGCACCGCCGAGCAGCGCGGCGAACTGGCCTCGGCGCTGCTCCGAGGTGATGGTCAGCAGCTCCTCGAACTGGTCGATCGCGAGGAGCAGGTGCTCGGCCGGTGGCCGCGCGGCCAGCATCTCGTCGACCAGCCTCGATAACGACCGGGCGTCGCGCAGCCGGTCCAGCACGTCCTCACGGTGCCAGCCGAGGTTCAGCCGGTGCGCGGTGATGAGCAGGGCGCCTGCCAGCGCCCCGATCGGATCGTCGCCCGGGGTGAACGCCGGCAGCGCGCGCCAGTGCGCCAGGTCCAGGACCGCCGGGCCGACCCCGGCCCGCAGCACCGACGACTTGCCGACGCCCGACGGCCCCGTGACGAGCACGAGTCGATGCTCTCCGGAGATGCTCGTCGTAAGCTGATGAACAATGTGCTGCGTCTCGCCTTCCCGGCCGAAGAAGACGGCGCGCCGGTCGTCGGAGAACGGCTCCAGGCCGGGATAGGGATTGCGGCCGTGTGACCAGCCGCGACCACTGCCGAGATTGATGCGGACGAGGGCCTCGAGAACCGCCCGCATCGCCCGCTCGGGGTCGGCGGAATAGTCCAGATAGTGCAGCGAACCGAGGAGCCGAAACCGGACGCCCGGCTCCGCCAGCAGCGGCAGCACGACCGCGCCGCGGGAACGGACGACCGCCACCTCGGCCAGGCACCACGGCGAGGCCGCGTATTGCGCGGTGATGATGGCGACCAGGGCGTCGGCAGACCGCAATTCCTCGTACAGCCGCTCTTCCCAGTCCTGACCAATCCACACACCCCGATGCTCGTCGGTGTCGAGGAAGACCTGATGCCCGGCATCGACAATCCGCCGGCTCGTCTCCTCGCCGATGGCGGCGTCCTGACGCGCGTAACTGACGAACACCTTCGCCATCGGGTCCCCCCGCCGCCGGCTCTGCACCCACCGAAGCCCGGAAAACAAGGATATCGTGGCCTCCGTTGGATCAGATGGCCGCGTCCGGACATTTCTGCTCGCGCCGGAGGGTGCCTGTTGGCTGCCCGTCGGCCGGGGGTCGCGGAATGTACGTTCAGTCCTCGGTGCGACGTTGCGACCGGAAAGCAGCATAGGCTGGCCGCAGCAGAATCCGCAGGTCTGCGACCATCCTGTCGGTGCCGTGGGAGTCGGCTGTCACCACCCCGCTGACTGATTCCGGTGTACCGGCCGCTCCCGCGGCGTCGTTCCCCGCATCGCTGTGGGCCGGAAGCGGTCCACACTGGTCGAGCAGCGTCGCCGTACCGCGTATTCCGGCCGTGCTGTGCTCCCGCGCCATCCGCCGTCCCGCGGGCGCGCTGGGCGGCTCGGCGGCCTCGGGGGCGGGGACGGGGACGGTGCGGTAGGTGCGCAGGCTGTCGAGCAGGACGTCACGCTCGCGTCCGCGCAGGGCGAGCAGCTCGAACGGGTCGTGGTCGAGATGGCGGGCGAGGGCGTGGCAGGCGGCGGCCAGGTGGGCGCAGGGCCGCTGCCAGTCGGTACAGGTGCAGTCCATCGCCAGGTCGTCGGCGCCGGTCGGCAGCGGCGACAGCCCGAGCGCGGCGAACAGCCGGTCGATCTCCGGCGGCACCATCCCGGCCAGCAGCGACGCCGCATAGCCGGCCCGGCTGGCCAGGGCCCGCTCGATCCGAGCCCAGTCCCCACCGGTGAACGTGCGCACCGCGAGCCGCGCCTTGTGGATCTCGGCGGGGCGAGCGTCGGCGTCGGGACGGGCATGGGCGTCGGGACGAGTGTGGGCGTTAGGACGAGCGTCGACGTCGGGACGGGCACGGGTGGTGGGACGGGTGTGGGCGTCGGCGTCGGGATGGCGGACCCGGGCGACGACCAGGTTGCCGGTGCGGCGCAGGTCGAGCACGGCGTCGGTGCGGGCGAGGCGCCGGCCGTCGCGTAGCGCCGCGGTCATGCCGAGGTCCTCGATCAGCGTGAGGAAACGTCGGGACCAGGCCGAGTGAGCGGAGCTCTCCCGGTTCGACCGGTCGTCCCGGCTCGGTCCGTCAGGCATCGAGTACCTCGGGGGCGAGGACGCACAGGTCACGCAGCTGCTCGGTGGACAGCGACGCGAGCCACGACTCGCCGTTGCCGACCATGGTCCGCGCGAGCGCGCTCTTGTCGGCGAGCATCCGGTCGACGCGTTCCTCGAGCGTCCCCATGCAGACGAACGTGCGGACCTGCACGCCGCGTCGCTGGCCGATCCGGTACGCCCGGTCGGTGGCCTGCGCCTCGGTCGCCGGGTTCCACCAGCGGTCCAGGTGCAGCACATGGTTGGCCGCCGTCAGCGTCAGGCCGGTACCGCCGGCACGCAGGGACAGCAGGAAGATCCCCGGGCCGTCGCCGCCCTGGAACCGTCGCACCAGCGCGTCCCGTTCGCGTCGCGGGGTGCCGCCGTGCAGGAACGCCACCTCGACGTTGTGGCGCCCGGCCAGGTAGGGCGCGAGCATGGCACCGAACCGGGCGTACTGGGTGAAACACAGCGCCCGTTCGCCGCCGGTGATCACCTGGTCGAGCACCTCCTCGACCCGGGCGAGCTTGCCGGAGCGTCCGGGCAGCGCGGATGCGTCGTCCAACAGGTGCGCCGGATGGTTGCACACCTGTTTGAGCCGGGTGATCGCGGTGAGCGCGACCCCCTTGCGCCGCGCCGGCGAGGTGTCGGCGAGCCGGTCGAGCATGTCGTCGAGCACCGCCCGGTACAGCGAGGCCTGCTCGGCGCTCAGCGTGCACAGCTCCCGAAGCTCCGTACGTTCGGGCAGCTCGGCGAGCACCGCCGGGTTCGTCTTCACCCGGCGCAACATCACGGGACGGACGCGGGCACGCAGCCGCTCGGTGGCGGCGCCGTCCTCGTACCGTTCGATCGGCACCGCGTAACGGGCGCGAAACCGCGAGGCGCTGCCGAGCAGGCCGGGATTGAGCACGTCCATGATCGACCACAGGTCGGCGAGCCGGTTCTCCACGGGCGTGCCGGTGAGCGCGACCCGGTGGCGTGCGGGGAGCTGCCGCACGGCCTGGGCCAGCTGCGTGCCGCTGTTCTTGATCTGCTGCGCCTCGTCGAGGACGAGCCGGTCCCAGTCGACCGCAGCGAGACTTGCCGCGTCCCGGCGCACGACCGCATAGGTGGTGATCACCAGATCGTGCGCGGCGGCCTGCCGCGCGAGCCCGGCGCCCCGCGCCCGGTCGGACGCGTGGTGCACGAGCACCCGCAGCCCCGGCGCCGCCCTGGCCGCCTCGTCCACCCAGTGCCCCACCACGGAGGTCGGGCACACCACCAGCGTCGGCGCCCGGCGCCCGGCCGCCGCACGCGCCCCGATCTCGCGTCGACCGAGGCCGGACTCGACCGATGCTGCCTGACGGGTGTCCGCGTGGCGGGTGTGCAGCTCGAGCGCGAGCACCTGGACGGTCTTGCCGAGACCCATGTCGTCCGCGAGCAGCGCCCCCACACCCAGCCGGTCCAGGAACGCCAGCCACGCCAGCCCCCGCCGCTGGTAGGGCCGCAACGTCACCGCCAGCCCCGCCGGCGCCTCCACGAACTCGACGACCTCGTGCGCGGACGGGTCACCGAGCGGCCCCCCCAGCAACGCACCAAGCCACCCGTCCGCCCGCACCTCAACGTCAAGATCGTCCATCGTGGTGCTGATGGGGCCAGTGGTGCTCATGGTTCCGGTCGTTCCGGTGGGGCCGGTGGTGCTCGTGGTGCCGGTGGGCAGGCGCAGGCCGGCATGGCGCAGGGCGGCGCGGGCCGTCATCCGGCCGGTGGCCGCGCGGCGGGTGCGGTCGAGGCCGGCGGCGAGCAGAGCCGGGTCGAGTCTGGTCCATCGGCCGCGGACCCGCACCAGCGGCAGTTTCGCCGCGGCGAGCTCGGCTAGCTCCGCGCGACTCAGGCGCTCGCCGCCGAGCGACACCTCCCAGCGGAAGTCGACCATCTCGTCGAGGCTCATCGCCGCATCCCGCACACTGGCGACCACCGGGTTGACCGCCCGCACCGACAGCGCGAGCCCCACCCGCGCCGGCCGGCGCCAGAACGTCGGCACGAGCACCTCGAAACCGGACTGCTCCAGCTCGTCCGCGGACTGCAGGAACGCGTACGCCTCCGCCACATCCAGCGTCACGCCCGTGGGTCTCGCCTCGAGCAGCGCGCGCCGCACCAGCGGCCAGACCTCGGCGGCCCGGCCGAGTGCGGCCAGCAGGGTGTCCTGCGGATGCGTCGACCAGACGGCGAGCCGGTCGGCCCGGCCGTCCCAGACCCGCTCGGCGTCGACGAGCAGACTCGGCTCGGACGCCGGCCGGACCAGGAACTCGACCCGCCAGCCCGCCTCGGGATCGGCCGCGTCGTTCGGCTCGTGCAACCGGAAACACACGACGGTGGATGGCGCCGTTCCACCGCGCGCCCGCCACCGCGCGACTCGCTCGGCAAGCTCACGGACTGCGTCCCCGGGCCCGGTGAACCGTGGCTCGCCGTGGAGCGCGGCCACCCACCCGCGGCTGACCTCGTCCGCCGCGGCGCTCACGGTGGCCAGCTTCGCGGCGGCGATCCGTTGGCGAGCCTGCGCGTCCACCGCGGCGGCGAGGGACGCGCGCAGTGCGCCGTCCGGAGTGGTGGACGCCGTCGCAGACGCATCCGTCGTCGGCGTCGTACCTGGCACCGATGCCGTGCCTTTGCTGAGAGCGTCCTGTCTGCGCCTTTGCGGGCCTTTTTCGGGACGGTGTGTTGAAATCGGCGAGCCAACGGATTTTTGCGGGTTGATGCTCGTGTTGGTCGGCTGAGTATCGCCGAGGGGAAAGCCGGGAGGCATAGCGTCGCGGAGCGTCGTGAGGCGTTGCAGGTCCGCGCCAGCGAGAAACGGCGTCCAGCGGCCTTCGGGGCCGTCCGCCGTCAGGATGACGTCGGGTAGCAGGCGGCCGCGGTCGACGAGATCCGCCGCGAAGTCGCAGATTTCCACGAAAAAACGCAACGATGCGCCAGCGACCCAGCCCACGCCGCCGCCACGCGACAGGCCCGTCCCCCCACCCAGATCCAGCCGGATCGCCGGCACCCGCCACCAGCGCGGCGACGGCTGCGCATCAGACTCGCCCGCCCTGGCAACGCCGCGCTGGACGGCGCCGCCATGCGGGTCGGTGTCGCTGCGGAGCCCGGCGACGATCGGGGAAGGTAGCGGTCCGGCACTATCACTGAGCAGCAGGATGTCCACGCCCCCGGTGGCGGGCGGCATTCCAGAGTGAGGGCGCAGCGCGTCCAGCCGCATGAGCGCGGTGAGCGGTGCCGCGAAGGGATGAGTGCTCCCGACCCGCCGCCCGGGTTCCCGTGTCTGACCACCCGCTGCTGCGGCGGGGTCCGGCAGCGTGCGGTCGACATCCTCGGCCCACAACCATGGGCCGTCCGGACCCCACAGGGCATGGAGTACGAGCATCCGAGTCGCTACCTCCGCCGGCCACCCTACCCGCCGGCCGGTCCCCGTTCGGCCCCCGCGGTCCTGTCCTCCACCGCCCCCTTTGGGACGACCGTGATCGTTTTGTCGGCTGACGGCGGACACCCCCCGACTCGCCAGAGCGGGATAAAGATGGTCCTGACACCGCTCGGCCGGCCGAGCGGGACGCGGGTCACGTCCGCGCCGGCCCCCAGCCGCGATGCGCCTCCCTCAACTACCGCCTCGACCGTCTCGACCGCCAGTTTCACGGTCCGTGACGGCGAACCCGAGCTCCCGCTCGCTTAAGATCCAAACAGGTCGTTGTGGGGGCATTCGTGTCCGATTTGCCCCCCACGGTGACCTGTTTGGCGGGATCTTGCCCGGCCGCTCGTCGCGGGACGTGACCGTGGGTGCGGTGCGGTGCGGTGCGGTGGGTGCGGTGCGGGTGTCCAGCGTGGGTGCTGGGCTCAGGGGCGGTGGGTGGAGTCGACGACGGGGGAGCGGATCGTGCCGAGGCGGTCGATGGTCACCTCGACGGTGTCGCCGGGGTGCAGGTAGCGGGGCGGCGTACGGGTGTAGCCGACCCCGGCTGGAGTGCCGGTGATCAGGACGTCGCCGGGGTTCAGCGTGAGGGTGCGGCTGACGAAGGAGAGGATCCGACCGACCGAGAAGATCATGTCGGCGGTGTTGCCGTCCTGGACGACCTCGCCGTTGACGGTGGTGACCAGCCGCAGCCCCGAAGCCGGATCCCCGCCCCCGCTGGCCTTGCCGCCGCTGTCGGTCCCGCCGATCCCGGCGAACGGGCCGACCTCGTCGGCGGTCACCACGGGGCCCATCGGACCGCTGCGGTCGGCGTTCTTGCCGAGCGTCCACTGCGCCGAGGAGCCCTGGGCCCGCCGCGCGCTCAGGTCGTTGAACACGGCATAGCCGAACACCGAGTCCGCCGCGGTCGCCTCGTCGACATCGGTGAGCGCCGCGCCGACCACCACGGCGAGCTCACCCTCCCAGTCCAGCCCCCGCTCGGCCGGCGGGACGGGCACCGGCGTCCCGTCGAAACACAGCGACGCCGTCCACCGTGCGAACAGCGGCGGGTACTTCGGCACCGCCAGCCCCGTCTCGGCGGCATGGTCGTGATAGTTCAGTCCCATCCCGAGGATCCGTGCCCCCGCCCGGACGGGCGGCACCAGCTCACCGTCGCCCAGCCGGCGCGCGGGAAACGGGCCGGCGTCCCCAGCCGACTGGGCCACGACGTCCTGAGCAGCGAGGGCGCGCCGTGCTGTGCGCGTCCATCCGGGGAGATCGTCGTAGAAGTCGTCCACCTCGGTCAGCACGTCCACCCGGGTGCCCGGCCCCGGCCGGACCGGCACAGATGAGTCCGCTGAACTCGCCTCCAGCACCAGTCCGACCAGGACCCGCCGCCCGTCCCGCACACCCACGAATCGCATGTGCCACCACCTTCCAGATCCGCACCCAGGTGGATCGGTTGTCAGTGAGTTCGATCTCCTATTCGAGGTACGGCCTTGGGCTTGGCCAGGGCATTCAGACGCGGATGACTGCGATGGTGCGTCCGGTGGGGCTGGTGGGGCTGGTGGCGATCTGGGTGCCCAGCTCGGTGCTGACGCGTCCGCGTTCGGCGGGTCGCTGGTCGAAGATCACAAGATGGCCGGTGGGGAGGTCGAGGCACGCAAGGCCCGGCCGTCCCGAACGTGCGAGCCACCGCCCACTCTCCTGCCAGATCACGCGCCACTGATCGCAACTCTACGGAATCGGCGGCGGACGTCGTCTCGCGGTCGCATGGCCGGTGACGGGCCGAGGGCAGATCGCGCCGGACTCGGTCGGCCAGGCAAGGCCCCGCGGTTGCGCGGAACCGCATCCCGCGGCGGGGGTCCCGGCCTGGCGGCTCGAAACCAGCGGCCTGGATGCTCGAGGTCGCGGACGGCGGACGGCGGGCTGCGGACCCGGGTCGGGGCGATGCCCAGGCCCGACCCGGGCGTCTGTGGGCCGTGGGTCCGAGACGGTGCGGTGCGGTTACGCGGTGACGATCTCGGAGCGCAGCGGGGCGAGGGCGGCGCCGATGTCGCCTGCGGTGGGGGCGGGGACGCCGAGGCTGGACAGGGCCGCGAGCAGGTGGTTCACGACCGCGTCGAACTGGGCGTTGTTGATGTGCAGCGAGGCGTGGACGGCCGGGATAGCGCGGCCGGAGTAGGTCTCGGGGCCGCCGATCGCGGCGGCGATGAACGCGCGCTGGTGGATCTTGAGGGAGGGGATGTCCTTGCCGGCAAAGAAGGGGGCGAGCTGCGGGTCGGCCGTCACCCGGACATAGAAGTCGTCGACGGCGGCCTCGACGGCCTTCGCGCCGCCGATGGTGTCATAAGAGCTCATCGAAGGACTCGCTTTCACAGTAGAGGCCCGACGGAATCCACTCAACCTGGCGGCGCGGCCGGGTGGAAAGTGCCGGAGGTCCGGGTGTCCGGGAAGGAAGGCCGGACACCCGAGGGCCAGACGGCTCGATTTCCACGGTATTTCTGGCGGAGCGACGCCAAAGGGCCACCACCTGCTGGCAGCCGGCATGTGCTGCCGGGCGGCCTACGCGAGCCGGGTGTCGGTGACGGTGAGGGCGGGATTGCCGGGATGGTAGGCGACCTCGCGGATGCCGAGGGCACCGGCGAGCTTCCCCGGGGGCAGCGTCTGCGGGGTGGGCGCAGGTGCCTGGCCGGGATGGGGGAGGGGATAGGCTGTTGTGGTGGCGCTGTGGAACGTCACGTTTCCCTCCCGTTTGGTGAACAGCTGGTGGACGTGACCGTTCAGGCAGGTCACCGAGGAGAAGCGCTTCAGCAGGGCGAGGACGGTGGCGGAGTCGTCTGTTCCCCAGCCCCACTTCGGGTACATGGCGAACAGCGGGATGTGGCTGAACACGACGATCGGCGTGTCACTCGAAAGGCCGGCCACATCCTTGCGGACGAAATCGATCTGGTCGGTGCCGAGATGGCCGAGCGCCTCCAGGGCGAACGTGTTCACCAGCGAGATGAAATGTACCCCGCGCACGTCGAAGCTGTACCAGCCCTGGCCTCGGGTCCCGGCGCCGAAGGTGGCGAGGTACTGGCGCCCGCCGTCATCGACGGAGTCGTGCTCGCCGGGCACCGTGTAGACCATTCCGGTGCGCAGACCCGACATCATCTGCTTGGCCTGGTCGAACTGCGCCGGGGTGGACAGATGGCTGATGTCGCCGGTGTGGAGGACGAAGTCCGGCCGGTAGGGCAGCGCGTTGACCTGGTTGATCGCCCGCTGGAACGAGGTGGTGACATCCGGGTTGGCGGTTCCGTGGAACCCCAGGTGACTGTCGCTGATCTGGACGAACCGCAGGTCGGGCGCGGCGGCCACGCCGGCTGTGGCGGCGTCGCCGTGGTCGTCGTTCACCACGTGCCGGGTCACCTCGCCGCCGACGACCGTGAGCGCCACGGCCGCGCCGAACCACGTGGCGTGCCGGGCGAGCTGGCGTCGCGAGAATCCCCGGCCGGCGGCCGGTTGCTCGTGCCCCCGGGCGGCCTGGTCCCGGGCGGCGCTGTCCCGGGCGGCACTGTCCTGGTCAGGCCTGTCCTGGCCCGGGCCCTCCTGTCCGCCGGTCACGCGGTCACCACCACGGTGCCGACCATGAACGGGTGGATGGAGCACAGGTAGGAATAGGATCCCGCCTTGGCAAACGTGTATTTGTAGGTGTCGCCGGTGTTCAGGGTCGGCGAGTGCAGTGGGCCGTTCGTGCTGACGACGGTGTGCGCGTCGGCGTCCCGGTTCGTCCAGGCGACCGTGGTGCCGACCCGGACGGTGAGGTTCGCCGGCGAGAACGCGAAGTTCCTGATGTCGACGGTGGTCCCCGACACCGGTGCCTGGGCCGCCGGATCGGACGCTCTGGCGCCTGCGGGCATCTGCATTCCTGGCATCGAACCTGCGGAGGGCTGCATTCCCGGTGTGGCGGCCGCCGGGTCGGTCGTGCCAGCGGCGGCGGTCGCGGCCGCTGCGGGAGGCGCGGCGGCGGCCGTGTTGTTTCCGGACGATCCGCAGGCGGCGAGAACGGTAAGCGCCACCGTCGCGAGAACGACGCCGGAGAACGGCGCGCGTCGCCACCATACTTGAGACTGAGCTGTCACCACAAAACCGTTCCGGCCCGGTGCGGGCCTTGGATGTCGTGGTCCGCATCGGTGCGGACTTCTCGTCTCTCAATAGGGCTACTGGTTACACATCCAGGCCCGCGGGAAAGACCCGTTACCCGTCACGCCGGGCGCGGCGGGGAATACACCTGGACCACGCCGGAGAGCTCGCGCACCTGAATGTCCGGCAGGGTACGCGGCGGTGTGCGCAGCTGCGAATGCACGACCTCGCCCGAAAGGGAGAACGAGGTGCGGTGGCAGGGGCAGTTCAGTCGACTCGCCGCCGCGTCCAGCGCCAGCTGGCAGCCCTGGTGGGTGCACACGCCCGACACGGCCCGCACCTGCCCACCGCTGCGGCGCACGTAGCCGGTCACCGTCCCCACGTCGAAGGCGCGCACGCCCCCCTCGGGCAGCTCCTGGCTGGTCGCGACCGTCGACCAGATCGCGCTGGCCGGCATCAGCGTGTCCGCCTCGGCGCTCGGTGTCGTCTGGGCGTCAGCAGAGGTGAAGATCCGCTGGACGAATGCCCCGACCACGCCGCCGACGGTGGCCGCCGCGGCTGCGACAGAGGTGACCCCGACGAACCGTCGCCTGCTCCCGGCCCGCCGGTCGTCTCGTTCTCGTTCCCGATCCCGATCCCGGCGGAACGCAGGGTCATCGGCGAACGAACCCGTCGACGCCACGGTGCCGCTCGTATCCACGGTGCCGCCGGTGCCCGCGGTCAGGTCACGTCCGGCGGCCAGGCCGCGATCGGCGGGTGAAGGGACGGTCGGCCCGGCCACTGAGGAGCGGGCGGGGCGGGCGGGGCCGGCGGGGCCGGCGGCGGACGGACCCTCGGCGTCCATGCCGGCGGCGAGGCGGCGATGCAGATCGGCGAGGAAGTCCGAGCTCGGAGCGTCGGCGCCGGGCGCCGAGGCACGCAGGGTGATGGCCGTGCGAAGCTCGGCGGCGTCCTGCGGGCTGGCGGCGAACGGTCGAGGACGGCGTCCACGCAGCAGGTCCTCGACGAAACGGTGCGTCCCGCGCCGCATCACGCCTTCCCTCCCCGCGATGCCCGCGCGGCCCGGGCCGTCGCGCTCGCCTGGGCCGCTGCGGTGGTCCGGGCGGGCTCGGCGGTCTGGGAGATCTGGGCCGCCTTGCGCAGCGCCCGGTGCTGCAGGACCTTCGCGTTCGCCACGCTGACCCCGAGCTCGCTCGCCGCCTCCCGGATCGTCCGGGATTCCAGGAACCGTAGCCGAAGGATCTGCTGGTAGCGCGGGGACAGCGCCGCCAGGATCTCCTCGGCCTGCGCCGCGGAGCTCCCGACCGGGCCGGCCTGACCGGCGGCGGTGGCGTCGGCGAGCGGTCCGTGGCCAGAATGCTCCCCGCGTCGCCGGTGTCGGCTTTCCGCGCCGGTACCGTCGGCAGGCAGGCCGCCGCGGGCGCCGGAACCGCGGTTGACGTCGTCGGGATGCCCGTCGGTGCTGCCTGGTCCGCCCAGGTCCTCGGCCCGGCCGGACTCGGCGATCGCCGCCTCCATCTGCTCGGCGTCCAGGGTGGTGACCGGGACGCCGAGGGTGCGGCGCCAGTGCGCGGCGAGCGCGGTCCGGGCGACGGCGTTGAGGTAGGCGCGGACCTCCCCGACGCTGGCCGAGACCCGCAGCGGGCGCAGCGCGGTCGTGAAGACCTCGGCGGTCAGGTCCTCGGCGTCGGCCCGGTTGCCGACCTTCGCGAACATCATCCGATAGACCCGGTCGACGTTGTCGCGGTAGATCTCCTCCCAGCTCGGATAGGCCGCAGTGCTGTCCGGCGAGCGTGCGGTGTCCGGGGGGCGGGGGATGTCGGCAGGGTTGTCTTGCGCGGAGTCGTTCGCGCGAGAAGGCGAGCTGACGCTCGCGTATGTGTCTCCGGGGCCGACAACGCGAAGGTATGGTCCTGTTCCGCCGCCGCGGAGGCCACCGGTCGCATGGGTGATCCCGGACTCGGCGCTGGTGCGGGTGCCCCCGGCGCCAGTAGCCCCGCGCATGCCCCCGGCCCTGTCGGTGGAGGCGGCAAGGCCGGGACCACCGGGGCCACCAGGACCACCGGGGCCACCAGGACCACCGGGGCCACCAGGAACAGCGGGATGAGCGGGGCCACCAGGAACAGCGGGGCCACCGGGAACGGCGGGGTCAGGAAGGTCTGTCGGGTCGGCGGTGCGCGGATGACGCGCCGGGCGGGTCATGCCGGGCATCCGCCATCCAGACCTGCGTCCGAACCGCGGCTCGCCGTCCCGCACCGGCTGCCACCGCCTCTGCCGTCCGCCGGGCCGTCTGGACGCCCGGGCCGTCCCGGGCACGACGTGTCGCCGGGTCCGCTCCATGTCTCGCGCACACCATGCAATAGCACCCCGGGTTACACGGAGCGTGCTGTCGTGGATACGACACCGTGCGGGTGGGTGGCGCGGTACCAGCAGGGCCCCGGGTCGGGCACCAGTCCAGCGAGGTGGGAGGCGGTGTGCCGCGGGACCACGGCCGATGCGAGGGTGGAACCGTGAGTGTCACTGACCCCGGCCCGACCTCGACGGGCGGGCACGGAGGGCTGCTCGAGGCCGTTCTCGAGCTGCGGGACGTCTCGTTTCGGCGCGACGGGCGCCCGATCCTGCACGAGGTCTCGATGACGGTGCGGCGCGGAGAGTTCTGGGCGCTGATCGGTCCCAACGGCGCGGGCAAGAGCACGATGCTGAGCATGTGCGGTGCGGTGGCCCATCCCAGCACCGGCACCGTCCACGTCCCGGGCGAGCGGCTCGGTCACGTCGAGCTCGCGCGGCTGCGCCGGGTCATCGGCCATGTCAACCCCCGGCACCCGCTGCGTTCCCCGCTGCGCGTGCGCGACGTCGTCCTGACCGGCCTGACCGGTTCGATCGAGACGCCGCCCCGGTGGCAGCCCCATGCGGACGAGGTCGAGCACGCCGAGCGGCTCATCGCCACGCTCGGGCTCGCCGCCAGGAGCGGTGACCGCTGGCCGACCCTGTCCCAGGGCGAGCGCGGCCGTGCGCTGCTCGCCCGCGCGCTCGTCTGCCGGCCCAGGCTGCTCCTGCTGGACGAACCGGCCACCGGCCTGGACATCGCCGCCCGCGAGCAGCTTCTGGCGACCCTCGACGCACTGCCCCGCACCGACCCGGAGCTGTCCTGCATCCTGGTCACCCACCACCTCGAGGAACTGCCCACCGTCACCACCCACGCGGCCCTGCTGGCCGGCGGCCGGCTGACCGCCACCGGATCTGCGCGCGCGACCGTCACCTCGGAGAACATCTCCGCCTGCTTCGATCACCCGATCGACGTGCGCCACGACGACGGTCGATGGGCCGCCCGCGCCCGCCGAGCCACCACCCACCCGCCGGCAGAGCCCCACCCGCCGGCAGCGTCCCACCCGCCGGCAGCGTCCCCTCGGCTCGACCAGCCCCATCTGCCGGCTCAGCCTCTCTCCGGCCCAGCCCCTCCCGCCGACCCAGCCCCATTCGCTGGCTGAGGCTCCCGGGCCCGGATCGGACTGACCCGGTACCGACCGCATGCCCCGTCGTTCACGGCGGGGTTGGGTCGGGGTGCGCTGGGACTGGACGTACTGGCGGATGATGTCGGGTGGTGCGCCGCCGCACGACGCGGCGAAGTAGGACGGCGACCAAAGGTGGTCGTGGTGGGTCCGAACTGCGTAGCGGGCGCGCAGGCGCCCGGACGAGACGCCCTTGAGGCGTCTGCGGGCGGGGCTTCCGCCGGCCGGTGTGCCGGTCTCGGACCTGCCGCGGGCGGCTCACCCGGGGTCGGGCCGGCCGGTGTGCCGTGCGAGCAGGACCGCGAGGGCGGGGAGGTCCGCCAGATGGCACAGGGTGTCGTTGAGGTGGGTGCAGGTCGGGGGGCCGGCGAAGTCGCGGCGCACGGACGCGCGGGCGGTGTGCGCGGGCTGCCCGACCAGCCAGGCGGCGCTGGGCACGGCCTCGGGGCACTCGATCCAGGGCAGCACCCGCGGCGTCGCCGCGAGCCGGGTGAACCGGGTGGAGCGCGGGTCCATCGCCCCGTGCACCTCGTACTCGTGCACGACCATCTGTGCTCCGTCGTCCGGTTGGAAGCTGTCGCGGAACAGCGATTCCACGGTGAACTCGCCGGCCGGTGCGCCCGTCTCGCGCCCGGTGGACGGGCCGGGGGCCTCGCCGATCGGTGACGGGCCGGGGCCGGCGGTCGGCGACGGGCCGGGGCCCGCGGCGATCAGGTCGATGCGGCGGTGACGGCGCGACGTGCGCGGCGCCATCGGGTCGAGCGCGCCCGCGTGCCAGGCCAGCGGATCGTCGGGGGAGCGCAGCGACGGCGCGTCCGGGCCGGTGGGAGCCGGCGCGCGCCCGGACGTCTCGATCTCCAGCATGATGGTGGCGCCGCGACGCCAGCCGGCACACTGGTCGGCACCGCGTGCCAACGCCGCGGCCAGGATCGCCGGGTCCGCCGATGCCGCCGGCGCCACCGAGCCGGTTGGGGCGGCCGAAGCCGGGGACGCCGCCGGGACCAGAGCGTTCGGGGAAGCCGCCGAGGGGGCCGGCGACGGCGGGGCGTCCAGCCGGGCCATGCCGCTGACCAGCACGGCGACCGGGAGGTCGTCGAGCAGGGCGGCGAGCACCGGGTGCGTGTCCGCGAGCCGCGGCGCGACCTCGGCGAGCCGGGTGCGGAACCCGCCGCTCGTGCGCGCGCCGACCAGCCCGGCGAGTTCCGGTACCGGCGGGGTGGTGTGGACCGCAGCCACCGTCCGCCGTCCGAATTCCTCGATCTCGAGGGTCAGGGTCTCCTCGGCGGCCACGATGATCGAGCCGTCGGCCCGGGTCACCAGGTCCCGTCCCAGGCCACGGACCTGGATCCCGCCGCGCAGACCGCCTGGATAGCGGGTCTCCAGGGTGAGGGTCCGCCGCACCGACAGTGGATGCCGCGGCGGCGTACCGGAGCTCGGATTGTGGATTCCGCGCCGAGGATGCACCCGTTCGACGCTACTCCCGACACTGCCGCCGACACCGCCGTCGGCGCCGTGCTCGCCGAAATGGCGGGACGGGCAGCGTACCGCCGGTGCGGGCAGAGGTGCTCAGCGTCGCTGATCTGCTACTGTCCGCTCAGCCACGGGTTTGCGCCGCGTCACCGACCTGAGCGGCGGCTGTGCGGCCTGTGCGAGGGCTGTGGCTGGAAAACGCCGCGTTCCGGGGTGAACCGGCCGGCGCGCGGCTGCGTGTCATCCGGGTGCGTGAATCGACCCTGGCCACCGACCCGCAAGGAGCGGACCCATGACCACTCTCGACGACCTCGCCCAGCACGCCCGGGAGGTCCGGCTCACGCCGCGGGACCAGCGTGCGGCGGCGACCGGGCGGGGCGCCGGCCCGGCGGGCGGTCCCGCGACCCGACGCGGGGTACTGTCGTCCGCCGCGGTCATCGCCACCGCCTCCGGCGCGGTCCTCGTCGCGGGCTGCGGCGGTTCGGACGGCTCGGACGACGCGTCCTCGTCGTCAGCCTCGTCCTCGGCCTCGTCCTCGGCGGCGCCGAGTGCCGCACCGTCGGCGAGCGCGACGGCGTCCAGCGGTGCCAGCGCCGGCACGGTCCTCGGCGCGACCAGTTCCATCCCGGTGGGCGGTGGGACGATCTTCGCCGCGCAGAAGGTGGTCGTCACCCAGCCGACCGCGGGCACCTACAAGGCATTCAGCAGCACCTGCACGCATCGCGGCTGTCAGGTCAACGCGGTCTCGAACGGCCTGATCAAATGCCCCTGCCACGGCAGCGAGTTCAGCGCCACCGACGGCTCGGTGCAGGCCGGACCGGCCCCGACCCCGCTGCCCGCGGCGAACGTCACCGTCCAGGGCGCGAACCTCGTCCTGGACAGCTGAGCCCCCGGCCCGGTCAGTAGACGTCGCGCACATAGCGGCGCTCGGCGGCGAGCCGGCGGACGTGGGCGGCGGCGTCCTCGGGGGAGAGGTTCCCATGTTCCGCGACGATGGCCCGCAGCGTCGCGTCGACGTCGCGGGCCATCCGGGACGCGTCACCGCAGACATAGAGGTGGGCGCCGTCGTCGAGCCAGGACCACAGCTCGGCGGCGTGCTCACGCATCCGGTCCTGGACGTGCACGCGGCCGGCCTGGCCGTCGCTGGGCTGGTCGCGGGAGAACGCCACGTCGAGGCGGGTGAGGGTGCCCATGTCGAGCAGGGCGGTGAGCTCCTCGGCGTAGTGGAAGTCGGTGGCGCGGTGGCGCTCGCCGAAGAACAGCCAGGTGCGTCCGGATGCCCCGCGGGCCTGGCGTTCCTGCAGAAAGCCGAGGAACGGTGCGACGCCCGTCCCCGGGCCGATCATGATCATTGGGGTGGTGTCGTCGGCGGGCGGGCGGAAATGCGGCGCGCGCTGCACGAACACCGGTACCGACTCGCCGGGCACGGCGTCGGCCAGGTAGGTCGAGCACACGCCCTTACGAGACCGGCCGGACTGGCCGGCGAAGCGGACGACCGAGACCGTCAGGCTCACCGAGGCCGGGTCGACCAGCGGTGACGAGCTGATCGAGTACAGCCGCGGCCGCAGCCGCGGCACCACCGCGAGCCATGCCTGGGCGTCCGCCCGCACCGGGTACTGCGCCAGGACGTCGACGGCCTGCCGTCCCCTCGTGAAGGCGGCGAGCGCGTCGCGGCGCTCGGGCCGCAGCAGCGCGCCGAGCTCCGCACCCCCGTTGGGGGCCCCCCCCCCGCCCCCCCCCCCCCCCGCGCCCCCGAGGCCGATCCCGCCAGCCGCGAACACCGGCACGGTCCGCCCGGCGGTGGCGCTCGGACCGTCGTCGGCGAGCAGG
>NZ_JALKFZ020000186.1 GCF_023243075.1 Frankia sp. AiPa1 | reverse complement strand
CCCCCCCCCCCCCCCCCCCCCCCCCCCCCCCCCCCCCCCCCCCCCCCCCCCCCCCCCCCCCCCCCCCCCCCCGCCGCTCGATCCAGCGGTGATCACGCCGCGACCACACCCCTGACGACGCTCACAGGCGCTATACCCCGGCTGCGATGGCCGTTGGCCGGACAGGTGGCAGTCAGCCGCGCTTTTGAACGTCCGGCAACGCCGTTCGGGCCTGGACACCGCGGTGTCGACCTGCCTGCCTCGCCCGGCGAGCAGGTCCGCGCGGCGGCCGACGGCACGGTGAGCTTCGCCGGCCCCATAGCGGGACGAGGTGTCGTGACGATCACACATGGCGACGTCCGTACGACCTACGAGCCGGTGTGGCCCGCTGTGGCGGTGGGCGACGTCCTGCACGCCGGAGATCTACTGGGCGCGCTGGTGGCCGGCCATACCGGCTGCCCTGTCCTGGCCTGCCTGCACTGGGGCCTGCTGCGAGGCAGCGACTACCTCAACCCCCTCGCCACGTTCCGTCGGGTGGCGCCTCGCCTCCTGCCGTTGCGAGGGGGCACGATCCGGTAAGGCCTGTCCGGACTCTCGGTCACGCCCGGGGATGGGCCTGTTCGAAGGCCGCGCGCAGGCGCTCCGGCGTCACATGGGTGTAGATCTGTGTGGTTGCGAGGCTGGCGTGACCGAGAAACTCCTGGACGGAGCGCAGATCGGCGCCACCCTCGATCATGTGCGTCGCGGCCGAGTGACGCAGCCCGTGCGGAGTAAGCCCTGAGGGCAGTGCGGCACCGGCCGTACTACGCGTCAGCACCCGCCGGACGGTCCGCGGATCGAGGCGGCCCCCGCGCTGCCCCAGCAGCAGCGCCGTTGCGTCGCCACCGGCCACCAGCGCCGAGCGTCCGGTCTGTCTCCACGCGCGCAGCGCCGACGCGGCCGGCACGCCGAACGGCACGCTGCGTTCCCGGCCGCCCTTGCCCCGAACCCGCAGCAGTCGACGTTCGTCGTCGACGTCCACCAGATCCAGTCCGCACAATTCGGACACCCGAAGCCCACTGCCGTACAGCAACTCGAGCACCACGGTGTCCCGCAGTGCGACAGCCCGCGCCGTGGCCGCGTCGCGCCTGCGCCGCTCGTCCGCGGACACTGACGCCGCCGTCGGGCCTGGCGAGGCAGGTGCGGCCGGCAGTGCCCCGGCCGGCCCCGACGCGGACGGCACGACGCCGGACGCGTCGCCACCGGTCAGTGCCTTCCCGCCCAGCAGGGCCCGTGCGCCCTCGACGCTCAGTATCTGTGGGACCTGGCGGACCGGGCGGGCGCCGACCAGCCGGGCCGCCACGTCGACGGCGAGATAGCCACGGCGCGCCGCGAAGGCGGAGAACACCCGCGCAAGCGAGGCGCGACGCGCCAGAGTCGCCGCCGCGATGCCGGCCGCTCGCATCCCGGCCAGCCAGCCACGCAGGACATTCAGATCCAGATCGGCAAGATCGGCCGAGCCCACTCGTGCCGCGTACTCCCGCAGCGAGGCGAGGTCGCCCAGGTAGGCCCGCACAGTCTGCGGGGATCGGTCCAGCTCGGCGATCAGGTGCCGCCGAAAGGCGAGGACCGCATCGGCCCAGTCCGGGCTGCCAGGTTGCGCCGTTTGCGGCGGTTGTGCCGGTGGCGTGGCCCGCACCCTTTCATCCGGGAAGAGCCCCGGCGGAGGTCTTTCGTGTCCCCGTGGAACGGGAGCCGGTAGCGCCTTCCCCGTCCCCACGGAGCCAACCCACGACGTCATGGAAGAACGGTGCCGGCCGCCAGTCGCTTTCGTCAAGGGCGCACGATGGTTGGAGAACCGGAGTGCCGAGTGGTCGACTCGGCGGTTCAGGCCGCCGCATCCGCCCCGGACACCGCGCCCGCCTGAGTCGCCGGTACCCGGGCCCCGCGCCATCTCGCCGAACCGAGTTCTCCCTACGCGGCCTGGGCCGTCATACCGGGCCGGTTCGACCGCCCGGCGGTGTGTTCGACGGCGCACGACCAAGCGGCGTAAGCCGATACCCTCCGGGCACCGATTCGACCAGGCCCTCGACCACAAGCGGGCCCAGCATCGCCAGCACATCCTGTGCGCGCAACCCCAGCGCCTTCGCGAGGGTGGATGCCCCGACCGAAGCACGGGCCGGCATCGCGTCCAACAGCTCCCGCACGACGAGCGACAGGCTGTCCCTCGCGCCCGCGGCCACGTCGCGCGGCGCGAAGGAGCCGACCCCGGCGATCTCCTCGCAGATATCATCGGCGCTGGTCACCAGGACGGTCTGTTCCCGGAAGTCCCGCAGCAGCCGGTGGCAGCCGGCACTGGTGGAACTGGTCACCGGCCCCGGTACAGCCATGATCTGGCGGCCGAGCCGCCGCGCGTGCGCAACAGTGTTCAGCGCCCCGCTGCGCAACCCCGCCTCGACGATCACCGTTCCACGGCAAAGGGCGGCGATCAGACGGTTGCGGGTCAGGAATCGCCGCCGGTAGGGCGGTGTGCCCGGGGCGACCTCACTGACGACCGCGCCGGCACTCGCGATCTCGGCGAGCAGCCCGGCGTGGGCGGCGGGATAAGGCACGTCGACGCCGCTGGCGAGGATCGCGACCGTCGACCCCTGGGCGGCCAACGCGCCCCGGTGGGCCGCGGCGTCGATACCGAACGCGGCCCCCGACACCACGGTCCAGCCCCGCTCCGCCAGATCAAAGGAGATCTCCCCGGCCAGGTGGAGCCCGTAGCTCGTCGCCGCCCGGCAGCCCACCACGGCAACCGACAGCGGTGCGAGTGCCCGCAGATCACCTACGCCTCGCACCCACAGGCACAAGGGCGCGCCGCGCGCGGCGGCTGGGTCCTCGCGGAGCAGGTCCAGCGAGTCGAGTTCGATCGGCCACTGCGGATCTCCAGGGCACACCAGGCGCGCGCCCGCCCGGGCACCGGCATCCAGATCACCACGTGGATCAACACCAGGATGCTCCGCGCTGACCCGCTCCCACACCTCGGCGGCGCCGAGCCTGGCCACCTCCGTGGCCATCCGCCGGTTCTCCGGACCGTAGACCCGCGACAGCGCGACTCGGGCGAGTCGATCCGGATCCGATCCGTCGATATCCGTCCGATCCAGGGAATTCGGACTGGCCGCTGGCGCGCCCGGGTCATCGCCGCCATTCCCGCGGGCCGCGCCGAGCGACCGGTCCGGATCGCGGTCGGCACTCACATCGCCCACCCGGGCAGTCGCAGGTCCAAGGCAGCGCCGACCTGATCAGGCCCCGGCTCCTCCCGATCGGCGAGATCCGCGAACGTCCAGGCCAACCGTAGAACGCGGTCGAGGCCGCGCAGGGTCAGCAACCCCTGTTCGAGCGCACGTTCGGCCGGCGCGGCGACCGTACGCGGCAACGGCCAGACCCGGCGCAGTACCGGGCCCGGTACCTGTGCATTGGCCCGCCACGGCGACTGCGCCAGCCGCGCCGCCGCACGCCTGCGCGCCCGCAGCACCCGAGCCGCGACCGACTCGGTGGACTCGCAGCGTCCCGCGTCGGCCCGTAGCTCCGCACGGCTCGGCACGCTCAGGGCGACCTGGATGTCGATCCGGTCCAGCAGGGGCCCGGAGAGCCGGGCGAGGTACCGCCGCCGCACCAGGCTCGGGCACTCGCAGGCCGTGGATCGCGATCCCTGCGACTTCGCGCAGGGACACGGATTGGCGGCGAGAACCAGCTGGAACCGGGCCGGGTAGCGGGCAGTCGCCCGCGCCCGGGCAATCTCGATCGTGCCGCTCTCCAACGGCTGCCGCAGCGCGTCGAGGCTCTGGCGGGCGAACTCCGGAGCCTCGTCCAGAAACAGGATCCCGTGGTGCGCCTGGCTCGCGAGCCCCGGCCGGATCACCGCCGTGCCCGAGCCGATCAACGCGGCAGGCGTGGCGCTGTGGTGCGGGTCGCGATAGGGCGGCCGGGTGATCAGGGGCCGATCGCCCGGCAGCTGGCCGGCCACCGAGTGCACCGCGGTCACCTCGAGTGACGCCTCGCGATCGAGTTCCGGTAGCAGGCCGGGCAGCCGTTCGGCGAGCATGGTCTTGCCGCTGCCTGGCGGCCCCTGCAGGTAGAGGTGATGGCCGCCGGCCGCGGCAACCTCCACGGCCAGGCGCCCCCGGCTCTGCCCGGCCACCTCAGCCAGGTCGCCGGCTGCATATTCCGAAGCGGTGCCCGCCGCCGACGGCCGCGACACCGCTGTGTACTCCGAAGCGGCGCCCGCCGCCGACGGCCGCGACACCGCTGTGTACTCCGAAGCAGTGCCCGCCAGCCCAGGCGGGGCCAGCGCCGTTCCTCTCAGCACGGCCAGGACGCCGGCCAGGTTCTCCGCCGGCTCGACACGGGCGCCGGGCACGAGCGCGGCCTCCGCGGCGTTCGCGACCGGCACGACCACCCGCTCGATGCCCGCTGCCATGGCCCGCAGCACCGCGGGAAGCACCCCCCGCACGGCGCGCACCCGCCCGTCGAGGGCCAGCTCGCCGATAAACACCCTGTCGTACAGGGCGTCCTGGGGAACCATCGAGGCCGCGCCGAGGACCGCGATCGCCATAGCCAGGTCGAACCCACTGCCCGCCTTGGGCAAGGTGGCGGGAAACAGACCGATGGTGATCCGGCGGTCCGGCCAGCGTTCACCGGAGTTCACGACCGCCGCCCGGATCCGGTCGCGCGCCTCGTGCAGAGCCGCGTCAGGCAGGCCCACCAGGGTGAGGCGGGGCAGACCGTTGGCCAGGTCCGCCTCCACCTCGACCAGATGGCCCTCGATCCCAAGCACAGCGACCGCCTGGGTGCGGGCGAGCGCCATCAGAACGCTCCCTGCAGGTGCTCGACGCTGACTGGGCCCCGCAACGGGCGCGAGACGACGACGACGTCGAACCGCACCGCGGATGACGGATGGGGATGTTCGGCGAGCCAGCGCGCGGCCAGCCGCCGGATCCGGGCCGCCTTACGGCCGATGACCGACTCGGCGCCGCTCCCGTATCGGGGGCCTGATCTGGTCTTGACCTCGCAGAACACCAGCACGGAGCCGTCGCGCACGACAATGTCGAGCTCACCGTCACGGCAACGCCAGTTTCGGTCGAGAATCGCGGCCCCACCGGCCGCCAGATGGCGGCAGGCCGCCTCCTCGCCGAACCGACCCAGCTCGTCCTTGGTCAGCGGCCCGCCCTGGGCCCGAGGCCCGTTTGTGGCCTGCGGCTCATCTCTCGCCTGCATCGTCGCGCTCCCGTCCGCCGGGGGACGCATGCCCGCCGGCCGGACCAAAGCGTCCGTGTCCCGGGCGGTTCGGACCAGAGACGATGATCGACATGTGGACAGGCGGATGCCGTCCACAGGCCGGTACGCGAAGACGAACCAGACGAAGGCGATCAAGCGCGAGCCGGAGGGCTCAGAGCTCCGCCTTGGTGAGCTCCTCGACGTTGATGTCCTTGAAGGTCACAACCCGGACATTCTTCACGAACCGCGCCGGACGAAACATGTCCCAGACCCAGGCGTCGCGCAACGTCAGTTCGAAGAAGACCTCACCGTCCGCGCTGTTCCTGATCTCTATCTGGTACTCGTTCGCGAGGTAGAACCGGCGTTCCGTCTCGATGACGTACGAGAACAGCCCCACCACATCGCGGTACTCGCGATAGAGCTGGAGCTCCATCTCGGTCTCGTACTTCTCGAGATCTTCCGCACTCATGCGCACTCCGTGACGCCGTGCAGGCCGGTTGCAAGCACCCTGTCCTCCAGCCGCGAAGATCGGGCATCCCCCGTCGACGCCGCGTGCGCAGCCACGTTCACGTACGACTTCCGATGCTCGTCACACGGCCCGTACCGCGCCAGCGCCGCCGTGTGGGCCGCGGTGACGTATCCCTTGTGTTGCGCGAAATCGTACTCGGCATAGCGCGTGTGCAACGCCCGCATGATCCGGTCCCTCGTTACCTTCGCCACGATCGAGGCAGCCGCGACGCACGCGGCCACCTGATCCCCCTTCACCACAGCCAACGACTCCATGCCGAATCCGGACACCGGAAATCCGTCAGTGAGGACATAGCCAGGTCTGCGGTCCAGACGTGCCACCGCGCGCCGCATGCCGGTGATGTTGGCCTGGTGCACGCCGACCAGGTCGATCTCCGCCGCTGGCGTCACCACCGTCGCCCAGCAGACCGCAGTCGCGACCACCTCGCCGAACATCCGCTCGCGTACCTGCTCTGTCAGCAGCTTCGAGTCCGCCAGCCCACCGAGCCGGCGTACACCGCCCTCGGGTAGCACCACCGCGGCCACGACCAACGGACCCGCGCACGCGCCACGCCCGGCCTCGTCCACCCCGGCGACCGGGCCGAGCCCGCGCCGGGCCAGCGCCCGCTCGTAGCCGAACATGCCCGCATCGCGTCGGACCGCCACACCCCGCGGTGTCATGAACAACCGAACCGCCCACGGCTTCGCGGACCGGTGGCGCCGGTCCGCCGGGCCCGGCCCCGACGTGTTCCCCACGACCGACCCTGACGCCGCCGGGTGCGCCAGGCAGGCGCGACGCCGATGGTCAGCGCCACAAGGGTCGGCCCGTCGGCCGAGGGCGACCCCGCATCAGGCCCTCCCGCTCCCCCATCCGACAGATCCCGCGCGGAAGGCAACGCCGCCGGACTCGACGTCGTCGATCGCGGCGTCGCATGTGCCGGCGACGAGGCATCGCGTATACCGCTGAACGTGCCAGGAACGCTCAGGAAGCCGAACCTGTTCAATGGCCACACTCGCACAAAGGCGCGCCCGACCACCTTGCTCTGCGGGATGGGCCCGTTCTGCCGGGCGTCCGACGAAGCCCCTCGATGGTCACCCATCACCCAGAGGTAGCCGGCGGGAACCTGCAACGGACCGAACCGCTGGTAGTCGTTCTCGTAGACGTAGGGCTCGTCCAGCGGATGGCCGTTGACCGTCACCCGCCCCTCAGCGTCGCAGCAGGCAACCGTGTCCCCGCCAACCCCGATGACGCGTTTGATGAAGTCCGTCTCGCTGGGAGCGCCCAGGCCCAGCAGGCGCTGCGCGTCGCGCACCCCCCGGCTGAAGACATTCGTCGGCTTCGGCACGACCGATTCCGCGTGGTCGAAACCCGTCCCCTTGCCGTTGAAGACGACGACCTCACCGCGATGCACGTCGCGGAAGTGGTAGACGACCTTGTTGACGAGCACGCGGTCGTTGACCAGCAGGGTCCGTTCCATCGACTCGGACGGAATCCAGAAGGCCTGGACGAGCAGCGCCTTGATGAGCAGGGCCAACAGGAAGGCCACGAGGACGAGGACCGGAAGCTCACGGAGGAACGAGCCCCGCCCCCGAGCGCCGGAGCCCGGTCGGCCAGGGCGCCGGGGGGAGTCGTCCGTACCGGCCGGGGGAACTCCCTCCAGCCCGATTCCCGGCGCGCCGGGATCGGTTGCGTCACCCGGGTCGGCACCAGCCGGCCCGCCGCCGCGTGCCGGTCCACCAGCGCGCGCCGCGGCGTCCCATCGGGAGGTGTCCTGCTCCGAACCTGAACCTGAACGCACGGCCGATGCTGCCGGCTGGTCGACGGCTGACGGTTCGCCGTCGTCCCATCGGCCAGCCCTCGCGTCTTCACCGTCAACATCAGAGTGCGGACGGTGACCGTCCGGGCTCGATGCGTTCACTCCGCCACCTCGCTGGTTCGGCCGTCAGGGCTGATCGGACCGGCCGACGTGCCACTAACCGCTCCTCGCGACGCCGTTGCGGACCGCGACACCTATCTTGGTCCAGAAACGTGGTCAACACGCGCACGAAGTGTCGGCAAGTCGCCAACCAGGACCCAGGCGGGACACAAAGGACCAGGGTCCTCAGCGCGCGACCGGCTCCCGCTTCTCCTTGATCTTCGCGGCCTTGCCCCGAAGCTGCCGCAGGTAGTAGAGCTTGGCGCGCCGGACGTCTCCGCGGGTCACAACCTCGATCTTCGAGACGATCGGGCTGTGCACCGGGAAGGTGCGCTCGACCCCGACACCGAAGCTCACCTTGCGGACCGTGAAGGTCTCGCGCACGCCACCGCCCTGCCGTCGAAGCACGGCTCCCTGGAACACCTGGATGCGCTGGCGGTTTCCTTCGACGACCCGCACGTGGACCTTGAGGGTGTCGCCCGGCCAGAACTCGGGCACGTCGGTCCTCAGCGACTCGGCGTCGAGGCTGTCCAGGGTGTGCATGGCAGTCGCTTCCTGATGAGTGTGAGAGTGGATCATCCGAGCCCTCGGCCCCAGGGCCGGCGGCGAACGACCCGATGGCCGAGTCCAGCCCGGACCACAGGCCGGCCTGCCCGCCGCAGACACGTCGCGGAGAACAACCAGACGAAGGTCGCCCGAGCCGGCCACGAACCGGCGGACACTGCATTGTACTGTGCCACACGGCCGAGCGACCTGACCGTGTGGCCTGCCGGCCCCGCCCAGGCGTGGGCCGTGAGCTCAGCCGGCGTCCACCTGCGGCCCGCGCCCGGGCCGGCCATCGTCCACGGCCGTCTGCTCGAGCGCGGCGCGCTCCACGTCGGTCAGCGGGGCCGCCGCCAGGAGATCGGGACGACAGCGGCGGGTACGCGACAGGGACTGTTCCCGGCGCCAGCGGGCCACGGCCGCATGATCACCGGAACGCAGGACGTCGGGCACCTCCCTGCCCCGCCAGACCTGGGGCCGGGTGTACATCGGAGCCTCGAGCAGGCCGTCGGAGAACGAGTCCTGCGCGGCCGACTCTCTGTTGCCGAGGACCCCCGGCAGCAGCCGGGCAACCGCCTCGAGCATCACCAGGGTCGCCACCTCGCCGCCGGCGAGAACATAGTCGCCGATGGAGATCTCGTCGTCGGCCCAGGCATCGACGACCCGGGCGTCGATGCCCTCGTACCGGCCGCAGCAGAAGACGAGCCAGGGCTCTCGAGCCAGCTCCTCCGCCTTGGCCTGCGTGAACGGCTCCCCAGCCGGAGTGGGGACCACGACCCGCGGTCGACGGCCGGGGAGTACGGACGCGATCTCGGTGAGCGCCGCGTCCCATGGCTCGGGCCGCATGACCATCCCCGGGCCGCCGCCGTAGGGCGCGTCGTCCACGGTGCGGTGCAGGTCGCTCGTCCAGGCCCGCAGATCGTGCGCGTGGACCTCGAGAGTGCCCCGTTGCTGGGCTCGGCCGACCAACGAGAGCTGCAGCGGCTCCAGGTAGGCGGGAAAGATGGTGACCACGTCGGCACGCAACGGAGGGCTCCGGTAGGACGGGGGCCGCCCCGGCGGCCGGGAATCAGTCGAGTTCCAGCAGGCCCGGCGGCGGGTCGACGACGATGCGGCCGGCCGCCGCGTC
Organism: Frankia sp. AiPa1; assembly: GCF_023243075.1. Lineage (GTDB taxonomy): Bacteria > Actinomycetota > Actinomycetes > Frankiales > Frankiaceae > Frankia. Next base: position 72,296 of record NZ_JALKFZ020000186.1, on the reverse strand, counting down.
CACCGTCGGGACGATGTCCCGGACAAACGGCACGAGATACTCGCCGCCCTCCGGGCGCCCGATAGCGAGCAGATCGCCCGCCGGGGAGTGGACGACCTCGGCCACCCGGCCGAGCGGAACACCAGCGACCGTCACCGCTTCGAGGCCCACCAGATCGCGATCCCACCACACATCGGCGGGGTCGCCGGGGATGGACCCCTGCGCATCGTCGTCGGCCGGCGAACCGGCATCCGCCGGATCGATGGTCAGCAGGACGTCGCGCAGAGTCTCGGCGGCGCGGCGGTCATCGATGCCCTCAAAGCGCAGCAGGAGACGGCCCGAGTGCCAGTGTGCGTGGACGACGGTGAGGGCAACCCCCCCGCCCTCTCGGCCCAGGACCGCGCCCGAGGCGAACCTGCGCCCGGGCACGTCCGTGCGGACCTCGATCGTGACCTCGCCTCGCACACCGTGCGGACGACCGACCCGCCCGACGACGATCGCGTCGGTAGCGTCCATCACCCGCGGCCGGCAACTGACGACGCAACCGGGCGGGTACGGCGGCTAACGGTCCACATCCACGACGTCGATCCGCAGTCCGCGGCCTCCGACGCCGCCCATCACGGTACGCAGAGCGCGGGCGGTCCGTCCACGCCGGCCGATGACCTTGCCAAGGTCGTCCGGATGGACCCGAACCTCAAGAGTCCGACCACGCCGGCCGTTGTTGAGATCCACCCGGACATCGTTGGGATGATCGACGATGCCGCGCACCAGGTGTTCGAGCGCCGCTTCCAGCACCTACTGCCCCGCGGCCGTCGACGCGTCCGCTGCCGGCGCCTCGTCGCCCTCCGCAGACGCGCCCTTCTTGGCCTTCTTCGGGGTCGTCGCCGGCCGGTCCTCGGCACCGGCGGCGGCCCGGGCGGCGGCCTGGAAGACCTCACGCTTGTCGGGCTTGGGCTCGGCGACCTTCATCGGCGGGGGGGCGGGAAGCCCCTTGAACTTCTGCCAGTCACCGGTGACCTTGAGGATCGCCAGCACCGGCTCGGTGGGCTGGGCACCGACCGACAGCCAGTGCCCCACCCGGTCGGCGTCGACCTTGATGATGCTCGGGTCGTACTTCGGGTGGTACTGCCCGATGGCCTCGATGACTCGACCGTCCCGCTTGGTGCGGGCGTCGGCCACGACGATGCGGTAGTGCGGCTCGCGCATCTTGCCGAGACGCTGCAATTTAATCTTGGTTGCCACGGTGGTCGAACGACTCCAGACGTATCGGTGACCGCCGGGCCCCACGATGGCGCGGAGAAGTCGGCGGTGGGATGCACCAGCGCCGGAACGGCCACCCGGACGACTTCACGCCGCCCCTGTCCATATGAACGGGTCCATATGGACAGGTCCACGTGGAGCATGTCCACGCGGTACGCGAACTCAGGTCATCCCGGGGTAGCCACACCGACGCTGGCAGGCAGGGCCTGCACTAGAGCTTACAGTCTGCCAGATGCCGACCGGGCCGGGTGCTCCCCGCGGGGCCGCACACACCGGACGAACGACGGACACGCCCGGGCGACCTCCGCCTTGGAGCGGCATTGAGACGAGATTCAGGCGGCATCCGGACAAGCGACACCAGACCGGCCACATCCGCCTCAACGACCGCCGCCGCGTGGCCCTCGGGGCGGCGGGCCGCCGAAACCACCCTGCTGGCGCATGAGGGCCGCGAGATCCGGCATGCCGTCGGGCAGGCCGCCGGTGAGATCGGGGCCCTGGCCAAGCCGGTCCTGCGCAATCGACTTCTGGCCCTGCGTCTGGCCCTGCGTCCTGGCCTGAGCGGCGCGGGCCGCCGGGTTGCCCTTGCGGTTCGCGCCCTTGCCCTTCTTGGCCGTCTTGCGGGCGGACGCGGCCTTGCCCCGGCCCATCGCCCCGGGCATGCCCATGCCGCCCGCCATCTGGCGCATCACCTTGCGGGCCTCGGCGAAGCGGTCCAGCAGCTGGTTGACCTCGGTCACGGTGACCCCGGATCCGCGGGCGACCCGGGCCTTGCGCGAGGCCTGCAGGATCCGCGGGTCGTGGCGCTCGGCCGGGGTCATCGAGCGGATGATCGCCACCACCCGGTCGACATCACGGTCGTCGACCTGCGCGAGCTGCTCCTTCACCTGCCCCATGCCGGGGAGCATGCCGAGCAGGTTGCCGATCGGTCCCATCTTGCGGACCGCGAGCATCTGCTCAAGGAAGTCCTCCAGGGTGAACTCGGAGGCGGCCATCTTCGCGGCCATCGCCTCGGCCTGTTCGACCTCGAAGGCCTTCTCGGCCTGCTCGATCAGGGTAAGAACGTCACCCATGCCGAGGATGCGGGACGCCATCCGCTCCGGGTGGAAGACGTCGAAGTCCCCGAGCCCCTCACCGGTCGACGCGAACATGATCGGACGGCCCGTCACCTGGGCGACGGACAACGCCGCACCGCCGCGAGCGTCGCCGTCGAGCTTGGTGAGCACGACACCGGTGAACCCGACCCCGTCGGCGAACGCGTTCGCCGTCGTGACCGCGTCCTGACCGATCATGGCGTCGAGCACGAAGAGGATCTCGTCCGGCGACACCGCGTCGCGGATGTCGGCGGCCTGGCGCATCAGTTCCTCGTCCACGCCGAGGCGGCCGGCGGTGTCGACGACGACCACGTCGAACACCTGCCGGCGAGCGTGCGCGAGCGCATCGCGGGCGACCCGGACCGGATCGCCGACGCCGTTGCCGGGCTCGGGGGCGAAGACCTCGACGCCGGCCCGCCCGCCGACGACCTGGAGCTGGTTGACCGCGTTCGGCCGCTGCAGGTCGGCCGCGACCAGCAGCGGGGTGTGCCCCTGGGTCTTCAGCCAGTGCCCGAGCTTGCCGGCCAACGTCGTCTTACCCGTGCCCTGCAGACCAGCGAGCAGGATGACCGTGGGCGGCGACTTGGCGAACCGGATCGTCGTCGTCCCGCCACCGAGGATCGCGACGAGCTCCTCGTTCACGATCTTGATGACCTGCTGCGCCGGATTCAGCGAGGAGCTGACCTCCGCTCCGCGCGCGCGCTCTTTGACGGCCGCGACGAAACTGCGGACCACGGGCAGCGCGACATCGGCCTCGAGCAAAGCGATCCGGATCTCGCGGGCGGTGGCGTCGACGTCCGCATCGGTCAGGCGACCCCGACCACGCAGCGACGTGAAGACCTTGTCGAGGCGGCTGGAAAGGGTGTCGAACACGCGCACACTCCGAGATCGCAGGCGGACCGCAGGCACCAGCGTACGCACCCGACGACGAGGACAACACACCCGCAGCCGATCATCCACGCAGACGGCGGGCAGCACCCCGGCCGGCCGGCGCCCAGTGTGCGCGACCCGGCGAGGCACACTCGCACGGACACCGACCTGGACCTGCACCGGCCGTGTCCGCCCTCTGCGCTGAGGACGGCGAGTCGCCTCGCCGGACGCTCACCCCCCAGCCCGCACCGCGCCGAGGACGCCTGTCGCGACGTGCCGGAAGAGCCCCGGCTGCGCTCCGCGATGAAGCCTAGATCACATCCGCGTGGACGGGAAGCCCTTGACGCACGACACTTTGTGGTCCCGTCGCATCCGCGGGCGATGGCAGGACATCCACCGCGGGCGGCGGCCGGCGCCTCCCCGCCGAAGGTGCGCCGCGGGGCTCAGGCGGGATCGCCGAGCAGGGCGTCCACGAACGCCTCCGACTCGAAGATCGCCAGGTCGTCCGGCCCCTCCCCCAGGCCGATCAGCTTGACCGGCACCCCAAGTTCCCGCTGCACCGCGATGACGATCCCGCCCTTCGCCGTACCGTCCAGCTTGGTCAGCACCACTCCGGTCAGCTCCACGGCCTCGGTGAAGACCCGGGCCTGGACCACCGCGTTCTGACCGGTCGTGGCATCCAGGACGAGCAGGACCTCGTCGACCGGGCCGTGCTTGCCGACCACCCTCTTGATCTTGGAAAGCTCATCCATCAGGCCCGTCTTGGTATGCAGGCGGCCGGCGGTATCGATCAGAACGGTGTCGACGCCCGCCGTCACGCCCTGCTTGACCGCATCGAAGGCGACAGACGCCGGGTCGCCGCCCTCGATACCGCGCACCGTCTGGGCACCGACCCGTTCCCCCCAGGTCTGCAGCTGGTCGGCCGCCGCGGCCCGAAACGTGTCGGCGGCACCGAGCACCACGGTGCGGCCATCGGCCACCAGCAGCCTGGCGATCTTCCCGCAGGTCGTCGTCTTGCCAGTGCCGTTGACCCCCACCACCAGCACGACGGCAGGCCGGTCGGGGGCAGAGGTCCGCAGAGTCCGGTCCGTGGTCGTACCGACCTGGGCCAGCAGCTCGTCGCGCAGCATCTCCCGCGCCTGCGCCGGCGTGCTGGCCCCCAGCACCTTCGTGCGCTCTCGCAGCGCGTCGACGAGCTCGGTGGTCGCCGCCACCCCGACATCCGCGCCGAGCAGCGTCGCCTCGACGTCCTCCCAGGTCTCCTCGTCCAGGCGGTCGCCGGACAGCAGGGACAACAGACCGCGCCCCAGCGCGTTCTGCGAGCGGGACAGGCGCAGGCGCAGGCGGACGAGACGGCCGGCGGATGGTGCCGGCGTCTCGGTCGGCGGACGCTGGCGCGGGGGCGCGGCCGGTGCCCCCACCTGCGCACCACCGGGCGACACGTCGACCTCAGCGACCGGCACCGTCCCGCCCGGCCCGGCGGTACCGGGCGGGACGGCCTCGGCGCCGCCAGTCTCGGAGCTGGGAGCGGGCGTGCTGTCGGCCTCGAGGGTGCCGACACCGGTATCGATGGTGCCGATCGTCCCCGCCCCGCCCGGCCCGGCCCCGTCCGCGGTGCCGATGCCGGGTCGCGCCGCGAGATCGGGCCGATCAGCCACCTCCGGCCGGCGGCGGGGGCGTCGCCGCACGACGCTGCCCACCGCGAGTCCGGCGGAGGCCACCACGACGACGGCGAGAACGACGATCAGGATAAGGAGCTCCACACCCCGATCCTGACAGATCCACGGGACGCTCCGTCACGCTCACCCGGGGGACACCCACCCGGGGTGGCCTCACGCCGTGGCCCGCTCCCGTAGCCGCTGGCTGATCACCGTGGTCACGCCGTCGCCGCGCATCGCCACGCCATACAGCGCGTCGGCGATCTCCATCGTGCGTTTCTGGTGCGTGATGATGATGAGCTGGGACTTCTCCCGCAGCCCCTCGATCGCCTCGAGCAACCGCCCGAGGTTGCGGTCGTCCAGCGCAGCCTCGACCTCGTCCAGCACATAGAACGGCGACGGGCGGGCCCGGAAGATCGCCAGCAGCAGGGCAAGCGCGGTCAGCGAGCGCTCTCCGCCGGAGAGCAGCGACAGACGCTTGACCTTCTTACCCGGTGGACGCGCCTCGACCTCGATTCCGGTGGTCAGCATGTCCTCCGGCTCGGTCAGCACCAGCCGGCCCTCGCCCCCGGGAAACAAGGTCCCGAAAACCGTCTCGAACTCGCGGGCCGTGTCCGCGAACGCGGCGGCAAAGACCTCCCGCACCCGGAGATCGACCTCCTCCACGACCTGCAGAAGATCCCGCCGGGTCGCTCGGATGTCGTCCAGCTGCGTCGCGAGGAAGGCCGCCCGTTCCTGCAACGCGGCATATTCCTCCAACGCCAGTGGATTCACCCGACCGAGGCGGGTCAGCTGCTTTTCCGCGGTGGCGGCCCGAGCGGCCTGGTCATCGCGGACGAAGGGGACCGTCTCGCCCTCTGGTTCGTCGGGTGGCACCGGCTGCGTCGGCCCGAATTCCGCGACCAGGTCGTCGGCGGTGATGCCGAAATCCTCCATGGCCTTCGCCTCGAGGCTCTCCACCCGCAGCCGCCGCTCCGCCCGGGCGATCTCGTCGCGATGGCCCCTGTCGTGCAGCGTGGCAAGCTCGGCCGCCAGCGTGCGTACGTGCTCCCGGGCGGCCGTCAGGCCCGCCTCAGTGGTACGCCGCAGCGTCTCGGCCTGCTCGCGTTCCGTCGCCGCACGTGCCAGGGAAAGATCAAGCCGGTCCAACGTCCGCCCGGCCGCGTCACCCAGCGCCGCGGCCAGCGCGGCCTGCCGCTCCCGCACCTCCCGGCGCCGGGCGGCCGCGGCGCGTGCGGCCCGTTCACCCGCCGCGGCGCGGATCAGCCCGTCGGCCCGGCCCTGCAGGGAGCGCACCCGCTCCTCGCTGGTCCGCACCGCCAGGCGGGCCTCGACCTCCGCGGCACGCACCGCCGAGGTGGCGCTGACCAGCCGGTCACGCTCGTCGGAGGACCGTTCGTCCGTCTCGGGGAGCTCGGAGGCAGCCGAGAGCGCGGCCTCCAGCTCGGTCAGCGCGCCGTAGGCGCGGTCACGGGCGCTTTCCGCCCGGCTCCGCGCCTGCTCCGCCCTGGCCACCTCGGAGCCGGCGTTGCCCCGGACCCGTTCGAGCTGTGCGATCTGCTCACGAAAGGCGCGGGAACGCGCGTCTGCCCCGTGTAGAGCAGCAGACGCCGCGTCGATCGCCGATCGGGCCCGGGCCACCTCGGCCCGAGCCGGCTCCAGCGCCTCGTGGGCGAGCTCGGCACGATGCGTGGACTCGGTCACCCCGGAGTCGGCCTCGTCCGCCGCCGCCGTCAGTTCGATCGCGCTCGGGGGATGCGCGCTGCCGCCGACCGAGACGGCCGGTCCCACCAGATCACCCTGACGGGTGACCACCCTCAGGTCCGGTCGCAGCTCGCCGACCACTCCCGCGGCGGCCAGATCCTCAACGAGAACCGCGCCGTCGAGCAGGACGTGCACCGCCGGCCGGAACCGCTCGTCGACGAGCTCCACCAGGTCCACGAGCCGAACACAGCCGGGCGGCAGGGCGCCGAGCGAGCCGGGAGGCGACGGATGGCCGCCGCCAGCGCCGTCCGAGTTCGGTGCGGCCGTGACGAGGGTGGCGCGGCCGGCATCGGCCTCGCGCAGCCAGGCGAAGGCGGTACGCACATCCCGCGGCGAGGCGACGAGCAGCGCGTCCGCCGCGGAGCCCAGCGCCGCGGCGACCGCCACCTCGGCACCAGCGCGGACCCGCAGCACCCCGGACAGGCGGCCAATCGGCGTGAAGGCCGCGTCGAGCGGGGGCCACGCGGCGGATGCCGCCGCCGCGCCGGGTTCGGCCGCGGACGACCTGCTCGCCGGCCCGGACCGGTTGGCGCGGTCCTTGCGCCGGCCGTGCCTGCCGGGGTTCCCCTGTCCATCCGGATCGCGGCGGGACGATCCACTGGACGCGGTACCCGGCGCATCGACGCGCTCGGCCTCGTGCGCCCGCTCGGCCGCCTCGAGCAGGGCCGCCGCGCCGTCCGCAGGCACCAGTGACAGACGCAGCGCGTCCCGGCGGGCCGACCAGGAGGCCCGGTCCCGCTCGGCGGAACGCTCCTCGGCGCGCAGGGCCTCAAGCCGCTCGGACGCCGTGCCATGGACCGCCACCGCGGCGCTGTGCGCCTCGGCGAGCTCCGCGCGGGCGCCGTCCATGCGCTCGAGCTCGGTCTCGAGATCCGTGTAGGACGCGGCGGTCTCGGCATCGCGGTCTCGGGCGGAGCGCACCGCCTCGGTCGATCGTGCGATCTCGTTCTCGGCTCCGGTGGCACGGGACCTGGCCGCCTCGACCTGACCGGCCAGTCGGGCGATCTCCTCCCGACGCGAGGAGGCAGCCCGCGCGGCGGCGATCAGCTCCCGTTCCTCCTCGGCCAGAGCCGCCTCCAGCTGCGCGCGGCGGGTGACCACCTCCTCGAGGCGCTCCCGGTCCAGTTCCAGCCGCTCGGCCAGGGCCATCTCCTGCTCCCGGACGGCGGTGGCCTCCTGCTCGAGCTCGTCGGGGTCACGCCGGCCGGCCAACTCCTCGGAGCCCGCCCGCAGCAGCCGGGCCCGTTCGGTCGCCAGCGACCGGGTGCCGAGCAGCCGCTCGCGCAGCGAGGCCATGGCGTACCAGGTCTCCTGAGCCGCCGCGGCACGTGGCACAGCGGCGGCGAGCGCGGTCTGCAGGTGTTCTTCCTGCCCGGATGCCTCACGATGCCGCGTCTGGGTCTCGGCCAGCCGCCGACGCAGCGCGTCCTCGTCCGCGGCGTCGGCGGCAAGGGTGGCTCGCGCGGTGGTCAGGTCATCGGCGAGCAACCGAAGCCGGGCATCGCGCAGGGCGGCCTGGATCACCCCCGCCTTGCGGGCGATCTCCGCCTGGCGGCCGAGTGGACCCAGCTGACGGCGCAGTTCCGCGGACAGGTCGGTGAGCCGGGTGAGGTTGACCGACATGGCCTCGAGCTTGCGCAGCGCCTTTTCCTTGCGCTTGCGGTGTTTCAGGACGCCGGCGGCCTCCTCGATGAAGGCGCGGCGATCCTCCGGCCTCGCGTGCAGGACCGCGTCGAGCTGGCCCTGTCCGACGATCACATGCAGCTCGCGGCCGATGCCGGAGTCGCTCATCAGCTCCTGAATATCGAGCAGCCGGCAGGCCGTGCCATTGATCGTGTACTCGCTCTCGCCGCTGCGAAACAGCAGGCGGCCGACGGTAACCTCGGTGTACTCGATCGGCAGGGCACCGTCGGTATTGTCGATCGTCAACAGAACCTCGGCACGACCCAGGGCCGGGCGGCCGGGCGTACCCGCGAAGATGACGTCCGACATGGCGCCGCCGCGCAGGGCCTTGGCACCCTGTTCCCCGAGCACCCAGGCAATCGCGTCGACCACATTGCTCTTACCGGAGCCGTTCGGCCCGACCACGCAGGTGATCCCCGGCTCCAGGCGCAGCGCCGTGGAGCTGGCGAAGGACTTGAAGCCCCGTAGGGTAAGGCTCTTGAGATGCACCGGTCTCCGGAGCAGGGGTGAGAAGGGCGCGTCGGTCCGACACAGAACGCCCTGACCACAGAACGCGCCGAGCAGCCGAGCAGGACCTGCTCATCCTAACGAGCAGCGGAGTGCGGCCGGAACGCCACACTCCGCCAAGAATCCCCAGGCCGACAAACTCACCCTCATGCACGCAGGAGAGGGGTACCGTCTCGCGCGGCCTGGTCGTACATGGGCGCACGAGCAGCGGCGGGCGAACCCGCCACTCAAGATCATGAATCTCGCCGCGCCTTCAACGCATATCACGCCAAGAATACGGACGGATACACGCGGCAAGAAAAATACGGCAAATCATAAACCGAAAAAGCCGGATACGGCGTTACGCCGAACCCCGGAAGAGGCGTCGGACCCCGTCCGACCAACCCCCGCCGCTCAGCTGTAGGCCGGCTCCGCGTCAAGCGCCCGGACATCCTCCGGTACGTCGACACCACCGACCAGAGCCTCGTTGACGTCGCGTACTCGAGTCAGTTCCGCCTCAAGCTCCGCAACCCGGGCACGAAGTCGCCGCACCTCATAGGTGAGTCGCAGGTCGTTGCCGGATCCGACGTGGCCGAAAAGGGCCTTCGCCATAGTGATGGTCCTCCACGATGAGTGACCTAGTGGGCGTCGGACAACACAAGATCCAAACAGATCACAGTGCGCCCCCAACAATGGTTCTAGAGTCGCACGTCGTCCGGCCGAAAGTCAAGAGCATGCCACACAGTCGCTCAACTGATCCAGTGAACACGCAAATCCCGGCGGTCATCCAGCCGACACGAAGCCGAGCCCAGCGTCCACAACCTGTCACCGACGCCGAAAGTCGACCAGATCACCCTGTGCTCTTCGCCACAGGAGTTCGACCCGATGAGTCCGACCAGGAGTATGACCGGTCAGCAGCAGGCGGGCGAGATCCCGACATGCAGGCTCGGCGCCTTCGATAATCACATCAACCGCACCGTTGGGCATATTCGTTGCGCAGCCGGCCAAACCCAGGCGCCTGGCGCGAGTGCGCACATAGTCGCGAAAGCCGACCCCCTGCACACGGCCAGATACCCGGGCGGTGAAGCGGATCACGGGCGGGCCATCCCCCGTCGCCTTCGGGCGTACCTCAGTCATCAGAGAGGTAGGGTACTGGCCATCGTGGACACCTCATCTTTCCCAGACACGGCAGGTCGGCCGAGTGCGCCGCGGCGACCTGCGGATCGGATGTGCGCGCAGTCACGCGCACATCGCAGGTCCATCACAGCCGCCCTGCTGACACTGGCTGCGGCAGCCGCGCTCACGCTCAGCGGCTGTGGGCAGAACTTCAGCCAGGACGGCGGCGCCATCCCCGCACCTACCCCGAGCGTGAACGGCGACCGTCACGTCACTCCGGCGCCGGCCGATAATCAGGAGAAGGTCATCGGGCCGGGCTATGCCCCGCCGCGAACGGCCGGCCCGACCCAGACCGCAGTGCCCAACCTGCCCGGTGGCAAGGCCTGATCAGCCTCCTTTCGACAACTACGTCCGCGAGCCGATCGCAGGTGTGACCCGGCCCGTCACCCGATCGCCGCACCCGAGATCGGCTCGCTCACCGGCCCGATACCCCGCACCGCCCCCGCTGCCAGACAGCTGGCGAGCCCGCGGCGTACGCAGCCGGGGATAGACCGAGGCGAGATACTGATCCACCCGGCGGCTCCGATCAGCCAGGACGACCGCCACCGAGGGCGCACTTGCCGCAGCCGCGCGATCCGCCTGCCGCCTCGCCTGCGCCCGCTCACGGGCCACCCGTTCCGCCATGGCCAGCCGACGTGCGACCGCCAGTGCGAAACCGGCCATCCACGAACGGCGGAACGCGCGGGGATCCTCCTGCTCCGGCGGGCGCGACGCCGCCAGCCCGTAGGCCTGCTGCACCAGCAGCGACGTGAACAACAACTGCACGCGCTGGATGTCCGCGGCCATCCCGAACAGATGCGCGGAATGCTCGATCCTCGTGGGACGGCGAGCCGTGCGATGCACGAGCCGACAGCCCATCGGCGCCGCGACACTGGCCAACAGCGTGATCTTGTCTCGGGCGAACGGCGGCTCGACGACCACCACCAGATCAGCCGCGCTCGCACGCTGGGGCTCCGCCTCCTCGACAAGTGCCCGATCGATGCCGTACTGGGCGATGAGCTCCGCCGCCTTGACGTTATAGGACTCCCGTGCCACCTCGGGGAGCCCCTCGGCCTCGGCCATCGCCAGCAGCTTGCGCACCCGACCGAGCAGCGCGTCCGGATTCATGGCGTCTCCATCACTCTTGGGCCGGGCCACCGCACCTGCGGCCCGAACCCTGGGCGATGCCTCACTGTGCAGAGGTGGACCCCCGGCACCGTCCCCGGACGAAGGCGAGGATGTACGCCCACGCGCCGAGCGGGCTCTCACCGCTGCCGCGTGGACCACGTCCGAGCGTCCCCGCAGGGCGGCTCTCCCCAGCGAGAGCCTCCCCAGCGAGAGCCTCCCAGCAAGGGATTCGAACGTATGGTCGAACTCTACCACCTGGCCCGGCGGGGCGACGGCTGGCAGGTCGGGCAGGTGAAGCTGGAGCGGTTCATGAAGGCATCCCGCCGGATGATGTCCCCGCAGCGCGAACACGGGCTGCCGGCCCGGCCGTACACCTGCAGTGATCGCTCGAACAGGCCGCTAACGCCCTCGGTCGAGACATACAGCCGGTCGAAGGAGGTGCCGCCCGCGTCCAGAGCGGCCGACATCACCGTTGTGGCGGCCTGCAGCAGGCGGTGGGTCTGCGCCCTGGTCATCGTCTCGGTCGGGCGGGCATAGTGCAGCCGGGCCGCCCACAGCGCCTCGTCTGCGTAGATGTTCCCGATGCCGCTCACCAGCGTCTGGTCCAGCAGAGCCCGCTTCAGGCCGGTGCGTCTGGCACGCAGCCGGCGCACGACCGACTCGGCCTCGAAGCCGGGATCGAGGAGATCAGGGGCGATGTGGGCGATCTGATCCGGCAGCCTCGCCCCACCCGCGGCCACCGCGAGCCCACCAAAGGTCCGTTGGTCGATGAACCGCAGCTCCCGACCGCCGTCGGTGAAGGTGAAGCGAATCCGTAGATGTGCCTGGTCCGGGCTCTCCGACGGGACGACCAGCAACTGGCCACTCATGCCCAGATGCGCGAGCAACGCATCGCCGGCGACCTCACACCCGGCCGTGACATCGGCCAGGTCACCAACGGCACCAACGGCACCAACGGCACCAACGGCACCAACGGCACCAACGGCACCAACAAGGTCACCACTCTGGCCCGTAATCGACGATCTCGGCTCGCGCACCGACCCGGCCGCGGACAGCGTCGGCGCGCCCAACGACAGCCAGAGGAACTTGCCCCGTCGACGGGCGGCAAGGACCTGCCGCCCCACCAGCCTGGCCTGGAAGTCCGCAGCGCCCCCGCTGTGCCGGCGAACCGCCCGGGGGTGGTCCACCCGCACTGTGGAGATGGTCCTGCCGACGACTCCACGTTCCAGTCCGCGCCGGACGACCTCCACCTCGGGCAGCTCAGGCATGTCCACCCCGCGTGGCCAGGCGAGGGCCGCCCTCGCACACCCCATCAGGACGCACCCCGCCGAACCGGGTACCGCGGCGCCCCCGGGCCGGCTCAGCTGCGAGACGGATCACCGGCACCGGAGGCACGGCTGGAATCAGGACCATGATGGCTGGCGGATCCGTCGCCGTTGGTCGCGGCCCTATCCGGACCTGGCCGCGCGCCGAACGCCCCGTTCCGGGCGAGGCCGGGGTCGTCCTGAGCCGCACCGCCCGGTGCCAGCTGATGCCGATCGACCCCGCGCTGGGTGATCCCGACAGCGGCCGCGCCGTCCGGAACGACACCGTCGGCGGACGCAGCGCCCTGGTCCGGCGTCGAAACGTCGCCGGCCGAGGACGCCTGCGCGGTCCTGCTTTCGAGGACGGCAAAGGCAGCCGCCGCAGCCCGTTGCTCCGCTTCCTTCTTGCTGCCGCCCTCGCCCACGCCCAGCGACTCCCCCGCGATCCTGGCATACGCGGTAAACCGCTTCGCATGATCGGGACCGTCCTCCTCGACCGCGTAGTCCGGCGGGCCGAGCGACAGCAGTGCGGTCTGTTCCTGCAGAGAGGTCTTCCAGTCAAGGCCGGCGCCCCTGCCCGCGGCCTCATCCAGCAGCGGATCGAACAGCCGATGGACGAACCGGGAGGCGACGTCCAGCCCCCCGGACAGATAGACAGCCCCGATGATTGCCTCAAGGGTGTCCGCGAGGATGCTCGCCTTGTCCCGACCACCTGTGGTTTCCTCGCCCCGGCCGAGCAGCAGATAGGGCCCGAGCCCGGTAGGACCGAGTGTGCGGGCGACGTCAGCGAGGGCCCGCATGTTCACCACCGAGGCGCGCTGCTTGGCCAGCTGCCCCTCGGGCAGATCAGGATGCCGGATGAACAGGGCGGCGGTGACGACAAGGCCGAGCACCGCGTCGCCCAGGAACTCCAGCCGCTCGTTGGTCGGCAGGCCACCCTTTTCGTAGGCATAGGACCGATGCGTGAGCGCCCGGTCCAGCAGCTCGGGGTCGATCGCCGCGTCCAGCACCTCGATCAGATCCTCGCGAGGCGGCGTGGGCGGCAGATGGCGGGTCATCCGGGCATCCCGGCAAGCGTGCGACGCCGCGAGACCAGTGCTGCCATCGCGGCCCGGCTCCGGTCGACCAGGTCACCGCGCACCGCGAGAGTGGCGGTGCTCACCGCCGTCGTCAGTGCGCTGCCAGCCGCGTCCACGGATCCTCCTCCAGGGCGACCTGCGTGGGCCGCAACCCCGTCGACCCCCAGCACGATCGTCCCTCCCAACACGTCTCGATCCACCAACGATCCCCACTCCGGATCCAGGCCGCCCTCCGACTCGGCGGCCACCGGCCCGCCACCGCCACCAGCGGCCTTCGGGGCGGCCCAGGAACCCTCGGACGCCATTGCCTGGACGGCCGCCAGCAGTACAGCACCGGTGCGGCCCTCGGTGAGGACGACATCCACGCCTTGGTGGCTCTGCCCACCGATCGGTGTGCCCCGCGCCAGGCCCTGTCCGGCCGGATCCGCCGGCGCTCGACCGGTCAGGCCGGCCGCGGCCAGCACTCGGTCCGCCGTCCACGATCCGACGTCGTCCATCCCGATCGCACGCAGGATCTCGCCCACGCCCGCACGGGACGCCTCCACCAGCGCCGGCCCGGCGGACAGCAGCGCCACCCGCGGTCGCCCGGTGACCCCCCGCAGCTCGGCGTAGGCAGCGGCGAGCAGCGCGGCCTGCACCAGCTCGTCAGGTGTCGCCATGACTGCCGCCCCCGCGTCGCAGAGAACGACACCGTTGTTCGGCGCTGGCACGTCGTTCCGCGCTGGCACATCGTTCCGCGCGGACACATTGTTCCGCGCGGACACGGCGTACCGGGGAAACCCCCCGACGCCGAGCCCACCGAGATGCGCCGCCAGTACCGCCCTCGTCGCCCCGGGAAGGGTCCCGTACGTGAACTGGGCCGCGGCCACGACCGCCTCGACCGGGGCGATCGAGACCATGGCGTCGGCAGCGCCATCGCGCACCAACCGGGTCGCGACCCGGACGCCACAGTCCCGCCGCCCGCGCACGACGCGCACGGCCTCGAGTCCTGACGGCACGATCTGGGCAGCGGCGCGCACCTGGACCCGGGCGCCGAGGGCGATCCCAGACCGGGTCAGCTCGTCCCGCACTCCGGCCATGCCGGTGACCAGGATCAGCACCAGGCGGGGATCGGAATCCAGGACGATCGGCAGGGCCTCGAGGAGGTCGGCGACCGACCACCCCTCGCCCGCCAGATCAAGGGCGATGCGGGTCACATCGGTCAGACGTCCAACACCTGACGATCGTTGTACCGACCGCAGGTGGTGCAGACCGTGTGCGGACGGATGACGTGCCCGCGGGAGCACTTCGCCAGCGTCGGCACCTTGGCCTTCCACTGCGAACGACGGGAACGGGTGTTGCTGCGCGACGTGCGCCGCTTCGGGACGGCCACTGTGCCCTCTCCTTCGTACTTCACCAGATATGACGATCTCGCCGGGATGGCGAGCCCGTCAGGGTCAAACGTCGCTGCCGGGGAACTGTCCACGGCCGCGCCCCGCAGGGTCACGACCAGACGGTTCCTCGTCGACCAGCGTGGACAGCGCGGCCCACCGCGGGTCCGCACGCTCGTGCGTGTGGTCCCCCACCTCGTCGAGGCGGGCGCCGCAGTCGACACACAGGCCCGCGCAGTCCGGCCGGCAGAGCGGGGACAGCGGCAGGGTGAGCACGAGTGCGTCGCGCACGACGGGCTCGATGTCCGCATGATCATCGACGAGGACCCGTGCGTCCTCGTCGTCGCCCACGTCGGTAGCTCGATCAGCGTAGTAGAACAACTCGCGGAGCTCGACCGCCGCGGTGTCGGACAGCGGCTCGAGGCAACGCGCGCATTCTCCCTGCAGTGGCGCGTTCACCGTCCCGCTGACCAGCACTCCCTCGATCACCGACTCGAGCCGCAGGTCCAGCTCGGCAGGCGCCCCGGCGGGGATCCACACCATCTCGGTTCCCAGGCCCGCCGGAAGATCCACTCGCGCCCGCAATCGCCGCATGACGCCTGGCCGCCTGCCCAGATCCCGGGTATCGAGAACGAGCGGACCCCGAGGAGTCCGGCGGCGAGGATGGGATCCACTCATGGCGGCAGTCGCGTTCACGTCTAGGTCCGGCTCGGGAGGCCCACCAAAGTGGGTTCGGCGTGGTTAGCAGGGGTTGCTGGGTTGTGAGGTCGCTGGCTTGTGAGGTCGCTGGGTCGCAGCGCGCAGCCCGACGACGACCGTCCTAGCCTATCCGATCGCGCCGGCCGGCAACCGGGGTGGCACGGGCAGGCCCGGGCGGGCGCTCACCTGCCCGCCCGCGCCAACCGCATTCCCAGCTCCCGCCGCGTTCGGCGGGGCGATCTTCTATGCCCGGTCCCGCAGCTGTTTGAGCACGACGTTCGGCACCAGACCCGAGACGTCACCGCCGTAGCGAGCGACCTCCTTCACCAGGCTCGACGACAGAAATGCATATTGCGGATTCGTGCTCATGAAGAGTGTCTCGACCCCGGCAAGGGAGTTGTTCATCTGCGCCATCTGGAGTTCGTAGTCGAAGTCACTGACGGCACGGAGGCCCTTCACAATCGACTGAATGCCCCGGGAACGGCAGAAGTCGACGACAAGTCCCTGCGATGAATCCACGATCACATTGTCCGGCGGCGACGGATGGTCGCGCAGGGCCGCACGAATGAGCTCGATCCGTTCATCCACCGTGAACAATGCAGCCTTGTTCTTGTTGATGTGTACGGCGACGACCACCTCGTCGAAGAGCCGGCTCGCCCGCAGGACGATGTCAAGATGGCCGTTGGTGATCGGATCAAATGAACCGGGACAGACTGCCCTTCTCATGATCGGCTACCGTACCAGAGAACACCCTCTCCGTACCTCCGGTCGCGCAACGCGTTCAGCCCCTCCGGCCAGGCAACCGGAGGCGAGCGGTGCGATCGTTCGACGACGCAGACACCGTCCGCTGCCAGCCAGGCATCGTCCCGTAGCCGGAGCAGCACCTGCTCAAGCTCAGGATCGCCCATCGCATAAGGCGGGTCGAGAAATATCACCTCGTAAGGCTTCCCAGGAGTGTTCTGCACCACACGTGACACCGGGGCTTGACAGATCTGCGCACCGAGCAGTCCCAAAGTCTCGACGTTCCGGCGCAGGGTGCGGACCGCCCCGGCATCCCGATCGACGAGCAACGCATGGGACGCGCCCCGGGACAGTCCCTCGAGACCGACCGCGCCCGAACCCGCATAAAGGTCGGCAACGCGCGCACCAGCCAGATCGATAAACGTGGCGAGCGTGTTGAACAGCCCCTCACGGGCACGATCCGACGTCGGGCGGGTTGATGCGCCCGGGGGCACGAGGAGTGGCCTGCCGCGGGCGATGCCGCCGATGATGCGGGTCATCGGGCCGCCATCATCCTTTCTCCAGGAATGCCGCGCTCTCCTCGTCGAGCACGGCCTCGAGCAGCCGCCGCAGTGCCGGGTGGCGCTCCAGGGCGGGATCCTCGTCGACCAGACTGAATGCCTCGGCCCGGGCTTCCCGGATCAGTTTCTCGTCCCGGAGCAGGGCGAGCAGCCGCAGGGAGCGGCGGCCACCGGACTGCGCGGCGCCCAGCACGTCCCCCTCCCGGCGTTGCGCGAGGTCGAGGCGGGCCAGCTCTGCCCCGTCCGTGGTCGCGGCGACCGCGCTCAACCGCTGCCAGGCCGGGGTGTCCTGCTCGGCCGCCGTGTACAGCAGGCACCAGCCGGTGGCGGTGCCCCGGCCGACGCGCCCGCGCAGCTGGTGCAGCTGGGAGACGCCGAACCGGTCGGCGTCGAGCACCACCATCACGGTCGCGTTCGGGACGTTCACCCCCACCTCGATGACCGTGGTCGCCACCAGGACGTCCACCTCACCCGCGGCGAATCGGTTCATCACCGACTCCCGCTCGGCGGACGCCAGGCGGCCGTGCAGGCATTCCACCCGCAGGCCGGCGAGCTCACCCTCGACGAGCCGCGGGAGCACCTCGGTCACCGTCGCAGTCGGCCGCATCGCCGGGTTCTCGGGCTCGTCGGCCGCGCCGACGTCCGTGCCCGCGGCGGCAGCGTCCTCGGAGCCCGCACCGTCATCGGGCCCGGCGCCGCCGATGCGGGCACACACCACGTAGGCCTGGCGTCCCGCGGCCACCTCGTCCCGGATCCGGCCCCACATCCGGTCGGCCCAGGAACGCACCGCGGCCGGCACCACGAAGGTCGCCACCGGCGACCGGCCGCGGGGCAGCTCGGTGAGCTCGGAGACCTCGAGATCACCGAAGACCGTCATCGCGACCGTCCGCGGGATCGGAGTCGCGGTCATGACAAGCAGATGGGGCGGCCGCCGGCCACGCGCCCGCAGGGCATCGCGCTGTTCGACACCGAAGCGATGCTGCTCGTCCACGATGACGAGACCGAGATCGGCGAACCGCACGTCCTCCTGCAGCAGGGCGTGGGTGCCGACGACCAGGCCGGCCGACCCGTCGGCGATCGCGCCGAGAGCCTCCCGGCGCGCGCGCGCTCCCAGTGAGCCGGTGACCAGAATCACCCGGGTGGCCCGCTCGGGACCGCCGAGCTCGCCGCCGCGGGCCAGATCGCCGAGCATCTCGCGCAGGCTGCGCTCGTGCTGGGCGGCCAGCGTCTCGGTCGGTGCCAGCAGCACCGCCTGACCGCCCGAGTCGACGACCGCCAGCATCGCCCGCAGCGCGACGACCGTCTTGCCCGAGCCGACCTCCCCTTGCAGGAGGCGGTGCATGGGCACCGGGCGGGCCAGGTCCGCGGCGATGGCCGCGCCGACCTCGCTCTGCCCGGCGGTCAGGGCGAAGGGCAGGCCGGCGTCGAAGGCCGCCAGCAGGCCGTCCGGGCAGCCGGTCCGGGCGACCGTCGCCAGCGCCTCGACCTCCCGTCGGCGCCGGGCGAGTGCGACCTGCAGGACCAACGCCTCGTCCCAGCTCAGACGCGTACGACCAGCCGTGACGTCCGCGCGGCTCGCCGGCTGGTGCACGAGCCGGTAGGCGTCGGCCAGCGAGGGAAGCCGGCGGCGTCGCCGAAGATCATCTGGCAGCGGGTCGGCGACAGGCTCGAGCGAGTCCAGCGCGAGGCGGACACATCTGGCCACCGTCCAGCTCGGCACCTTCGCGGCGGCCGGGTAGATCGGAACCAGCGCACTCGCGAAGCCGTCGCTGGCACTGCCGCCGTCGGCGCCCCCGTTGCCGGACTCGCCATCCGCCTCGCCCTCGCCGCCTTCGGCCTCGAGCAGATGCACCTCGGGATTGGTCAGCTGGATCCGGCCGCGGAACTCCTCGACCTTGCCCGCGAACAGCGCCGTCACGCCGGGACGGAGATCACGCTCGCGCCAGGTCTGGTTGAAGAACGTCAGCGCGAGCAGCGCTCGCCCATCGGTCACGGTGACCCGCAGCATCGAACGGCGCCCGGACCGCATCGGCCTGCGCTCGACCTTCTCCACCCGCGCCTGGACCGTGGCCGTCTCGCCCACGACCAGGTCGGCCAGGTCGGTGAGCTCACCGCGCTCGTGGTAGCGGCGCGGGAGATGGTCCAGCAGGCCGCCCACCGACCGCAGCTCCAGGCCGTCCGCGAGCAGGGTGGCGGCACGGGCGCCCAGCAGTGTCCGCAGAGGCGTGTCAAGGTCGACCACGACATCAATACTGCACTGCGGGACCGACAGTCTCGCGAGACCGACAGCTCGGCGCGTGCACGCTCCCGGCCGCGCGCCCGGGAGCACATCGGCTGGGGTAGGCTCAAGGCGGTTTCCGCTGTGCGCGTTCTCCCGATCATGCCGTAAGGCCCGCGGGATGGGTACGATCGCGGTTCCGACCGCCTGATGTCCCGGGGATCGCACCGGGGCTTCGACTGTTTCGACTGCGACTGTTTCGACTGCGACTATTTCAACGGAGTGTTTCTCGTGTCTTCGGTGTGCGACGTCTGCGGCAAGGGACCGGGCTTCGGCATGTCGGTCTCCCATTCCCATCGACGCACTCGTCGGCGCTGGAACCCGAACATCCAGACCGTCCGGGGCATCGTCGGCGGCACCCGTCGGCGCATGAACGTCTGCACCTCCTGCATCAAGGCGGGCAAGGTCACCCGCGGCTGAGCCGCCGCAGCCCGAAAGCCAACGCAGCCGGGTGACCCACGCCGCCGCCGTTCCTTCGCCGCGCCGGGGTCGCCGGGCGCTGCCCTCCGGTCGGAACGCCGCAGCGAGCGCCGGCCGTTTCGCGGGCACTGCCCAGGCAGCGGCATGGATCCGTTAGGGTCCCGGCATGCCAGGAACCCCGGGCCGGATCCGCCTCGCCCTTCTGTTCGGCGGTCGCAGTACCGAGCACGCGATCTCGTGTGTGTCGGCCGGCGGGGTGCTGCGCGCGCTCGACCATGCCGTCTACGACGTGGTGCCGATCGGCATCGACCCGGACGGCCGTTGGATCCTGCTTCCGGCCGACGCCGAGGTCCTCCGTGCCAGCAGCGACCAACTGCCCACCGTCCGTGCGGCCGCCGGCCGGCAGATCGTCTTCGCCGCGGACCCAACCGCTCGCCGGCTCATCCTGCGCGACTCCGCGGACCTCCCGCCGGGTTCACCCGCCGATGCCCCGCCGGCCGCTGCCCCGCCGGCCGACATCGATGTGGTCTTCCCCATCCTGCATGGCCCGTTCGGGGAAGACGGGACCGTCCAGGGCCTGTTCGAGATGGCCGGCGTTCCCTATGTCGGCTCGGGGGTGTTCGCCAGCGCCGCGGCGATGGACAAAGAGCACATGAAGGCGCAGCTTGCCGCCGCTGGCCTGCCGATCGGGCCGTACGCGGTGCTGCGCACCGGCGAGAGTCTGTCCGAGGCTGACCAGCGACGCCTGGGACTGCCTGTGTTCGTCAAGCCGGCCCGGGGTGGCTCGAGCATCGGGATCAGCCGGGTCGACGCGTGGAATGATCTTGAAACCGCCGTCAAGGCGGCCCGCACCCATGATCCCAAGGTGCTCGTCGAGGCGGGCATCGTCGGCCGGGAGATCGAGTGCGGCGTGCTCGGCCGCCTGGACGGACCTGGCGCACAGGCGAGCCTGCCCGCCGAGATCACCGTGGACTCCGCGGCGGGTTTCTACGACTTCGACGCGAAGTACGTGTCCACCCGCACGAGGTTCGACGTTCCCGCCGTGCTCTCGCCGCAGGCCCTCGACCGGATCCGGAGTGTGGCGGTCCGAGCCTTCACCGCGCTCGACTGCGCCGGGCTCGCCCGCGTCGACGTGTTCCTCACCCCCGACGAGCAGGTGGTGGTCAACGAGGTCAACACCATGCCCGGATTCACCCCGACATCGATGTTCCCCCGCATGTGGGCCGCCAGCGGTCTCGATTTCTCGGCGCTGGTCGATCGTCTGATCCGGCTGGCATTGCGTGACGGTGCGGGTCTGCGCTGACCCCTCGGACCCGTCGGGGTCAGACCGAGGCCCGGCGCGAGGCCGGTCCGGACGCAGCCCAGCCGCGGCACCGGCCCGGGCGCAGGCCGCCCAGACCGCCCTCGCTCGGCCGGCCCCGCCCGCAGCCCCGCCCGCCCGCAGCCCCGGTCGTCCGGCCGGTGCGCACAGTCGCTCGTCGGCTCAGGCGGTCGTGGATCTGCTGTGTGCGCGCACGGCGGGGGCGACCGAGACCAGCACATCAAAGGGCTGGGTGTCCGCCACCGTGGCCGCGGGCAGGGTCAGCACCACATGGGGGGACCGGGTCGGGGTGGAGAACCGCAGTCCGGAGCCGATCCGCTCGGCGAACCAGCCGACGTCATCGACCACCGAGAGCGTGGCGTCGGGCCGGTAGCTCGCCGGTAACCCCGACACGCCACAGGTGATCACGACCGGGCCGTGGCCGTAGGCTGCCGCGGTCGGCTGGGCCGGATCGAGCTCCCGACGGCCGAGGTGCTCGCCCAGCGACGTCGGCAACGCCCGCACGAGCGAGGCGCAGGTCGCACGCAGCGCGGGCACCGGCGCCGGCACGTTCGTCAGCCGCACCGGGCCGGGACCACCGCAGGCCGCCACGAGCAGTGCGGCCGCAGCGGCCGCAGCGGTGGCCATGACACCCGCCCGGGGCGCCGCGCCCCCGACCCGCGACCCCGACGGACGGCGCGACGCGGCGGTCAGAAGTGGACAACCGGGCACGTCAGTGTCCGGGTGATCCCGTCGACGGACTGCACCCTGGACATGACCATCTTCCCAAGATCATCCACTGTGGGAGCCTCGGCCCGCACGATGACGTCGTACGGACCGGTCACGTCCTCCGCCTGGGTGACCCCGGGGATCTGCTCGATCTCCTTGGCAACCGACGCGGACTTGCCAACCTCGGTCTGGATAAGGATGTACGCGTGGACCACAGACGCTCCCTCGTCGGACGTCAACAGCCCGCCCTGCAGAACTACGGGCCGACAGAAGGTAACAGGCAAACGGGCCGGATGAGAGGTTCCGCGACCGAGGAATTTCATCGACTCGACCGACGGGCGCGCCTCAACATCCGCGCGACGCTCGTCCGGCTCCCCATCGTGTGGCCCGCCGGCACCTTCCCGTACCCAATTGTGATGGCAACCACCACCACGGACAGTAAAGATCAGAGGGAGACCTGATGATCGCGAGGATGCGGTGAGGCCCTCGGCCGCCGGCAGCGACCGCGCCGCCGCGGCACCACCACCGCGCGTACTGACCATCGCCGGATCGGACTCCGGTGGCGGAGCCGGGATCCAGGCCGACCTGAAGACCATGCTCTCGTTCGGCGTGCACGGCATGAGCGCGATCGTGGCCGTGACCGCCCAGAACTCGCTCGGTGTCCACGGCGTGTGGGACCTGCCGGCCGACGCGGTGCGCGGGCAGATCCGGGCGGTGGTCGACGACATCGGGGTCGACGCGGTCAAGACCGGCATGCTGTCGTCCGCGGCGCTCGTCGCCCTGGTGGCCGACGAACTGGACCGGGTGGACGCCCCCGTGGTCGTCGACCCGGTGGGCGTGTCCAAGCACGGGGATCCGCTGCTGGCCCCGGACGCCCTCGACGTCGTGCGCCACGAGCTACTGCCCAGGGCCACGATCGTCACGCCGAACGTGGACGAGGTGCGGCTGCTCACCGGCGTCACCGTCGCGGACACCACCGATCTGCCGCGCGCCGCGAAGGCCATGCTCGCCCTGGGCCCGCAGTGGGTGCTCGTCAAGGGCGGACATCTGACCGGCGAGGCGGTCGACCTGCTGACCGACGGCACGCAGGAGATCGAGCTACGCGGCCCCCGATATGACCGTCGTCATACCCATGGCACCGGCTGTACCCTCGCCTCGGCCTTGGCGTCGCGCCTCGCGTACGGCGACTCGCCGGTCGAGGCGGCCCGGGCCGCCAAGGACTATGTCAGTGGCGCGCTCGCGGCCGGCTTTCCGCTCGGCGCGGGCATCGGGCCGGTGGATCACGGCTATCGTCACCGCAGGTAGCCGGGTTGATCCGGGGTGCCGGCCGCTCCCGTCCACAGGTACGACGTCTGATTCAATCGCCCCGCCACATGTGACCTGACGCATCCGCACCCTCGCCATGGGAGGTAGCCCGTGGGGGCTTCCAGCACCGCAGCGACCACGCCGGGGAGCAGCACGCCGGGACGCGGCACCCCGGGAAGCACCGACCACCGGTGGTACCGCATCAGCGGCGGCGTGCCGCTGCGCGGCTCGGTGGAGGCGTCCGGCGCCAAGAACTCGGTCACCAAGCTGATGGTCGCCGCCCTGCTCACACCGGAGCCGTGCACCCTGACCCGGGTACCCCGCATCGCCGAGGTCGACGTCGTCCTCGGCATGCTGGCCGAGCTCGGCACCCAGGTCGAATGGCTCGACGAGCACACCGTGCGGCTGACCACCGAGCGGATCGTGGACGCCTCGCTGTCCGAGGCCTACTCCGGGGTGAACCGAATCCCGATCCTGATGATGGGACCGCTGCTGCACCGGGTCGGCGAGGCGACGATCCCGCTGCCCGGCGGGTGCCGGATCGGCAAGCGGCCGGTGGACTTCCATCTTGCCGGCCTACGGGCGATGGGCGCGGAGATCGTCGAGCAGGTCCGCTCGGTCCAGGTCAAGACCCTGGGCCTGCGGGGCACCCATGTCGCGTTGCCCTTCCCGAGCGTCGGCGCCACCGAGAACCTGCTGCTCGCCGCGGTCCGCGCCCAGGGCACCACGGTCATCTCGAACGCGGCGGTGGAGCCGGAGGTCGTGGATCTCATCCTGTTCCTGCAGCAGATGGGCGCGCTGGTCGACGTCGAGGCCGACCGGACGATCGTGGTGCAGGGCGTCGAACACCTGCGGGGCGCCACCCACGCGCCGATCCACGATCGCATCGAGGTCGCCTCGTTCGCCGCCGCCGCCGTCGCCACGGACGGACGGGTCGAGGTGGTCGGCGCCCGGCAGGAACACCTGATGACCTTCCTGAACCACCTGCGCCGGCTTGGCGGCGAGTTCGAGGTCACCGCGCACGGGATGACCTTCTTCCGGTCCCGTCCGCTGTCCACGACCCCGCTGTCCGCCACCCATGTGCAGACCGACGTGCACCCCGGCTTCATGACCGACTGGCAGCAGCCGCTGGTCGTCCTGCTCACCCAGGCCCGCGGCGCCTCGGTCATCCACGAGACGATCTACGAGGACCGGTTCGGGTACACCCGCCAGCTCGCCGAGATGGGCGCGGACATCGCCCTGTCCACCCTGTGCCTGGGCGGCAAGTCCTGCCGGTTCGCCGCCCGCGACTTCGAGCACTCGGCGGTCGTCAGCGGGCCGACCCCGTTGACCGGCATCGACCTGACCATCCCCGACCTGCGCGCCGGCTTCGCCTACGTACTCGCCGCGCTGATCGCGGAGGGGACCAGCGTCATCCGTGGCACGCGATTCCTGGAGCGTGGTTACGAGGACCCGGTCGGCAAGCTGCGCTCGATCGGCGCCCTGGTGGAGATCGAACCGGTGGCGGCGGAGCGCTGAGCCGGAGCGGGCCCTGGCCGCCCGCCGCGCTCAGGTCCGCGCGCGGTACTCGGGGCCCGGTTCGCGGCTCATCAGCTCCTTGACCGCCTCCAGCGGGGGAAGCCCCTCGTAGAGGACTCGTTCCACCTGCCGAGTGATGGGCATGGCGACGCCGAGCCCGCCCGCCAGTGCCAGCAGCGGCCGGCACGAGCGGACTCCTTCGGCCACCTGACGCTGCTCCGCCTCGACCTGGTCGAGGGTCATCCCCCGGCCGAGCTTCTCACCGAAGGTCCGATTGCGGGACAGCGCGGACCCACAGGTCGCCACCAGGTCGCCGAGCCCGGCCAGGCCCGCGAACGTCAACGGCTGCGCGCCGAGCGCGGTGCCGAGCCGCAGGGTCTCCGCCAACCCGCGGGTGATCAGCGATGCCTCGCTGTTCGTCCCGAATCCCATCCCCCCGAGCATGCCGGCCGCCAGCGCGATCACGTTCTTCACCGCGCCGCCCAGCTCACACCCGACCACGTCGCCGCTGGTGTACGGCCGGAAGTAGGGAGTCCAGCAGGCGGCCTGGACCAGCTGGGCGGTCCGTGCGGACACACTGGCCACCACGGTCGCCGCCGGATGCTCGGCGGCGATCTCGTGGGCCAGGTTCGGCCCGCTCACCACGGCGACCCGCTCCGCCGGCACCTGGGCGACCTCTGCGATCACCTGGCTCATCCGCAGCGTGCTCTGCGCCTCGACGCCCTTCATCAGGCTGACGTAGATCGCGTCGGGCGCGGCCAGCGGTGCCCAGCGGGCCAGCGCCGGCCGCAGCGCCTGGGCCGGCACGGCCAGCACCACGAGCCGGGCAGAGGCCAGCGCCGCCGCCGGGTCGGTGCACGCCCGGACCAGATCCGGCAAGGGGACCGCGGGCAGGTAACGCGGGTTCACGTGCTGCTCGTTGATGGTCCGGACGAGCTCGTGGTCACGAGCGACGAGATCCACCCGGGCGCCGGCGTCGGCCAGCACCTTGGCAAAGACGGTCCCCCAGGATCCGGCGGTCAGCACCGCGGCGCGCCTGAGGTGCTCCCCCCCGGTCGTAGCGCGCCCGGTCGTAGCGCGGCGACCGGCACCCTCGGAACTGCCCGCTGCGACGCCGACCGGCCCGGCGGCGTTGATGGGTTCGGCGATGACTGCTCCTCCGACGGAATCTGCGTGGTCGACGGCCAGCGGTGATCATTCGGACCGCCCGGCGCCGCGGGACGGCGAACCACGGCGACGTCCTGGATCGACCGTAGACGCAGCCCCGCCACCATCGTGTGTGCCACCATCGTGCGAGACATCGGCCCGACCGGCCGACCCCGGTCGGACGGCGCCCGACGGACAGCGCTCGACCGGCCCACGACTGCCACGGTCGTGTCCCGCCGGGCGGCGCAGCCGAACGGGGGGTCACGGCCCTGGGTCGTCACGGCCCTGGGTTGTCAAGGCCCTGGGGTCGTCAAGGCCCTGGGGTCGTCAAGGCCCAGGGGTCGCCATGGCCTAGGGTCGCCCTCGTGTCGTTCCCCCGAGGCGAGACGCCCTGGACGGTTCTGGTGCCGTTGAAGAACCTGGCCAGGGCGAAATCCCGCCTGCAGCGACCGGATCGCAGCAGTCTCGCCCTCGCGATGGCCCTCGACACGGTTACGGCTGTGCTTGCCAACACACCCGAACTTGTGGGTGCGGTCGTGGTGGTCTGCAGCGACCGGGCGGTGTCCGAGGCACTCACCCGGTCGCGGGCCGGCCCGGCGGACCCCCGGCTTCTCGTCCTGCCTGACCGTCCCGGCGCGGGTCTCAACCCGGCTCTGCGCCACGGCGAAACGTACGCCCGCCTGCGCTGGCCAGCCCGTCCGCTGGCGGCGATGTCCGCCGATCTGCCCGCGTTGCGGCCCGCCGAACTGCGCCGGGCGCTGGTGGCCGCCGGTCCGCCGGCCCGTGCCGTGCTGGCTGACGCGGCCGGAAGCGGGACGGTTCTGCTCACCACGATGCCGGGTGTTCCCCTGGCGCCGCTGTTCGGAGCACACAGCCACGCGGCGCATCGCCGCTCGGGAGCGGTCGATCTCACCGGTTCCCTGGGCGCCGCGGTACCCGGGCTGCGCCGCGACGTGGACACGACCGCGGACCTTGACCAGGCGCTGCGCCTCGGGGTCGGCGCGCACACCGCCGCCGCGCTGCGACCCACGGGCAAGCCCCGGGCCTGGGCCGCGGGCGGACGCGCCGCGGACCCGTCGGCGGCCGCCGTCCCGACGCCGCCGCCCGGGAGCGGCCGAACCTCGTCGTGACGGCGGGGGACGGTCAGTGTGCCGCGGGCGGAGCGGCCCAGCGCCGCAGCCCCCGACCCTGGGAAAGATCATTGTCGCCGACGTACCGACCGGCACCGCCGGCCCTCTCCCTTGGCGGTTCGCCGCGCGGGAACAGCGCGGGCAGCAGCGGGGCGGGCCGGGCGAACAGGTATCCCTGACCCAGCTCGCAGCCGAGTTCGGTCAGCTCGGCGATCTGCGTCTCGCGCTCGATGCCCTCCGCGACGACGACGGCCCCGAGCGCATGCGCGAGGGCGATCATCGACCGACGCATCGCCGCGACCCGCCCGCCATCCCGAGGCGGTTCCACCAACGTCCGGTCCAGCTTGACGACATCGACCGGCAGCAGGTGCAGAGCCGCCAGAGTGCTGTGGCCGGCGCCCACGTCGTCGAGGGCGACGGCGACGCCCAGCGCACGCACCTCGTCCAGCACCTCGCGCGCGCCGCGCAGATCCGTCAGGCGGCTGGTCTCGGTGATCTCGACGACCAGCCGGCTGGGATCGAACCGACTCGAGGCCAGCGCTCGGGCGACACTGTCCAGCAGCGTCATGTTGGCCACCCGGCTCGCCGACACGTTGACGTGCAGCCGAAGCTCGGAGTCGGGGAACGCCAGAGCGACCTCCGTGCAGGCAAGGCCCATGATCATGTCATCGAGGGTGCCGACGATGCCGCTGTTCTCGGCCGCGGTGACGAAGGTTCCAGGCGGCACCGGCCCCCGACCGGGCGCGGTCCAGCGGGCGAGCGCCTCGAGAGCCACCGGCCGACGGTCACTCAGCCGCACAATCGGCTGGTAGTGGACGGCAAAGCCGGCCGACCAGCCGCCCCGGCACAGGGCCGTTGCCAGGGCGTCGGCGAGGTGGGTGCCCTCGGCGAGCTGCGCCCCCGGCGCCATGCCCAGGCCCGGCCGGTAGACCACCAGGCGGTTCTTGCCGGTCTGTTTCGCCGTGTGCAATGCCGTACCGGCCCGCCGCAGCAGAACCTCGGTCGTCTCCTGGGTCCGTCCGGCGACAACCAGGCCCACACTCGCATGTACCGGCCAGTGGTGGCCACCGACCGCCACCGGTTGGCGCAGGGCGGCGAGGATGCGCTCCGCGACCTGCTCGGGTGTGTCCCGTCCTCCGTCCAGCAGGACGGCGAACTCGTCGGCGCCCAGCCGGGCGACCGTGTCCGCGGTGCGCACGCAGTGCCGCAGCCGCTGGCCGACGGCCCGCAGCAGGTGGTCGCCGGCAGCGTGCCCGAGGCTGTCGTTGATCGTGCGGAAATCATCAAGATCGCAGTAGACGACGGCGACGTCCCGACCATCTCCGCGGCTGGCGGCGAGCGCGGCGGCCAGCCGCCTTCGGAACAGCTCCCGGCCGGCGAGCTCGGTGAGCGGATCGTGGGAGATCCAGTGCCGTACCTCCTTCTCGGCCTCGCCGAGCACCGTCATCAGCTGCTCGTTGGTGCGTGCGGTGAGCATCTGGCGGGCGGCGACCGCGCCGACCAGCACCACCTCGGTGACAAGCTCGACCGGATCGGGCGTCCGGCCGGCCCACACCCGGCTCAGCAGCAGCGCCACGACCACCGCGACGGCCAGGTGGGCCACGGCGAGCGGCACCCAGGTACCGGGATCGCAACGGGCTCGACGTGCGCCCACGCGTCCGCGGGGTCGTTCGGCCCGGGTGGTCGGCGCGGCGGCGCGGGTTGCCTCCGCACGCCGCGGCAGCGCCCGGCGCCCGCCCGTGCGTCGCGCCGGCACCGTGGCCAACGCGGCCAGCGCCAGCACCGGCATCGCGAGATGACCCGCATCGGCGAGGTAGCCGACCTGCACGATCGGCTGCCGGCTGGCCGGCGCCTGACCCCACCGGCACGCCAGCCACGCCGCCTGGCCAAGCATCCAGCACGACAGGGCGAGCGAGAGCCACAGCAACCAGCGCCCCTGTGGCCGGCCGCGCCGGTAGCCGGCCCAGCCACAGCAGAGCGTCGCGCCCAGTCCGGCCGCGACGGTGATGGCGTCGACGAGCATCACCCGCCCGCCCTTCTCCCCCATGCGTCGGCCGCCGTGGACAGAAGGATCCGCGGGCATGCGCGAATCGGCCGATCAGATCGCGAAATGGTGTCACGGAGTTGGAGCGCCCCGTGACAACCTAGCCCGTGATCGCTCTATCACAAAGAGTGGCCGAATGCTTCGCGTGCCGCGCGGTCTACCCGGGCGCTCAGGCTCGGCCCGGACGCACGGACTACCCGGACGTTTGGATCATCCGAGTGTCCGGATCCGGTTGGCGCCGCGCGGGCAGCCCGACGTCGATCACCCTGACCTGTTGGCTGGTGCGCAACGACCCCTGCCCCGGGCCCGTGTAGCACCCGGAGGTCGGTGCGACGTCGGCGTAGTCCCGCCCGACGGCGACGGTGACGTAGCGCAGGTCGGCCAGCCGGTCGTGGCATGGGTCGTACGCGATGGCGACGGCACCCGGGGTACGCGACCGGCCAACCGCCGCCCCGGCCTGGATCACCTCGACCCAGGCGTGAGACGGCCCGTCGCCCACGAGATGGCCGGAGACGTAGCGGGCCGGCAGACCGGCCGCCCGGCACAGGGCGAGCATCACGTGGGCCTGGTCCTGGCACACTCCGGCCCCACCGGCCAGCGCCTGGGCCGCGGTCGTCGTCACCTCGGTGCTGCCGGGGACGTAGCGGATCCGGCGGTGCACCCAGGAGCAGAACCGGCGGGCCGTCAGCGCCGGGTCGCCGGTCTCCAGGGCCCGGGCGGCGGCAACCAGGGCGGCGTCCGGGGCGGTCAGCACGGTGGGGTCGAGCAGGCGCCGGCCGCCGAGGGCGGTGGCACGTAGCCAGGGCCGCTGGCCGCCGCTGACCCGGTCGACGACGATCTCGACGTCGAAGTCGAGCGCGGACGGCACATGGGCGAGCCGGATCGTGGCGGCACGCAGACCATCCGGGCCGCGCTGCCAGGTCGTCTCGGCCGACCGCGCCGAGACGACGAGGGTGGTCGCGCGCACGGTCTGGTCGCCGTGCCGAGGTGGCGGCATGACGACCAAGCGGTGCACCAGGTCGGTGGCCTCGCCGTCGTAGGTGTAGCGGAAGTGCTGGCTGACCTCGTAGCGGACCCGCGCGCCGACGGGAAGGGCGGCAAGGTCGACGTCCCCCGTGGGTGCGACCAGTTCGGAGCTCATCCCGACCGGCCGATCCGTCCGGGCCCGGAACCGGAGGCCCCCGGCCCGGCCCACGCGAGTCCCGCCATCCTTGACCTGCTCATCACACTCATCGCAAAGAACAAAATTTAGCCACATTTGCGGTGAAATGCGCCAGTCCGGAGTTTGGTCCGGAGCCGGTCACCTGGAAACCACCTGATCCCGGCCCGCCCCTCCTGGACGAACCACGGCGGGCCCGGACACACCGAGCCCGTCACGTCGAGAAGATCGCCCAGGCAAGGTGAATTCAGACACACACCGGACGGTCAGGTCGGCGGGAGTAGAGCGGCCGCGGGACCCCAGGGCAACCCCTGCGGCGACCGATGTTTCCGTCACACTGCCGATGGTCACCCTCGAGTGTTTCCACACCGTTAACTCTCCCCCGCGCACCCGCCGCGGGGCGCCAGGGCGCAACCGGACGCGCACACCGCTGTCGCGGACATGATGCGGTTTGGAAGGCAACATGGGAGCCACGGAGAAGGCGGGATTTCCGGGCCGTCCGGCTGCCGTGCCGAGTTCGCCTCAGGCTGGCACCATCTAGTCTTATGAGCGAGCTGGTGGCGACCCGATCCGAGCAGCCTCAGCGCAAGGCCCGCAGCGGCCTGCTCGAACCGTTGGAGGCACCCCGCCCGCCCGCGCCCTCCGACCTGCCCACGGACCGGTTCATCAACCGCGAGACATCCTGGCTGGACTTCAACGCCCGGGTGCTCGCGCTCGCCGAGGACGTCGCCACCCCATTGCTGGAACGGGCGAAGTTCCTGGCGATCTTCGCGAGCAACCTGGACGAGTTCTACATGGTGCGGGTCGCCGGGCTGATGCGCCGCGAGGCCACCGGGCTCGCCGTACGCAGCGCCGACGGGCTCAGCGCCCGCGAGCAGCTCGCCCTGATCAGCCGCACCACCGCGGAACTCGCGCGCAGGCACTCCCGCTGCTTCACCGACGAGGTGGTGCCCTCGCTCGCCCACGCCGGGATCAGCATCCAGTTCTGGTCCCAGCTCGGCGAGGCGCAGCGCGAGCGGCTGCACGACTACTTCCACGAGCAGATCTTCCCGGTCCTGACGCCGCTCGCCGTCGACCCGGCGCATCCGTTCCCCTACATCAGCGGGCTCTCGTTGAACCTGGCCGTGCAGGTCCGGGAGCCAGGCGGGGAGACCGACCATTTCGCCCGGGTGAAGGTGCCGCAGAACGTGCCGCGGCTGGTCGCAGTGGACGCGGCCGAGGGACCCGAGGCGCAGGGCGGGTCGGGCGCGGGCGTTCGCGACGGCGACACCGCCTCCGGCCAGACCGCCTCCGGCCAGACCGCCTCCGGCCAGACCACGCGGCAGGCCTGCTTCGTGCCCCTCGAGGAGGTCATCGCCGCCCACCTCGACCAGCTCTTCCCCGGCATGGAAGTGATCAACTCGCACCTGTTCCGGGTCACCCGCAACGCCGACCTCGAGGTCGAGGAGGACGAGGCGGAGGATCTGCTGCAGGCGCTCGAGCGGGAGCTGGCCCGGCGCCGCTTCGGCCCGGCGGTCCGGCTCGAGGTCGACAACGACATCGACGCGGATCTCCTCACGCTGCTCATGCGCGAGCTCGAGGTCACCGAACGGGAGGTGCACCGGGTCTCGGGCATGCTCGACCTGTCCGCTCTGTGGGCGCTCTACGACCTCGACCGGCCGGAACTGCGCGACCCGCCGCGGGTGCCGATCACCCATCCCCGGCTGTCCACCGGGGACGGTGAGGCGCCCGACTTCTTCTCCGTACTGCGGGAGGGCGACGTCCTCGTCCACCACCCGTACGACTCGTTCACCACGTCGGTGCAGCGGTTCATCGAGCAGGCCGCCGCCGATCCGCAGGTACTTGCCATCAAGCAGACGCTCTACCGCACGTCGGGCGACTCGCCCATCGTCGACGCGCTGGTCGCCGCGGCAGAGGCGGGCAAGCAGGTCGTGGTGCTCGTCGAGATCAAGGCCCGGTTCGACGAGCGCGCGAACATCCGCTGGGCGCGGGAGCTGGAGCGGGCGGGCTGCCATGTGGTCTACGGCCTGATCGGGCTGAAGACCCACTGCAAGACCTGCCTGGTCGTCCGACAGGAGCGCGGCGGCCTGCGCCGGTACTGCCACGTCGGCACCGGCAACTACAACCCCAAGACCGGCCGCCTGTACGAGGACCTGGGCCTGCTGACCGCCGACCCCGGGGTGGGCGCCGACCTCACCGACCTGTTCAACGTCCTGACCGGCTACAGCCGCCAGACCGAATACCGCTCGCTGCTCGTCGCCCCGCAGCACATGCGCGACGGCATCCTGGCCCGGATCGGCGCCGAGGCACGGGCGGCCGCCGAGGGCCGTCCGTGCGGCATCAGGCTCAAGGCCAACAGTCTGGTCGACGAGCTGGTGATCGATGCTCTCTACCACGCCTCCCAGGCGGGCGTGCCGATCCACTGCCTGGTCCGTGGCATCTGTGCCCTGCGGCCGGGCGTACCCGGGCTCTCGGAGACCGTGCACGTCCGGTCGATCCTCGGCCGGTTCCTCGAGCACAGCCGCGTGCTCGAGTTCGCGTCATCGGACGAGTTCTGGATCGGCAGCGCCGACATGATGCACCGCAACCTGGACCGGCGGATCGAGGCGCTGGTCCGGGTGGGCCAGCAGGCCGATCGGGACAGCCTGCGCGGGCTGCTGGACCACGCCTTCTCCGACGCCGTGTCGGCCTGGGACCTGCAGTCCGACGGCCGATGGGAGCGGCGCACGAGCCGGGCGGACGACGTACGGCTCTCCGACTACCAGCACGACCTCATGGCAGAGGCCATCCGGCGCGGGCACCGGTGACCGGCGACTGACCGGCGCCCGCACCGCCGGTCAGTCGGTGCTCGCCGAGACGCTCGACTTGAACTCCGAGCCCGGGCGGAACTTCGGCACGACGGAGGCGGCGACGTGGACCGGTTCACCCGTCGCCGGGTTGCGGCCGGTACGGGCCGCGCGCTCCACCCGCTCGAACACACCGAAACCGGTGATCGTCACCTTCTCGCCGCTCGCGACAGCCTCCTGAATCGCATCGAACACGGCGTCGACCGCCTTGGTGGCATTCGACCGTCCGCCCTCGATCTGCTGGGCGATGCGGTCAACCAACTGGGACTTGTTCACGACAACCTCCGGACGCCCCCGCAGGGCGCGGGGTGGGGAGCAGATCGGGCATCACACTGCGCTGCACCGTAGGCATCTCCACTGTCGAGGGCAATTCCCGCGACCGTGTCGCGTCACACAAACCCGCACGTCATCGGGTTCGCGCCAGTGGGCGGCGGGATGCGTGCTGTGCGACCGACATCGATCATCCGGTAGATTCATCACGTTCAGTAACGACTGCTGCCGGATTTTTTGGGCTCAATGTCACTGTTTGGTCGCCAGCCGCCCTCGACCCGACCGGGTCAACTCTGCTACGTAGCCATCCAAACGCCTCGGGCGATGATCGTCGAGCGCATCCCCGACACCGTAGGACAACCCAAGAGCACGCCTACGACCCCCCATCACCACCAATGTGATTTGCGCTACACCGATGGCGATGGGGGGTCGGGGACACGCTCGGGGTGGGGCACCCGGTCAGCTGGCGGTCGGCGACCAGGCCGGCCTCGTCCCCTCGAACACGGCGATCCGCTCGGCGTGCCGCAGCGTCAGCCCGACGTCGTCGAGGCCTTCCATGAGCCGCCAACGGGTGAAGTCGTCAAGCTCGAACGACGCCGTGACCCCCGCCCCGCGCACTTCGCGGGCGACCAGGTCCACCGTGATCTCGACGTTCGGGTCACCCTCCACCGCCGTCTGCAGCGCCTCCACCGTCGGCGCCGGAAGCTGGACGGGCAGCAGGCCGTTGCCCAGCGCGTTGCCGCGGAAGATGTCAGCGAACCGCGCGGAGATGACCGCGCGGAAGCCATAGTCCTGCAGCGCCCACACGGCGTGCTCGCGAGAGGAGCCGGTGCCGAAGTCGGGCCCGGCGAGCAGGATGGTCGCCCCCGAGTAGACCGGGTTGTTCAGGACGAAGGCCTCGTCGGCGCGCCACGCGGAGAACAGACCGGCGCCGAAACCGGTGCGCTCGATGCGCTTGAGCCAGTCGCTGGGGATGATCTGGTCGGTGTCCACGTCGCTGCGGCGCAGCGGCACGGCCCGACCGGTGTGGGTCGTGAACGCCTCCATGGAAAACGCTCCTCTCTGCGGTGGGACGGCTGGGGGTGGGACGGCTGGGGTGGGACGGCGGACGGGCCGGCGCGGGACGGGCCGGCTGTGGGCCTACAGGTCGGCCGGGGCGGTGAGCCGTCCAGTGACGGCGGTCGCGGCGGCCACGGCGGGCGACACCAGGTGGGTCCGCCCGCCCGGGCCCTGCCGGCCCTCGAAGTTCCGGTTCGACGTCGAGGCGCTACGCTCCCCCGGCCGCAGCGTGTCCGGGTTCATCCCGAGACACATCGAGCAGCCGGCACTGCGCCACTGCGCACCCGCCTCCTCGAACACCTCGTCCAGCCCCTCGGCCTCCGCCTCGGCCTTGACCCGCATGGACCCCGGCACGACCAGCACCCGCACACCCTGCGCGACCCGGCGCCCACGCAGCACCTCGGCCGCAGCCCGCAGATCGCTGAGGCGGCCGTTGGTGCACGATCCGATGAACACGGTGTCGACGGCGACCTCCGAGAGCGGGGTCCCGGCCGTGAGGCCCATGTAGGACAGCGCCCGCTCCACCGAGGCGCTGACCGCGGGGCTGTCGTAGTCCTGCGGGGAGGGCACCCGCGAGCCCAGTGGGGCGGCCTGGCCCGGGTTGGTCCCCCAGGTGACATACGGGGTGAGGCTCGCGGCGTCGATCACGACCTCCCGGTCGAACTCGGCGTCCGGGTCGGAGGCCAGCGTGCGCCAGTAGGCGACCGCCTCGTCCCAGGCGGCGCCGGTGGCGACCCGCTCACGCCCGGCGAGATAGGCGAAGGTCGTCTCGTCCGGGGCGACCATGCCGGCCCGGGCACCGGCCTCGATCGACATGTTGCACACGGTCATCCGGCCCTCCATGGACAGGCCGCGGACCGCCGCTCCCCGGTACTCGATGACGTGCCCGGCGCCGCCGCCCGTGCCGATCCGGGCGATGATCGCCAGGATCAGGTCCTTCGCGGTGACGCCCGGCGGCAGGTCACCCTCGACGGTGACAGCCATCGTCTTCGGGCGTCGTTGCGGCAGTGTCTGGGTCGCGAGCACATGCTCGACCTGGCTGGTGCCAATCCCGAAGGCGAGCGCGCCGAACGCGCCGTGCGTCGAGGTGTGGCTGTCCCCGCAGACGATCGTCATCCCGGGCTGGGACAGGCCGAGCTGCGGCCCGACCACGTGCACGATTCCCTGGCCGGGGTCGTTCATCGGGAACAGGCGGATGTCGAACTCAGCGCAGTTCTTGCGCAGTGCCTCGACCTGCGCGGCCGATACCGGATCCGCGATCGGCAGGAGCGTGTCCGACGTCGGGACGTTGTGGTCCTCCGTGGCGAGCGTCAGGTCGGGCCGGCGGACCGGCCGCCCGGCCAGCCGCAGGGCCTCGAACGCCTGCGGCGAGGTGACCTCGTGCACCAGGTGCAGGTCGATGTACAGCAGATCCGGCTCGCCCTCGGCCCGACGCACCACATGGGCGTCCCAGACCTTCTCCGCGAGTGTGCGCCCCATGATCGGCTCACTCCTTTCGGTTTCCGGCGTTCGTCTCCGCACGCCGCTCGTCATCCAGTGCCGTCCGCTCCCGCTGTCGACCTCTGCCGCCGAACCCAGGGATCCAGGGATCCCGATGTCCCGGATCTCGATAATT
This sequence comes from Frankia sp. AiPa1, assembly GCF_023243075.1. Lineage (GTDB taxonomy): Bacteria > Actinomycetota > Actinomycetes > Frankiales > Frankiaceae > Frankia. The sequence continues at coordinate 36,650 of NZ_JALKFZ020000186.1, read as the reverse complement.
CAGGATCTTGATATCTCAGGATGTGGAATGGCAGTATCAACCCATGAAACAGCTTAGCGGAGTCGGCGTCCTTGACAAGGCAGCCCTGATCCTGACCGCCGTCGAGGAGGGCCCGGTCAGCCTCACCGAGCTGGTCACCCGCACCGAACTCACCCGCGCGACCGCCCATCGCCTGGCCAGCGCCCTGGAGGTACACGGCCTGGTCGGGCGGGACTCGGCCGGTCGCTTCGTCGCCGGACCACGGCTGGCAGCCGCCGGCATCGCGACCCCGCTGCCATGGGACCTGGTCGATCGGGCCGACGGCGTGCTCACCGAACTGCGCCGCGCCACCGGGGAGAGCACGCAGCTCTACGTGCGCCGCGGCGCTCTGCGGCTGTGCGTGGCCGCCTCCGAGCGGGCCAGCGGGCTGCGCGACACGGTCCCGGTCGGCGCGGCACTCCCGATGACGGCGGGGTCCGGCGCGCAGGTCCTGCTCGCCTACTCCGACGAGCCCGAGCCGGAACTGCTCGAGGCCGCTCCCTTCGACGCCGCGACCCTCGCCCAGGTGCGGGAACGGGGCTGGGCACAGAGTGTGGGCGAGCGGGAGACCGGACTCGCCTCGGTGTCCGCGCCCGTCCGCGGGGCGGACGGCGCGGTGATCGCTGCCATCTCGTTGTCCGGGCCACAGGAGCGGCTCACCCGGTCACCTGGTCGGCGCCACGGCGCAGCCGTGGTCGCCGCAGCGGCACGGCTGTCGACATCGGCACCGGCCGACTGAGCAATCCCACGATGTCAGCCCGCGGCCACCGTCAACTGCCAACCACCGTCAACTGCCAACCACCGCAACGCTCAACTGTCGAACACCGGAAATCACCCGGCAGGCACATCCGGACGAACACCACCCAGGATTGCGCTGCGCGACCACAACGCGATCACAGCAGCATTTTCCTCGATTCCGCTGGTGATCTCGACATCTATGGCACGGCCGGTTATTTGGAATCCCCCATTCGGGCCCCACAACGATTGGGGCCCCGGGCTACGCCTTCCGAGCCGCCCGCTGGCCGGATGACAGCCCCGCCGATGTCTGACGACCATCAACGTCGTAGCCTGTTCGAGTCGTCCGGATCGGATGATCGGAGCAGGGGATCGGATGGCCCAAGTTGGCCATTGTCATCCGGTGAGTATGTGGCGGTCCCGCGAGAACGCGCGAAGGACCGCCGATGTCGGGTGCACCCGGTCCAGGGGTTCTCCGGGTTCCGCAAGGACGGGCGGCCAACGCCCGCGGGCGGCGCCGTCGAACGGTATGACCGCCACAGGCGGCGCCAGGGAGGGGCAGGGCGGTGCGCAAACTCGGTTCGCGGTACGTGCTGCACGAAGTTTTGGGGCAGGGCACGACCGGCCAGGTCTGGCGAGGCGCACGGGTCTCCGACGGCGCCTCAGTCGCCATCAAGGTGCTGCGCCGGGAGCTCGCCGACGACCCGGCGATCGTCGAGCGTTTCCTGCGCGAGTGGGACCTGCTCGCCGAACTGGACGATCCCGGCCTGGTCGCCGTGCTTGACCTGGTCAACGAGCCGGGCAACCTGGCCATCGTGATGGAACTCGTCGAGGGCCCCGATCTGCGTGCCTACCTGCGGGAGTTCGGCCCACGGCCGGCCCGCGAGGCGGTCGGTCTCACGCTCGGCACGCTGGGCGCCCTTGACCGGGTGCACGCTGCCGGCATCGTGCACCGGGACGTCAAGCCCGAGAACATCCTGATTGACATGGCCGATCCGGACCACCCGGTCGCGCGGCTCACCGATTTCGGCATCGCCCGGATGATCGGATCGTCGGATCCGCAGGTCACCGGCCCGATCGGCACCCCGCTCTACATGGCGCCGGAACTCGCCGCCGGCGCACCCCCCACCGCCGCCGCCGACGTCTACGCCGCCGGGATCGTGCTCTACGAGGTCCTCGCCGGATCACCGCCGTTCGACTCGCCGAACCCCGTCGAGCTGCTGCGGGCACACCGCGAGGACGAGCCGATGCGGATTCACGGTGTTCCGGCACCCCTGTGGGACACCCTCGAGCGCATGCTGGCCAAGTCGCCGCGGCAGCGGCCGGCCAGCGCCGCGGAGGCTGCCGACGAGCTCGAGGATGCTCTCGCCGCCTGCCTGCGCGGCGCCGGGGCCTCGGCCCTCGCCGTCGGCATGCCGATCGGCCCGGCCACGGCTCGGGTCGATCGGGACGCCACGGCCGCGACCCGGATCCAGGCCCACCGGGGCGGCGAGCGTGCCGGGACACAACGGTCCCCGCGCCCGGCCGTCGCGGCCGTCGGTGCAGGTGGGGCCGGTGGCCTCCGGCAGGAGTGGAACGATCTGGAGCACACCCAGATCGCCGGCAGCCTGCCCGCCGCGCCGCCCCGGGTCGGCGGCGCCGGATGGGAGTCGGACGCCCAGCGCACGCGGATCGCCGGGGCAACCGGTGCCGGCGGCGGCGGCGCCGCGGCGCGGACCGGTGCGCGTTCCGGCTGGGACAACGCGGACGCTCCGACCGGCCTCAGCCCCGCGGTCCGGGTACCGACCCGGTCCGGCGGTCCGGCCGCCGACACCAACACGGTCATGAGCGCGGTTGCCCCCGACCAGCAGCCGGCTCCCTCCGGTGGTGGACCGGGCGGCCCCCGCCCCGACCGCCGTCGCCGTACCCGCATCGCGGCCGGCGCCGGGCTCGTCGTCGCCCTGGTCGCCGGGGCCGGCGGCTGGGCACTCGCCTCCGGCGGCGACGCGACCAGCTCGCTGAACGCGAGCAGCACCTCCGAGACATCCCTCGACCCGAGCGGCACTGGCACGACCGAGCCGCTGGGCTCGGGAGCTCCGGGAATCGTCGCCATTCCTGGCGCGACCGTGGGCGGTGTCCACGGGAGTCCTGGCACGCGCGCCGTGTCCGCGCCCGCCGGCAGCTCCGCCCCGGGCTCCGCCGCCTCGGCGACGCCGTCGGCCCGGGCGACCGCCGGCAGCAGCCCCTCGCCGTCGCCGACCGATGATGGGACGGCGGTGGTGCCCAACACCGAGGGCATGTCGGTCAACGCCGCGGTCAACACCCTGGGCGCGGCCGGGTTCCAGAGCGTGTCCAAGAAGTACGACTGCTTTGACACCGGTGCCGTGGATGCCGTCGTAAGCCAGACGCCCAAGGGCGTGCGGACCGCGAAGACCACCCAGATCTCGCTGCAGATCCAGGGCAACGACTGCAAGGTCGTCCCGAACGTCAAGGGCATGACCGAGGCGGCCGCGAAGTCCGCGCTGAACGCCAAGGGCTTCTACTGGATCAACGGCTCCTGCCCGACGGGCTACACCAGTCAGGTGCAGGCCTACTCGCCGACCGGGCGGGTGCCGAGCGGCTCCACCACGGTGACGCTCAGCCTGACCTGCAATGCTCCGACGCAGACGGCCAAGCCGACCACCACCAAGCCGACCGGCGCCGCCACCAAGTAGCCGGACCCACCACTCGGCCGTTCTCCCCACCAACTGGCGCCGTCCTCGCAGCTGGCGCCGGTCCTCCCAGCAGGAACGATCAGCCCGGCCGGCGCTGGTCCCAGCCGGCGGTCGCCCGGCCAGGACCGTTGGTCACGCCCTGTGGCAGGCCGCCAGGCAAGATCCCGTTACACAGGTCGCCGTGGGGGGCATATCGGGCACGGCAGCCCCCACGGCGACCTGTTTGGATCTTTGCGGCCCGCCACTTCGAGATTGCCATCACGGATCGTGATCTCGGGCAACCGGTGGCACCATCTTCACCAGGCTCACCATCTGTGGCGGGGGTAGCCAGGTCCCCTGGACCAGGTCCAGGTGGGCAGGTCCAGGTGGGCAGATCCAGGGGGCCAGGTCCAGGTGGGCTCAGCCGAGCTGATCCATCGGCAGCGACCGGATCTCCTGCGGCAACGCACGAAGCTCCGGGCGACCGCCGCCGGGCGGGCGGCCCAGCGGACCCAGCGGGCGTGGTGAACCAGCATCCTCGACGCGCAGGCTGCGCGGCAGCGGCATGGGTACTGGAAGCTCCGGCTCCGCCTCGGTCACCGGCAGGGTGGCGGACAGGGCGGGCGCCGTCGCCGCCCACAGGTTCACCTCGACGATGATCTCGCCGTTGTCGGAGGACATCCGCAGGCGCCCCCCGTGCACCTCGACCAGGCGGCGCACGACGTAAAGACCCATGCCAGCGCCGTCGATCGCACGCGTCGCGGAACCATCGCGCTGAGTGAATGGCTCGAACAGCTGGCGGATCGTGTCGGGATCCAGGTCCGGGCCGGGGTTGCGCACGCGCAGCACGACCTCGTCGCCGACCCGGCCGGCGATGAGCCGCACCGGGGCTCCCGGCCAGGAGTGCACGAGCGCGTTGTCGACGAGGTTCGCCACGACCTGGATGAGGGCCTGCCGGGCCATCCGGACGGGCAGCTCGGCCGGCACGTCGACCGTGACACTGCTCGGGGAGCTCGTGTACGGCAGGCCATCGAGAACATGGCGGACGACGTCTGGCAGGTCGGCGATCGTCGTCTCGTCTGTGCCGGTGGCCGTGGCGGCCGTCAGCATATTCTCCAGCAGCCGGGAGAGCCGGTCGGAGTTGCGCACCGCGGTGTCGAGCAGATCGTCGAGCCGGGCGTCGGTGAGCCGGTCGCGATGCCGCTTGATGGTGAGCAGGTTGCCGCGGATCCCGGTCAGCGGGGTGCGGAACTCGTGCGAGACGGTGGCCAGGAGGTCACTGCGGATCCGGTCGGTCTCCTCCAGCCGAGCCATCAGGGACTGCTGCCCCTCGTGCAACTGCTGGCGGTAGTCCTCGACGCGGCGGCGGGACTGCTCGTTGTAGTGCCAGAAGACCATCTGCGCACAGGCGAGCGCGAAGATGAAGCCCGCGTGCAGACCGGCCAGCAGCCACGCGTTGTCCAGCGTCGGCGAACGTCGGGTGACGATGTCCCCCATCGTCAGGTTCGCGACGAACACGAACGCGATCGCCAGCAGGTAGACCGTCCACTCCTCGTAGAGCGCGATCAGGGCGACCACGACGAAGAAGTGGAAGTACATGGGCATCAGGCCGTCGGAGATGTGCACCAGGACGACCGAGCAGCACAACAGGCCCAGGCTCGCGGCCAGCGCCCGCACGCGACGCCGGCCCGGCACGACCGCCGCGGCGAACAACAGACCCGCGGGGGTGGCGGCCAGCAGGCCGTGCGCGGGGCTCAGCTCCCGGACGACGGCGTAACCGGCGAGGATCGGTAGGTGCATCGCGAGCACCAGGCACATGAGGGTGTGCCGGGCGGTCCAGTCCTCGATCGGCAGCCCACGGCTCTGCGGGAGCAGCGCGGCCAGCCGGCGCACCGGCCTCGGCCCGTCCTGTCCGCCACCCTCGAGTGGCATCGACAGCGCGGAAACCGTGGCCCGCGTCGAGGCGGGGCGGCCACCGCGCCGGGCACCGCGTCCTCCACGAGCGCTGCCGTGCCGACGGCGGGCCCGTTCAGGGGTCGAGGGACTGACGGTGGACATCCGCGCAAGTTTCTACCGTTCGAGCCCGGGAGCACCATGGTTGTCAAGGGTGGTGTCACATGACGACAGTGCCCAGGTTTGACTAGGCCTTCCGCACCACCTCGGACCGGGCTCAACGGAGGATGGCGCGAATGATGGTCCCCCGGACAGTCTGTGGTCCGCGAGGTGGCCCCAGGACGGCCGCCCATGGAGGAGGACACCGTGCCCCCAGTGGCCCTGACAGCCTCGACCGCGACCACCCTCGTTGCGCCACACGCGGCCCACCCGGGCTCGCCGGCCGCCGGTGCCAGCGGCGAGACCCGGCCCACCGCCCTGGCCGCCTCCGCGCGTCCACAGCTGCGCCTGGTCCCGGCTGCCCTGCCGCTCACGGTGGTCGAGGCCGCGCGATCCAAGGTGCGTGCGCAGTCCGAGGTGCGCGGGCAGTCCGAGACCCACGGGGAACCCGAGGTGCACGGCTGGGGTGGCCCGAGCACCTGCGGTTGCCGGGAATGCACGATGGCGCGCCACCCGGCGTTCATGCCCCGGCTGACGGTCGTCCGGTAGGCCTTCGCCCGGTATGAGGCCGCTGGGACCAGCGGCTGGGCCGGACGCAGAGACGACGATGGCCCGTGGAGCGCACTCCGCGGGCCATCGTGGCATCGAGAACACGGGCATACCTCTGGTCTTCTGGGAAAAGAAGATACAAGCCCGCTGTAGCCCCGACCGGATTCGAACCGGCGCTACCGCCTTGAGAGGGCGGCGTCCTGGGCCGCTAGACGACGGGGCCAAGACTGAAAATCTACGTACAAACCTGCGGTGAAACTATGTTCCTGAGTGTACAGGGTTCCTGAGTGTACAGGATGCCGGACTAGTCCGGCGAACGGCTCCAACGAGAGCCGCTCGTACAGCTGGGGTACCAGGACTCGAACCTAGACTAGCGGAACCAGAATCCGCCGGGCTGCCAATTACCCCATACCCCAAGGGCCTGTTCGGCGTTGCCTACTGTACCCCATCGACGGCGGTCACCGGAGCACGGGGGCCGACCGTTTTCACCGCGGCCGGTGAACGGTGCTCGCCCGGCCGGATCGGAGCCTCGGCCGGGCGAGCGCCCGTCAGCGCGCCGTGACCGGATTGGTGAGAGTTCCGATACCCTCGATGGTCACCGCGACCTGCTGGCCCGGCCGCATCGGCCCGACCCCGGCCGGGGTTCCGGTCAGCAGGACGTCCCCGGGCAGTAGCGTCATCGCCGCCGACATGTACGCCACCAGCGCCGGCACATCACGCAGCAACAGCCTCGTGCGCGAACTCTGCCGCTGCTCACCGTCGAGCGTGGTGCGCAGTGCCAGGTCGGCGGGGTCGAGGTCGGTCTCGATCCAGGGGCCGAGCGGACAGAACGTGTCATGCCCCTTTGCCCGGGTCCACTGCCCGTCGGCCGACTGCTGGTCACGGGCGGTGACGTCGTTGGCGCAGGTGTAGCCGAGCACGACCTCGCTGGCCCGTTCGGGTGGCACGTCGCGACACAGCCGGCCGATGACGACGGCCAGCTCCCCCTCGAAGTCCACCCGGTCACTGCCTGGGGGCAGCATGACCGGATCGCCTGGTCCGGCGACGCTGGTCGACGGCTTGAGAAACAGAATCGGCCGGGCCGGGGCCTCGGCCCCGCCCATCTCCCGGACATGGTCGGCATAGTTCTTGCCGACGCAGAGAACCTTGCTGGGCAGCACCGGGGCAAGGAGCCGGACGTCGGCCAGGGGGCGTCGCACGCCGGTGAACGAGAACGGGCCGAACGGATGCGGCGCAATGCCCGCGACGACGGCCGTACCATCCTCGATCGAGCCCTCCACCACGCCGAAGCCGGGCTCGGAACCATCGGTGAACCTCGCGATACGCACACCCCGACCGTATCCGTCGCCCGGCCAGGTGCCTGCACACCGGGCGGCCCCGCGGCCGAGCGGCGTGATCGGATTCGCCAGACGAGGGATACGCCCCGAAAATAAGGCAGGATGACCGGAAGCACTCCCGGTAGCAGGTGGCATCGAGCAGCGGCGGGCCACCCCGACGAGCCTTCACAAGGGCCCTTCCGCCGGCTTCGAACGGCGCGAGGCGCCGGGCCGGGTGCGGACGACCCCGTGGCGGCGGGTCACGGGGCGGCGGGATGGGAAAGGGGAATCGTGAGCGAACTCGACACGACACCGGTGTACGACGTCGGGGCACCCGAGCCGAAGGATGTCGACGAGGAGCTCAGCGTCAAACTCGGCCACCTGGCCGAGGACGCGATCCTGCGCGCGAAGCCGAACGGCGCCGAGCGGTGCGACAACTGCCTGTACTACCTGAACACCGACGACTCCATCTCCTACTGCTGGCATCCCAAGCTGCGCATCCTGGTGGGTGGCGAGTGGTGGTGCCAGTGGTGGGAGGAGATCGAGGAGGGCTGACGCCCACCCGGCGCCGACTCCCCACACCGGCGGTCACGGCGAGCCGCACCCCCTGTGCGGTCCGTGCGCCGGGTGGGCGAGTCCGCACCGAGCCGCACAACGGCAAGGTTCAGGAAACGGCCGCCGGGTCAGGACGCTCGCCCTGGCGGCGCAGGCCATAGTTGACCGCGTCCACCAGGGCGGACCAGGACGCGGCGATGATGTTCTCGTCCACTCCGATGGTGTCCCACCGGGAGCGTCCGTCGCCGGTGCCCACGAGCACCCGGGTGACCGCGCCGGATCCCTGCCGACCGTCGAGGATGCGCACCTTGAAGTCGACGAGTTCCAGGTCGGCCAGGCCCGGATAGGACTTCTCCAGCGCGTCACGCAACGCCCGGTCGAGCGCGTTGACGGGGCCGTTGCCCTCGGCGGTGGCGACGTGGCGGGCGCCGTGTGAGGTGAGCTTCACGGTGGCCTCGCTGACCACCTCGCCGTCCGGACGCCGCTCGACGATCACCCGCCAGGACTCCAGCGTGTAGTAGCGCACTCGGCCGGTCACCTCGTCGCGCAGCAGCAGCTCGAACGATGCCTCGGCGCCCTCGTAGGCGAATCCGGCCGCCTCCCGTTGCTTGATCAGCTCAAGGACGCGACCGAGCGCGTCCCGCTCGTTCGAGAGATCGAGGCCGAGCTCCCGGCCCTTGAGCTCGAGGGTCGCCCGGCCGGCGAGTTCCGAGACCAGCATGCGCATGTCGTTGCCGACCATGGCCGGGTCGATGTGCTGGTACATGTCGGGGTCGATCTTGACGGCACTCGCGTGCAGGCCGGCCTTGTGCGCGAACGCGCTCGTCCCGACGTACGGGCGGTGCGGGTCGGGCGCGGAGTTCGTCACCTCGTCGATGGCGTGGGCGACCCGGACCAGCTCGCGCAGCCGCCCGGGAGGCAGCACGGCCCGTTCCAGTTTGGTCTCCAGACCGGCGATGATGCTGAACAGGTTCGCGTTTCCGCACCGCTCGCCGTAGCCGTTGGCCGTGCCCTGGACGTGGGTGACGCCAGCCTCGACGGCGACCAGGCTGTTCGCCACCGCGCAGTCGGTGTCGTCATGGCAGTGGATGCCCAGGCGGGCCCCGGTGGCCTCGAGCACGCGCCCCACCACCTCGGAGATACGGCCGGGCAGCATGCCGCCGTTGGTGTCGCACAGCACGACGACCTCGGCACCCGCCTGCGCCGCGGTCCGCACGACCGCCAGCGCGTAGTCCGGGTGGGCCCGGTAGCCGTCGAAGAAGTGCTCGGCGTCGAGGAAGACCCGCTTGCCCTCGGCGCGCAGATGGGCGACGGTGTCCCGGATCATCGCCAGGTTCTCGGCGGCGTCGGTGCGCAGTGCCCGCTCGACATGACGCAGGTCGGATTTGGCCACCAGGCAGACGACGGACGTCCCGGCGTCACGCAGCGCGGCGACCTGTGGATCGTCCGCGGCGGCCCGGCCGGCGCGCCGCGTCGCGCCGAATGCGGCGAGGCGGGCCGTCGTCAGGTTCAGCTCCGTACGCGCCCGGTCGAAGAACTCCGCGTCCTTCGGATTGGAGCCGGGCCAGCCACCCTCGATGAAGCCGACGCCGAGATCGTCAAGGTGGCGGGCGATCGCCAGCTTGTCCCCGACGGACAGGGACAGGCCCTCCTGCTGGGTGCCATCCCGCAACGTCGTGTCGTAGATGTGCAGGGAATCGGGATCGTATGGCCGCACGCCGGGCGCCTCTCCGGTGGATCGGATGGCCGCGGGACCGAGTCCACCGCGACCGCTCCGCTCTCCCACCGGCCGCGCGCGGACGACGTGCTCCGGCGAGGGCGTCCGGCAGGTGCGGAGACCTGGGCCGCCACGCGCCCGGCCCCATGGGTCAGCGACCGGAACGCGCGACGGAGACGGGTTCGCCGCCGACGACCAAGCCTACGTGTAACAGACTCGACATGTGAACAGTGTGACGTGGACGATAGACCGGACACCGGGTAGCGGGCACGATGCCAACCACAGGCCCTGGCGGCCGGGGTGGCTCAGTCGCCGGCGAAACGACGCAGCCGGTCGACCTGGAGAATCGTGATCGTCTGCCCCTCGGAGAGGATCCAGGAACGCCGTTCGAACTCCCGCAGCGCCTGATTGACCGACTGCCGCGAGCCACCGAGAAGCGAGGCGATCTCGGTCTGGGTGAGCCCGAGCTCGATGACCGGACGGCCCGCCTCCCTCATCCGCAACAGCAGCAGCTTCGCCACCCGGCGAGGCAGATCGAGGAACACCAGGTCGGCGTTGGCTCCCGTCAGCCGCCGCACATGGGCGACCAGGGCCCGGATGAGCTGCTCGGCGACCGCGGGGCGCTCGTGGACGAGCTCCCACACCGCCGTCCGGTCGAGCACCAGGGCGGTGCTGGGCTCCAGCGCCTCGACGCTGGCGGAGCGGGTACCCGCCTCGACGATGTTGATCTCGCCGAGCGTCTCCTGCGGACCCGCGATGTTCAGCACGTGGTCGCGCCCGTCGTCCGCCTTGGTGAGAATCTTCAGCCGGCCGCTGGCCACCACGAGCAGGGTGTCCGCCGGCTCACCCTCGGTGAAGATCACCTGCCCCCGCCGGAACCGCCGCGTGACCGCCCGGGCGGCCAGGCGCAGCAGATCCTCTTCGTCCAGCTCCTTCAACAGCGTGGTCGCGCGAAGAAGGGCGACCGCCTCGTTGTCGTGCATGCGGTGACCGTAGCGTTGCCGCCCCCTCTCATGTGCCGCAGCCGTCGACAAGGGGCGAACCCCCGTGATCGGCCCGCCGGAAACATCCCCGGACCAGCTCACCACGCACTCACGCCGTCACGTGGACGCGACTCCAGCAACGCACGACGTCACGCATGCTCAGAATTCCGGAGACCTCACCGCCTGAGGTGACTATCAGGTGACGAAACTCTCCCCGCAGCATCGCGGCCGCCGCCTCGTCAAGAGACCACCGCGGATCCGCGAAGACGACGTCACGGGTGAGGTGGTTCGTCGCGATCTCGACGTCGGGATCCTGCCCGGCCGCGACGGAACGCAACACGTCCCGCTCGGTGAGAATCCCGTAACCCTGGCTGTCCGCATCGTGAACGACCGCGGCACCCACCCGGCGGGCAGCCATCAGCCGGGCCGCCTGTCGCAGGGTGTGACCAGGACCGATCATGAGAACAAGGGAGCTCATCCCTTCCGACACCTGCACGTCGCCTCCCGACGCTCTCCCGGCGCTTGTGCGTTCGTGAACGCCCTTCTCTGCGACGGTAGGCCTCGGCCGGCACCTTTACCAGACCGACACGAAAATCGGCGTGGCCGAGACGTGACATCGACCACTCCATTTCGTCCGCGTCTGGCGCCGCCAACGGCCGTCCGAAGGCCGCCAGGCCGACGTCCGGTGGGATCAGCCGCCGACGAGCTCGTTCCAGGACCGGTAACGCTCCAACTCGCCCCGGGTCGCCTGGTGGAAGACCTCCAGCAGCTCCCGGGTGATCGGGCCGGGCTTGCCCGCGCCGATCTGCCGGTCGTCGACGGACACGATCGGCACGATCTCCGCCGCCGTCCCGGTGAAGAACGCCTCGTCGGCCAGGTAGAGATCGGTGCGCACCACGTGCTGCTCGACCACCTCGTACCCCTGGTCCGCGGCGATCTGCATGATCGAGGCCCGGGTGATGCCGCCGAGCGGGCCGTCGGTCAGCAGCGGGGTGATGACCTTCCGGCCGGAGACGATGAAGACGTTCTCCCCCGTACCGTCGGCGATGTGGCCGTTCGGGCTGGTCAGGATGGCCTCGTCATAGCCGGCCTTGACCGCCGCGACCTTCGCGAGCGAGGAGTTCAGATACTGCCCGGAGGCCTTGGCCGCCGGTGGAGTGATGTTGGGGTCGTTGCGCTTCCAGGAGGAGATCACCGCCCGCACACCGTTGGCCTCCGCGTCGTCGCCGAGGTAGGCGCCCCACGGCCAGACCGCGATCATCACCTCGACCGGAGACGGCAGCGGGTTGAGGCCCATCTCGCCGTAGCCGAGATAGATCAGCGGGCGGATGTAGCAGGAGGAGATGTCATTGACGGCGATCGTCTGCTTCGTCGCGGCCACCACGTTCTCCTGGGTGAACCGCGGCTCCATCACATAGATCTTCGCGCTGCGGTAGAGGCGCGCGATGTGGTCACTCAGCCGGAAGACGGCGGGACCGTCCGCAGTCTCATAACAGCGGATGCCCTCGAAGACACCCCACCCGTAGTGCAAGGTCGGGTTGAGCACGTGTATGCGGGCGTCGTCCCAGTCGACGAACTCGCCACTCATCCAGATCTTCGACGTGGGGGTGATGGGCACAGCGGACTCCCGGCCAGGATGTATCGCGAACCGAACAAATCAGCGAACCGAACAAGACGGCGAAACGAACGAGGCAACTCATCGAACAGAAAGGCGAAACGAACAACGGCGTGAACTGACAAACCAGGGTGACGATTATGCCGATCATCGCCGTGGTGCGGCCTCGTCGGCTGCCGTCCACCGGATCTACGGCTCCCGCTCGAGAATAACCACGCGGTGTCGTGACGGGAAACGGCCCAGCCCGCCCGGGCGGTCCCGTCCCGGGTCAGGCGCTGACGCGGGCCGCGAGGTCCTCGCCACGCTCGCGGGTAGACACCGACGACGACGCCGTGGCCGCGCCGTCACGGGCGCGCTCGGCGAGCGACGCCGCCACGGCGGCCTCGACCCTGCGCGCCTCCTCGGTGTGGCCGAGGTGGTCGAGCAGCATGGCCACCGAGGCGACCGTCGCCGTGGGGTCGGCCAGTTGCTTGCCGGCGATGTCGGGCGCGCTGCCGTGCACCGGCTCGAACATGCTGGGATGAGCACCCGAAGGATCAAGGTTGCCGCTCGCGGCCAGGCCGATCCCCCCGGTGATCGCTGCGCCGATGTCGGTGATGATGTCGCCGAACATGTTGTCGGTGACCACCACGTCGAAGCGCCCGGGATCCGTCACGAAGAACATCGACGCGGCATCCACATGCTGGTAGTCGACCTGCACGTCGGGAAACTCGGCGCCGACCTCGGCGACCGTGCGCGACCAGAGGTCACCCGCCCTGGTCAGCACGTTGTTCTTGTGGACGAGAGTGAGGTGTCGACGCTCACGGCGCGCGGCACGGCGGAAGGCGTCGCGGACCACCCGCTCGACCCCGAACCGGGTGTTGAGGCTCTCCTCGGTGGCGACCTCGTGCGGCGTCCCGCGGCGCAGGACGCCGCCTGCTCCGGCGTACGGCCCCTCGGTCCCCTCCCGCACCACGATCATGTCGATGACCGGGTCGCCAGCGAGCGGGGATCGTACCCCGGGGTAGAGCCGCACCGGTCGCAGGTTGACATGGTGATCAAGCTCGAACCGCAGCCGCAGCAGCAGGCCCCGCTCGAGCACGCCGCTCGGCACGCCGGGGTCACCGACCGCGCCGAGCAGGATCGCGTCGTGACCGCGCAGCTCGGCCAGGATGGAGTCCGGCAGGGTCTCGCCGGTACGGTGCCAGCGCGTGGCGCCCAGGTCGTACTCGGTCGTCTCAACCTTGGGATGCACGGCCCGCAGCACGCGTAGCCCCTCGGCAACCACCTCGGGGCCGATTCCGTCGCCGCCGATGACCGCAAGCCTCATACGCCGACTGTAGCCGGCCGCGGGGACTCGACGCGTCGCGCCCCGACCCGCCGCGGACACCCGGCTCCCTGGTCAGGACACCAGCCCCGCTCATGCCGCCGAAACAGCGCCACCCGACCGAACACCATTGCCATCCAACAGATTACGTGGCGTAATCGGAATCCATCGACACAACGACGCCAGCCAACGCCGTTGTCGGCAGATTGATAAATACCCGTCAACGCCCATCCGGCCACCCCACACAGGCCGACGGCGAAGATTCTGGTGCCATCCCCGGATTCGGCGGCAGATCAGATGTGCGCAGCGGCCGAGCCGTATACCATGCAGCACCCCCTCGACCCGACGCAAGAAATGCCGCGATCACTAATCAAGGCGATACCCGCCAGTACCTCAAAAGAGCGCGGGATCCACAACTCCGGACGGTACTCATGCCGCCCGCACTGAGCAGGTGGTAAGAACCTCACTTACCAGGACAGTGCGACGTGCTTGAAGCGAGGGGGTGCACGGCGCATGATTACCCGACCCCGGACTCCGTCCGGAGCCGCCGGCCGAAGCCGTGCCGACAACGAGCCTACCGTCGACGCTTCCCACGACAGATCCGGTAGCTGTGCTGCGCCGTCTGCCGCCGCCACTGGCGCGCCCGCCGCCTACGAGACCTCGGCCGGCTACGACATGTCCGTCGAGTACCAGGTTCCGGCCGATTACGAAGCGGCCGATTACGAAGCGGAGCTGCCGGACCTGGACCGGATCCTGCGCGATCCCACCGAACCCACACTGTTCTTCCAACCGGTGGTGGACCTCCAGCGGGGAGTGATCGCCGGCTACGAGGCGCTGGCCCGCTTCCACAGCCATCCCGCCGTCTCCCCGGACCGCGTGTTCGCCGCGGCGGTCCGGCGCGGGCTCGCGGCGGAGCTCGAGGCCAGGGTGCTCGCCTCGGCGCTGGCCGCCCGCGACCATCTGCCCGACCGATGCTTCCTCGCGGTCAACGTGCTGCCCCATCTCCTCGGCGAGCCGGAGCTCACCCAGGTCTGGCGGGGCGCCGACCTACGCCGGATCGTGCTGGAACTCAACGAGACGGACGATCTCGACGACGCGGTGGAGCTGGCTGCCATCACCAGCGAGCTACGCGATCGCGGCGCGTTCATAGCCATGGACGACGTCGGGTCCGGCTACGCCGGCCTGCGCCAGATCGCCCGGGTTCGCCCGGATTTCGTCAAGCTGGATCGTTCGCTCGTTGTCAACATCGACGACGACCAGGTCAAGATTGCTCTGACCGAGCTGGTCGGCGGCTTCGCGAGCCGCCTCAACGGCTGGGTGATCGCCGAAGGGGTCGAGCGGACCGACGAGCTGGCGATGCTCGTCGCGCTGGGCATTCCCCTCGGCCAGGGCTTCCTGCTGGGCCGCCCGGCGCCGCAGTGGCAGCAGCTCGACGCGGGGGTCGCCCGTCGGCTGCGGCAGCTGTCCGAGCGCACCAACCGGGCGGCGAGCATCGAGAGCCTGATGGAACAGGTCACCGTGAGCATCGGGGACTCGGGCCGGTGCGCGATGTCCGCGGACTGCCCCAGCTGCCCGATGCGCTCAGCCTCGGGCCCCGGCGAGGCGACGCCGGAGGAGGGCGATGACCAGCAGAACCTCCGGGCGACCATCATCGTCTCCAACCGGTGCCGCCCGGTCGCACTGCACATGTCCGGTGGGGGAAGCGAACTGCGCCGAATGCCGACCACGCTGTTCGCGCGGCCCGAGGAGCCGGTGACAGAGGTGGCGCGGCGGGCGATGACCCGTTCGCGGGCCAGCCGATTCGATCCCGTGATTATCGTGACCGAGATGGGCCGACCGCTCGGTCTGGTGAGGATGGAGAGTCTGATGCTGCGTCTTGCGGAATTGTCGACATGAGACGGAACCGCTATTGGACCGCGCAGGCCCTGATGGCGCCCAGCCCTGCGCGTATCGGCCATTCTCGACCGACGGAGATCAGTCTCCGCCGTCCGGCCATGAAGGAATTCTACTGCGGCGCGATCATTCATGGGTGCGAGACCCGGATCGCGGCCTCGAACGAGGCTGACCTGCTGCGTTCGGTCGACACTCACGCACGTGTCGATCACGGCATGGTCGACGTACCCGATGCGCTGCTGGATGAGGTACGCGGGGAGACCACCAACTTCGGGCCGCGTTCCGAGCGCCACGGCTGACGGTTCCAGACTCGGAGCCGTCAGCCGTCCGTCAGGTTGCCGGACTCCCCGCCACACGGTGTTCCTGATGCGCCGGGTACAGCGCCGCGCTCAGGCGACCGGCACTGCGTGCGATACCGGCGATACCGCGGCGTCGCCACCGGCCACGGCCGGCCCGCGGCGGGTTGCGCTGGCCCGGGCAGCCCGGTTGACGGCGCTCACCACGGCACGCAGCGACGCGGTGACGATGTTCGGGTCGATCCCGACGCCCCAGAAGACCCTGCCGTCGACGTCGACCTCCAGGTACGCGGCCGCGCGGGCATCCGCGCCGGAACCCAGCGCATGCTCGTTGTAGTCGAGGATGCGCACGCTCAGGCCCCGGGCGGCCAGGGCGGCGACGAACGCGTCGATCGGCCCGTTACCGACCCCGGTGATGTCCTGGTCCGTGCCGTCGACCCGCACCGATACGGACACCTCGTCGCGCTCCCCCGAAGCGGCGGTCGTGCGTGAACCCAGCAGCTGTAGCGGCCCGCTGTCGGCGCCGCCGTCCAGGAAGTACTCGTCGGAGAAGATCCGCCAGAGCTGCTCGGCCGTGACCTCGCCGCCCTCGGTTTCGGTGTGCCGCTGGACGACGCCGGAGAACTCGATCTGCAGCCGCCGCGGCAGGTCCAACGCGTGCTCGGACTTCAGCAGGTAGGCCACCCCGCCCTTGCCGGACTGGCTGTTGACCCGGATGACCGCCTCGTAGGTCCGGCCCACGTCCTTCGGGTCGATCGGCAGGTAGGGCACCTCCCAGAGGGTCTGGCCGGTGCGCCCCATCGCCTCGAAGCCCTTCTTGATGGCGTCCTGGTGGGAGCCGGAGAAGGCGGTGTAGACGAGGTCACCGCCGTAGGGGTGCCGCGGGTGGACGGGCAGCTGGTTGCAGTACTCCACGGAGCGGCGCACGCCGTCGATGTCCGAAAAGTCGATCATCGGGTCGATGCCCTGGGAGAACAGGTTCAGCCCAAGGGTGACCAGGCAGACGTTGCCGGTGCGCTCCCCGTTGCCGAACAGGCAGCCCTCGACCCGGTCGGCACCGGCCAGGACACCGAGCTCCGCGGCCGCCACCGCGCAGCCCCGGTCGTTGTGCGGATGCAGGGACAGGATGACGGCCTCACGCCGGGTGAGGTTGCGGCCCACCCACTCGATCTGGTCGGCATAGACGTTCGGCGTGGACATCTCGACCGTCGCCGGCAGGTTCAGCACCACCGGGCGCTCGGCGCTCGGCGTCCAGACGTCCATCACCGCCTCGCAGACCTCGACGGCGTAGTCCAGCTCGGTGCCGGTGAACGACTCGGGGCTGTACTGCCAGCGCACGTCCGTGCCGTCCAGCAGCTTCTCGGCGTACCGCAGGCACCAGCGGGCGCCCTGCACGGCGATCTCGGTGACGCCGGCCCGGTCGAGGCCGAAGACGACCCGGCGCTGCAGGGTCGACGTCGAGTTGTACAGGTGGATCAGGGCGTGGTCCGCGCCCACCAGGGACTCCGCCGTGCGCTCGATCAGCTCCTCGCGGGCCTGCGTCAGCACCTGGATGACGACGTCATCCGGGATCCGATCCTCCTCGATGAGCTGGCGGATGAAGTCGAAGTCGGTCTGGCTCGCCGCCGGGAACCCGACCTCGATCTCCTTGTAGCCCATCGCGACCAGCAGCTCGAACATCTGCAGTTTGCGCGCGGGAGTCATCGGATCGATCAGCGCCTGGTTGCCGTCGCGCAGGTCGACGCTGCACCACTGCGGGGCGCGGGTGATGGTCTGCTGCGGCCAGGTCCGATCCGCCAGCGCGACCGGCGTGAACGCCCGGTACTTCTCCACTGGCATCGTGGAGGGCCGCTGGCTGGACTGCGGTTGCGTGGTCATCCTGCTCCTGCTTCCTCGAAAGAGCTCATACCGCCGCCGGCGCACGAGAACACCGCGACGAGGAAGCCAGCTGGATCAGGCCCCGCCGCGGCGGCTAAGGAGAAGGAGCGCACGCATTGCCTTGAGACACTACCCGATGTCGGGCGGACGGGAACCCCGTCCGGCGAGTGCGGGCAGCGAGCTCAGATGGCGATCGATCCGACGATCCGGATCGGTTCGCTTCGCGCCCGCAGATCGTCGGGTCGCGCGGTACACGCGGCGACGCGCACGCCGTCCCCCCAGCTCGGCTCCGAGGGGTAGATCGCGCCGACGGTGAGATGCGGGGCCGCATCGATGGCACCGGTGAGCTCGCGCAGGGCGCCCTCGCAGCGTTCCTGAGCCCGCGCGGCCAGGGTCGACGCGCCGGGGAAGCGCTCGCCCGGTCTGCCCACCGACACCACGCGGGTGACCTCGTCTATGTGTGGGCGATCGCAGCTGACCCGCGCCGGGGCCACCGGCCGCAGCACATCGGTGCCGCCGGCCGGCAGGGGGGTCCAGGCCAGGCAGTTGCCGGGGCTCAGCGAAGCCATCAGGGCCGGGCTCACCGCATAGCCGGCGGGCGGTTCGCTGCGCCCACCGGTGACGGCCGACCGCGTAGTGGGAATGCCGCCCGCGGAGGCGGCGGTAGCGGTGGTGGAACGGCTCGCCAGGCCCATCCCGGGGCCGCTACGGGTGGCGGTCTGGCGCAGCGCCACGACCGTAATAGTGATCATGCCAACGATGATCGCCATGAAGGTGACCATCCGGGCGATCTGCCGGGAGCGCCCAGGCGGCCTGGGCGGGGACACGAGCCGGTGGAAGAACCCGGGCAGCCCGCGGGGTGCGGGCACGACCTGGCACCGGGCGGAGGCCAAGGGGCCCCCGGAACGGCAGCGCTCGACCGCGGACGGCTCCAGGAACCGGGCACCCCGGACAAACCGCTCGTTCAGGCGAAGACCCTCGAACGGGTCCTGATGCCGCGACGCCATGACTGCCACGGTAAACCCGCGTGCGAGCTGGACACGCATGTTCAGCATAAAGATCACCCTGGTGGCCCCACCACTCGGCCACCGCGTGCGGTCAGCGTGTCGCACCGGCCACCAGGAGCCATCGGCGACCCTCGGACGTTCCACCGCCCCGAACCCGTCGATCGCCGTGATCTTCTCCACCTGGTGCGATCCCACGGGCGTGCCACTGGACTGCCCTCGGCAACGCCTGCTGCCGGGCCGCCCGCCCGGCGGTGCGAAACCCAGCCTAACGACGGGCACCGCACGCGCCGGGCGTGTTCATCCACCTTCTTCGTGACGTTGACGATCCAGCCCGACAGCCCGACGGGCGTTACCTGGCGACCGGTCCTACTTGGCGATCCAGGACATCAGTGGGCGCAGACGGGCACCGACCTGCTCGATCGGGTGCTGCTTGCCCTCCTCGACCAGTTTGGTGAAGTTCTGCCGGCCGTTGTCGTCCTCGGCGACCCACTCACGGGCGAAGGTGCCGTCCTGGATCTCCTCGAGGATCTTGCGCATCTCGGCCTTCACCGCGGGGGTGACGACCCGCGGCCCGCGGGTGACGTCGCCGTACTCGGCGGTGTCGGAGATCGAGTAACGCATCTCGGAGATACCGCCCTCGTACATCAGGTCGACGATGAGCTTGAGCTCGTGCAGACACTCGAAGTACGCGACCTCGGGGGTGTAACCGGCCTCGACGAGCGTCTCGAACCCGGCCTGGACGAGCGCCGAGGCACCGCCGCAGAGCACGGCCTGCTCGCCGAACAGGTCGGTCTCGGTCTCCTCGGTGAAGGTCGTGCGCAGCGCGCCGGCGCGGGTGCCCCCGATGCCCTTGGCGTAGGCGAGCGCGACGGCCAGCGCCTTGCCGGAGGCGTCGTTCTCGACGGCGACGAGGACGGGCACGCCCTTGCCCTCCTCGAACACCCGTCGGACCAGGTGGCCGGGGCCCTTGGGCGCGACCATGAACACGTCGACGCCGGCCGGCGGCTCGATCAGGTTGTAGCGGATGTTGAAGCCGTGGCCGAATGCCAGCGCCTTGCCCTCGGACAGGTGCGGAGCGATCGACTCGGCGTAGATCTTGCGGTGGGTGGTGTCCGGGGTGAGCAGCATGATGATGTCGGCCTCGGCGGAGGCCTCGGCCGGAGTGAGCACCCGCAGGCCCGCCTCGCTCGCCTTCTGCCGGCTGCGACTCTCGGCGGGCAGGCCGACCCGCACGTCGACGCCGGAGTCGCGCAGGTTCAGCGCGTGCGCGTGGCCCTGGCTGCCGTAGCCGATGATGGCGACCTTGCGGTCGGCCAGCACGTCCAGCGAGGCGTCGTCGTCGTAGTAGATCTCGACCATCGTGGGGGTCTCTCTTCTGGTAGTGGGAAAAGCGGTCATTCTGGCGGAAAGCGGCAGGTCAGGCCGACCGCTCGACGGCGCGCAGGCTGCGATCGGTGATCGAACGCGAGCCTCGGCCGAGAGCCACCATGCCGGACTGGACCAGCTCCCGGATGCCGAACGGCTCAAGCATCCGGATCAGCGCGTCCAGCTTGTCGCGGGTGCCGGTGGCCTCGATGGTGACCGCGTCCTGGGCGACGTCGACCACCTTGGCCCGGAACAGCGCGACCGTCTCCAGCACCTGGGAGCGCACGGCGAGATCGGCCCGCACCTTGACCAGCAGCAGCTCCCGCTGCACCGAGACGGACGTGTCCATCTCGACGATCTTCAGCACGTTGACCAGCTTGTTGAGCTGCTTGGTCACCTGCTCGAGCGGCAGGTCGTCGACGGCGACGACGATCGTCATCCGGGAGACGTCGGCCTGCTCGGTCGGCCCGACCGCCAGCGACTCGATGTTGAACCCGCGCCGGGAGAACAGGCCCGAGACCCGGGCCAGCACCCCCGGCCGGTTCTCCACCAGCACGGACAACGTGTGGGTGGTCCTCACAGGTTCACCTCGGCATCGCCGGAGTAGTCGAAGTCGGGCGCGAGGTCACGCGCGACCCGGATGTCGTCGTTGCTCGCGCCGGCGGCGACCATCGGCCAGACCATCGCGTCCGGATGGACGACGAAGTCGACGACGACCGGGGCGTCGTCGATCGCCATGGCCTTCTCGATGGTCTCGTCGACCTCGGCGGCGGACTCGCAGCGCAGCCCCACTCCGCCCAGCGCCTCGGCGAGGCGGACGAAGTCCGGCACCCGCTTGACCCCGGTGCGCGGCGACGCGGGGTGCGTGCCGAGCTCGGTGTTGGAGTACCGCTGATCGTAGAACAGGGTCTGCCACTGGCGAACCATGCCGAGCGAGCCGTTGTTGATGATCGCCACCTTGATCGGGATGCCCTCCAGCGCACAGGTGGCGAGCTCCTGGTTGGTCATCTGGAAACAGCCGTCGCCGTCGATCGCCCAGACGGTGGCGTCCGGACGGCCGACCTTGGCGCCCATCGCGGCTGGCACGGCGTAGCCCATCGTCCCGGCGCCGCCGGAGTTGAGCCAGGTATAGGGGTTCTCGTAGGAGATGAACTGGGCCGCCCACATCTGGTGCTGACCGACGCCCGCCGCGAAGATCGTCTCCGGACCGCAGATCTGGCCGAGGCGCTCGATGACGTGCTGCGGGGCGAGCGAGCCGTCGGCCGGCGTGTCGTAGCCCGGCGGGTACCTGCGCCGCCAGCCGTCCAGAGCCCGCCACCAGGCCTCGATGTCCGGGCGCGGCTCGGCGACCAGCGCCGAGATCAGCTCGTTGATCACTTCGCGGCAGTCGCCGACGATCGGCACGTCGGCGGTGCGGTTCTTGCCGATCTCCGCCGGATCGATGTCGGCGTGGATGATGGCGGCCTTCGGCGCGAACGACGCCAGCCGGCCGGTCACCCGATCGTCGAAGCGGGCGCCGAGTGTGATGAGCAGGTCGGCCTTCTGCAGCGCCGTGACCGCGGCGACCGAGCCGTGCATCCCCGGCATGCCCAGGTGCTGCGGGTGGGAGTCGGGGAACGCGCCGCGGGCCATCAGCGTGGTGACGACCGGGATGCCGGTCATCTCGGCCAGTGTCCGCAGCTGCGCCGCCGCCCGGGCCTTGAGCACACCACCGCCGACGTAGAGCACCGGCCGGCGACTGGCACTGATCAGCTTGGCCGCCTCGCGCACCTGCTTGGCGTGCGGACGGGTCACCGGACGGTAGCCGGGCAGGTTCAGCACCGGCGGCCAGACCTCGTGCGGCAGCACCCGGGTGACCGACTGCAGGATGTCCTTGGGCAGGTCGACGAGCACCGGGCCCGGCCGGCCGGTACCGGCCAGGTGGAACGCCTCGGCGATCGTGCGGGGGATGTCGTCGGCCGACTGGACGAGGAAGTTGTGCTTGGTGATCGGCAGCGTGATGCCGCAGATGTCCGCTTCCTGGAAGGCGTCGGTACCGATGGCGGCGCTGGCGACCTGCCCCGTGATGGCGACCATCGGCACCGAGTCCATGTAGGCGTCGGCGATCGGGGTGACCAGGTTCGTCGCGCCCGGACCGGACGTCGCCATGCAGACCCCGACCCGTCCGGTGGCCTGGGCGTACCCCTCGGCGGCGTGCCCGGCGCCCTGCTCGTGGCGGACGAGGATGTGGCGCACCCGCGTCGAGTCGAACAGCGGGTCGTAGGCGGGCAGGATCGCGCCGCCCGGAATACCGAAGACCACCTCGGCTCCGACCGCCTCGAGTGAGTGGACGAGCGACTGGGCTCCGGTGATCTCTCGTGTCATCTGGGCGTCTTCCTTGAGGCCTGGGCTCTGGCGAGAACGAATCGGCGACTACGGATCTCGCGTCCGGAGGCGGCAATATGGGGTACGAACCCCGCCGGGCACGAAAAAGCCCCTCGTGCCTAGGGCACTGAGGGGCGGCGCACGGAGTCGAGGTCGTCGACTACGAGCGCTCTGGGCGTACAAGAAGCAGGATGTGCACGGATCCACGGTGCCGGAGTTCCCGCCCTACGTCAAGCGACGCCGCGCCCCGGCCCGCGTGGCACCTGTCCGCCCGGCCCGTCGCCCGGTCGGGCCCATCCCGAGGACCGCAGGTCAGCGCCCTGTGGAGGCGGACGTCGCGGGGGCCGGGGCGGCAACCTGGCCGCCGTCGAGCGCGGTGAGGAAACGGGCGGCGACCGGGGCGGCCGTGTCCGCGCCGAAGCCGCCGTCCTCGACCACGACCGCGAAGGCGACGTCACCGCGGTAGCCGACGAACCAGGCATGCGTGGGCGGCGGATTGCCGTCGGCGTACTCGGCGGTCCCGGTCTTGCCGTAGACCTCGCCGGGCATCGGGACGGACGCGGCCGTGCCCTCGGTGACCACGGCGCGCATGAAGTCGCGCAGCGGCCCGAGCACGTTCGTCGGGATGGCGTTGCTGCGCGCCGGCTGCCCGGAGACGAACGGCTGGCGCCAGGTTCCGCTGGCCACGGCCGCGGCGACGCTCGCCATCTGCAGCGGCGAGGCCTCGATCCGGCCCTGGCCGATGGCCGCCGACGCGGCCTCCGCACCGTCGCGCGGGGTGGGGAACGTCCCACCGAAGCTTGCGATGTCCAGCGGCGAGCTGCCGTCGAAGCCGTAGAGCGCGGCGGCCTTCGCGAGCGCCCCCGCGGGCAGCGACTCCTCCAGCCGGATGAACGCGGTGTTGCAGCTCTTCGCGAACGCGGTACGCAGTGGGATCGCGCCGAACTGCTCGGCCTCGGCGTTCTGGAACGTCCGTCCGTCGACGGTGACGGACTGGGTGCAGTCCAGCGGCGTGTTCGCGGCCTTCCCGCTCATCAGCGCCGCCGTCGCCGTCACGATCTTGAAAGTGGACCCAGGCGGGTACTTGCCGCGCACGGCCCGGCTCGCCCCGGTCGGCGGGTGGTTCGCCAGCGCCAGGATGCCGCCGGTGCGGGTGTCGATGGCGACCATCGCCGCCGTCGGGCGGGCCGCCGTGGCCAGTGCCTGCTCCGCCGCCTGCTGGACCCGCAGGTCCAGGGTGGTCCGCACGGGCTGTCCGTCGGTCATCGGATAGGTGCGCAGGGTCTGCACCGCCTTGTCCTGGGCGTTGCGCACCACGACCGCGCCGCCCCGAGCGCGCAGCTGGCTGTCGTAGACCCGTTCCAGGCCGGACAGCGCATCGGTCCGGCCCACCAGGTTGCTGGCCAGGTCGCCGGACTCACGCAGCGGCTGGCCGGCCGCGGTCAGCAGGTCACCACGGTGACCGGTGGACGTGGTGCGGTCCAGGTGCAGCCCCGCCCGCAGCGCCGGGTGGACGGACGGCAGCTCCGCGCGCACCTTCCAGCCATGGTCGGCGGAGACCAGGTTCAGCACGCCCGCGTACTCCAGCGGTCCGGGCAGGCCCGACAGGTCGAGCTTCGCGACATACGGCGCGGTGGCCGCGGACCCATGCCGGCTGATCGACCCCGGTGTGAAGGTCGCCCCCGTGACCAGCAGCTTGTCCCGCACCTCGGCCATCGTGGCGAGCAGAGCCGGCACACTCGCGCTGCCCGCCACCGTCGCCGCGGTCACCGCCGCCCGGCCGGCCTGGTCACTGCCAGCGCCGGTCCCGCCGGTGGTGGTCATCGTCCGCCAGGCTGCGAGGTACGCCCCCGCCGCGGTGCGGACCTTCTTGTCCGCGGCCCGGTCGTCCGCCCGGTTCTTCAGGACGTAGCCGACCCCGCTCGCCGCGGCCAGCACGACCACCACCACCGCGGCGATGACTGCCCGCCGCCTGCCCCGGCCACGACGCCGGGACGTCGATGCGGCGAACCCGCTCGGAGTGAGAGGCACGACGACCCGCCCTCCCCTCGCTGACGACGACCGCCCCCACCTGCGGCGGCTACTGCTGCCCGAACCACCTGCACTGCCCGAAACCGACTGCACTGCCCGAAACCGACGACCCGCCCGAAACCGACGAACCGCCTGAAACCGCTGTGATCCGGCGGACGCGAACAGGCGGCCGGTGCTCACCCTACGAAGGCCCCCCGCACCGCGCATCCGACGCGCCGGACCGCGTCGGCAACCCGACACGCGGGTCGGACACCGCGGGAAATCGTGGTCTTCGCCGGCTCATGCCACACCGGGGCAACTGTTTTCCAGCCTATCCACAGGATCATCCGGCCCCGGCACCTACCCCGGGGCCCGCTCAGCGCCGGTCGACGGGAGCGCCGGCGCGGACCGCGTCGAGCGCCAGAGCGAGCAGACGGTCAGCCTGATCAGGGTCCTCGGCGCGGGCGGTGGTCAGGGCAATGCCGACGACGAGCTGGATGAGGTCGCCCGAGCTCAGGTCCGCCCGTGCGGCGCCGGCCTGTTGCGCCTCGGCGAGCAGCCGAGCGGCCGTCCCCGCGATCGGGACGTGGCAGTCCACGGCCGGGTACCGCTGATCACCAAGGGTGATGTCTGACAGAAAGCTGCCGGCGAGACCCTGGTTGACCCGGGCGTGGACGAGCAGCAGCCGCAGCCAGCCCGCGAGCGCCTCGCCCGGCGGACCCGCCGCGGCGAGCTCCGCGCCCTGCCGGCACAGCGTGTCGATGCGGTCGGCGAGCACGGCGCCCAGCAGATCCGTCCGGGTCGGGAAGTGTCGGTAGAGCGTCCCCTGCCCAACGCCGGCCCGCCTGGCCACCTCGATCAGGGACACGTCCGGCCCGAGCTGCGCGAACGCGTCCCGAGCGGCGGCCAGGATGCGCTCCCGGTTGCGCCGGGCGTCGGTGCGCAGCGGGCGCCCGGCGGGCGGTTCACCCACCGGCGTCATCGGGCCACCTCGCCCGCGTGGTGGGCGGGCCCGGCCGCTGCCTGACGGTTCCGCGGAACACCATGATCGCCGACTCCCTGCCGCGCGGCGAGACTCGCGGCCGCCCTGATCCCACCGTACGACATGGACAACCGGACAGCCTGTCCGTATGGTCCGGGTCAACGGCAATCGGACAGCCTGTCCGGTTACCTGTCTCCGAGCCCGGCGATCCAGGGAGAAACGCATGACAGACGACCCGGCGGCGAAACACGACCCGACAGCGCGGCTACGGTCTCGGCTCGGCCGCGTCGGTGTCTGGACGATGGACTTCGACGGGCACCCGGCCGCACCGGTGCGCGACGCCGTAGCCGAGATCGAGGACCTCGGCTACGGGGCGCTGTGGTTCGGGGAGGGATTCGGCCGGGACACGGTGAGCCAGGCCTGGCTCCTCCTATCCGCGACCCGGCACCTCACCGTCGCGGCGGGCATCGCGAACATCACGCACCGCGACCCGATCGCCATGGCCGGCGCCACGCGCGCCCTCGGCGAGGCGTTCCCGGGCCGGTACCTGCTCGGTCTCGGCGGGCACCGCGTCCACGACCAGCCGCTCGAGATCGACGGTTTCCAGCTTCCCGCGACGGGTCGCGCGGTGCCCACGGTGACGGCCTACCTGGACGCGATGGACACCGCCCCCGCCCACAGCCTCGCGCCGGAGCCGGCCGTCCCCCGGCTGCTCGCGGCCCTCGGCCCAAAGATGCTGGCGCTGGCCGCACGGCGTACCGCGGGCGCGCACCCGTACTTCGTCTCCGTCGAGCACACCAGCCGGGCACGTCAGATCATGGGGCCGGACGCCTACCTCGCCGTCGAGCAGGCCGTCGTGCTGGACACCGACCCGGGCCGGGGCCGCGAGGTGGCCACGGCGCACGTCGGCATGTACACCTCGCTCGCACCGCACCAGAAGGCGAACATGCGCCGGCTCGGTTTCGGCGACGACGACCTGCCCGCGGGGCCAGGCGAAGCTCCCAGCCGCCGCCTGATCGACGCGATCGTCGCCTACGGGGACCTCGACGTGCTCCGTGAGCGCGTCCGCGAGCATCTGGACGCCGGCGCCGACCACGTCTGCGTCCAAGCCCTCACCGCCGACCCCACGCGGCTGCCCACATCCACCTGGCGCGAACTCGCCCCAGCGCTGCTCGATCTCACCTAGTGCGTGCCTGCGCGACCCGCGCTTCGCTCCGGGTCGCGGCCCCCTTCCCGGAACCGTCAGGAGGTGCCGAGGCGCTCCAGGAGGAGGCCGCGGACGGTGGCCGCGTCGGCCTGGCCCTTCATCGCTTTCATGACCGCGCCGACCAGGGGGCCCACCGCGTTCAGCTTGCCGCCGCGGACCTTCTCGGCGATGTCGGGGGCGCCGGCGATCGCGGCGTCGACGGCGGCGGTGAGCGCCCCGTCGTCGGCGACCACGGCCAGGCCGCGGCCCGCGACGACCTCGTCCGGGGTGCCCTCACCGGCGAGCACGCCGTCGATGACCTTGCGGGCCAGGGCGTCGGTGAGCTCGCCACCGGCGACCAGGACGGTGATCCGGGCGACGTCGGCGGGGGTGATCGCGAGATCGGCCGGGGCGGCGCCGGTGTCCGAGGCGCGGCGGGCCAGTTCGTTGAGCCACCACTTGCGCGCCGCCGCCGGGCTCGCGGCGCCGGCGGCCACCGTCTGCTCGACCAGGTCGAGCACGCCCGCGTTGCGCATGTCGACAAGGTCACGAGCGGTGTAGCCGTGCTCGGCGATCAGGCGGGCCCGCCGGGCCGCCGGCAGCTCCGGCAGGGCTGCCCGCTGCTCATCGACGTACTCGGCGGACAGCTCCAACGGCGTGAGATCCGGCTCGGGGAAGTACCGGTAGTCGGTGGCCTCCTCCTTCGAACGACCGGACGAGGTCCGCCCGGCTCCCTCGTCGAAGTGCCGGGTCTCCTGGATGATCCGCTCGCCGTCGTCGAGCAGCGCCGCCTGCCGGGTGATCTCGTAGCGGACGGCGCGCTCGACGGAACGCAGCGAGTTGAGGTTCTTGGTCTCGGTGCGGGTACCGAACGGCGCGTCGGGCTCGCCGGGCGCCGGGCGTAGGCGCAGCGAGGCGTTCGCGTCGCAGCGCAGCGAGCCCTGCTCCATCCGCACGTCGGACACGCCCAGGGCGCGGATCAGTTCGCGCAGCTCGTCAACGTAGGCGCGGGCGACCTCCGGCGAGCGGACGTCCGGCTCGGTGACGATCTCGACCAGCGGGATGCCGGCCCGGTTGTAGTCGACCAGCGAGTGGGTCGCGCCGTGGATGCGTCCGGTGGCGCCACCGACGTGCAGCGACTTGCCGGTGTCCTCCTCCATGTGGACGCGGGTGATGCCGACCCGGTGGATCTCGCCCTCGACCTCGACGTCGAGCCAGCCGTTCGTGCACAGCGGCTCGTCATACTGGCTGATCTGGTAGTTCTTCGGCATGTCCGGGTAGAAGTAGTTCTTGCGCGCGAACCGGCACCAGGGCGCGATCTCGCAGTGGAGCGCCAGGCCGATGAGCACGGCGAACCGCACCGCCGCCTCGTTGACGACCGGCAGCGAGCCCGGCAGGCCCAGGCACACTGGGCAGACCTGGGTGTTCGGCTCGGCGCCGAACGCCGTCGCGCAGCCGCAGAACATCTTCGAGACCGTGCCGAGCTCGACGTGCGTCTCCAGGCCGATCACCGGTTCATAGCGGGCGATCGCGTCGTCGTAGGACGGCAGGGCGCTGGCGGGAGCCGCGGTGCTCACCGGACGTTCTCCTCAGAGTTCGGCGGATCAGGGTTCGGCGGATCAGACGGATCAGACGGATTCGCCGGGTCAGGGCGGCCCGCGCGGGTGTCACGCAGATGGACGTAGGTCAGGAACCCCGCGGCCGGCAGGCCGATCACGCCCCACAGCAGCAGGATCGGGTTGACCGTCGCGATGCCCAGCCCCAGCACCACCGCGGTGAGCAGCCAGACCACGAGGACCAGCAGCCGGTCCTGCCGCCCGCTGCGCAACGTCACCATCGCCCGCTCCCGCGGCCGGGCGTCCCGTCGCCGCTCACAGCGCCGGGATCTCGTCGAGCAGGGGGTGGCCGCGCCGGTCGTCGAGGGCTTCCTCGAGTGCGCCGCCGACCAGGTAGAGCCGGTCGTCGGCGAACGTCGGGGCCATGATCTGGATGCCGACGGGCAGGCCGTCCGCGAGGCCCGCGGGCAGGCTCATCGCCGGGCCGCCGGCAAGGTTCGACGGGATGGTGGCGAGGTCCGACAGGTACATCGCCACCGGATCGTCGACCTTCGCGCCGATCGGGAACGCCGGCGTCGGCGTGGTCGGCGAGACCAGCACGTCCACCTGCTCGTAGGCGGCGGCGAAGTCGCGGCTGATGAGCGTGCGGACCTTCTGCGCCTGCCCGTAGTAGGCGTCGTAGTAGCCGGACGACAGCGCATAGGTGCCGAGGATGATCCGGCGCTTGACCTCAGGGCCGAAACCGGCCTCGCGGGTGCGGCTCATGACCTCCTCGGCTCCGGCCTCGCCGTCGTCACCGACCCGCAGGCCGAAGCGCATCGCGTCGAAGCGGGCGAGGTTCGACGAGCACTCGCTCGGCGCGATCAGGTAGTACGCGGGCAGGGCATAGGTGAAGTGCGGGCAGCTGACCTCGACGATCTCGGCGCCGAGTTCGGTCAGGGTCTCGACTGCCGCGGCGAAGGCGGCCCGTACCCCCGGGTCGTAGCCCGCACCGGACAGTTCCCGCACCACGCCGACGCGTACCCCGCGCACGTCCCGGCGGGCGGCCGCGGCCACCACCGCCGGCACCGGCAGGTCGACACTGGTCGAGTCGAGCGGGTCATGCCCGGCGATCGCCGTGTGCAGCAGCGCCGCGTCGGTGACCGTGCGGGCCAGCGGCCCGGCCTGGTCCAGCGAGCTGGAGAACGCCACCAGCCCGTAGCGGCTCACCCCGCCGTAGGTCGGTTTCACACCTACCAGCCCACACACGGCGGCCGGCTGGCGAATCGAACCGCCGGTATCGGTACCGATCGCGAGGGGCGCCTCGAAGGCGGCCACCGCCGCCGCGCTGCCGCCGCTGGAACCGCCGGGGATGCGGGTGGTGTCCCATGGGTTGCGGGTCGGGCCATAGGCCGAGTTCTCCGTGGACGAGCCCATGGCGAACTCGTCCATGTTCACCTTGCCGAGCAGCACCACGTCGGCGGCACGCAGCCGGCTCACGACGGTCGCGTCGTAGGGCGCTTGCCAGCCCTCCAGGATCCGGCTGCCGCAGGTGGTGGGCATGCCGCGCGTGGCCAGGACGTCCTTGAGGGCGAGCGGCACCCCGGCGAGCGGACCCAACGTCTCGCCCGCGGCCCGGCGCTCGTCGACCCGGCGGGCCGCGCTCAGCGCGCCCTCGGCGTCGACGTGCAGGAACGCGTGAATGGTGTCATCGACCTTGGCGATCCGCTCGAGCGCTGCCTGGGTCGCCTCGACCGCGGACAGCTCACCGGCGGCGATCGCGGCCGCCGTGGCCGCGGCGCTCAGGCGCACCGTGTCGCCGCCGGCGGTACCCGCGGCACCCGGGCTGCCTGCGGCGCCGCCCACCGCGCTGGGAGCCGGGGCGGGGACGGGGGATGTGGGATGGTCGGTCATGCGGGCGGTGACCTCACTCGTCCGGATCAAGGATGCGGGGCACCCGGAAGCGACCGTCCTCGGCGGCCGGGGCGCCGGCCAAGGCGTCCGCGGCGGGCAGCGACGGGCGGGCGACGTCCGGGCGGAAGACGTTGGTCAGCGGCACGGCGTGGCTGGTCGGCGGGATGTCCGCCGCGGCGACCTCGGCGACCCGGGCCACCGCCGACAGGATCGCCTCGAGCTGCGGCGCGAGTGCGTCGAGTTCGGCATCGGTCACCGACATCCGTGACAGCCGGGCGAGATGTGCCACCTCGTCCCGCGTGATCCCCATGATGGCGTGCGGCCCCTTCGTGGGCGGTGGGCCGGTGCGGCCCATGGCTGATCGGACACGCGCCGCGGACAGGACGGCGGCCCATCCCGGCCCTGGTTTCCGAGGGCCGGGGCCGCGTTCCCTGCCCGCGTCGGCGTGATGTCATCGTACGGGCCGAGCGACGTCACCGGCGCCACGCGGTTCCCCGCCACCCACATCGCCGCCCCGGGCCGACGCGAGCGTCCATCACCATCGGTGACACCCTTGCGATGATTGCGCCGAGTCCACGGAACACCGTGGTTCCTCTCCGAGATTCCGTGCGCGCTTCACCCGAATCCGATCCCGGCCCACTCCCGTTCCGTTCGGGCCCGCGAGCTGGTACTTCATGGTGTGGCGCGTCACGCCGGCGTGACCGGTCGGCCATGCGGCCGACATGCGCTTTGTGCATGCTCAGCTACATGTCGTATCTGATGCGGGTGGTGCTGCCGGACCGGCCGGGCACGCTCGGCGCCGTGGCGACGGCGCTGGGCGCTGCCGGCATCGACATCCAGAGCGTCACCGTGGTCGAGCGCAGCGCCGAGGGAGCGGTGGACGATCTGCTCGTCGTGCTGCCGCCGGGTGGCCTGGCCGACCGGGCGCTGAGCGCCGCTCTGTCCGTTCCGGGGGTGGCGGTGGAGTCGCTGCGCCCGTTCCTGGCGGACGGCGGCGAGGTGGTGAACGACCTCGACCTCGCCGACGCGTTGGCCGAACAGCCCCTGACCGCCCCGGCGACCCTGGCCCGCCTCGCGCCCGGGGTGTTCAACGCGGACTGGGCGGTGCTGCTGGAGCACCTTGACGCCGAGGACGTGCGGATCCGGGAGGCATCGGTCGGTGCACCCGCACTGGGCGGAGGCGACCTGGGGGTACCCGAGCGGGTCCATCTGGCGCTGCCCTGGCTGCCGCTGGTGCGGGCCCGACCGGTGGGGGCCGACGAGGGCGGCTTCCCGGCCCGGTGGCTGGCCGTGGACATGGCGCTGGCCGCGGCGCCGGTGGGCTGCGCGCAGCTCGCGATCCTGCTGGGCCGCCCGGGTGGCCCGGCCTTCCGCGCCTCGGAAGTCGCGCGGCTTGCCCACCTGGCCGGCATCGCGGCCCGCCTCGCCGACCGCGCCTGACCGGCCGGACCGTGCGACGCATTACTCCGAGACCACCTCACTCCGAGACCACCTCACTTCCGAGGCCACTTCACTCCGAGGCCACCTCCGACGTGGTCGCAGGAGCTTCCTGCGACCTGGCGTCGGGGGGCTCGGCCACGACCTCGGCGACCTCGCGGGCGGCGGCGGCGCCGCGCTCGAGCAGGACGGCGAAGCCGGCCGCGTCGAGCACCGGGACCTTGAGACTGCGCGCCTTGTCGTACTTCGACGCGCCGGGATCGGTGCCCACGACGACGAAGGCCGTCTTCTTGCTCACCGAGGCCGTGACCTTGCCGCCACGAGCCTGCACCGCCTCGGTCGCCCCGTCCCGGGTCCAGCCCGCCAACGTGCCGGTGACGACCACGGTGACGCCGTCGAGCGGGCGGGGCCCGGAGTCGGCGCCCGCGTCAGCGAGCGAGGCACCGCCGGCGGCGATGCGGGCGACGATGTCGCGGTGGCGTTCGTCGGCGAACCAGTCGACGACGGCCTGGGCGATGGTCGGGCCGACGCCGTCGACGGCGGCCAGCGTCTCGGCGGGGGCGGCGGCGATCGCGTCGAGCGAGCGCAGCTCGCGGGCCAGCGCCTGGGCGGCCGTGGGCCCGACATGCCGGATGGACAGCCCGACCAGCAGCCGCCACAGTGGCCGGTGCCGGGCCGCCTCGATCCCCGCGAGCACTATGTCGATCTTCTTCTGGGCGAAGCCCTGCAGCCCCTCGAACGACGCGGGCGTCAGGTGGAACACGTCCCCGATGTCGTGCACGCGTTCGGCCGCCAGCAGGGCGGTCGCCGTCTTGTAGCCCAGGCCGTCGATGTCCAGCGCCCCGCGCGAGGCCAGATGGAAGATCGACTCTCGCAGCTGCGCCGGGCAGGCGGCCGTGTTGGGGCAGCGGATGTCCACGTCGCCCTCGGGACGGATGAGCTCGGTGCCGCACTCGGGACAGTGAGTGGGCATGACGAACGCGCGCTCGCTGCCGTCCCGCAGATCGACGACCGGGCCGACGATCTCCGGGATCACGTCGCCGGCCTTGCGCAGCACGACGGTGTCGCCGATGAGCACGCCCTTGCGGCCGACCTCGTCGATGTTGTGCAGCGTGGCGAGCCCGACGGTGGAGCCCGCGACCAGCACCGGCTCCAGCTCGCCGAACGGGGTCACCCGGCCGGTGCGCCCGACGTTGACCCGGATGTCGCGCAGCTTGGTGGTGACCTCCTGCGGCGGGTACTTGAACGCGACCGCCCAGCGCGGCGCCTTCGACGTCGACCCCAGCCGGCCCTGCAGGGCGAAGCCGTCGACCTTGACGACCACGCCGTCGATCTCATGCTCGACGTCGTGCCGGGCGGCTCCCCAGCGGTGGATGTAGCCCAGGACGTCGGCGATGGCGGGGAAGACCTCGAAGTGGGTGGAGACGGGCAGGCCGAGCTCGGCGAACCGCGCGTAGGCGCCGGACTGCGAGTCGACCTCGAGGCCGCGGTGCACCCCCAGCCCATGGACGATCATGTCCAGCGGGCGGCCGGCGGTGACCCGGGGGTCCTTCTGACGCAACGAGCCCGCCGCGGCGTTGCGCGGGTTGGCGAACGGCTTGCCGCCGCTTTCCACGAGAGACGCGTTGAGCTCGGCGAACCGCGCGGTCGGGAAGAACACCTCGCCGCGGACCTCCAGCAGCTCCGGCACGTTCGCGCCCCGCAGCCGGGTCGGGACCCGGGACAACGTCCGGATGTTCGGGGTGATGTCCTCCCCCGTGCGCCCGTCACCGCGGGTGGCCGCCCGCACCAGCCGACCGTCCTCGTAGACGAGGTCGACGGCCAGACCGTCGATCTTCAGCTCGCACAGCCAGGCACCGATCTCACTCTCGCGCGCCGCCCGCGCGGCCCACGCGTGGAACTCGTCGTCGTCGAAGACGTTGTCCAGCGAGAGCAGCCGCTCCAGATGCTCCACCGGGGTGAACAGCGTGGAGAACGACCCGGCGACCTTCTGCGTCGGCGAGTCGGGAGTGCGCAGATCGGGATGGCGCTCCTCCAGGGCGGTCAGCTCCCGCATGAGCGCGTCGTACTCGGCGTCGGCGGCGGTGGGTGCGTCCAGGACGTAGTACCGGTAGGCGTGCTCCTCCAGCTCCCGGGCAAGGTCCACGGCCCGGGCCCGCTCCTGCGCGCTCGCCGCCGGCAGCGCCGGCACCGCCTGGCCTGCCTCGGCGGCGCCGTCTGCCTCGGCGGCGCCGTCCGCCTCGTCGGCCGCGTCCGGCCCGCGCCCCTCGGCTGCCCCGGACCCGCTCACGCCGGCGCGTCCACCAGCATGCGGCCTGCCTGGCGACAGTGCCGCAGAACGGCTCGCGCCGTGTCGGCTCCGAACCCGGCCAGCCCGCAGGCAGGTGCCACGGCGACCACCTCCCCGAGCTGCTCCGGCCGGAATCCGAGCCGGTTCCACAGTGCGATGACGGGCTCGACAGTACGACGGACGTCCGACAGTTCCACCGACCCGCCAGTGGTCGGGACGAGTCCGGCGACGAGCCATCCCCCCGCGTCCACGAACTCGCCCACCAGGTCGTCCTCGGCGCGGGTGAGCAGACCGGCGTCCAGGCCGATGAACCGCATCCCGGCCGCCTGCAACGCCGCGAACGGCACCGTCGACGCGCAGCAGTGCACCCCGACGGCTATCGCACCGGCGGCCGCCGTCGCCCCGACGCCCGGCGCCCCGGGTCCGGACGCGGCCCGCTGCGCGAGCGGACCCCCGGCCGCGGACGATGCCCGCAGATGATCGGCCAGCGCCCGCAGACGCGAGGCGACCAGCCCCTGCTCGACCGCGGGCAGCGCCGAGAAGCCGCTGGGCGTGCGGACCCCACCGGCCAGCACCGCCGGCAGCGACGGCTCGTCGAGCTGCACGATCAGCCGGGCGCCCGGCATCCGACGTTGAAGCTCCGCGAGATGCTCGGCGAGGCCGGCCGCCAGCGACTCGGCGATCTCGCGGGTGGCCCCGGTGTCGGACAGCGCCTTGTGCCCGCGGGGCAGCTCGAGCTGGGCCGCCATCGTCCAAGGCCCGGCGGCGGCCACCTTGAACGGGCCGGTGTAGCCCGCGGCGGTCTCGACCAGCGCGTCCAGGTCACGGGCGAGTAGGTCACGGGCACGGCGCAGGTCCAGGCCCGGGCGTTGCACCAACCGCCAGCCGGCGGGCTGCAGGTCGACCGGCAGGTCGACGAGCAGGGCGCTGCTGCGCCCGAGGAGCCCGCCACCCGGACCGCGGGCCGGCAGTTCGGGCAGGTGCGGCAGGTCCGGCAGCTCGTCGAAGACCATCTTCTGCGCCTCGACCGGGTCGGTGCCGGGCAGCGACCCGACCCCGGTCGCCGCTCCCGCCGGCCACAGGCCCGCCCCCGAGGGGGTCAGCGACGCGGGAGCCGGCGCCGAGGACTGGTCGGGCGTGACGTCGGGACTCATCGGCCACTCGCCGCCGGCCCGGATCCCGCCCACCCGGATCGCACCCGCCTGACTGACCGCCATATGAGCACCGCGTGTCCCGCGCCCAGCACATCCCGCATCCGCATGCCGCCATTCTGGCCGACGCGTCCGACATCGCGACGCGTCCGCCGGCCGACCGCCCGCCGACACCGCGGCCCGGCGCGGCCCGGCGGTCGGATCCGAGTGCTCAGCCGGATGTGGCGCGGATGTGGCCGCCGCCGAGGACCCGGTCGCCGTCGTAGAGGACGACCGCCTGGCCGGGCGCGGTCCCCCGCACGGGCGAGCCCAGCGTGACGACAAGGTCGTCGCCGCGGCCCTCCGCCTCGGCCGGCACGACGCCGCCGTGCGCCCGCACCTGGGCCTGGCACACGACGACGCCCTCGTGCGGCCAGACCGCGCGGTCCGCGACGAGGCGACGCACGTCGAGTGCCTCGGCCGGGCCTACCGTGACGGTGCTGGTGGCCGGGGAGATGTCCAGGACATAGCGGGGCCGGCCGTCCGGCGCCGGCCGCCCCAGGCGCAGGCCGCGGCGCTGGCCGACGGTGAACGCGAACGTCCCGTCGTGCTCGCCGAGGGTCTCGCCGGTGTCGGCGTCGCGGATCGGACCTGGCCGTGAACCGAGCCGCCCGCGCAGCCAGTTGCCGGTGTCGCCGTCGGCGATGAAGCAGATGTCGTGGCTGTCCGGCTTGTCCGCGACGGCCAGCCCACGGGCGGCGGCCTCCAACCGGACCTGCGCCTTGGTCGAGTCGCCGAGCGGGAACCGGGACGCGGCGAGCTGCGCCGGCCGCAACGTTCCGAGCACGTATGACTGGTCCTTGGCCGGGTCGACCGAGCGGCGCAGGGCGCCGTCCGGGTCGAGCCGGGCGTGGTGGCCGGTTACCACCGCGTCGAAGCCGAGGGCGAGGGCGCGATCCAGCACGGCGGCGAACTTGATCCGCTCGTTGCAGCGCACGCACGGGTTCGGGGTGCGACCGGCCGCATAGGCGGCGACGAACTCGTCGATGACGTCCGCCTCGAACCGCTCGGCGAGATCCCAGACGTAGAACGGGATGCCAAGCACGTCCGCGGCCCGCCGCGCGTCGCGGGCGTCCTCCAGCGTGCAGCAGCCACGGGCGCCGGCCCGATCGGACGCGGGCGACCGGGACAGCGCCAGGTGGACACCCGTGACCTCGTGCCCCGCGTCGACCGCCCGCGCGGCCGCCACCGCGGAGTCCACCCCACCGGACATCGCCGCGAGAACTCGCATCACTGTCACCGCCGTTCCACCGCTGTCGCCGTCCTGTGTCATCGTGACAATCGTCCGGGTCTCATCCCCCGGACGTTCCGGCGAGCGCACCGGCCCGGCTGGCCCGCTCGACCACCGGGCCGATCGCCTCGACGAGCGCGTCGACGTCGGTGGCCCGCGAGGTGTGCCCCAGGGAGAACCGCAGCGACGCTCGGGCCTGCTGCTCCCCGGCTCCCATCGCCAACAACACGTGCGAGGGCCGAGCCACTCCCGCCGAGCAGGCCGAACCGGTGGAACATTCGATCCCACGGGCATCGAGCAGCATCAGCAGGGAGTCTCCCTCACATCCGGGGAAACTCAGATGGGCGTTACCCGGCAGCCGCCGCAGCCCGTCCGGGAAGGCACCCGCCGCGGAGGTTGACGCACCGCCAGCGGTGCCCGGCCCGCGGGCGGCGCGGCCCGCGGCTGGCACGTCCAACGGCGGGCCGTTGAGCACCGCCGTCGGCACCCGCTGGCGGACGCGGCGGACCAGGTCGTCGCGCAGCGCGGCGAGCCGGGCCGGCTCGACCGGTGCC
>NZ_JALKFZ020000001.1 GCF_023243075.1 Frankia sp. AiPa1 | reverse complement strand
CGAACATATCGATGACCCCCGCCCCCCCCCCCCGCCCCCCCCCCCCCCCCCCCCCCCCCCCCCCCCCCCCCCCCCCCCCCCCCCCGCACGATCCAGCACAGCTGCCGCGGCCGGCCGGGCCGCCGTCCGCGCCTGAGCTGCCGTCCCCGCCCGCGCCGGCCCACTGACACGGCCCGCTCAGGCGAGAGGACGGCGGCCGAGCGCCGTCACGGCTTCGGGAGCTCCAGGCGGGGGAACACCGGCGTGGGCTCGGCGACCCGGTCGCCGCCGTCGCCGCACTGGGCGGCGATGCGCAGGGCGGCCCGCGGCAGGAACGGGAGCAGATGCGCCGCGAGCTCCCGGCACGTCGCGACCAGTTCCGCGAGGACCGCGTCGAGGGCCGCCGGGCCCGCGTCCTGCTTGCGCTCGGCCTTCGCGAGTTCCCAGGGGCGGGCGGCCTCGACGTAGCGGTTGCCCTCGTTGCCGATCGCCGTGATCGCCTCGGCGGCCCGGCGGTAGTCGAAGGCGGCGAACGCGGCGTCGATCGTCGTCGACGCCCGTCCGCGGGCCGCGCGCAGCGCCGCGGCATCAGGGTTGTCCGCGGCGACCGGCGGGATCACCCCGTCCCGGTAGCGCCGCACCATCGACACCGTGCGGTTCACCAGGTTGCCGATATTGTTGGCGAGGTCCTCGTTGGCCCGGGCGACGAGGCGCTCGGTGGTGTAGTCGGTGTCGCCGCTGCGGGCGACGTCGCGCAGCATCCACCAGCGCAGCGCGTCGGAACTGAAGGCCGCGACGATGTCGGCCGGGTCCTCGGCGTTGCCGGCCGACTTGGAGATCTTCATGCCGTCAGCGGTGAGGTACTCGTGCACGAAGATGGTGTCCGGCAGCCGCACCCCGGCCGAGAGCAGCATCGCCGGCCAGTAGACGGCATGGAAACGAATGATCCCCTTGCCGATGACATGCACCCGCGCGTCCGAGCCGCTCCACCAGTGATCGAAGCTCGCCTCGTCGGTGCCGTAGCCGGGGGCGGTGATGTAGTTGCCGAGCGCGTCGAACCAGACGTAGATGACCTGGTCCGGGTCGCCGGGCACCGGGATGCCCCAGCCGCGCGCGCGGGTCATGCTCCGCGAGGCGCTGAAGTCCTCCAACCCCGCCTCGATGAACGAGAGCACCTCGCGCTTGCGGGTCGCCGGCTCGATCCGCAGCCGGTCGGTCGAGATGAGCTCGTGTAGCTGGTCGGCGTAGCGGCTGAGCCGGAAGAACCAGTTGCTCTCCTCGACCAGGTCCGGGATGGTGCCGTGCTCGGGGCAGCGCCCGTCGATCAGCTCGTCCTCGGCGTAGAACTGTTCGCATCCGACGCAGTACAGGCCGGCGTAGCTCTTGCGGTAGAAGTCGCCGGACTCGGCGCAGGCCGCCCACAGCTTCTCCACCCCGGGCCGGTGCCGCGGGTCGGTGCTGGTCTTGATGAAGTCGTCGAAGGACAGGTCCAACGGCTCGCGCAGGGAGATGAACCGGGCGGCGACCCGGTCGACGTACTCGACCGGCGTGATGCCCTCGGCCTCGGCGCTCTGGACGTTTTTCAGGGCGTTGTCGTCGGTGCCGGTCTGGAACCGGACCTCCTCGCCACGGGCCCGCAGGTGGCGGGCGTAGGCGTCGGTCTCGACGAGTTCCAGCGCGTGCCCCACGTGCGGCTTGCCGTTGACGTACGGGATGGCCGTCGTCACGAAGTAGCGACCCATCGGTTTTGGATCCTCCCGCCCCGGCCGCAGCCCCACTCCTCGAGGCTCCGTCGGGGCCTCATCGGTGGTCTGTCAGGACGCGCGCAAGAGGCCGGATGGCATGGGCATCAGCATCATCCGGCGGCTAGCCGCCTCGGCGGCGACCCGTGTCGTCGACACAACCGAGATCCTACGCCGGTCGACCCCACAGGAAAAATCTTCGTGTTGGGTGTCGAGAGCATGGCGTCGGCTCCGTCCCTGGGGCATGAGTGGCCACGACGGGCCACCCGACGTTCGAGGAGGATCTCGTGAAGTACCTGCTGCTCAAGCACTACCGCGGCGGCCCGACCCCCACCGTCGACTTTCCGCCGCTGGACCAGTGGGAGCCGGCGGCGGTCGACGCGCACATCCAGTACATGCGGGACTTCGCCGCCCGGCTGGAGGAGACCGGTGAGCGGGTGGACGAGCAGGCGCTGTCGCCCGAGGGGACGTTCGTGCGGTACGACGGCGAGGGGCGCCCGCCGGTGACCGACGGCCCGTTCGCCGAGACGAAGGACCTCATCGCCGGCTGGATGGTCATCGACGTGGAGTCCTGGGACCGCGCGCTGGAGCTGGCCGGTGAGCTCTCGGCCGCCCCTGGCCCCGACGGTAAGCCGATCTACGAGTGGCTCGAGCTGCGCCCGTTCCTCACCGGGCCGCCGACGGTCACCGAGTGAGGGTCACCGCATGAGCGAGGTGCCGCTGCGGGAGCTGGTGCCCGCGGTGATCGGGGTCCTCGTCCGGCGCGGCGCGGACTTCGCGTCGGCCGAGGACGCCGTGCAGGAGGCCCTGATCCGGGCGTTGGCGGTCTGGCCGGACGATCCGCCGCGGGATCCGAAGGCCTGGCTGGTCACGGTCGCGTGGCGCAGGTTCGTGGACGCGGCTCGGGCCGAGGCCTCCCGGCGGGGACGGGAACTCGCCGTGGACGCTGAACCGCCGGCCGGCCCGGTGCCGGCGGCGGACGACACGCTGCGGCTGTACTTCCTGTGCGCGCATCCCATCCTGCCGGCCGCCTCGGCGGTGGCGTTGACCCTGCGTGCGGTCGGTGGCCTGACGACCCGGCAGATCGCGGCGGCCTACCTGGTCCCCGAGGCGACGATGGCGCAGCGGATCAGCCGGGCCAAACGGAAGCTCGCCGAGCTTCCGCTAGATCAGCCCGGTGAGCTCTCGACAGTGCTGCGGGTGCTGTACCTCGTCTTCAACGAGGGGTACGGCGGCGATGTCGATCTCGCGGCCGAGGCGATCCGCCTGGCCCGTCAGCTGGTCGCGCTGACGGACGATCCCCCGGCCGCAGGCCCTGGCCACCAGGCCGCGGGCCCGGACCCCGAGGCTACGGGTTTGCTCGCGCTCATGCTGCTGCACCATGCGCGCCGGGCGACGCGCACCGGTCCGGGCGGGCGGCTGGTGCCGCTCGCCGAGCAGGACCGCACCCGCTGGGACACCGAGCTGATCGCCGAGGGTGTGCGCCTCCTGCAGGCCGCGCTGGCCCGGGACCAGCTCGGCGAATACCAGGCTCAGGCCGCGATCGCGGCTCTGCATGCGGATGCCCGCAGCACCGCCGAGACGGACTGGGTGCAGATCGTCGAGTGGTACGACGAGCTGGTGCGCCTCACCGGTAGCCCCGTGGTGCGCCTCAACCGTGCCGTCGCGGTCGGGCAGGCTGACGGGCCGTACGCCGGCCTCGCGGCCCTGGCCGGCGTACGGCCCGACCTGCCCCGCTATGCCGCGGTCACGGCCTACCTGAACGAACAGGCGGGTGATCTGGAACGCGCCGCCGATCTGTATGCCGAGGCCGCCCGCGTCGCCGGCAGTGTCCTGGAACGCGACCATCTCACCCGCGAGGCCGCCCGGGTCCGCGAGCGCCTGCGGTTCCGCGGAACACCATGATCGCCAGATGCGTCGGGGGTGTCGTGTGCGCGGGAATCGTCACTCACGGCGACCACTGGTAGATCCCGAACGTGCCGACCGCCAGGCCACACTCCCGCCGGTCACGATAAGTAACCGAAGTAGAAAGGGTCCGCCCGCCAAGTCGATCTTCTGTGGTCCTTCTTAACGGTTTCGTGTCCGATTTGCCCGTATAGAAGGACCCATAGAGGCGCCACGGCCAACCGCCGGCCTCCCTTGTCGTCGCGGATTGTGATGGTCGGGGATTACGTGGATCCACCCTGCCCTCTGGTCGCGACCGGCCTTCTCGCTGGCCTCCACCTGTGCGCCCCCATGATCTGGATCGGAGACCTCACCCGCACCACCCCATGATCACAAGGAGATCCAGGCCCTATCGGGGCGTGCGCGCGGGCAGGTAGCGCGCGGGCAGGTGGGAGAAGAGTGAGGATTGTCACGGCGGTGTCGGGCGGGCTTCGGGCCGATGCTTGCTGGGGTGGGGCTTCCCGCGGCAGGCCGCGGCCTGGGGGCCCCCGATCGGGTCAGCCCTGCGTGCCCCCCGATAGCGTCGCCTAAGCGCATTCCTCTCGTGCGCGGCAATATCGGTCCAACAGCTCTTATTTCCCCCGATCTCCGGCGCGGCACGGACGTCTCCGACGTCCGACGGGCTGGCAGCCAGACCGCCGCCGGTGGGCGGCCGGGGCAGACCCCCGTCCACCGGCGGCCTGGGTCGATCAGGGGCGGGGCGCCCATCCGGGCCAAGCGGAGACCCGAGGCACGTCCACGCGAGGCGCGAACGATCAGCCGGACCTGCGAGGATCGGGGGCATGGTGGTTCCCTCCGCTGCGCCGGCCTCCGAGGAGCTGTTCCGGCGTGCCGAGCGCGTCGTACCCGGCGGCGTCAACTCGCCCGTCCGCGCCTTTCGCGCCGTGGGCGGCAGCCCGCGTTTCATGGTGTCCGGCGACGGGCCGTATCTCACGGACGCGGACGGTCGCACCTACGTCGACCTGGTCTGCTCCTGGGGGCCGATGATCCTCGGCCATGCGCATCCGGCCGTCGTCGAGGCGGTGTCGCGGGCGGTGTCCGCCGGCACCAGCTTCGGGACACCGACGCCCGGCGAGGTCGAACTCGCCGAGCTGATCGTGGAGCGGGTCGGCCCGGTCGAGAAGGTTCGACTGGTCAACTCGGGCACCGAGGCGACGATGAGCGCCGTGCGGCTCGCCCGCGGCTTCACCGGCCGTCCGACGATCATCAAGTTCGCCGGCTGCTACCACGGGCACGTCGACGCGCTGCTCGCCGCCGCCGGCTCCGGCGTGGCCACCTTCGGCCTGCCGGACACCCCGGGGGTCACCGGGACCGCGACCGCCGACACGATCGTCCTGCCCTACAACGACCTGGCCCGCCTCGAGGCGGTGTTCGCCGAGCGCGGCGAGTCCATCGCGGCCGTCATCACCGAGGCCGCCGCGGCCAACATGGGCGTCGTCCCGCCGCTGCCCGGCTTCAACGCGGGCCTGCGCCGGCTGTGCGACATCCACGGCACGCTGCTCATCCTGGACGAGGTGATGACCGGCTTCCGGATCTCCCGGGCCGGCTGGTGGGGCATCGAGGGCGATGTCGAGGACTGGTCGCCGGACCTGTTCACCTTCGGCAAGGTGATGGGCGGCGGCCTGCCGGCGGCGGCGTTCGGCGGCCGGTCCGACGTGATGTCGAGACTCGCGCCGGCCGGGCCCGTCTACCAGGCCGGCACACTGTCGGGGAACCCGATCGCGGTCGCCGCGGGCCTGGCCACCCTGCGGGCCTGCACCGACGAGGTCTACGCCACCGTCGATGCCCGGGCGGCCGATGTCGCCGGCATCGTGTCCACCGCGCTCACCGAGCAGGGCGTGGCGCACGTGCCCGCGAGCGCCGGCTCGCTGTTCAGTTTCTTCTTCACCGATGCGTCCGCCGTCGTCGACTACGCCGGCGCCCAGGCGCAGAACGCCGCCCGCTATGCCGCGTTCTTCCACAGCATGCTCGACGCGGGCGTCTACCTGCCACCCTCGGCGTTCGAGGCCTGGTTCGTCAGCGCCGCCCACGACGACGCCGCGCTCGAACGCATCGCCGCCGCCGCCCCGGCCGCCGCCCGCGCCGCGGCCGCCGTCCCGGAACCCGTCCCCGCCCCGGCGGGTGGAGGTGTGTCGTGACCGAGCTCACCCGAGTGCACCTCGTCCGGCACGGCGAGGTGTTCAATCCGCGCAAGGTCCTCTACGGTCGGCTGCCCGGCTTCGGTCTGTCCGAGAACGGCCATCGTCAGGCCAAGGTCACCGCGCAACACCTTGCCGAGCTGGACGTCGCCGCCGTGGTCTCGAGCCCGCTCGAGCGGGCCCAGCAGACCGCCGCGCCGATCGCCGCGGCGCACAACCTGACCGTCGGCGTCGATCCGCGGCTGATCGAGAGCCGCAACGCGTTCGAGGGCCGGACCTTCGAGGCGGGTCCGGCGGCGCTGAGCCGGCCCGCGATGTGGCCATTGCTGCGCAATCCGTTCCGTCCATCCTGGGGCGAGCCGTACACCGAGATCGCGCAGCGCATGCTCGCCGCCGTCGCCGAATGGCGTGACGCCCATCCGGGCCGGCACCTCGTGCTGGTCAGCCACCAGCTGCCGGTGTGGACGGCGCGCCGGGCGCTCGAGGGCGTGCACCTGTGGCACCGGCCCGACCGGCGCCAGTGCGGCCTCGCCAGCGTCACCACGGCGGTCTATCAGGGCACCCGGCTCGTCGGCATCGAATACGCGGAGCCGAACGGCCCGACCGGCAACGCACCCGGCTCGGTCGGCGCCTGAGCGCCGGACTGACCGGGGTCCTGCCGGCCCTGCGCTGCCCGGTGTGCGCCGACGGCCTGGGCTGGCCGGACAGCGGCTTGGGCCGACCGGGCGGCAGTGTGCGCTGCGCGGCGGGGCACAGCTTCGACCTGGGTCGGGGCGGCTACCTCAGCCTGCGTACCGGCCGTTCGCGCCGGGTCACCGGCGACACGTCCGAGATGGTGGCCGCCCGGGAGTCGTTCCTCGGCGCCGGGTACTACGCGCCACTCACGGCGCGGCTCGCCGCGCTCACGACTGCGGCATGTGCCGGCCGCGACACCCCGACGATCCTCGAGGTCGGCGCCGGCACCGGTCACCACCTGGCCGGCGTACTGGCCGCCCTGGCGAGCGCGCGGTCGCCCGCAACCGTGCCGTCCGGGCCCGTGCCGTCCGGGTCCGTGCCGTCCGGGCCAGAGCCCCAGGCCGGGGAGCCGGTCGGGATCGCGGTCGACGTCTCGCCCGCCGCGCTGCGCCGCGCGGCCCGGGCGCATCCGCGGATCGGGGCCGT
Source organism: Frankia sp. AiPa1 (assembly GCF_023243075.1). Lineage (GTDB taxonomy): Bacteria > Actinomycetota > Actinomycetes > Frankiales > Frankiaceae > Frankia. The sequence continues at coordinate 289,306 of NZ_JALKFZ020000001.1, read as the reverse complement.
GTCGTTCGATGCCGCCGGCCGCTGGCCCGTCGCCGACGGTGGCGTGGACGTCCTGCTGGATGTCTTCGCCCCGCGCAATCCGGGCGAGATGCGCCGGGTGCTGCGCCCGGACGGGCTGCTGCTCGTCGTCACCCCCGGACCGGGCCATCTCGCCGAGCTGCGCGGCCCGCTCGGCCTGGTCGGGATGCAGGCTGACAAGTCCGACCAGCTCGACGGACGGCTCGCCGGTTCCTTCGTCCCCGGGCCGGTGGACCGGCTCGACGTGCCGCTCACGCTCCCTGCCGCCGCGGCTGTCGATCTTGCCCTGATGGGGCCCACCGGGCACCATCGCACCCGCGACGAGCTGTACCGGGCCGCGGTGTCCGTCTGGGATGGGGGTCCCGCCGTCGTCGCCGTCACGGCCTGCTTCCGGGTGCACCGCTACCACCGGGGACCCCGGCGACGGGATGGTACCCAGTAGCCGGTCGCGGGCCCAGTGGCGCGACCCGTGGGGAACCACACGCGCACCTGCCGGCGCCGGCGCCTACGCTGAATCGAGTTCTACGGCCGGTCGTAGGTCTACCGTGGGTCGTAGTTCTACAGTGGGTCGTAGACGGGCGCGAGAGCCAAAAAGGGCGGAGCACATACTGGTGCGCGTGGCGAAGACGGAACAGCGGTCCAGGTCAGGTGGAGGTCCGGACGAGCCGCCGGCCGGCAGCGCCTGCCCCCGGGATACGTCGGTGCGCGCCGTCCGCGTCGGCCTGATCGCCCTTGTCCTGGCGCTCGTCAGCGTGCTGGGCGCCTGTTCCACCCACGGCAACGCGACCGACGCCACCGGCGGTGACGGCTACGGCTTCGTCCAGCAGGCCGCCGGCAAGGACTTCGTCACCGCCGACAAACGGCATGCCGCGCCGGCGCTGTCCGGCAAGGACCTCGACGGCAAAGCCATCAGTCTCGTCTCGATGCGAGGCAAGATCGTCATCGTCAATTTCTGGGCGTCCTGGTGCGCGCCTTGCCGGGCCGAGACGCCGGGGCTGGCGAAACTTGCCCGGCAGAGACCCACGGTGGCCTTCCTCGGGGTCAACGAGAAGGACGGCACGTCCAGCGCGAAGGCGTTCGCCCGCGACTTCGGCACGTCGTACCCGAGCATCGTCGACCGGCTCGGCACCCTGGCCGCGGGCTGGCCGGTGGCCCCCGGACTGCCGTCGACCTTTGTGCTCGACCCCGACGGGCGCATCGCCGCCCGCTTCACCGGTGGTGTGCTGCCCGAGGACCTCACTCCCGTGCTGAACCGGCTGCGGGCCGAGACGTGAAACATCCCAGCGGCGGGCGCGGCCTGATCGGGCGTATGCCAGGAAGGCCGTCGTGAGCGCGGTCGGGCTGATCACGGACGGTCCGGTGCTGCTCGCGGCGCCGGTGGCCGCTGCCGCCGGGCTGCTGTCGTTCCTGTCGCCGTGCGTGCTGCCTCTCGTCCCCGGCTATCTCAGTTTCGTCACCGGCCTCACCGGCGAGGAGCTGGAGGACCGGGAGCGGCACCTCCCGGCCCATGCGGGCGGTGCCGCGCCCACCTCCGCCGCGGTGAGCGCCACGGCCTCGGCCGGTCCCGTTCTGGTCGGCGGCGGCGCGACCGCGACGATGACGGCGGCGCCAGCCACCATGCCCGCGGCCCCGGCCCTGCCCGGTGTGCCGCGACTGATGCGCCGGCTGCGGATCGGGGGGCGGGTGGCCGCCGGCACCGGGCTGTTCGTGCTCGGATTCACCCTGGTCTTCGTTTCCTTCGGGGCAGCCTTCGGCGGCCTCGGGCAGTGGACGCAACGTCACCAGGTCGGGCTCAGCCAGATTTTCGGCGCTGTCACCATTGTGATGGGTCTCGCGTTCGCCGGGATGTTCTCCCGGATGTCCTGGGCGAACCGGGAATGGCGCATCCACCGGCTGCCGCGTCCGGGCCTGCTCGGCGCGCCCGTGCTCGGCGTGATGTTCGGACTCGGCTGGACGCCCTGTCTCGGCCCCACCCTGACCGCCGTGTCGGGCCTGGCGCTGACCAGCGCGACGGCGGGGCGGGGGGCGTTCCTGTCCGCCGTCTACTGCCTCGGGCTCGGGCTGCCTTTTCTCGCTGTCGGTCTCGCCTTCCGGCGGGCCGCCGGCGCCCTGCACCTGCTGCGTCGGCATGCCCGCGTCCTGAGCATGTCGGGCGGGGCGCTGCTGGTCGCCGTCGGAGTGCTTCAACTCACCGGGGAGTGGGCCGTTCTGATCACCTATCTGCGGCCCTACGCCCCCGGCTTCTCGGAGACGCCGCTGTGACCACCTCCACCAGCTCCGGGACGTCCGGGTCCAGGTCGTCCGAGTCTGGGTCGACCGGGTCTGGGACGATCACCGAGGACGCGGGTTTCGACCAGGACACCGCCGCGCCCCGCCGGCTGCCGGACGGGCACGCCGACGCGGCCGTCGCTGTACGCCCGGAAGCCTTCGACCCGCCGTCGCGTACCGCCGCCCCCCCGCTCCCGGGCGCCGATGCCGCCCGGGACGCGGATGCCGTGCGGGACGGCGAGGCCACCCGAGGCTCCGATGCGCCCGGGGACGGCTCCGGATCGGGCGGGCGCACCGGGGGCGGCAGCGGACAGGGTATGACCGGCCGCTCGTCCGCTGGTGACGCCGTGGGAAGCCGCCCCGGGCCGCTCGCCCTCGCCGCGCGCAGCTGGCGGCAGCTCACCAGCATGCGCACAGCGCTGCTGTTGCTGTTCCTGCTGGCGCTTGCCGCGGTCCCGGGCTCGCTGCTGCCGCAGCGCAACATCAACCCGCTGCGAGTCGAGCAGTACCTCACCGACCACCCGACTCTCGGCCCGTTGCTGGATCGGTTCTCCGGCTTCGGCGTCTTCGGCGCGCCCTGGTTCGCCGCGATCTACCTGCTGCTGTTCATCTCGCTGATCGGTTGTCTGTCCTCGCGGATCCGGTGGCACGCGCGCGCGCTGTTCACCGCGCCGCCGAAGGCACCGGCACGCCCCGGCCGGCTGCCCGGCGGCAGCGCCTGGACCAGCCCGTTGCCGCCGGCCGAGGCGACGGCGCTGGCCCGCGGTGTGCTGCGCGGACGGCGTTTCCGGGCCAGCGTCCCCCCCGCCGATGCCCGGCGCCCGGACGGGTCGCCCGACACGTCCGTCGCCGCGGAGAAGGGCTACCTGCGCGAGACCGGCAACCTGTTGTTCCACGTCGCCCTCGTCGGACTGCTCGCCGCCATCGGCTTCGGCTCCTGGTTCGGGTACCAGGGGACGACGCTCGTGGTGACCGGCGACGGGTTCGCCAACACGCTCGTCTCCTACGACCAGTTCAGCGGCGGCAAGCTCGTCAACACCGCGAAGCTGAAGCCCTTCTCGCTGACGCTCGATCAGTTCAAGGCGTCCTACCAGCCCAACGGAGAGCCCTCGGACTTCCGGGCGGACGTCAGCTACGCGGACGACCTGAACGCCCCGACCCACAAGGCGACCATCCGGGTCAACCATCCACTGGTGCTGGACAACGCCAAGATCTATCTGATCGGCCACGGCTACGCGCCGCATTTCATCCTGCGGGACGCGAAGGGCCGCATCGTCTGGCAGAGTAACGTGGCCTGCACACCTCGTGATGGCATGTTCACCTCCACCTGCACGGTGAAGATCCCGGACACCGGCCTCGCGCCGGTCGGAGCGCGCCGTGAGCCGCAGCAGCTCGCCTTCAGCGGGGTGTTCACCCCGACGACCCAGCTAGACCCCACCCGCGGGTACGTGTCGATCTTCCCGGCGGCCACCGCGCCCGGCCTGACGATCGCCGGTTTCGTCGGCAACCTGCACCTCGACGAGGGCGTGCCGCAGAACGTCTACACCGTCGACACCGCGGACATGAAGCAGATCGCGATGACCGGGCCCGCCGGTGCGAACCGCACGGCCCAGGTCCTCGCGCCGGACAACTCGAAGCAGCGCACGCTGACCGGCCTGCCCGGCGGCCTGAGTCTCGAGGTCGACAGCGTCGCCGAGTTCGCCACCTTCCAGGTGAAGTCCGACCCGACGAAGCGGGAGGCGCTGCTGTTCGCCGCGCTCATCGTCGTCGGACTGGTCGCGAGCCTGCGGGTGCGTCGCCGCCGGATCTGGGTGCGCGCGCGTCCGGTTCCCGGCGGCGGGTCCGTCGTCGAGATCGGCGGCCTGTCCCGCTCCCACGGAGACGGCTTCGCCGCCGAGCTCGCGAGTCTCACCAGCCAGGTTCGTGAGGCCACCGCGGCCGGACCGGACGGCGACGCGGATCCAGGCAGTGCCGCGGCCGCGGCGGCGGATGGGACAACGGCCAGCACGACCAGCGAGACAGCGACCCACGACGCACAGGCCGGGAAGCCGAAGGCCGGGGAACGGGAGCACTGATGGCGGTCAACGAGGGTTTCGCGAGCCTGTCCGATCATCTGTTTGGTAGCGGTATGGCGGTGTACTCGGCCGCCATGCTCGGCTTCGCGGCCGAGTTCGCGTTCAGCCGACTGGGCACACGTCCGAGCGCGGCTGGGGCGGGCGAGGCGACGGCGACATCGGCCGTGCCCGCCGCGCGTACGTCGGCGGACCGGCCGGCCGTGCTGGTCGGCGCCGCGACCGCGGCCTCAGGCGACCCGGCCGGATCGGTCATCGGCGCCGATGCCCCGGATCCGGGCGATGACGCGGCGGCGAAGGCGGCCAAGGCCCGGGAGATCGAGGCGGTCCGCGAGCGGGACCGGGCCGAGCACTCGCTGGCCGGCGGCAACGACGGCGATCTCAAGGTGCCGGCGCGGGCCCGGTGGATCGGACGGTTCGCGGTCGGTGCCACCGCGGTCGGCTGGGCCCTGCACCTCGCGTCGATCGTGACCCGAGGGATCGCGGCCGACCGGGTGCCGTGGGGCAACATGTACGAGTACTCGTCGATGATCTGCCTGATCGCGGTCACGACGTTCCTCGGCCTGATCACCCGGCACAACGTGCGCTGGCTGGGCGTCTTCGTCATGGTGCCGGTCGTGCTGTACCTCGGCTTCGCCGGGACGGTGCTCTACGTGGCGCCCGGGCCGCTGGTACCGGCGCTCAACTCGTACTGGCTGAAGATCCATGTGGTCGGCGCGATCGTCGCCAGCGGAGTGTTCCTCGTCTCCGCGGTGACCACGGTGCTGTTCCTCATCAAGGAACGCTGGGAGAACCGCCTGGCCGAGGTGGCGTCCGGACGGGCCGAGGCCAGCCGGGCGATGCGCAACCGCGGCGGTATCGTCCTGCGGCTGCCCTCGTCGGCCGCGCTGGACACGCTGACCTATCGGATCATCGCGTTCGCGTTCCCGATCTGGACCTTCGCGATCATCGCCGGCGCGATCTGGGCCGAAGCCGCCTGGGGCCGCTACTGGGGCTGGGACCCGAAGGAGACCTGGTCGTTCATCACCTGGGTCTGCTACGCCGCCTACCTGCACGCACGGGCGACCGCCGGCTGGCGCGGACGGCGGGCCGCCGGCATCTCCCTGGTCGCGTTCACCGCGCTGTTCGTTGACTACTACGTCGTGAACCTCGTCATCACCGGTCTGCACTCCTACGCGGGCGTCTGACGACGGATATACGCAGGCGTCTGACGACGGATACGCCGAGCCGGAGGTCGTGCACGTGTTCCGGCTCGGCGACGTCGGTCAGCCGCGTGACGGTGACGGAGGCTCGGCCTCGCCGCCGCGAATCCGTTCGGCGAGTTCACGCAGGAACTCCGGGTCGTCGTCCGGCCCCTTGGGCCGGCTCACCGGGCGGCGGGTCCCCATCCGCGAGCCCGGCCGGGCAAGGCCAGCCTCCCTGCGGGTGATCTCCCAGGCCGACCGCTCGCCGAAGGCCGGATGATCGGACACGGCCCGCCGTGGCGCGCGGGCGCCCAGGCCGTGCACCCGCGGACGACCGAAGAGGAACCAGGCAGCCGCCCCGAAGACACCGAAGAACACCACCGCCACGATCCAGAGCAGTTTCGACCCCACCCGTACCTCGTCCGGGGGCGTTCCGACCACGTCAATGATCGCATACGCCCAGACACCGATGATCACAAATGTCAGTGCGAGGCCCAGCACCTGCTGGTCGCTCCTTCCCGCTCGCTTGACGATTACATCGTGCTCGACATATCGGGTACCAACGCCGACGGACGGGTCATGTAGTCCCGCCCGGGCGGGGCGGTCGTCCCGACTTTCCGGGCGGTCGTCCCGGCGCGGCGGGCCCGGCCATGTGCGGCGTCTCCGGACGGGTCAGACGGCGTGCGCCGCCCTGTGCCTGAGGGCGCACATGTCGCGATGGTGGCCGGCCCGTGTATCCCTAGTGTGCCCTCTGCCCCCGGCCCGCGTCCGGCCGGTTGCCAACCGCGTTGCGGACGGCCCGCCGACGGACGGCCCACAGACCCGGCGGCGACTGGGGTCCGGCGGCCGCGTCCGGCACCGGCATCCAGCTTTCCGTATACGGAACACTACTGGTGGTGGGAGATTCGGCGGCGGTCGCTGGCGGCTGCGAGGATGGGTGGCATGGCCTGGGCGGATCTACGCGCGTTTCTCGCGCACCTTGAGCGGCACCGAGATCTGCGCCGGGTGTCCGCACCGGTCGATCCGAAGCTGGAGATCACTGAGATCGTCACCCGGGTGGTGCGTGAGCAGGGCCCGGCGCTGCTGTTCGAGTCCCCGCTCGGCGCGGACATGCCGCTTGCGATCAACGTGTTCGGGACCGAGTCGCGGATGGCCGCGGCACTCGGCGTCACCCGGCTCGACGAGATCGGCGAGCGGCTCGCCGCGCTGCTGCGGCCCGAACTGCCCACCGGCCTGTCGGGGCTGCGCGACGCGCTGGGTAAGGCCGCCTCGCTCACCTCGCTGCCGCCCCGGCGGGTGCGCACCGCCCCCTGCCAGGACGTCGTGCTCAAGGGGGCCGACGTCGACCTGTTCCGGCTGCCGGGCGTGCACGCGTGGCCGAGCGACGGCGGGGCGTTCCTGAACCTCGGCCTCACCCACACCCGCCATCCGGAGACCGGCGCGCGCAATCTCGGGATGTATCGGCTGCAGCGCCACGACGCGCGCACCGTCGGCATGCACTGGCAGATTCACAAGGACTCCAACGCCCACCACACCGTCGCCGAGCGGCGCGGCGAGCGCCTGCCGGTGGCGATCGCGTTCGGCTGCGACCCGGCGGTCACCTATGCCGCGTCCGCGCCGCTGCCCGCCGACATCGACGAGTACCTGTTCGCTGGCTATCTACGTGGCGAACGGGTGGAGCTGGTCGACTGCCTGAGCGTCCCGCTGCGAGTGCCGGCGAACGCGCAGATCGTCCTGGAAGGCTGGCTGGAGCCCGGCGAGCGGCGCCCGGAGGGCCCGTTCGGCGACCACACGGGCTTCTACACGCCGATCGAGCCGTTCCCGGCGCTGCACGTCGACGTGATGACGATGCAGCGCGAACCGGTCTTCCAGACGATCGTCGTCGGCCGCCCGCCGCAGGAGGACGGGCCGATGGGCAAGGCCACCGAGCGGATCTTCCTGCCGCTGATCCGGATGATGATTCCGGAGATCGTGGACTACGACCTACCCGAGGCTGGTGTCTTCCACAACTGCTGCATCGTCTCGATCGACAAGCGTTTCCCGAAGCACGCGCAGAAGGTGATGAACGCGGTCTGGGGCGCCGGGCTGCTCTCGCTGTCCAAGTTGATCGTGGTCGTCGACGCCGACTGTGACGTGCATGACTACCACGAGGTCGCCTGGCGGGCGTTCGGCAACGTGGACTACGCCCATGACCTGCTCACCACCGTCGGCCCGGTCGACCATCTCGACCACGCCTCCTACGAGCAGTTCTGGGGCGGCAAGATCGGCGTGGATGCGACCCGCAAGCTGCCGACCGAGGGCTACCGCCGCGACGGCGGCTGGCCCGAGGAGATCGTCATGGATGCCACGGTGCGCGACCGGGTCACCCGGCGCTGGAAGGAGTACGGCCTGTGAGCGACGCGACGTTCCTGCCAGGGCCCTCCGGCGGCGCGGCGGCGCCCGGGCGGGGATCCGGCGGCGGGCAGGAGCACGAGCTGGGTCACCTGCGGGCATTCCTGCGCCTCGTCGTCATCGAGCACTCGGTGTTCGCACTGCCGTTCGCCTACATCGCGGCGCTGGCCGCGTGCTTCGACGCGTCACGCTCGGTGCACTGGGCGGACCTCGGGCTCGTCACCGTCGCCATGGTCGCCGCCCGCACCTTCGCGATGGCCGCGAACCGGATCATCGACCGGGCGATCGACGCCCGCAACCCGCGCACGGCGAACCGCGAGCTGGTCACCGGGGCGATGTCCGTGCGGACGGCCGTGATGGGCTCGGTCGTCGCCCTGGTTGTCTTCGCCGCGGCGGCGGCGGCGCTGTCCTGGCTCTGCCTCGCGCTCGCCCCGATCGCCGTCGCCCCGCTGGTGATCTACCCGTACGCCAAGCGTTTCACCGACTTCCCGCATGCCGTCCTCGGGATCGCCCAGGCCATCGCGCCCATGGGGGCCTGGATCGCCGTCACCGGGCACTGGTCGTGGGCGGCGTTCGTGCTCGGACTCGCCGTCGGGAGCTGGATCGGCGGATTCGATCTCATCTACGCCTGTCAGGACGCCGAGGTGGATCGGCGGATCGGGGTGCGCTCGGTGCCATCCCGGTTCGGGGTGCGCGGCGCGTTGATCGGCTCCACCGTGACCCACATCGTCACGTTCGCCTTGTTCGTGACCTACGGCCTGATGGAGAGCACCGGCGCCTGGTGGTGGGCCGGGCTCGCGGTCACGGCGGCGGCGTTCTCCTACGAGCACGCCATCGTCTCGCCGAAGGACCTCTCCCGGGTGAACCGGGCGTTCCTGACGGCCAACGGTTTCGTGGGCATCGCCCTGTTCGTGTTCGCCCTCGCCGACCTGCTCAGCCGCGGACTGTCGGCCTGAGCCGCGTGCCGCCGCGGGACGAGGAGGGGCCGAGGATTCCCTGGGTGGTCGGGGTCAGCGGCGCAAGCGGCACGCCGTACGCCGCCGCGGTGCTGCGCGGATTGCTCGCCGCCGGAAATCCCGTCGACCTCGTGCTTTCCCGCGCGGCCCGCCTGACCCTGCTCGACGAGACAGGCCTTGCCTGGCACGACACCTCCTGGCCCGCCCCGCTGGCCGCCTGGCTGGCGGCGCCGCTCGGCGTGGGTCCCGACATCGACGGCCGCGGCGGCCGGGACACCGTGACCGAGGAGCGGGTGCGCGCCCTCATCACGGTGCATGCGCCCGGGAACCTCGCCGCGCCGCCGAGCAGCGGCTCGTATCCCACCCGCGGGATGATCGTCGTGCCGGCGAGCACGGCGTGCCTGGCCGGGATCGCCCTCGGCCTGTCGAAGGACCTGCTGCAACGCTGCGCGGACGTGACTCTGAAGGAGAGACGTCGCCTCGTCGTCGTTCCCCGGGAGATGCCCTACACCGGGGCGACGTTGCGCCACATGCTCGCCCTGCACGAGGCCGGCGCGGTGGTGGCCGCGGCGAGCCCGGGCTTCTACGCGGGCGCACGCGAGGCCGGCGATCTGGTCGATTTCGTCGCCGGACGGGTCCTGGACGCCGCCGGCGTCGAGCACGGGCTTTACCGCCGCTGGACCGGCGAGCTTGGCGCCGCCCGGGGGGCGGTTCCGCGGAACCGCTGATCGTCTGACGGGAAGTGCCGGTCACCTCTGGCGGACCAGGCGCCCGGACAGGCACAGTGGTCCCGGGACCTGCGGTGCTTCGGGACGCGCACACGGCAGGAACAGATCGAGGGGGACGGACATGGCTACAGGTGGCAGCGCGGCGAAGGGCCGCGGCGGGAAGACGGATCGGCCGAAGCCGCCTGCCAAGGGCTCGCCGCCGGCCGACCCGAATCTTCGGGCGCAGCTGCCGTATTTCGTCGCCCGGCTCGCCGTGCTGGTCGTGGTCACGGTCGTGCTCGCGGTGACCGGGGTGAACGTGGTGCTCGCCGTTCTGATCGGGTTCGTGGTGGCCGGGCTGCTGACCTGGCCCCTGGGGCGCATGCAACGCCGGGCAGCGCAGCGCTCGTCGCAGCGGGGAGGAACCGGCGGTCCGCGCGAGCGGGGCGACGCGGGCAGCGCGGACGGTGCGGGCAGCCGCTGATTGTGACGGGCCAGCCGGGCCACGACCGCTGGAGCGGGCGGGCGATCGGGCTAGTCTGGACGGCATGGACGCTGGGCTCAAACGGGAGATCGAGGCCAAGGTCGCGGACGGGGAGCGGCTCAGCCGGGCCGACGGTGAGGCGCTGTACGCCAGCGATGACCTCGTCTGGCTGGGCGAGCTCGCGCACGAGGTGCGCACCCGCAAGAACGGGGATCGGACGTTCTTCAACGTCAACCGGCACCTGAACCTCACCAACGTGTGCTCGGCGTCCTGCGCCTACTGCTCGTTCCAGCGCAAGCCGGGCGAGTCGGACGCCTACACGATGCGCATCGAGGAGGCCGTGCGGCTCGCGCGGGAGATGGAGCCGGCCGGCATCACCGAGCTGCACATCGTCAACGGGCTGCATCCCACGCTGCCGTGGCGCTACTACCCGCGGTCGCTGCGCGAGTTGCGGGCGGCGCTGCCGGGAGTCGCGCTCAAGGCGTTCACGGCCACGGAGATCCACTGGTTCGAGAAGATCAGCGGTCTGCCGGCCGACGAGATCCTCGACGAGCTGATCGACGCGGGCCTGGAGTCGCTCACCGGCGGCGGTGCGGAGATCTTCGACTGGGAGGTCCGGCAGAACATCGTCGGCCACGAGACCCACTGGGAGGACTGGTCCCGCATCCACCGGCTTGCCCATGCCAAGGGGCTGCGCACACCGTGCACGATGCTCTATGGTCACATCGAGGAACCACGGCACCGGGTGGACCATGTTCTGCGGTTGCGCGAGTTGCAGGACGAGACCGGCGGCTTCGCGGTGTTCATTCCGCTGCGTTTCCAGCACGACGCGGCGGGCGACCCGCGTAATCGGCTGATGAACCAGCCGATGGCGTCCGGTGCTGAGGCGCTGAAGACCTTCGCCGTCTCCCGGTTGCTGTTCGACAACATCGACCACGTCAAGTGCTTCTGGGTCATGCATGGGCTGACCACGGCCCAGCTCGCGCTGAACTTCGGTGCCGACGACCTGGACGGCTCGGTCGTCGAGTACAAGATCACCCATGATGCGGACCGGTTCGGTACCCCCACCACCATGACGCGCGAGGATCTGCTGAGCATCATCCGGGACGCCGGATTCCGGCCGGTCGAGCGGGACACCCGGTACCGGGAGATCCGTGCCTACGACGGGCCGGACCCCGCCCGTCGGGAAGTCGCGACGGCGATCGACGCCTGAGGCGGCCGACAATGACCAGCGGCAACCGGCCGACGCCGGCGCGCAACCCTCGGTACCCGTCGCGCCCGATCGGGGCGCCCGGAACCCCCTCGGTCTTCGCGCTTGCCTTCGTGGTGATCCTCGTTCCGGGCGTGCTGGCCTACCTGCTGTTGCACTGGGCCGGCCTGCCACTCGGGGCGGCGTGCCTGCTCGGGCTGCTCGCCGTGTTCCTCGGCCTGGGATTCTTCCCGACCGTGCTGCGCCGGCTCGGCTGGGTGCCGGCCAAGAAGCGGAGGTCCTGATGGAGCTGCCTCACCGTCCCGTCCAGCGTCGAAAGCCGGGTCTGCTGGCCATCAACCTGCGGTACTTCGCCGTGCGGGCACTGCTGTTCGGGGTGGTGCTGGCAGTGGTTCTGCTGCTGGGGCTCGGCGGGCTGCTTGCCTTCCTGCTCGCGCTGGCCGTCAGCGGACTGGCCAGCTACCCGCTGGCACTGCGCCAACGCCGTGCCATGATCGACGCGATGGAGAACCGTCAGGGCGGGCAGCGTTGAGCGGGCCAGCCCCGGCAGGCCCGCATCCGCAACAGACAAACGAGGTCCGGCCCCGGGTCGGGCACATCCAGTTCCTGAACTGTCTGCCGTTGTACTGGGGCCTGGTCCATTCGGGGGCGCTGCTCGACCTCGAGCTGACCAAGGACACGCCGGACCGGCTCAGCGAGGCGCTTGTCGCGGGTGACCTCGACATCGGCCCGATCAGCCTGGTCGAGTACCTGCGGCATGCCGATGACCTCGTCGTCCTGCCGGATCTCGCGGTCGGGTCCGACGGTCCGGTGCTGTCGGTCATCCTCAGCTCGGCGGTACCGCTGGCCGACGTCCGCACGGTCGCGCTGGGTTCGACCTCGCGCACCAGCGTGCTGTTGGCCCGGATGCTGCTCGAGGAGCGTCACGGCCTGCATCCGACCTATGTCACGATGCCGCCCGACCTACCGCACATGCTGCGCGAGGCGGATGCCGCCGTGGTCATCGGCGACGTCGCGCTGCGGGCCACCTATGAGTCCGAGCGGGGCGGCGCGAGCCATCCACTCGGCCTGATGGACCTCGGCGCGGCGTGGCGGGAGTGGACTGGCCTGCCGATGGTGTTCGCGGTATGGGCGGCCCATCGCGCCTTCGCCGAGCGTCACCCAGGCATGGTGAAGGAGGTGCACGACTCCTTCCGTGCGGGCCTCGACCTTGCGCTGGGTGACGTGGAACAGGTGGCGGCCCGGGCGGCCCGGTTCGAGGTGTTCGACCCGGCGACACTCGCCCGTTACTTCACCACGCTGGATTTCTCACTCGGAGTGCGCCAGCAGGCCGGGATCCGGGCCTTCGCCAGCCGGGCGGCGCGCCGCGGTGACGTACCGCCGCTGCGAGCCATGACCTTCGCTCAGGTCTGAGCTGCCCGAGCGGCGCACAGCTGGCGCAACTGTTCGACCAGGGCGCCGGTGGCCAGGCCTTTTTCCAACAGCGCGTCGGCGCCGAGGGTCAGCACCTGGTGTAACACCGCGTCCTCGGAGAAACCGGTGAAAATCACGACGACGGCGCGCGGCACAATGTGCCGAATACGCGGCAGGGCACCGAGACCGTCCAACACGGGCATGGCGAGATCGAGAAGCACCAGGTCGGGGTCGGTCCGGACCACTTCGTCGATGGCCTCCGCGCCGTTCGAGGCCGCGCCGACGATGACGAAGTCGGGCTCGGTGCCAAGCAGCAGGCACAACAGATCCCGCACGCCGTCCGCGTCGTCCACGACGACGACCCGTCGCGGTGGCGCGGACGGGCTGGTGGTACTGGCGACCTCGCCGGCAGCGCGAGGATCGCCCAGGACGACGTCGGGGCCGGCCCCGCGCCAGCCGGTAACCGAGTCGGATTCGGGCCCTGGGGGGCCGATCCTGACGGTGTGGGCATCCACCGAACGACCGGTATCCACGATTCTTTTGTACGCGCCCCGGGTGACCCGGCGCATCGTCATTCAGGATGGTTTTCGTGGATGACCCAGGCCGGTCATCCACGCGATACCTGGGATCGTGACGAGCTGGTCCAGCCACGATGCCGGCACGACGTGGCAGCTGCCGGAATAGGCCATACGGGCGAACTCGCCGGGATTCTCGCGGTTTCCAGCGACACTTCGCAGCCGTCACTCCTGTTTCCCAACAAGCGCCCAAGAAAAGCGGCATAATGTCTCGACGAGAGAGGGCGTCCCGGTGGCGGTGGCGGTGGCGGCGCGGTCGGGTCGATGGGAATCTCATGAATGGTGGTTCCGCGGGCCTCACTCCCGACTTCACCCCGGGATGTCGCTACGGAGAGTAACCAATTCGACCGCTCGCGTATGGGACTTTCTACCCCTAGCCTATAAGGGCGCTCCATGGAGTAATCTGATCACTATCAGTGAATCCCGGCCGGATGGCCGGACGGATGTGCGAGGCGGCGTACTCCCGGCCTCCTGCGGCGGGAAGTGACCTCTGCCAGGGCGGAAGGACATCACAGATGCGGCAACGGGGCCGAGGCCGGCAGGGCGCGGCGACCGCCGAGGACGAGCTCCCCGGCGAGGTCCGTCGGCGGCGTTGTGAGCGCGCGCTGTCCCGCGACGAGCTTGCCGTGCGCACCGGCTACAGCCGCCAGTACATCGCCCAGTTGGAGCAGTCCAGCCGTGGCATCCCGTCCCGACCGGTGATCGCGGCGGTGGACGCGGCGCTCGAGGCGGGCGGGGCACTGATCGACCTTCGGGAGGCGGCCGTCGCCGCCCGGGCCGAGCGCTTGCGCCGCGGTCCGGATCCGGAGGCCGAGTCCCGCCGTCGGGTCTCGGACCTGCTCGACCACCGCCGCAGCGACGGCGAGTTGGACTACCTTGACCGGCTGGTGGTCGACCTCATCGCGAAGGCGGACCGGCTCGACCCGGCCGATGTCACCGCCCTCGTGCTCGACCACCAGAACGTGGTCGACAACCTGCTGGACACGCCCCTGCTACCGCACCAGCAGTTCCGTCTGTTCATGCTGGCCGGGCACCTCGCCGGCCTGCTGGCGATCTCCCTGCTCGACGTGGACGAGCTCGCGGGCGCGAGCACGTGCTGCCTGGAGGCGGCCGTGTTCACCGAGCTCACCGGGCACGAGGGCCTGCGGGCCTGGACGCTGGCGGTCAACGGGCTGATCGACGCCGCCGCCCGCAAGGCTTGTTCCGACGCCACCACCCGCGCCGAGTCCGGGTCCCCCGGCAGCCTGACGTCCCTGGATGAGGCCGGCCTCGAGGGCGCCGGGCGTGCCCTCGCTCCCGGGGCGGAGCGGGCCAGCGCCGATCTGCAGGCGGGTCGGCCGGCCGACCCGGGTGGCGAGGCTCCGGCGGACTCGCTGGCGGAAATGCTGACCGCGCCGGGGGGTCGGGAGCGTCAGCACCGACTCATCGGTCTGGTCAAGGGGCGGATTGACCGCTTCGGCGCCGCCGACCGCCGACCACTGTCGCGGCAGACCGGCCTGTCCCACGCCTTCCGGCCGCCGGTCTGAGCGCGCGTCCGTGCACGCGTCCGTGCACGTGTCCGTGCGTCCAGGTGAACGTCAGCCCCGTTGTTCCTTTTTTCTATCGGCGGGGTAGAGTTGATGTGACAGTGGGCGGAGAACGGAGAGCGAGGGGGTTTTCCCGGCTTGTGACGCTTTAGGCCCGCGGTGGGGTCGGTGTGAGGTCAGCAGCCTCACAACCCACCCATCGGCGTCACATCTGTGGAAGCATGGGGGCGTGGTCGCGCGCGCCCTCACCCCTGGGGCGCCGGTCGTGCGAGTGGCGGACCGTCCGGTCGGCACAGCACCCCGGCGTGGCGTAGCGATGTCCCCCGCAGCCCCGTGCCCGGTGATCGAGCCGATGCTCGTCGCCCGCCTGCACGTGGACCTGCTGCGGGTTTCCAGCGCCGGCTGTCGCCGCTCCCGCTGACGTCCCCGCGCGGTGCCGTGTAGACGGTGCCGCGCATCCCCGCGCGTCGAGAGATCCTTCATGTCTTCTCCTGCCCGTCCGGCCCGTTCCGCCGCGCGCCCGTCCCGTCCCAAGGGCGCGGGCCAGTGGGCGTTGGGCTACACCGAACCGCTCAACGCCAACGAGCGGATGAAGAAGGACCAGGGCGGCCTGGAGGTGCGCGACCGCATCCTGAACGTCTACCCGCACACCGGCTTCGACAGCATCGACCCGCAGGACCTGCGGGGCCGGATGCGCTGGTGGGGCCTGTACACGCAGCGCCGCCCGGGGATCTCCGGGGGACGCACGGCGGTGCTGGAGCCCGAGGAGCTCGACGACAGCTACTTCATGCAGCGGGTGCGCCTGGACGGTGGCCGGATGAGCGCCGAACAACTGCGCGTCATCGCGGACATCTCCACCCGTTTCGGCCGGGACGTGGCCGACGTCACCGACCGGCAGAACATCCAGCTGCACTGGATCCGGATCGAGGACGTCCCCGCGATCTGGGGTGCGCTCGAAGGCGCTGGGATGACGACCGCCGAGGCTTGCGGTGACACCCCGCGGGTCATCCTCGGCTGCCCCCTGGCCGGTGTCGACGGCGACGAGGTCATCGACGGCACCGCCGTCATCGACGAGATCGTCGAGCGGTACGTCGGCGACCCGACACTCGCCAACCTGCCGCGAAAGTTCAAGACCGCGATCTCCGGGTGCGCCGATCACTGCACCCTGCACGAGATCAACGACATCGCCTTCGTCGGGGTCGTCCACCCCGAGCTCGGCGCCGGCTACGACCTGTGGGTCGGCGGCGGCCTGTCGACGAACCCGATGCTCGGCGTGCGCCTGGGCACGTTCGTCCCGACCGAGCGGGTCGCCGAGGTGTGGCACGGCGTGTGCTGCCTGTTCCGCGACTACGGTTACCGCCGGCTGCGTACCCGGGCGCGGCTGAAGTTCCTCGTCGCAGACATGGGCGCCGAGTGGGTGCGGGCCACCCTGGAGAAGGAGTACCTGACCGCGGCACTGCCCGACGGCCCGCCGCCCGCGCCGCCCCGCACCGAGGGCCGCGACCACGTCGGTGTGCACCGCCAGCGCGACGGGCGCAACGCCGTCGGGTTCGCGCCGCGCGCCGGCCGGCTGTCCGGAACGGTCCTGCGGGCCGTCGCCGACCTCGCCGACCAGTACGGCGAAGGCCGCATCCGCGCGACGACCATGCAGAAGCTCGTCATCCTCGACGTCCCCGACGACGGGGTCGAGGCGCTCGCGGGCCAGCTCGCGCGGCTGGATCTCCTCGTGCGACCCAGCGTGTTCCGCCGCGGCACGATGGCCTGCACCGGCATCGAGTTCTGCAAGCTCGCCATCGTCGAGACCAAGGGCAACGCCCGCAGCCTCATCACCGAGCTCGAACGGCGCCTGCCCGACTTCGACGAGCCGATCGGCATCAACATCAACGGGTGCCCGAACGCCTGCGCCCGTTTCCAGGTCGCCGACATCGGCCTGAAGGGCTCGCTGGTCCCCGACGACACCGGGGAGATGGTCGAGGGCTTCCAGGTGCATCTTGGTGGCCATCTGGGCACGCATTCGCGGCTCGGGCGCAAGTCCCGCGGCCTGAAGGTCACCGCGGACGGCCTGCTCGACTACGTCACCGGCCTGCTGACGGCCTACCAGGAGCAGCGCGCCGACGGGGAGAGCTTCGCCGACTGGGCGCAGCGTGCCGACGAGTCGGCCCTCACCGGTGGGGGAGCCGATGGCCGGAAGTGATCGTGCTGTGCCCTTCTACTGCCCGTACTGCGGCGAGGAGGACATCGTGCCCGAGCCCGCGCCGGACGGATCCGGCTCCGGGCACGGCCACTGGTCGTGCCGGTCGTGCCGGCGCGCGTTCCGGCTGCGCCTGACGGCCCTCGCGGTCGCCCTGCCCGCGGCCGGCCAGACCAACGGGGAAACGGGCGAGGGCCCAGAGCGGGTCCCGGGTACGTGACAACGAGGAGACGACCGAGATGGATGCCGCGTTGAAGACCCGGGCGCTGCGAACCGGCGAGGAACTCGAGGGCGCTCCGGCCGAGGAGATCCTCGGCTGGGCGATCGAGGAGTTCGGCCCCAGACTGGTGGTCGCGGCGTCCATGGCGGAGGCGATCCTCGTCGACATGCTCGCCCGGATGCGCTCGGACATCCCGGTCGTCTTCATCGACACCGGCTACCACTTCGCCGAGACGATCGGCACCCGCGACGCGGTCGCGGCCACCTACGACGTCCCCCTGATCAGCGCCCGCCCGCAGCTCACCGTCGCCGGCCAGGACGCCGTGCACGGCCCCGACCTCTACCGCACCGACCCTGACCAGTGCTGCCGGATGCGCAAGGTTGTCCCGCTGGACCGGGCACTCGCCCCCTACCGGGCCTGGGCCGCGGGCTCGCGGCGGGCCGAGTCGGAGAGCCGTCGCGACCTCAGGGTCGTCGACTGGGATGACAAGCGCGGCAAAGTGAAGATCCACCCGCTGGTGGCCTGGACCGATGAGGACGTCGACCGTTACGTCGCCGAGCACAATGTGATCGTGAATCCGCTGCTGTCCGACGGCTACGACTCCGTCGGCTGCCGTCCCTGCACCCAGCGCGGCGCCGGTCGCTCCGGTCGCTGGGCCGGCAGCACCAAGACGGAGTGCGGCATCCACTGAGCCGCTGGGTGCCCGGTCCGCGCGATAGGGTGCACGCCGTGACGGACGGGCGGGCAACGGGTGAGGTCTGGCTGGTGGGGGCGGGTCCGGGCGATCCGGGTCTGCTCACGGTACGCGGTCGTGATCTCCTGGCAAAGGCCGACGTCGTGGTCGTCGACCGACTGGCCGTTCCCCTGCTCGACGCCGTGCCGCTGCTGACCGGAGCCGAGACCGTCCACGTCGGCAAGAGCGCGACGGCGCCGTCCTGGCCGCAGGAACGGATCAACGCGCTGCTCGTGGAGCGGGCCCAGGCCGGAGCGAGGGTCGTCCGGCTCAAGGGCGGCGACCCGTACGTCCTCGGACGCGGCGGTGAGGAGGCCGAGGCCTGCGCCGCCGCGGGTGTGCGCGCCACCGTGGTGCCCGGGGTGACCTCGGCGCTGGCGGTGCCGGCACTGGCCGGCATTCCCGTCACCCATCGCGACGTCGCGCAGGAGATCGCGATCGTCTCCGGGCATCTCGCCCCCGGCCATCCCGGTTCCACCGTCGACTGGCCCGGCCTCGCCGCGTCTCGTGCGACCCTGGTCATCCTCATGGGTGTGGCCCGACTGATGGCGATCGCCGACGCTCTGCTTGCCGGCGGCCGTCCGCACGCGACTCCCGTCGCGGTGATCGAACGCGGCGGGACTCCCGCCCAGCGGGTTCTGCGCACCACGCTGGATGCCCTCGCCGTCGACGCGATCGCCGCCGGCGTCCGTTCGCCCGCGGTGATCGTCGTGGGCAAGGTCGCCGCCCGCACCGACGCACCGGCCGGTGCTGTCGACGACGTCGTCGCTCGGCCGCTGACCGGCGTACGCGTCCTCGTCGCCCGTACCCGTCCCCGGCCCGGGCTGCTGGCCCGCCGGCTGCGGGCCCTCGGCGCGGACGCGGTGGAGACGGTCGTCGCCCGGCCCGCGCCCGCCGATGGCACACCCCTGCTCGCCGCGCTGGACGGCGCGCACGCGCTGCTGCTCTCCGATCCCGACGAGGTCGCCGCCCTGGTCAGCCTGCTGCGTTCAGCCGGCGCCGACGTGCGCGCCCTGGCCGGCCTGACGCTCGCCGCCGCCGGCCCGCAGGCTGCCGAGGCACTCGATGCCCTGGGCCTTGCCTCGGTGCCCCGCAGCGAACTGGCCGCGGGCCCGGCCACCGTCATCGTGGCCGGCGCGGCCGAGTGGCCGGCACCGGTGCGGCGAGTGGCGCTTCTCTGCGACGTGACCGCCGAACCGGACCCACGCATCGCCGAGGAGCTGCGCCACGGGGACTTCGACGTCGCCGCCTTCGCGTCCTCCACCGCGGCCCGCGGCACGGCGGAGCTCTACGGCCCCCTGCCGCCCGACCTGCTCGTCGCCGCCATGGGCCGCCGCAGCGCCGAGGCCTGCGAGGCCGCCGGCATGCGCGTTGACATCGTCCCGGACGAACCCGGCGTCCACCCGCTTGCCGCCGCCATCGCCGACTTCGTCACCGCGAGCCGGGTGCTACCGGGTTGAGGCCGCGCAGGGTGGCATGAAGGCGGGCGCGGACGGCTTCGACCACGCAGGCGTGCAGGCCGAGCGGTTCGGAGAGCACCCAGCGGGTCGCCGGATGGCGCTCGCGGGCCGCATCCAGCGCCGAGGGGATGTCATGGTGAGTGTGGTTGCCGTCGAACAGAAAGAACGGATAGGCGATGAGCTCGGCGCAGCCGGCGCCGGCGAGGCGGGCATAGCCCTCGGCGATGTCAGGGCGGCTCACCTCCAGGAAGGCCGCCTCGACCGCGTCCCAGGAGTCCCGGTCCTCGGCCAGGCATCGCGCCAGCTCACGTACGGTGGCGTTCGCCTCCCCCCGCCGAGAGCCGTGTCCGATCACCAGAAGTCCGCGCATGACCCTAGTCTGCGCCGTCATCGGAACTGTGGCCTGGGAAGACCTTGGCGGCCGGGTCGATGACGGGTGCCGCGTTGTTGACGGCGGTCGCCACCTCGCCGAACCCGGTCGCGATCAGGCGCACCTTGCCGGGATAGTCGACGACGTCCCCGGCGGCGAAAACCCGCGCGACACCAGTGGACATGGCCGGGTCGACCATGATCCTCCGCCGTTGCACGGTCAGCCCCCAGCGGGTCAGCGGCCCGAGATCGGTGGCGAAACCGAGCGCCGCGACGATCGCCTGCGCCGGGTGGACCTCGCGGCTGCCGTCGCGGGCGTCGACGAGCTCGACCTTCTCGACCCAGGCATCCCCGTGCACGGCAGCGATGTCGGTGAGCGTGCGCACCTGAACCTCGGACGCCTCGAGCCGGGCGAGTGCCGCTGGATGCGCCCGCAGCTGCTCGCGCTTGTGCACGAGGGTCACCGTCCGGGCAACCGGCGCGAGCGCCAGCGCCCAGTCGACCGCGCTGTCACTCCCGCCGGCGACGACGACGTCCTGACCGGCGTGTGCGTCCGGCTGCGGGACGAAGTACACAAGCCCCCTCCCCAGGTGCCCGGCGGCCCCGGCCAGCGGCTTCGGCGCGAACGCCCCGATCCCTGCGGTGACGATGACGGCCCGCGCCCGCACCAGCCCGCCGGTGGCATCGGTCACGACCACCGCATCCGCCTCGTGGCTGAGCTCCATGGCCTGCCGGCCGAGCAGATAGGTCGGCTGATACCGCGCGGCCTGGGCGACGAGTGCCTCGATCAGCTCGCGCCCCCGCACGGCAGGGAACCCGGCCACGTCATAGATCACCTTCTCCGGGTACATCGCGGTGATCTGGCCGCCGACCGTGGGCAGCGCATCCATCATCGCCACCGACATCCCACGGAACCCCGCGTAATACGCCCCGAACAGCCCGACCGGCCCCGCTCCGATGATCAGAAGGTCGGTCTCGGTGGGCATGGCGGTCCTTCCTCCGGAGCTGCTGGGACATTCCCATCCTGCCGTAGACCGTGCCCTGGCCTGGGCCCCCGCCGTCCGGCTGACACCTGGTCGGATGACGGACAGATGTCGGCGTGTCGTGGCCCGACGGGGCTAGCGTGGAACCTGGAGTGGACTCGGGCGGAGAGTGCCAGTGGTGGATCGATCGACAGACCGACGCCGGACCGCGGGTGTGGCCAGGGGCGAGGAACTGGGCCCCGGCGACCCGACTGTCATCGGTGCCTACCGTGTCCTGCGCCGCCTGGGCGAGGGCGGTATGGGAACGGTCTACCTTGCCCGTTCGCCGGCCGGCGCCCCCGTTGCCCTGAAGGTCATCCGGTCGAGCCTGGCTGCCGATCCGGAGTTCCGGGCTCGATTCCGGGACGAGGTCGCCGCAGCCCGCCGCGTCGCGCCCTTCTGCACCGCCCAGGTCCTCGATGCCGACCCGGACGCACGCAGCCCGTATCTGGTCACCGAGTACATCGATGGAGTGCGCCTCGACGAGGAGATCACCGAGTCCGGGCCGCTGCCGCTGTCGACGCTGCAGGGCGTGGCGATCGGCGTGGCCAGTGCTCTGACCGCCATCCACCGGGTCGGCATCGTCCACCGGGACCTCAAGCCGAGCAACGTCATGCTGTCCTTCTCCGGCCCCCGCGTGATCGACTTTGGGATCGCCAGGGCTCTGGACGCGGCGCAGGGCCGGACCCAGACCGGCTTTGTCCTCGGCTCCGTCGGCTGGATGGCCCCCGAGCAGATGGACGGCGGCGCGCCGCTCGGTCCAGCCGTGGATGTCTTTGCCTGGGGCCTGGTCGTCGCTTACGCCGCCACCGGCGGCCACCCGTACGGCGACGGCACCTATCAGCAGATGGCTGAGAAGATCCTTACCGGCCGACCCGACCTGCGCGACGTCCCCGCCGGCCTCGTCCCCATCGTCCACGCCGCACTCGCCCGCGACCCGTTGGCCCGGCCGTCCAGCGAGCGGCTGCTGTTCATGCTGCTCGGCGACGGTGGTGACCCCCGGTCTGCCGCCGCTGCCGACACTGCCGCCGCTGCCGACACTGCTGCCTCCGCGGCACTGGACGGCACCTGGCCACGCGGCCGCAGCGCGGTCGCGGTTGCCGGTCAGCGGTACGACCCGACCCGGCTCGCCGGAGCCAGCGAGCAGCGTCGCTGGTGGGAGGATCCCGCCGACCCACCTGCGCCGCCACTGCCGGGTCCGGAAGACTTCGGGGCGCCGAACCGCAGGCGCCGACGTGGCGGATTCGTCGAGTACGAGGACCGGCAGCGGCCAGTGATCGCCCCCGCCGTTCGCGACCGCGCGGCCCCACCGCCCGCGCCGCTGCCGGCCCAGCCGCGGCCGGAGTTCGGCGGCCGTCCCGCGCAGCTGGTCGACGAGCGTTCTGCGCGGCCTCGCCCGCAGGCGGAGCCCTATGCGGGCCCAGCGCCGCGCCGACGCCGCCGACGGCTGCGGATTCCGTTCAAGCGGACCATCGTGTTCGTCGTGCTGGTGCTTCTGCTCCTGTCCGCCGCCGACCAGATCGCCTCCATGGTGGACGAGCAGCGCACCCGCTTCTGGAATCGGGCAACCACCTCCGTCCGGGATGGCTTCAATGATCACTTGGATGCCTGGTGGAACCAGGCGAAGGACACTTTTTCCGGATCCTCCGGCGGCTAGGCCGGTCACGTCGCACTTCCAACAGGCGTAAACCTGCCGCCAGGTAGGTACACCACCACCATGGCGAGCATTACAACCAAGATCAATGATTTTCTGCACAGCCCGAAGACGCGGGAGATGGTCGACAAGGCCAAGACCGCGGCGACTAATCCCGAGAACCGTCAGAAGATCAAGCAGATGCAGGAGAAGATTGCCAGCCGCACCCGCGGTCACGGCCAGCACACCCCCGCCCCGGGCAGTCCGGACCCGAATGATGTCGACCAGAACCCGTCGAGCATGCCGACCAGCGGCTACGAGACGGATGTGGCCCCAGACGCCGGCCGCGCGGATCCGGGCGCGCGTCCCGGAAGTTAGGCAGAGTGGACGGGCGCATACCCCGCGCCCGTCTTTAGCTCGCAAGGTCATACGATCCGGGAATGCTGCTGATGGTGCGCCCGTCGGGTGCCTGAACGGTCACGGTACCGTCGCGGCGGCGGCGAACGACGAGACCATGGTCATGGATGGCGCGGTGATGGGTGCCGCAGATGAGCAGCAGGTCCTCGACGTCGGTTTTGCCGTTGTGGGCGTCCCACTCAGCGCAATGGTGAATCTGTAGCCACATCGTGTGATCGCAGGAGGGAAACTGACAGATTCCCTGGTCACGGGCGTAGACGGCGTCGCGGAGCCGGCCGGTGGGGAGCCGGTTACGTCGACCGAGATGGAGTGGATTGTTGTCGGAGTCGACGATGAGAGCGCGGATCAGGGCGTCACAGCCGAGCCGCGCGACCATGGCGGCGGGTAGGCCGATATCCCGGCCGGCAACGGCGCCAGTGCCGGCAGGCAACCGGCCAGGTTGATGCTTGTGCTCCTGGTTGCGATCACGCCCGTCGACGTCGTCATGTGTGCGGTTCCGCGGAACACTCTGGTTCGAAGCAGCGCTGGTGCTTTGGGCGGGGACGTGGAGCGTGAGGGTGTGGGGGGAGTCCTGGAGGGCGGGAGCGTGGTGGTGCAGGAACGCCTCAGCCAGGGCGATGAGGGCATCAGCGTCACGGGCCTGTCCGCGTGGGGTGTAAGCGAGCTCGTCATCCTCGGGCGGACCGTCGGGGCCGGTCTCAAGGCTGGCGCGGGCAGCGTCCAGCGCGGCGAGCAGGAACGCTCCGTCGTCCGGAGAGAGCGTCGCCGTTAGACGAATCGTGCCGTCAGGGGTCGTGCGCAGAGCGAGCTTGCGGTCAGCACGCAGAGCAGCGGGGTCGGACTTCTGCTGCCGGCGGCGAGAGGTGAGCCGCTCGAGCTGGCCCGCGGACATCTTGCGGGCATGGTCCAGCCAGCCTTCCTCGTCGGCAGGGGTGGCGACCCGAGTGATGGCGCGAACCTTCGAATAGGAGAGCTCTCCGGAGGCGAAGGCAGCGCGGACGGCAGGTAGTTGTGCCAGCGCGTGGGCGGTCGCGAGCTGCTCGCGGGCGGTGCGTAGGTCCAGGCCGCAGCGCCAGGCCAGCCAGTGCGCGCAGGAGCGGATTCCGAGACCGGTCCAGCCCTGACGGCGGTCGAACGCGGCGATGGTCATGAGCCAGGTATGAGTGGCGGCGGCGAGTCGAGCGGACCAGCGGCAGATCGCCTCTTCTACCTGCTCCAAGGGAGCGGACTCCACGTCAATGCTGGTGGCGGACACCGCGCTGGGAGCCGACGGAGAGTGTGGCGGGGTTGAGCTCATGGTCATCACCGGTTCAGGGGTGAGGAACGTGCGGGCTGACGACTGCCAGTGTCGCACAGGCGGGCCTCAGATTCGATCGTCTGAGCGAAAATCATCGAACATTTTTTCGACTCGGAGAGCTGCGGCAGCGCCCCGCTTGGATGGTTGACAGCGGTGCCCCGGTCAGCGAAAATCGAACATATGATCGACATGGAGTGGGTGAAACATGAGAGTAGGTGACCAGGAGTGGGTGACTGGTCGCGTGGGGTGCGGTTCGGTGCGGTTCCGCGGAACCGGCTGGATGGAAGGCTGCTCGTCGTCAGTGCGGCGACGCCCAGTCGTGCTCCGTGATGCCGCATTTTCGGAGGGTGTCGTGACGCGGTTCCGCGGAACCGTCCGACATGGTTGGTCGCCAGGTGATCCGGCCGTTGTCCGGAGGGTAGGTCGTACGATCCTGGGGTGAGCGTTGTGGATGCCGACGGCGAGATTCCGGTGGGTCGGGGCGACGGCGACGCTGGGGACGATGCCCCGGCGATCCGCGTGATCCTCGAGCGGGCAGCTGAGGGCGGGCGGATCTCGCCCGAGGAGGCTCTGCTGCTCTATACGCGTGCGCCCTTCCACGCGCTCGGGCGCGCGGCGGACGCGGTGCGGCGGCGGCGCTACCCCGACGGGATCGCCACGTACATCATCGACCGGAACATCAACTATACGAACGTCTGCGTGACCGCCTGCCGGTTCTGCGCCTTCTTCCGGCCGCCGAAGCATGAGGAGGGCTGGGTCCGCGACCTCGACGACCTCATCACCAAGTGCGGCGAGGCGGTGGAGCTTGGTGCGACCCAGATCATGCTGCAGGGTGGGCACCATCCGGAGTTCGGCATCGAGTGGTACGAGCGGACGTTCTCGGCGATCAAGGGGGCCTATCCGCAGCTCGCGCTGCATTCGCTGGGAGCCAGCGAGGTCGTCCACATCTCCCGCACTTCGGACATCGCCATCACGGAGGCCATCACCCGGCTGCGGGACGCGGGGCTCGACAGCTTCGCCGGAGCCGGTGCGGAGATCCTTACCGAGCGTCCCCGGCGTGCGATCGCCCCGCTCAAGGAGGCCGGCCACGTCTGGCTGTCGGTGATGGAGACCGCGCATACTCTCGGTGTCGAGTCGACCGTCACGTTCATGATGGGCACCGGGGAGACGAACGCCGAGCGCATCGAGCACCTGCGGATGATCCGTGACGTGCAGGATCGCACGGGGGGCTTCCGTTCGTTCATCCCATGGACCTATCAGCCGGAGAACAACCACCTCGGCGGGCGCACGCAGGCGACGACGCTGGAGTACCTGCGTCTGGTCGCGGTCGCCCGGCTGTTCTTCGACAACATCGCTCATCTGCAGGGCTCGTGGCTGACCACCGGCAAGGAGGTCGGGCAGCTGACCCTGCACATGGGCGCTGACGATCTTGGCTCAGTGATGCTGGAGGAGAACGTCGTGTCCGCGGCCGGCGCGCGGCACCGCACCAACCGCTCCGAACTGATCTCGCTGATCCGCACGGCCGGGCGCATCCCGGCGCAGCGCGACACGCTCTATCGGCATCTGGTGGTCCATCGCGACCCGGCGCTCGACCCGGTCGACGACCGGGTCGCCTCCCACTTCTCCTCGACGGCGCTGCCGTTGGTCAGCACCACGTGAGGGGGGCGGCCGCGGTTACCGGGCCGAAGATCGAGCTGCATGTCCATCTCGAGGGCACCGTAGGGCCGGCGACGCTGCTGGCGATGGCCCGGCGCAACGGTGAGGCGCTGCCCGCGCACACGGTGGAGGGGCTCGCCGAGCTCTACCGGTTCCGCGACTTCAGCCACTTCATCCAGGTCTGGATCATGACGACGAACGTGATGCGGACCGAAGCGGACTTTCGGCAGGTGGTCGTCGAGTATGCCGCGCAGGCGGCCGCGGCCGGGGCCGTGTACGTGGAGGGCATCTTCTCGCCGTGGTACCGGGTGCACCGCGGCGTGCGGGTGGAGGAGATCTTCCACGGCTATGTGGACGGAGCCATCGAGGCGAGAGAGCGGTATGGCGTCGAGGTACGCCTGACGCCGGACATCGACCGGGTTCTGCCCGTGGATGAGGCAATGCGGGTGGCCGACTGGTCGGCGCGGTTCGCGGACCGGGGCTCTGAGCGTCTCGTCGTCGGGCTCGGGCTCGGTGGCCCCGAGGCGGAGTATCCACCGGAGCAGTTCGCGCCGGTGTTCGCCCGGGCAGCGCGGGCGGGGCTTGCCGCCGTTCCCCACGCGGGGGAGACCGTGGGCGCTGAGTCGGTGCGCGGTGCGCTGGACGCCCTCGGGGCCCGTCGGATCCGCCATGGCATTCGTGCGCTTGAGGATCCGGCGCTGGTGCGCAGGCTTGCCGACGAGCGGATCGTGTTGGACGTGTGCCCGGTGTCGAACCTTCGTACCCGGTCAGTGGCCACGCTTGGGGAGCATCCGCTGAGGGCGCTGCAGGCCGCAGGCGTCGCCTGCTCCCTGGCCACCGACGATCCGGCGATGTTCGGCACCGATCTGGAGACCGAGCACGCGGTCGCCGCCGGGCTCGGCGTCCGGGCCCGCGATCTGTACGCGGCGGGCGTCGAGGGTGCGCTGTGTGATGAGCCCCTCCGAGCACGACTGCGCCGCATCGGCGCGGAGACCGACTGGGATGCGGCCGAACAGGTGGCGCGATCCGCCGCGCCGGCAGCACTCGCCCGCCTCGATCCGGCGGTGCTGGCCCGGTGAGC
This sequence comes from Frankia sp. AiPa1, assembly GCF_023243075.1. Classification (GTDB taxonomy): domain Bacteria; phylum Actinomycetota; class Actinomycetes; order Frankiales; family Frankiaceae; genus Frankia. The sequence goes on along the minus strand of NZ_JALKFZ020000001.1, from coordinate 262,423 downwards.
CGGGCGGGGCTGGACAAGCAGCCGCGGGAGATCGCCGCGATGTTCGACGGGGTTGCCGGACGGTACGACCTGACGAACGCCGTGCTCAGCGGCGGCTTGGACCGCACCTGGCGGCAGGCCACCGCGGCGGCGCTCGAACTGTCGCCTGGTCAGCGCGTGCTGGACCTCGCGGCCGGCACAGCGACCTCGTCGCGAGCCTTCGCCGCAGCCGGCGCGGATGTCGTGGCCTGCGATTTCTCGCTAGGCATGCTACGGGCGGGGCAGCGGCGGCTGGCGGAACGTCCCGCGGCCGGGCGGGTGGTGCTGTCCGCCGGGGACGGACTGCATCTGCCGTTTCCCGACGCGACCTTCGACCGGACGACCATTTCCTTCGGTCTTCGCAATGTGGCCGATACTCGGCGATGCCTCGCGGAGTTGCGACGCGTCACCCGGCCGGGCGGCATTCTCGTCGTCTGCGAGTTCTCCCGACCGGTGTGGGCGCCGTGGCGAACCGTCTACCTGGAGTATCTGATGCGTGCGTTGCCGCGGGTCGCCCAGGCGGTCAGCAGCAGCCCCGACTCGTATGTCTACCTGGCCGAGTCGATCCGGGCCTGGCCGGCGCAGGCCGAGCTCGCCGACCTGCTCCGGGCGGCCGGCTGGACCAGGGTCAACTGGCGAAACCTCACCGGCGGCGTTGTCGCCCTGCACCGTGGGCATGCCGCCTAGGTCGGGATGCGCCAGCCCAGCCAGGTCAGAGTGCGTGACCAGGCATCGCGGGCGGCCGGGCCCTGGTACGCATCCGGTCGGGAGTCGTTGAGGAAGGCGTGGCCCGCGTTGGGATAGATGATGATTTCGGCGGGAACGGGGGCGCCGGCGGTGGCGGTGCGCAGGGCCTCGACATCCGAGATGGGCACATTGACGTCCTGCCCGCCGTAGAGCCCGAGCCATGGAGCCTGGAGCTGGCCCGCAAGCTCCAGCTGGCTGGGCTCGCCGAGTTGCCGGGCGCGGATGCCGTCGCCGTAGAAGGTGACGGCGGCGGCGAACGGCCGGTCCACCGCGGCGTGAAACGCGACGGTGCCGCCCAGGCAGAACCCGACGACCGCGCACCGGTCGAGAGCGGTGCCCTCCTCCGCCAGAACACCCATCGCCGCGTCGACGTCATCGAGCACCTCGGTCCCCGTCAGCACCGCGGACCGGTGGTACAGATCCGGGGCGATCGCCCGCCAGCCCACGCGGGCCAGGCGGGCGCACAGATCACGGACATGGCCGGTCAGCCCATCGGCCTCGTGCAGGACGACGATCCCGCCGAGTACGGGAACATCCTCCGGCTCGGCCAGAATCGCCCTCGCCGGTCCGTCCGGGGTGGGCAGGACGACTGTCATCGGATCCTCGATTCCCGGCCGCACGAAGGGCTTCTACCCGGCTCGGGCGGTGATCCCACGTGATAGCACGAAAGTGCCAGCGATCATCGCTGAGAATCGCGGCCCGCCCCTACGGTCCGAGCCTTCAGTAGTTGGGTGTGACCTGCGACATGCCGGGTGATCTGGGTCGCGGGGCGCCGCTGGGCTGCTCGGGGCGCGGATTATACGCTCTGCTGTCGGCAGATGTGACGAACGAGGCCGATGCCCGGTGGCGATGGGTGTGTGATCGTCGCTTACTGTGTTCATAAGGTGTGCGTCATCGACTCGTCATGGCCTCCTCGCGTCCTGGTTGATGCGATTGGCCTGCGTAGGGCCTACACTCGCCGGGGGTGCTCGTGAAGAATTTCACGAGCGGCCCGAACGGATGGTTCCGAGCGAGGATCCGGAGCGCTGGGTGGCGATGGTGACGGCAGGCACAGATGGCGGCGGCGATGGCGGCAGGGCTGCCGACGCCGATGCCGACGTCATCGTGGTCGGTGCCGGGCCCGGGGGCTCCTCAGCGGCATACCACCTCGCCAGCACGGGGCTGGACGTCCTGCTGCTGGAGAAGACGACGTTCCCGCGGGAGAAGGTCTGCGGCGACGGGCTGACGCCCCGCGCTGTGCGCAGCCTGGTCGAGATGGGTATCGACACCTCGGTCTCCGCCGGCTGGGCACGCAATCGGGGGCTGCGTATCGTCGGCGGCGGTGTGCGCCTGGAACTTCCCTGGCCGGAGCTTGCCCACTGGCCGGACTACGGGCTGGTTCGCCCTCGGCTCGACTTCGACGATCTGCTGGCCCGGCACGCGGAGAAGGCCGGTGCCCGTCTGGCGCAGAGCACGACTGTCACCGGCCCGCTTCTCGACGAGCGCAGCGGGCGAGTGGTCGGAGTGCGGGCCCGCACGGGGTCCGATCGCGAGCCGGTGACCTACCGGGCCCCGCTCGTCATCGCGGCCGACGGCAACAGCGCGCGAATCGCCCTGGCGCTGGGCATCCGTCGCCGGGAGGACCGTCCGCTCGGCGTCGCGGTGCGCCGCTACTACCGCAGCGCCCGCACGCACGATGATCATCTCGAGTCGCACCTGGAGCTGTGGGAGGGCACGCCGCGGCAGAGCCGGCTGCTGCCCGGCTACGGCTGGATCTTCGGAGTGGGCGATGGCACCAGTAATGTGGGACTCGGCCTGCTGAACACGACCAGCGCCTTTCAGAACACCAACTACCAGGATCTGCTACGCCGTTGGCTGGCCGCGCTGCCGCCCGAATGGGGATTCGTCGAGGAGAACGCGACCGGCCCGGTGCGCGGCAGCGCGCTGCCGATGGGCTTCAGCCGCACCCCCCACTATCGGGACGGTGTGTTGCTGGTCGGTGATTCCGGCGGGATGGTCAACCCGTTCAACGGCGAGGGCATCGCCTACGCGCTCGAATCGGGTCGGTATGCCGCTGAGGTCGCCGTACAGGCGCTGGCCCGTCCGCAGGGCCCGGCTCGGGAGCGCGCTCTGGGGCATTATCCCGAGCTGATGCGCGCCCGATACGGGGGCTATTACACTCTCGGGCGTCGTTTTGTCCAGCTCATCGGGAATCCGACGGTAATGGCGCTCGGCACGAAATATGGTCTGCCGCGCCCGGTTCTCATGCGATTCCTGCTGAAGATCATGGCAAATCTCACCGATCCTCGGGGAGGTGATGCGATGGACCGAATGATCAATGCGATGACCCGTCTGACCCCTGCGGCCTGACTGTTATCCGGCTCGGTCCCCAGGACTTCTATGAGGGTCGGATCGAAGGGTTTTTCCTGCTGGGAATCTGGCTGGCGGCCATTCGTTCACCGGGGTGCAGTACGTCATAACATCCGGTAACACTCTTTTGAAGGGGAGGAGTTCGGCATGCTCTCGAACTACGTGCCGATCCTCGTTCTGATGGTGATCGCGACGCTGTTCGCGGTCGGCTCCGTCGCGGCCGGTGCGCTGACCGGTCCGCGCAGGTTCAACCGGGCGAAGATCGACGCCTACGAGTGCGGCATCGAGCCCTCCCCGGCTCCGGCCGGCCCGCAGCGTTTTCCGGTGAAGTACTACAACACCGCGATGCTCTTCATCGTCTTCGACATCGAGATCATCTTCCTGTTCCCGTGGGCGATCGCGTTTGACAGCCTCGCGGTGTTCGGGCTCGGGGCGATGGCGCTGTTCATGGCGACGATCTTCGTCGCGTACGCCTACGAATGGCGCCGTGGAGGTCTGGAATGGGACTAGAGGAGAAGCTGCCCGCAGGTATCCTGCTCGCCAGCGTGGAGAAGCTTGCCAACTGGACACGTCGGTCCTCGCTGTGGCCGGCGACCTTCGGCCTGGCCTGCTGCGCGATCGAGATGATGTCCACCGGTGCCGGTCGGTACGATCTGTCCCGGTTCGGCATGGAGGTCTTCCGGGCCAGCCCCCGCCAGGCCGACCTGATGATCGTGGCCGGCCGGGTGAGCCAGAAGATGGCACCGGTGCTGCGGCAGATCTACGACCAGATGCCGAACCCCAAGTGGGTGCTGTCGATGGGCGTGTGCGCGAGCAGCGGCGGGATGTTCAACAACTACGCGATCGTTCAGGGCGTCGACCACATCGTCCCGGTCGACATGTACCTGCCCGGCTGCCCGCCACGGCCGGAAATGCTGATGGACGCGATCCTCAAGCTCCACGAGAAGATCCTCGCGGGCCCGATCAGCGGGCAGACGGCGTGGACCGAACCCGGCGACTCGCCTTACCCGAAGCCGATCGACGTGGCCACCGCGCGGGCGGGCCTGCCCGAGGGCGAGCTCGACACCCGCACCCTGTCGGTCAACGACCGCAAGCGGTTCCGCATCCCGGCCGGCGCGCCGTCGACCACCGGACGTGGCGCGGTCGAACCGGTCCTCGATGCCCGGCGACCCGCGGCGATCGCGCCGCCGTCGGTGTTCGGTCGCACCAAGCGGGTGCCGGTCGACCTCAAGCCCACCGATGAGTCCCGCTCGGCGAACGGCGCGAACGGCGCGAGCGGCGCGAACAGCACCGACGGCGAGGGCGAGGCTGACCGATGACCAGCCAGAACGGTGCCGGCCGCAACGGCTTCGACGAGGATGCGGCCAGCGAACTGGTCGTGTCCGGGCAGGCCCGGCAGCCCGGACGGCAGCACGACGCGTTCGGCGCCGGCGGCACGGGCGACACCTCCGGGTTCGGCCGGCTCGTGGCGCCCGTGCCGGTTCTCGAGAGCTCGCAGCGGCCCTTCGGGGATGCCGACGCCGACGCCGTCTACGACGCGCTGGAGCGGGCGTTCCCGCAGCTCGGCGAGGCTGTCGAGCGGGTGGTGCACGATCGTGGCGAGCTGACCCTGTACGTGCGACGCGAGGCGCTGACAAGTCTGGCGCAGACGCTGCGGGACCATCCTGACCTGCGCTTTGAGCTCCTGTCCTCGGTGTCCGGCGTGGACTACCCGGACGATCTCACCGGGCGCCGGCTGCACTCGGTGGCGCACCTGACGTCGATGACCTACCGTCGCCGGTTGCGCGTGGAGGTCAGCGTCGGCGACGACGACCCGACGCTGCCGAGCCTGACGTCGGTCTGGCCGACCGCCGACTGGCATGAGCGGGAGGCCTACGACCTGTTCGGCATCATCTACGCCGGTCATCCGGGGCTGACAAGGATCATGATGCCGGACGACTGGATCGGGCATCCGCAGCGCAAGGACTACCCGCTGGGTGGCATCCCAGTCGACTACAAGGGCGCCACGGTTCCTCCGCCGGACGAGCGCCGGAGCTACTCGTGATCCGAGGTTCGCTATGACGCCGAACAGCGGGACGGCGACGTCCCAGCCCTACGAGGCCGGCTATGCCGAGTCCGCCGATGGGCGGGTCTACACGGTCACCGGTGGTGACTGGGAGGACATCCTCGGCCACGGGGAGCAGGACGCCGAGCGCATCGTCGTCAACATGGGGCCGCAGCATCCGTCCACCCACGGCGTACTGCGTCTCGTGCTGGAGATCGAGGGCGAGACGGTCACCGAGGTCCGTCTGGTCATCGGCTACCTGCACACCGGCATCGAGAAGAGCTGCGAGTACCGGACCTGGACCCAGGCGGTCACCTTCCTCACCCGGGCCGACTACCTGTCGCCGCTGTACAACGAGGCGGCGTACTGCCTGTCGGTCGAGCGGCTGCTGGGCATCACCGAGCAGATCCCCGAGCGGGCGACCGTGATCCGGGTGCTGGTGATGGAGCTGCAGCGCATCGCCTCCCACCTGGTGTGGCTGGCGACCGGCGGCATGGAGCTGGGCGCCACCACTGCGATGATCTTCGGCTTCCGGGAGCGGGAGAAGGTCCTCGACCTGCTCGAGCTCATCACCGGGTTGCGGATGAACCACGCGTTCATCCGGCCGGGCGGACTCGCCCAGGATCTGCCGGACGGCACCGAGCGGGCCATCCGGGAGTTTCTCGCCGACATGCCGAAGCGGATCCGGGAGTACCACAAGCTGCTCACCGGCCAGCCGATCTGGAAGGCTCGGATGGTCGACGTCAACGTCCTCGACGCGGCCGGTTGCATCGCGCTGGGCACCACCGGCCCGGTGCTGCGGGCCGCGGGGCTGCCCTGGGACCTGCGCAAGACCATGCCGTACTGCGGCTACGAGACGTACGAGTTCGACGTGCCGACCCGGCTGGAGGGCGACTCCTTCGCCCGTTACCTGGTGCGGATGGACGAGATGGGCGAGTCACTCAAGATCATCGAGCAGTGCCTGGACCGGCTGCGGCCGGGACCGGTGATGGTCGCCGACAAGAAGATCGCCTGGCCCGCGCAGCTGTCGATCGGCTCCGACGGGATGGGCAACTCGCTCGAGTACATCCGGAACATCATGGGGACCTCGATGGAGGCTCTCATTCATCACTTCAAGCTGGTCACCGAGGGATTCCGGGTGCCGGCGGGCCAGGTGTACACCCAGATCGAGTCGCCGCGCGGCGAGCTCGGCTACCACGTGGTCTCCGATGGCGGCACCCGACCGTTCCGCGTCCATGTCCGCGACCCAAGCTTCGTCAACCTGCAGGCCGTCCCGGCGCTGTGCGAGGGCGGCCAGGTGGCGGACACGATCGTCGGCGTCGCCTCGGTCGACCCGGTGCTCGGGGGAGTTGATCGTTGATGGCGCTTTCGCCGCAGACCCACGCCGCCGCAGCCGAGATCATCGCCCGCTACCCGGCCGGGCGGTCCCGCTCGGCGCTGCTGCCGCTGCTGCACCTGGTGCAGGCCGAGCAGAATCGCGTGACCACCGAGGGGGTCGAGTTCTGCGCCGACCAGCTCGGCATCACCGCGGCCGAGGTGGGCGCGGTCGCGACCTTCTACACGATGTACAAGCGCCGCCCGGTCGGCGAGTACCTCGTCTCGGTCTGCACGAACCTGTCCTGCGCCCTGCTCGGGGGCGAGGACGTCTACCAGCGGCTGAAGAAGCACCTCGGGGTCGGCCACGACGAGACGACCCCGGACGGCCAGATCACCCTCGAGCACGCCGAGTGCCTCGCCGCCTGCGACTACGCGCCGGTGCTGACGGTGAACTACGAGTTCTACGACCAGGTCGACGCGGATGGCGCGCAGGCCATCGTCGAGGGACTGCAGGCCGGGCAGCGACCCGCACCGACCCGCGGCGGCCCGCTGTGTTCGTTCGCCGAGACCTCACGCCAGCTCGCCGGGTACGCCGACCCGCGGCCCGAGGGCGTCGCGGGTCCCGGCGTCGGGGAACCGTCGGTGGCGGGCCTGCTGGTCGCCGAGGCCGCCGGCTGGAGCGCCGAACAGGCGCCGGCGCCACTGGTCCGGCCGGCGGCGACCACGCCGGCCAGCACCGAGCCGAAGGGGAGTTGAGGATGCCTGTCACTCCGGTACTCACCCGGCGCTGGAACACGCCGGAGTCCTGGACGATCGACACCTACCGCCGGCTCGACGGCTACCTCGCGCTGCGCACGGCGCTCGCCGGCGACCCGGACGACCTGATCAAGCTGGTCAAGGACTCGGGCCTGCGCGGGCGCGGCGGCGCCGGGTTCCCCACCGGGATGAAGTGGGGCTTCATCCCGCAGGGCGACGGCAAGCCGCACTACCTGGTCATCAACGCCGACGAGGGCGAGCCGGGCACCTGCAAGGACGCGCCCCTGATGAAGGCCGATCCGCATTCGCTGATCGAGGGCATCATCATCGCCGCCTACGCGGTGCGGGCCAGCCGGGCGTTCGTCTACCTGCGCGGCGAGCTCATCCACGCGGCCCGCCGGATGCGCGCCGCCGTCGACGAGGCGTACGCGGCGGGCTTCCTCGGCCGGGACATCCTCGGCAGCGGGTTCGACCTCGACCTGGTGGTGCACTCCGGCGCGGGGGCCTACATCTGCGGCGAGGAGACGGCGCTGCTCGACTCGCTGGAGGGACGGCGTGGCCAGCCCCGGCTGCGACCGCCGTTCCCCGCGACCCATGGGCTGTACGCGTCGCCGACGGTCGTCAACAACGTCGAGACCATCGCGAGCGTCCCGTTCATCGTCAACTACGGGGCGGACTGGTTCCGGTCGATGGGTCGGGAGAAGTCCCCAGGGCCGAAGATCTACAGCCTGTCCGGGCATGTGACCCGGCCGGGCCAGTACGAGGCGCCGATGGGCACCACGCTGCGGGAACTTCTGGAGATCGCCGGCGGGGTCCGCGGCGGCCGGAAACTGAAGGCGTGGACCCCGGGCGGCTCGTCCACTCCGATGCTCACCGCGGACCACCTCGACGCCCCGCTGGACTTCGAGGGCATGCAGGAGGCCGGCTCGCTGCTCGGCACCGCCGCGCTCATGATCATGGATGAGACGACGGAGATGCTGCCGGTCGTGCGCCGACTGACCGAGTTCTACGCGCACGAGTCGTGCGGCAAGTGCACGCCATGCCGTGAGGGCACGAGCTGGATGGTGAAGATCCTCGAGCGGATCGAGGACGGCCGGGGCGACGCCGAGGACGTGGACACCCTCGTCGACGCCTGCGACAACATCTTCGGCCGGGCGTTCTGCGCCCTGGCCGACGGGGCCACCTCCCCGATCGTGTCGGGGATCAAGTACTTCCGGGACGAGTTCATCCCGGTGAGCGCGGTGACCACGAGGACCGCCGGGCCGGACGGGACCGTCGGGACACCGGAGCCGAACACCAGCCCCGACGGGGCCTACGCGGGAGCGCACTGAGATCATGACCGCCCCAGCTAAGCCGGCCGCGCCGGCCGCCCCGGACCTCGTCACGCTCACCGTCGACGGGCTCTCGGTCAGCGTCCCCAAGGGCACGCTGATCATCCGGGCGGCCGAGCTGCTCGGCATCGAGATTCCGCGGTTCTGCGACCATCCACTGCTCGACCCGGTCGGGGCCTGCCGGCAGTGCATCGTCGAGGTCGAGGGGCAGCGCAAGCCGGTGGCCGCCTGCACCACCACGGTGGCCGCCGACATGGTGGTGAAAACCCAGCTCACCTCGCCCGTGGCCAGCAAGGCGCAGGCCGGAACGATCGAGTTCCTGCTGCTGAATCACCCGCTTGACTGTCCGATCTGCGACAAGGGCGGCGAGTGCCCGCTGCAGAACCAGTCGATGGAGAACGGCGGGTCGACCTCGCGGTTCAAGGAGACCAAGCGGGCCTATCCGAAGCCGCTGGCGATCTCCACCGAGATCCTGCTCGACCGGGAACGCTGCGTGCTGTGCGCACGGTGCACCCGCTTCTCCGCCCAGATCGCCGGCGACCCGTTCATCGAGCTGTTCGAACGTGGCGCCAACGAGCAGGTCGCGGTCAGCGACGGCCAGCCGTTCTCGTCCTACTTCTCCGGCAACACCGTGCAGATCTGCCCGGTCGGCGCGCTGACCAGCGCCGCCTACCGGTTCCGGGCCCGCCCGTTCGACCTGGTCTCCACCCCGACGGCCTGCGAGCACTGCGCGTCGGGGTGCAGCCTGCGCACCGACCATCGGCGGGGCAAGGTCACCCGGCGCCTCGCCGGCGACGACCCGGCGGTCAACGAGGAGTGGAACTGCGACAAGGGCCGCTTCGCGTTCACCTACGCCCGCGGGTCCGAGCGGCTGACCACCCCGCTGATCCGCGACGATGAGACCGGGCAGCTGGTCGAGGCCACCTGGAGCGAGGCGCTGGAGTACGCCGCCCGCGGTCTTGCCGAGTGCCGCGGCCGCAACGGCGTCGGGGTGCTGGCCGGCGGCCGGCTCACCCGGGAGGACGCCTACGCCTACGCCAAGTTCGCCCGGGTGGCACTCGGCACCAACGACGTCGACTTCCGCGCCCGGCCGCACTCGGCCGAGGAGGAGGAGTTCCTCGGCCACGCGGTCGCCGGGACCGGCATCGGGGTGACCTACGCGGACCTGGAAGCCGCGCCGGCGGTCCTGCTCGTCGCCTTCGAGCCGGAGGAGGAGTCGCCGATCGTCTTCCTGCGGCTGCGCAAGGCCGCGGACAAGCACGCCACCGCCGTGCACGCGCTCGCGCCGCTGGCCACGCGCGGGCTTGCGAAGCTGCGCGGGACGCTGGTGACGACGGAGCCCGGCGCGGAGCCCGCCGTCCTGGACGCGCTGGCCACCGCGGGGGCCAGCGCTGCCGGAACCGACCCGCTGGCCGCTACGGCGCTTGCGCTGCGCGAGCCCGGCGCGGTCATCCTGGTGGGGGAGCGGGCCGGGCAGATCCCGGGCACGCTGTCCGCGGTGCTGCGGCTGGCACAGGCCAGTGGTGCCGCGCTCGCCTGGGTGCCGCGGCGCGCCGGCGACCGTGGCGCCGTGTCCGCGGGGCTGCTGCCCTCGCTGCTGCCCGGTGGCCGCCCGGTCGCCGACGCCGCCGCCCGTGCCGAGGTCGAGCAGGCCTGGGGGGCCCGGCTGCTCGGCGCACCCGGGCTCGACACCGACGGGATCCTGGCCGCGGCTGCCGCCGGCCGCCTCGACGGCGTGCTCGTGGCGGGGGTCGACGCGGAAGACCTGTCCGACCCCGCCGCCGCACTCGCGGCGCTGGCCCGGGTGCCGTTCTGCGTCTCGCTGGAGATCCGCCGCTCGTCGATCTCCGAGGTCGCCGACGTGGTGCTGCCGGTGGCCCCGGTGGCGGAGAAGGCGGGATCGTTCGTCGACTGGGAGGGGCGGCTGCGGCCGTTCCAGCGGGCGCTGGAGACTCCGGCGCTGCCCGACGTGCGGGTCCTGCATCTGATCGCCGCCGAGATGGGCCTTGACCTCCGGCTGCCCGACACCGGCGCGGCCGCGCGGGAACTGCGGGCCGTCGGACGGGCCGGTGACGCGGTCACCCGGGCGCCGGCGCCGGCGCAACCCGCGGCTCCCGCGGCCGTTCCCGCCGCCGGGCAGGCGCTGCTCGCCAGCTGGCATCAGCTCGTCGACGACGGCGCCCTGCTCTCCGGCGAGCCGTATCTCGCCGGCACCGCCCGTCCGCCGGTGGTGCGGCTTTCGGCGGCGACCGCGGCCGAGATCGGCGCGCGGGCCGGAGAGCCGGTCCGGGTCTCGACCGGTCGCGGCTCCATCACCCTGCCGCTCGAGCTCGCAGCCCTCCCGGACCGGGTGGTCTGGGTACCGACCCACTCGCCGGGTTCGCACGTGCGGCGGGCCCTGGGCGTCACAGCCGGCGCGGTCGTGCGGATCGCCGCCAGCGCCCTGCCCCGGCCGGCCGCGGACGACACGTTTCCCGTCGACCAGTGGCGCGGGACCGCGCTCGGCGCCGACCTCAGCGCCGCCCGGGACACGACCGTGCAGGTCCGAACGCCTCCGCCGCCGGCACCATCGGCGCCCTCGGCTCCGGGCGTGAACGGCTCGAAGCCGGCGGAGGGACGGCGATGAGCGCCGCGGTGAGTTCGATCATCATTGCCGCGCCGGTGGATCCGGACCTGTCCGGCTTCGGCCGCGACCCGTTCTGGCTGATCCTGCTCAAGGCCGTCGCGGTGTTCGCCTTCCTGCTGCTCATGACGCTGTTCGCGATCGTGTTCGAGCGTAAGGTCGTCGCCCGGATGCAGCAGCGGATCGGCCCGAACCGGCACGGCCCGAAGGGCTGGCTGCAGAGCCTCGCCGACGGCGTGAAGCTGATGCTCAAGGAAGACCTCATCCCGGCGCTCGCCGACAAGCCGATCTTCATCCTGGCGCCGATCGTCTCCGCGATCCCGGCGTTCCTCGCCTTCGCGGTCATCCCGTTCGGGCCCGAGGTCTCGATCTTCGGTCACCACACCACGCTGCAGCTCGCCGACCTTCCGGTCAGCGTGCTGTACCTGCTGGCCGCGGCCTCGCTCGGGGTGTACGGGCTGATCCTGTCCGGCTGGTCGAGCGGGTCGACCTATCCGCTGCTCGGCTCGCTGCGCTCGGCGGCCCAGATCATCTCGTACGAGGTGGCGATGGGGCTGTCGTTCGTCGCGGTGTTCATGTACTCCGGGACGCTGTCGACCTCGGGGATCGTCGAAAGCCAGTCGGGGCGCTGGTACATCGCGCTCGTCCCGTCGTTCGTGCTCTACGTCATCTCGATGGTCGGTGAGACGAACCGGACGCCGTTCGACCTGCCCGAGGCCGAGGGCGAGCTGGTCGGTGGATTCCACACCGAGTACAGCTCGATCAAGTTCGCGTTCTTCTTCCTCGCCGAGTACATCAACATGGTCACCGTCTCGGCGATCGCGACCACCCTGTTCCTGGGCGGCTGGCAGCCCCCGCCGATTCCGGGCCTGTCCGGCCTCGACCACGGCTGGGTGCCACTGATCTGGTTCGTGATCAAGCTTCTGCTGTTCATCTTCCTGTTCATCTGGCTGCGGGGGACGCTGCCCCGGCTGCGCTACGACCAGTTCATGGCCTTCGGCTGGAAGGTACTCATCCCGGTCGGGCTGATCTGGGTGCTGGTCATCGCCGTGTTCCGCGCCTACCAGAAGGACGTCGACGACCGCACGCCGTGGCTGATCGGCATCGGCGTGGTCATCGGCATCCTGGTCATCGTCGCGCTGGTGGATCCGGGCGGCGCGAAACACCAGCAGGAGCTGGAGGAGGCCGAGCAGCGCAAGCTTGACGAGGCACCCAGCCTTGAACGCATTCCGTGGCCACCCCCGCAACTCACCGGCGTTCAGGCTGGCAGCCTGGCGAACGGGAACGGGAACGGGTCGGCCACCGTGGTCCCTGCGGAGCATGCTCCGCGCCAGGAGGGCTGAGACATGGGCCTGTTCGATCCGTACAAGGGCTTCGGCGTCACCTTCTCGACGATGTTCAAGAAGCCGACGACCGAGCAGTACCCCGAGGAGAAGAAGGCGACGGCGCCACGTTTCCACGGCCGTCACCAGCTCAACCGGCATCCCGACGGGCTGGAGAAGTGCGTCGGGTGCGAGCTGTGCGCCTGGGCGTGCCCCGCCGACGCCATCTATGTCGAAGGTGCCGACAACACCGAGACCGAACGCTTCTCCCCGGGCGAGCGGTACGGGCGCGTCTACCAGATCAACTACCTGCGCTGCATCCTGTGCGGGCTGTGCGTCGAGGCGTGCCCGACGCGGGCGCTGACGATGTCGAACGACTACGAGCTCGCCGACGACAGCCGGCGGGATCTGATCTTCACCAAGGAGCAGCTGCTCGCGCCGCTGCGCGAGGGCATGGAGGCTCCGCCGCACCCGATGCGCCTCGGGGAGAGCGAGACCGACTACTACCTGCGTGACCCGGACGCGCCCCTGCCCTGGCAGGTCGCCGACCGGGAGGCCGGCACCGACGGGAGCTCCGGCACCGACGGGGACGCCCAGGGGCAGGCGGCGGACGTCATCGAGCGGCGCACTGCCGGTGAGCACTCCCGGGCCGACGAGGTGCCCGCTCATGGTGCGGGAACGGAGCGGGCCCGATGAACCACGCGGTTGTGCTCGCCGCGGCGGGCGAGCTGACCAGCACCTCCACCGGCGAGGCGGTGACGTTCTGGATCCTCGCGCCGGTCGCGGTCCTGGCCGCGCTCGCCATGATCCTGGTCCGCAGCGCCGTGCACTCGGCGTTGCTGCTGGTGGCGAACCTGTTCTGCGTCGCGGTGTTCTACCTGCTCGAGCAGGCGCCGTTCCTTGGCTTCGTGCAGATCATCGTCTACGCCGGCGCGATCATGGTGTTGTTCCTGTTCGTGCTCATGCTCGTCGGTGTCGACTCGTCCGACTCGCTGGTGGAGACCATCCGTGGGCAGCGGCTCGGCGCCGTGATCTTCGGCCTCGGCTTCGCCGGGCTGCTGGTGTTCCCGATCGGTTCGGCCATCGACGGCGTGCACGGCAAGGGGCTCGAGTCCGCCAACGCGGGCGGCAACGTCCAGGCGATCGGCCGCCTGCTGTTCAGCCAGTACTTCTTCGTCTTCGAGGCGGTCTCCGCGCTGCTCGTCGTCGCCGCGATCGGGACGATGGTCCTCGGCCACCGCGAGCGCGAGGGCGGCCGGATCAACCAGCGCGAATGGATGCGTCGCCGCTTCACCGAGGGTCGGCAGGCAACCCCGCTGCCCGGTCCCGGAGTGTTCGCCCGGCACGACTCCGCCGACACCCTCGGCCTGCTGCCCGGCGGCGGTCGCGCCTCGGGCATCGGTGGCATTGCGGGCACGGCGCCCGAGAGCCCGGCGAACGGCGGCCCGGCCGACGACGACGACGGGTCGGGTTCCGGTCCGAGTGGCGGCGGCCCCAGTGCCGATGACGGCCAGCTCGGTGGGGACGACGCGGCGCTCGCGCACGTGGGCAAGGGGGAACAGCGATGAACCCGGCGAACTACCTGATCCTCGCGGCGCTGCTGTTCACCATCGGCACGGCCGGGGTGCTGATCCGACGCAATGCCATCGTCGTGTTCATGTCGATCGAGCTCATGCTCAACGCCGCGAACCTGACCCTGGTCACCTTCTCCCGCATCCACGGCACCCTCGACGGCCAGGTCATGGCGTTCTTCGTGATGGTCGTCGCCGCGGCCGAGGTCGTGATCGGCCTGGCCATCATCCTCAGCATCTTCCGCACCCGTCGCTCGGCGTCGGTGGACGACGTGAACCTGCTGAAGTACTGACCCAGGCCTAGGGACCTGACCTCCCTCCGCGGCGGTCATGGAAGAACGGACAAGACTGCAGTGACGCAATCTCGCCAACGCGCGGAGGCGCGATGAGCCCCGCCCCGGTCCACTACGCCGCAGCCTCCGGCGCGTTCTCGCTGTCCTGGCTGCTCATCGCGCTGCCGCTGGCCGGCGCCGCCGTGCTGCTGCTCGGCGGCCGGCGGACCGACCGGTTCGGGCATCTGATCGGCACCCTCGCCGCCCTCGCCAGCTTCGTGGTCGGCGTGGTGCTGTTCGCCGCGATGCTCGGCCGTGACGGCGACGACCGCGCGCTCTCCCAGCATCTGTTCTCCTGGATTCCGGTAAACGGCTTCCAGGTGGACGTCGGTCTGCTCGTCGACCAGCTCTCGATCGTCTTCGTGCTGCTGATCACCGGGGTCGGCACGCTGATCCACATCTACTCGATCGGCTACATGGCGCACGATCCGGCCAGGCGGAAGTTCTTCGCCTACATGAACCTCTTCCTGGCGTCGATGCTGCTGCTGGTCCTCGGCAACAACTTCCTCTCGCTGTATGCCGGGTGGGAGCTGGTCGGACTCTCCTCGTACCTGCTGATCAAGTTCTGGGAGTACAAGCCGGCCGCGGCCACCGCGGCGAACAAGGCCTTCTACATGAACCGGGTCGGCGACGTCGGCCTGGCGATCGCGATCATGCTGATGTTCGCCACCGTCGGCTCGACGAGCTACGCGGACGTGTTCGGCGCGGCCAGCGCCAACGTGATCGGCTACGGCACGATCACCGCGATGGCGCTGCTGCTGCTGCTCGGTGCCTGCGGGAAGTCCGGCCAGTTCCCGCTGCAGGCGTGGCTGCCGGACGCGATGGAGGGCCCCACCCCGATCTCCGCACTGATCCACGCGGCGACGATGGTGACCGCCGGCGTCTACCTGATCGTCCGGGCCGGGCCGATCTTCGACGAGACCCAGGCGGCCCGGACCGTCGTCGTCATCATCGGCGCGGCCACGATCCTCATCGGGTGTGTCATCGGCTGCGCCTACGACGACATCAAGAAGGTGCTGGCCTACTCGACGGTCAGCCAGATCGGCTACATGTTCCTGGCGGTGGGCCTCGGCCCCGCCGGCTACGCGATCGGCATCATGCACCTGCTCGCCCACGGCTTCTTCAAGGCCGGCCTGTTCCTCGGCGCGGGCTCGGTCATCCACGCCATGGATGACGACCAGGACCTGCGCCACTACGGCGGGCTCTGGCGCAAGATGCCGATCACCTGGGCGACCTTCGGTCTCGGGTTCCTGGCGATCATCGGCTTCCCGGGCCTGTCGGGTTACTTCACCAAGGACCGGATCATCGAGACCGCCTTCGACAAGGGCGGCACGTCCGGCTATCTGCTCGGCTCGATCGCGCTGCTGGGCGCCGGCATCACCGCGTTCTACATGTCCCGACTGTTCCTGATGACCTTCCACGGCAAGCCGCGCTGGTCCAGTGAGGGCGAGAACGCCAGGCACCCGCACGAGTCGCCGGTCACGATGACCGGCCCGATGATCGTTCTCGCGGTTGGTTCGACGTTCGCCGGCGGCCTGTTCGTGCTTGGCCACAGCATGCAGGACTGGCTCGAGCCGGTGGCGGGCGAGGGCGTCGAGGGTGTGCACACGTTCAGCCCCCTCGTGCTGACCCTGCTCACCCTGGTCGTGGTCGTCGGCGGGTTCGCCGCCGCCTGGCTGCGCTACCAGGCTCGCCCGGTCGAGGCGACGGCCCGACCCGACTCCGAGGTGACCCTGGTGACCGTGGCGGCCCGCCACGATCTGTTCGCGAACACCTTCAACGAGACCGTCGCCATGCGGCCCGGCCAGTACCTGACCCGCTTCCTGGTCTGGCTCGACCTCGTCGGCGTCGACGGCTTCGTGCGCGGCAGCGCTGCCGGCATCGGCGGCCTGTCCGGGCGGATGCGCCGCCTGCAGACCGGGTTCGTCCGGTCCTACGCTCTGTCGATGTTGGGAGGTGCCGTCCTCATGGTCGGCGCACTGCTGCTGGTCTGGGGCGGCTGACGTGAACACAGTCCCCTGGCTGACCATTCTGCTGCTCGTGCCGACGGTCGCCGCGATCGTCGTCGCCGCCTTTCCGCGGCGGCTGGCGACCCAGGCCAAGCAGCTGACGCTCGCCGTCACCCTGGCCGTGCTGGTGCTCGCGGTGCTGGCCACGTTCGCCTACCACCCGAAGCGGGCCGGCTTCCAGTTCGCCCAGCACCACGACTGGATCTCGACGTTCGGCATCTCGTACTCGGTCGGCGCGGACGGCATCTCGCTGGTGCTGATCCTGCTCACCGCGTTCCTGGTGCCGGTGGTCGTGCTGTCGTCCTGGAACGAGTTCGACGGCGACGAGCCAGGCGGGCCCGTGGACGGCGGATCCCTCACCGGGACGCACGACGGCGCCCCGGGCAGTGGCGTCGGGAGCGGCGGTTCCGACGGTTCCGGCGGTTCCGGCGGGGGAAGTTCTGGCGGTGCAGTCGCGGCCGTCGGCGCGCCTGCGGGCGGCGGGGGAACGGCGGTGCTGGTGGCAGCGCCGCCGGTGTCCGCCGAGACGGTCCCGGCCGAGCCGGTCGCCGCGCCGTCCGCCGCGGCGCCCCGGCAGCGCTCCGTACCGGTGTTCTGCGCGCTGCTGCTCGCGCTCGAAGCGGGGCTCGTCGGCGTGTTCGCCGCGACCGACGTGTTCCTGTTCTACGTCTTCTTCGAGGCGATCCTGATCCCGATGTACTTCCTCATCGGCAGCTTCGGCCCGGTGAAGGAGCAGGCGCAGCGCTCGTACGCGGCGGTCAAGTTCCTGATCTACAGCCTGCTCGGTGGCCTGCTCATGCTCGCCGCCGTGATCGGTCTGTACGTCGTGTCCGCCGAGCATCTCGCCCACGGCACCTTCGACTTCGCCGCGCTGCGTCAGCTCGACATCACCCCCGGGGTGCAGAAGCTGCTGTTCCTCGGCTTCTTCATCGCATTCGCGATCAAGGCGCCGCTGTTCCCGTTCCACACCTGGCTGCCCGACGCCGGTGCGCAGGCACCCGTCGGCGGCGCGGTGCTGCTCGTCGGACTGCTGGACAAGGTCGGCACGTTCGGCCTGATCCGCTACTGCATCCCGCTGTTCCCCGAGGCGTCGGACTGGTTCGCGCCGCTCGTACTGGCACTGGCGGTCATCGGGATCTTCTACGGGGCGCTGCTGGCGATCGGGCAACGGGACATGAAACGGCTGGTGTCCTACACGTCGCTGGCCCACTTCGGGTTCATCGCCCTGGGTCTGTTCGCCTTCACCAGCCAGGCCGGCACCGGTTCGGTCCTCTACATGGTCAACCACGGTCTGTCGACCGGCTTGCTGTTCCTGGTTGTCGGCTTCCTGGTCGCCCGGCGGGGCACCCCGGACATAGGCGCCTATGGGGGCCTGGCGAAGGTGACGCCGCTGCTGGCCGGGACGTTCCTCATCGCCGGGCTCTCGTCGCTGGCGCTGCCCGGCACGAACAGCTTCGTCAGTGAGTTCCTGGTCCTGGTCGGCACGTTCACCTACAACAAGGCGCTGGCGATCGTCGCCACCACCGGCATCGTTCTCGCCGCGATCTACGTGCTGTACCTGTACCAGCGGACGATGACGGGCCCGGTCACCCACGAGGCCAACCGGTTGCTGCCCGATCTGTCCCTGCGGGAGAAGGTCGTCGTCGCCCCGGTGATCGCGCTGATCATCGGGCTCGGGGTCTACCCCAAGCCGCTGATCGACATCATCCGGCCCACCGTGACGGCGACCTATGCCGACATCGGCAAGTCCGATCCGGCCCCGACCCACCCCGTTCCCGCCGCCCAGTCCGGAGGCCACTCGTGAGCGCAGTGCTGCTCGCGGAGACGCAGAAGATCACTCCGCCGTCGATCGAGTACTCCTCCCTCAGCCCGCTGCTCATCGTCTTCGTGGTGGCGCTGGTCGGGGTGCTCGTCGACGCCTTCGCCGCGCGCGAGTCCCGGCGGGTGATCCAGCCGGTGCTTGCCGGCGGCGGGTTCATCGCGGCCCTGGTCGCCATCGCGATCCTGCACGGCCGGCACGCACTGCTCGCCGCGAGGGCGGTGGCGATCGACGGGCCGACCCTGTTCATGCAGGGCACGATCCTGGTGTTCGCGCTGCTCTCGGTGCTGCTGGTGGCCGAGCGGCAGCTGGACTCCTCCGGCGGCGCGATCGTCGCCTCCGCGGCGATCACACCGGGCTCGAAGGGGTCGACCGCCGCACGGAACTCCGCGGACATGCAGACCGAGGCCTACCCGCTGATGGTCTTCTCGGTGACCGGCATGATGCTGTTCGTCGCGTCGAACAACCTGCTGGTCATGTTCGTCGCGCTGGAGATCCTCTCGCTGCCGCTCTACCTGCTCGCGGGCCTGGCCCGCCGTCGGCGCCTGCTGTCGCAGGAAGCGGCCATGAAGTACTTCCTGCTCGGCGCGTTCTCCTCGGCGTTCTTCCTCTACGGGGTCGCGTTCGCCTACGGGTTCGCTGGCAGCGTCGAGCTCGGGAAGATCGCCGACGCGGTCGGCGCCACCGGCAGGACCGACACCTACCTCTACCTCGCGGTCGCGCTGATCGGGGTCGGCCTGTTCTTCAAGGTGGGTGCCGCGCCGTTCCACTCGTGGACGCCCGACGTCTACCAGGGCTCGCCGACGCCGGTGACGGCGTTCATGGCCGCCGGTACCAAGGTGGCCGCGTTCGGCGCGATCCTGCGGGTCTTCTACATCGCCTTCGGCCCGCTGCGGTGGGACTGGCGACCGGTGCTGTGGGCGGTCGCCATCCTGACCATGGTGGTCGGCGCCGTCCTCGCCCTCACCCAGCGGGACATCAAGCGGATGCTCGCCTACTCGGCGATCGCGCACGCCGGATTCCTGCTCGTCGGGATCGCGGGCACGAACACCGACGGACTGCGTGGCGCGATGTTCTACCTGGTGACCTACGGTTTCACCACGATCGCCGCGTTCGCCGTCGTCTCCCTGGTCCGCACCTCGGACGGCGAGGCCAGTGACCTGTCCCAGTGGCGCGGGCTAGGCCGCACCTCGCCGCTGGTTGCCGGGACGTTCTCCTTCCTGCTGATGGCGCTCGCCGGCATCCCGCTGACCAGCGGGTTCACCGGCAAGTTCGCGGTCTTCCAGGCGGCGGTCGCCGGGCACGCCACCCCGCTGGTCGTGATCGCCCTGGTGTGCAGCGCGATCGCGGCGTTCTTCTACGTGCGCGTC
Source organism: Frankia sp. AiPa1 (assembly GCF_023243075.1). GTDB lineage: Bacteria > Actinomycetota > Actinomycetes > Frankiales > Frankiaceae > Frankia. The sequence goes on along the minus strand of NZ_JALKFZ020000001.1, from coordinate 242,815 downwards.
ATCGTGCTGATGTTCTTCTCCGAGCCGCTCGCCGACGGGCCGGTTGTCATTACCCGGCCCACGCTCACCTTCGCCACGGCGGGTATCGGGACGCTCGCCACCCTCGTCCTGGGAGTAGCGCCACAGCCGCTTCTTGACCTGGCGAACACCGCTGCCTCGTCCGGCTTCGTACGCTGACGGTGGTATGAGCGCTATCGGGCTGGACGTCATGGGGATCAGGACCGATCCTGATCTCGAAAAAGCTGTGCGAGAAGGTCTTGTTCAGGTGGAGGAGCTGCTGCGTGCCTCGGTGCGCAGCGAGTTCGCCTTCGTCACCGAGACCTCACGGCATCTTGTCGATGCGGGGGGCAAGCGGTTCCGCCCGATCATTGTGCTGCTGGCGGCGCACTTCGCCGATCCGCGCGCCGCCGGGGTGGTGCCGGCCGCGGTCGCGATCGAACTGACCCATCTGTCGACCCTGTACCACGATGACGTGATGGACGAGGCGCCGCGCCGCCGTGGCGCGGCGTCCGCCAACCTCCGCTGGACGAACACGGTCGCCATCCTCACCGGCGACTACCTGTTCGCCCGCGCCTCCGACATCACCGCGGATCTCGGCCCGGAGGCGACCCGCATACTCGCCCGCACCATCGCGACGCTGTGCGAGGGCCAGATTCGCGAGACGGTGGGCCCGTCGGCCGGCCAGGACCAGGTCGCCCACTACCTGCGGGTGGTCCGGGAGAAGACCGCGTCGCTGATCGCCACCTCCGGGCGGCTGGGAGCGATGCTCTCCGGCGCGGACCCGATCACTGTGGACACGCTGGCCACGTTCGGCGAGCTGTTCGGAGTCGCCTTCCAGCTCTCCGACGACATCATCGACGTCGCCTCCGACGCGGCGGACTCCGGCAAGACCCCCGGGACCGATCTGCGGGAGGGCGTGCCCACCCTGCCGGTGCTGTACGCGCTGCAGTCCGACGACGCCGGGGCCCGGCGGCTGCGGGAGCTCATCGTCTCCGACTTCGCCGCGGGTGGTGGGAACCCCGACGAGGGCGTCGCCGAGGCACTTGACCTGCTCCGCGACCATGACGGGCTGGCCCGTGCCCGCCGTGAGCTCGCTGCCTGGTCCGCCCAGGCGCGCGACTGCCTGGCGCCCCTTCCCGACAGCCCGGTGAAGACCGCTCTTCGCTCGCTCGCCGACTTCGTCATCGACCGCACCGGCTGACCCGCCTATCGGGCCAGCCGGTGCGGGCCGCTAGTGCGCCGAGGCCGCGCTCGCGCTGGGCAGCAGTGGGGTGATGCTGATCGGCATGGACGACGCCGTCGACAGCAGGTCGCTCTCGTCCGCGTACGCGGACGCCGAGGGGCTCGATGTGGTCGTCGCCAGGGGCGTCGCCGAGGTCGAGGGGGCCTCCGGGTCGAACGGGAGACCGCCAAGGCCGGTGCTCGACGGGCTGGTACTCAGGGTCGCCGAGGTGTCCGGCGCCGTCGGAGAGGTCGACGCGGAGGTGCTCGGCGTGAGGCCGCGCAGGTCGGTCGGGCCAGTGGCGCTGCCCTGCGGCACCAGCGTGATGATCGGGACCGGTGCGGTCGACGGACCGAGCGTGGCGGTGGTGACAGCGCTGTGTCCCGTGCCAAGCGACGAGCTGGAGCCACCCTGACCGGCCTGGCTGGGATGGGGTGCGGGCTCGGCCCGGGGCGGGGTGCCGCGGGTGGAACCACGTGAAGCCTGGTTCTGCGTGGAGCCCAGGGCGAGCGCGTCGGTGCGGCCGTTGTACTGGATCCGCGAGGCGTCCCCGCTGCTCGGGACGGTCGCGGAACCGGGCTGTTCGCCGCCGAGGGTCACGCCCGCGACGATGGCCGACAGGCCTGCGATCGACACGGTGCCGGCGGCGGCCAAGCGCACCCGGCCGTTGCCCCGGCTGCCACGCCGAGCGGGTGCCCGGTGTGCGCCTGGGAGGCGGATGACCTGTGTGTCCTCCGAGCGGGGCGCCAGGACCGCCTCGGTGCGGGTGGTGGGAACGACGGGCATCCGGCTGGCGGTGAAGGTACCGCCCCCGTAATCACCGGCCCGGCGAGACGAGGTTGACTGCCAGGCCGTGCCATACCGATCAGCCCAGTTCGACTGCTCGGCCAGGCCCGACTCGGCGGCCAGGTCCGTGTCCACGGCCCAGTCGGCGGCCTCGTCCATCGCGGCGGCCTCGTTGGTCCGGGAGTTGCCCTGCGCCCACCACTGACCCGCAACCTCCTGGCCGTCACGGCGAGCAGCGTCATAGCCCCGGTGGCCGAGACTGCCCCACCGGCTGCCGTATCGGGCCGAGCCGTGGCCTTCGCTGGCCGTGGCCCCCGCGGCCCAGGCCGCGCCCGAGAGATCGCTGGTGCCCCACATCCCGTCGGAGGCCGGCTCGGTGCCCGGTCCTGACCGGCTCTGTTCTGGCCAGCCCTGGTCCGTCCAGCCCTGGTCTGGCGGCGGCGCCGACCACACCTCGTCGGCGTCATCCCGGTGGCCGGGGCCGTCATACCGGCCGGTGCTGCCATGGGCGCCTGCACCGCCGTGCCGACCCGCACCACCGTGGAGCTCGGCACCGCCGTACCAGCCGACGGCGTCGCGGTACAGGCCGTCCGGATCCCCATCAAGGCCGGTCGGGGCTCCGCCGACACCGGTCGGCTCGTTGTGGGAACCAGCATCGCGATGACCACCGACGTCGTAGGCGTGCGGGGCGCTGTGGCCACCACCGACCTCGGCCGCGTCGAGGCGACCGGCAGCAGCAACGGCGTGGCCACCGGTGGACGGGTACGGATCGGCCCAGAACGTGGATGCCGTGGCGGACGACGCGCCCACCGCACTCGACCGCGGAGCGTCGTCGGGACCGGTCACGAGGATGGAGCCCGCAGCGGAACGGCCCGAGCCGCCGCTATGACCAGCGCCGCCGGGACCGGCCGAGCTACCAGGGGAGAGGGCGTGGCCGTGATCGGCTCGCCACCGGAGGCCGGTGGAGGCAGCTTCCTGATCTCGGCGTGCGGTGGTGCTGACCGAGAGAGGACCGGTGATCGTGTCCCGCTCACCAGGAGGAGGTACGGTCGGCCGGGCTGGCGGCCGCCCCGAAACCTGTCCTTCTGGGCCGGTGGGCACCGGGCTGATCAGCACCGACGGCCTGGACGGTGCCGCCTGGCCGCTGCGGCCCGGCCAGGCCGGGTGCACGGCCCGCCGCCTGGGGTCGAGGACCACGGCGGCGTCCGGCGGTGTCGCCTGGGGCCAGGCCGCGGTGACGATGGGACGGCGGGTGACGGCCTCGCGGCCTTCGTCGCCGTTTCGGGCGGCGGTTGTGTGCCGGGCATGGCGGCCGGCGGAATGACTACCCACGGTGGCCTCCGGCGCGCTCAGAAATGCGCGGCTGCGTCGACCCGGGACGACGGGAGCAAGCCGTCGTGGCCACGGACGCATGAACAGGACCCAACGGCGAACGCGGAGCTCCCGCGGGCCGTGGGCGGAGGGCTCGATGACCCCGCACTATGCCTCCGGCTGCACTGGTGTGGTGAGCCCCCCCGGGCCGCACGGCACCCCCACGCGCAGTCCTTACCCTACCGGACCAGCGCGGAGCGGCAACCATCAGACAGGGCGCGCGTTAAGGCGCCGTAGCCGGCTGATGTCAGACATCCGGACGCGGTCTATCGGATCCGTCTCTGTTCTCCCGCGTGGCAGCCGGCATATCGGGCTGGCGTCACCGCCTTCTGCGCCGAGCGGTAAAGCGAGATCGGGTGCATAAATCGGATATATCTCCACAAAACGTGTGCGGATACACGACGAGGCCGGGACGCGCGGGGGAAACGCGCGCCCGGCCTCGCCTGGTGCCGATCCGGGTCAGCCGCCGCTCCGGAGTCAGAAGGCAGCTGGGGTCAGGCGATGGTCCAGGTCTCCCCGCCGGAGATCAGGTTCATCAGGTCCCCGTCACCCTGCTTGCTCTTCGCATCGACGATCTGCCTGTTGAGCGCCTCGTCGTAGGTCGGAACATCGACGTTACGGAAGATGCCGATGGGGGTGACCCCATGGGAGTCCCCGGTGACTCTGGACAGCGCGAACGACTGGCTCGGGTCCGCGGCCGACGCGTTGTGGACGAGGACGCCGGGCGCGTCGGCGGAGACGACCGCCAGGCCGCCGTCGTCCGTGCGCCGGATACCCTTGTCGCCCTCGGCGCCGAAGACCAGCGGCTCGCCGTGCACGAGGCGCAGCGTCACGTCGTCACGGGTCGAGCGGTCCTTGAGCGGGTCGAAGGCGCCGTCGTTGAAGATGTTGCAGTTCTGGAAGATCTCGACGAACGCCGTGCCCGGGTGCTCCGCGGCGGCGCGCAGCACCGAGGTCAGATGTGCACGGTCGGAGTCGATCGAGCGGGCGACGAACGTCGCCTCCGCGCCGAGGGCCAGCGAGACCGGGTTGTAAGGCCGGTCCAGCGAGCCGTACGGCGTCGACTTTGTGATCTTGCCGACCTCCGAGGTGGGCGAGTACTGGCCCTTGGTCAGACCGTAGATCCGGTTGTTGAACATCAGGATCTTCAGGTTGACGTTGCGGCGCAGCGCGTGCAGCAGGTGGTTGCCACCGATCGAGAGCGCGTCGCCGTCTCCGGTGACGACCCAGACCGACAGATCCGGCCGCGAGGTGGCGAGGCCGGTGGCGATCGTCGGTGCGCGGCCATGGATGGAGTGCATCCCATAGGTCTGCAGGTAGTACGGAAAACGGGAGGAACAGCCGATCCCGGAGATGAACACGACGTTCTCGCGCGCGATGCCGAGCTCGGGCAGAAAACCCTGGACAGTGGCGAGGATGGCGTAGTCACCGCAACCCGGGCACCAGCGCACCTCCTGATCGGAGGTGAAGTCCTTGCGGCTCTGCGGTCCGGGCGCGGCGGGCACCAGGTCGAGCAGACGGTTGCTGATTCCGGAACGGTTCGTCGTGACGGTCACTGGTTGATCACGTCCTCCAAGACACCGGCCAGCTCGGCGGCCTTGAACGGCAGCCCACGGACCTGGTTGTAACCGATCGCGTCGACGAGGTACTCGGCCCGGATCAGGGTCCGCAGCTGGCCGAGGTTCATCTCGGGGATGAGCACCTTGTCGTACGACCGCAGGATCTCCCCGGTGTTCGCCGGGAAGGGGTTGAGATGGCGCAGGTGCGCCTGGGCGACCTGCAGGCCCTTGGCACGGACCCGCCGGCAGCCGGCCGCGATCGGACCGAAGGTCGAGCCCCAGCCCAGCACGAGCACCTGGGCGGTGCCGGACGGGTCATCCACCTCCAGCGGGGGGATGTCGTTCGCGATACCGGCGACCTTGGCGGCCCGAAGCCGGACCATCCGGTCGTGGTTGGCTGGGTCGTAGGAGATGTTTCCCTGTCCGTCGGACTTCTCGATGCCGCCGATGCGGTGCTCGAGGCCCGGCGTGCCAGGAATGGCCCACGGGCGAGCGAGGGTCTCCGGGTCACGCAGGTACGGCCAGAACTCCGGCCCCTTGGCACCGGTGTGGTTCGGCTCGGTGGTGAAGCTGACACGCAGGTCCGGCAGTTCCTCGCGGGTCGGCAGCAGCCATGGCTCGGAGCCGTTGGCCAGGTAGCCGTCGGAGAGCAGGAACACCGGCGTGCGGTACTTCGTCGCGAGGCGCGCGGCCTCGATGGCCGCGTCGAAACAGTCGCCGGGGGAACGGGGGGCCACGATCGGCACCGGGGCCTCGCCGTTGCGGCCGAACATCGCCTGCAGCAGGTCGGCCTGCTCGGTCTTGGTCGGCAGGCCGGTTGACGGGCCACCGCGCTGGATGTCCACGATCACCAGTGGGAGCTCCAGGCTGACCGCGAGGCCGATCGTCTCGCTCTTGAGCGCCACGCCCGGACCGGAGGTCGTGGTGACGCCGAGCGAGCCACCGAACGAGGCACCGAGCGCCGAGCCGATGCCGGCGATCTCGTCCTCGGCCTGGAAGGTGCGCACGCCGAACCGCTTGTGCTTGCTGAGTTCGTGCAGGATGTCCGACGCGGGGGTGATCGGATAGGACCCGAGGAAGATCGGCAGACCGGTCAGCTCACCTGCGGCGACAAGCCCGTAGGACAGGGCCAGGTTGCCGCTGATGCGCCGGTAGGTACCGGACTTCATCCGCGCCGGAGCCACCTCGTAGGTGACCGTGAACGACTCGGTCGTCTCGCCGTAGTTGAAACCGGCGCGGAAGGCCGCGATGTTTGCCGCGGCGATCTCCGGGCGCTTCGCGAACTTCTTGTTGAGGAACGCCTCGGTACCGCCGGTGGGCCGGTGGTACAGCCAGCTCATCAGGCCGAGGGCGAACATGTTCTTTGCCCGCTCGGCCTCTTTCTTGTTGACCCCACCACTGCCTTCCGTCGCATGGACGGCGGTAATGGTCATCGAGGTCAGCGGCACCCGATGGACGACATATTCGTCGAGCGTGCCGTCGGTCAGCGGGTCCGTCGCATATCCAGCCTTTTTCAGGTTTCCGCTGGTGAATGCATCGGTGTTGACGATGAGATTTGCGCCGGAGGGCAGATCCTTCAGATTCGCCTTCAGTGCGGCAGGGTTCATCGCGACCAGGACGTCCGGGGCGTCGCCCGGGGTAAGGATGTCGTGGTCGGAGAAGTGCAACTGGAATCCGGATACCCCGGCCGGCGTGCCGGCTGGCGCGCGGATTTCCGCGGGGAAGTCCGGGAGCGTCGACAGGTCGTTGCCGAACGTGGCGGTCTCGCTGGTGAATTGTTCTCCGGTGAGTTGCATACCGTCGCCGGAGTCGCCCGCAAAGCGCACGACGACCCGGTCGAGTCGGCGGGTCTCCCTCTCCCTGACCTGTTCAGACACTTTCAGTAACCTCCTCGGGTACCACACCAGCCTAGCGGCTGCCGCAATGAGGTGCGTGCGGCGAGCCGAGGCTCTCCGAGAGCTCGGACACGGCCTACCGATCGGACCCGAATTAGATGATCTACGGTTCTCTGCCCTGGTGGTGATTGACTGTCAACTCTGTGTATATATGCGCGCCCCGTGGTTCGGCCGGAGTACTTCGTATGGGTGTGACCGATGGTGCGGTGGTCGGCGGGCGAACCGCTCCCGGGGCGTCGCGCCGATGATCGTGTTGACATCGGCCCGTAACGTGGCGAGCCTTGATTGTCTGTGCACCCCCCACCGCGAGATCTGTCGGCATGCGGGGGCGTCTGTCAGTGTTTAGAGTAACTCTCTGTCTTCGCTTTGCAATCCTCCGTAGCTGCCACGCAGAGGGTTCCGCCACACCGAGAGTATCGGCCCATGAACCGCCGTCGGGGTGTCGTCCGCCCGACGCGGGCCTGCGCAACCGCTCTAAGCCTCGGTACCCCCGCGCGGGAGTACCGCGGTGCGGGCGTAAGGAACACATGGTGAGCAGCCACCCCCGGGCACAGGCCGGGCGGACGGTATGAGCCGACCTGCGACTGTTCGGGCCGCGAGCGCCGTCGGCCTGGTCGGAGCCGGCCGGGCCGGCAGCGCTCTGGCTCTCGCCCTCGTCGGCGCGGGGTACACGGTGGTGGCGGTGGGCACCCGGTCCGAGTCGGCCCGCGCCCGGGCGGCGGCCCGTTTCCCCGCCGCCTGGACCGGCCCCGCGGCGGGGATCGCGGATCGGCTGCGGCAGGCCGACCTTCTCCTTGTGGCCGTGCCCGACGACGCGATCGCGCAGGTCACGGCTCGGCTGGTCGCCGTCGGGGCCGTGCGGGCAGGTCAGCTCCTCGCGCACCTCAGCGGTCGGCACGGACTCGCGGTGTTGGCCGCTGGACAGGGCCACGGCGCTCACCGCGTCGCACTACACCCGATCATGACGCTGCCGGGGAACGTCGATGAACCCGACGGGCTCCCCGGTGGCGAGGCGGAGATGTTTGTGGGCGTCCCGTTCGGCATCACCGCGGATGCCCAGGCCATCGTGGCAGCGCGGCGCCTGGTGGCCGATATCGGCGGTGTCCCCCTTGACGTTCCGGAGGAGCATCGTGACCAATATCATGCTGCCCTGGTCCTCGGTGGCAACTTTCTGGCCAGTTTGACCGCTGTTGCCCGGGACCTCCTCGCGGACGTCGGAATCGCCGATCCGGCCGCCGCTCTGAGCCCGTTGCTGCATGCGTCTCTCCGCAACGCGCTGGCCGGTGGCTGGGCGGCGGCTACCGGGCCCGTCCGTCGCGCCGACCTGGGCACACTGCTCGCGCACCAGCACGCCCTGGCCCGGGTGGACCCCGCCGCCGCCGAGGTCTACCGGGCGCTGGCCCTGTTCACCGCCGGCGAGCTCGCCCGCGCCGGCCTCCTCGACCCGGTGGATGCCATCCGGCTGCGCGGTGGTCTGACCGAGACCTGAGGGGCAGGACCCACAGGTGTGGGCCACATCCCCGCCGGGACCGGCTCCCCCCGGGAACGTTGCCCTGGCCCTGCCACGTTGGTTCGGGTGCACCGCGGTTCCTGAAGCGGTGCTGGTTCAGACGCACTGCCGTTCCGACGGTCGCCGACCTGGCCTGGTCGCCACGGTTCCGGGTACCTACGGCCCTGGTCATCGCCAGCGGACGGATGTCGTCACAGAGGACGGACCCCGATCGCCATGTCACACCGCCACCTCAACGGTCTGAAGACCGCGCTGCTCCTCGGCGTGCTGTCCGCCGCCATCCTGCTGGTCGGCTCTCTGTTCGGTCGGGCTGGTCTGCTCGTTGCGCTGTTCGTTGCGCTGGCGATGAACGGTATTTCCTACTTCTTCTCCGACCGCATCGCGCTGCGGTCGATGAGTGCCTATCCGGTGACCCAGGTCGAGCAGCCCCGGCTGTACGCCATCGTCGGCGATCTCGCCCGCCAGGCCCGGATGCCGATGCCGCGGCTCTATCTGAGCCCCACCGGCGCGCCGAACGCCTTCGCGACCGGCCGAGGCCCGCGTAACGCGGCGGTCTGCTGCACGGAAGGCATCATGGAACTCATGGACGACCGTGAGCTGCGGGGCGTCCTTGGGCATGAGCTCAGTCATGTCTACAACCGGGACATACTCATCGCGTCCGTGGCCGGAGCGCTGGCCAGCGTCATCGTGTATCTGGCCAACATGGCCCAGTTCCTCGCTATCTTCGGTGGCGGCCGGAACGATGAGAACGGTCCGGGTATCTTTGAACTTCTCCTGCTGATGATCCTGGGTCCGGTCGCGGCGACGATCATCCAGCTCGCCATCAGCCGGGCGCGGGAGTATCAGGCGGATGAATCGGGTGCGACGCTCACCGGCGACCCGATGGGACTGGCAAGCGCGTTGCGCAAGCTGGAGCTTGGCACGGCGGCCCGGCCGCTGGTGCCCAGCTCACGGGTGGGCCCGGCCGCCGCGCTGATGATTGCGAACCCGTTCCGCGGCGGAGGCGTCGCGAAGCTGTTCTCGACGCATCCGCCCATGAACGAACGAATCGCGCGGCTGGAGCAGATGTCGCGAATGAATCCGTAGCGGTGACCCAGCCGGATGACAACGTTGTTGTCCGTCGTGGTGTCGCAGGTTTACGGTCGTCGCTGCGGCGTAATATTTCTCCATGGCCGGCGTGCGCGGGCAGATGGCCGCTATGGCCGCCACCCGCGAACCTGACCGCGGCGGAGCACACCCCCAGGCTCCGCCGCAAGCACCCCGCCCGGACCCCCCATCGGGCGGGGTGCGTCATTATGAGGCCACGACTCTCGGCGCGCGGCCGGCGAAACCTAGCGGTAGTTGACGAACTGGAGCGGGACATCGAAGTCCTCGCCCTTCAGCAGCTGGATGACCCGCTGTAGGTCGTCCCGCTTCTTCCCGGTGACCCTCAGTTGATCACCCTGGATCTGAGCCTGTACCCCTTTCGGCCCATCCGTCCGGATCTTCTTCGCGATCACGCGGGCCTTCTCCTCAGAGATGCCCTGCTGCACGGTCACGGGCAGGCGGAACTCCTTGCCCGACGCCTTCGGCTCGTCGAAGGACAACGCCTTGAGCGAGATGCCGCGTTTGACGAACTTCTCCTGCAGGACGTCGAGCACAGCCTTGACTCGCTCGTCGGTGTTCGCTATCAGCAGAATCGACTCGCCCGACAGGGATGCCGAAGCGCCGGTGTCCCGGAAGTCGAACCGGTTCCGGATCTCCTTGGCCGTCTGGTTGACGGCGTTGTCGATCTCCTGGGTATCAACTTTGCTGACGATGTCAAAGGACGGGTCGGCCACGAGTACGGACCTCCTGTTCGATGCGGTATGGGGCGAATGGCGCGACGCGAGCGCCCTTGGTGGCGGTCGTGGCGGCCGCGACAGCCGAATATCTAACTACACACCGCGCTGATCGGGTGGCGTGATGTCGTCTGTGGTGGGCCCGCGTCCCGATGCTCCGTCAGGACCGGTATGCTCGTCCACAGCGGCAGGTTGCCCGAGCGGCCAAAGGGAGCGGTCTGTAAAACCGTCGGCTCAGCCTACGATGGTTCGAATCCATCACCTGCCACCACCCCCGATCCGGATCGGATCATGCTGCGCGACAGGCCCCGGAAGCACTTCCGGGGCCTGTCGCCATGACGGGGGAGTTCTTCCTCGTCGGTTCGGGCCGAGTCAGCCGGCCGCGGCGTCGAGCTCGGCGCGGGTCAGCAACGGGTGCAGTGTGAGGCCCAGCTCGGCGAGCCGTTCCCGGCCGCCCTCGGCGCGGTCAATGACGCAGAGCACGTCCGTCACTACCGCGCCCTCCTCGCGCAGCACCCGGGTGGCGTCCAACACGGCACCGCCGGAGGTCACCACGTCCTCGACCAGGACGACCTGGCGGTCGGCGACTGCTCCGCCCTCGGCGATCCGCCGGGTGCCGTACTCCTTGGCCTTCTTGCGAACGAAGCGGGCGGGCAGCCCGGTGCGCGCAGCGAGGAGGGTCGCCAGTGGCACACCGCCCAGTTCCAGACCAGCGAGGATCTCCGCCTCCGGCGGCACGAGTCCGACCAGGCCGTCGACGATGGCGGCGAGCAGGGCCGGATCCGCCTCGAAGAGGTACTTGTCGAAGTACTCGTTGCTCGTTCGACCGGACCGCAGCAGAAAGGTGCCGGTGAGGTGGGAGGCAGCCCGTACCTGAGCGGCCAGCGCCGCGTTGTCGCTCACGTCCGTGCACTTTAGTGCGCCGTCGGCCGCTAGCGTGATCTCATGACGCGTCCCGTCGAGGGTCACCGGCCGTTGTTCGTCTACGGGACGCTGATGTTCCCCGAGGTACTGGCCATCCTGCTCGGCCGGGTGCCGCGGATGGAGCGGGCCGCTGTCGCCGGCTGGCGGGCGGCGGGTCTGCGGGACCGCCTCTACCCGGGACTCGTGCCGGATCCTGCGTCCCAGACGTCCGGCCAGGTGCTGCTGGGACTCGATACCGCGCAGACGGGTGTTCTCGACGCCTTCGAGGGGGTCGCCTACGAGGTCGGCCCGCTCGTCCTGACGGACGGGCGGGCCGTGTTCGCCTATCTCTGGAAGGATCTCGCCGAGGTGACCGCCCAGGTCTGGGACCCTCAGGCGTTCAGCGAGCGCCACCTCGACGACTACGCGCGCCGATGCGCGATCTGGCACGCCCGGTTCACCGAGCGGTCCTGACGGCTCACCGCGACGGACGTCCCTCGCCGTGCTGGCCGTATCCGGTCGGAGCGTCAGGTCCGGGAGCGTCATAGCCGGGTGGCCCGCCGTATCCCGGCGGCTCGGCGGAGCCGCCAGCAGCCGGGCGACCGCCTGCCGCCGCGCCGGATCCGCCAGGTGCGGCGGTCGCGTGCTCGGTCGGCCGTCCGACGCCGGCGGCGCGGCCGGCGGGAGCGCCGACGCCCGGCCGGTCACTCGGGTAGGGCTGCCCGTGGCCACCTCCGGCGGGCGCAAACTCATGGGTGAGCAGGGCGTAGATCACCAGGACGTCGATGGCGATGATCACGACCGACCACACCGGGAACGCCGCGAGGTAGGCGAGCTGGCCGATCGCGTTGATCGACGCGATCACCACTCCGGCCCAGCGGGCCGCCTCGTTGCGGGCGTAGACCCCGAACGCGATCGCCATCTCCACGATGCCGATGAAAATGAACAACCAGCCCCAGAAGTTCCGGTCGGCGTACAGCACGTTGACGTCGCCGGTGGTCAGGTTGTTCACGATCACGGTGTAGTCGCGCAGTGAGGCGATGCCGTAGATCAGATTGTGGAATCCGACGATGAACATGATGACAGCGGCGAAGGTGAGCCATCCACCTCTCGGGACCGCTGCCCGGTTTCCTGCCATCTGGTCCTCCCCTTGCCCGCCGGCATCGCGCACGGCAGGAACCGCCGTGCCCGGTGAGGGCGGACATCCGGGATCGGCGGCGCGACCTTGTGGTCGCGGCGGGTCGATGCCCGCACCATGCGGTCCGGCGACGTACCAGTAGCCGCTGGTATTTGAATGACTACCATCCGCCGCTAGGGTGCGATACCCGCCGCCCGCCTACGTCATCCCTCTTCATCCGCGTGCCTGCGTGCCGACAGCCCTGCTCGCCGACAGCCCTGGTCTCCCACAGCCCTGGTCGTCCCGAGGCTACGGGCCTGGGGGAAGTGGGGTGACCTTGCCCGTGACCGCGTCCCAGCGCAGCCGGCCATGCTGGAAGCTGCTCTGTCGACCGCCGGGCACCGAGTACTCGTCCGACGTGGGCAGGCCCAGCGCGGAACCCGAACCGCCCAGGGCCAGGTAGGTCCGCAGGATCTGGCCGTGCACCTCGTGTGCTCCCGTCGCGGCGCTCCAGTAGATCCAGCCCCCCTGGAAGCGGGCCTGCTGGCCGCCGGGCGCGGACGTGAACTCGATGTCGCTGATCGGGCGGCGCAGGAGGCTGTTGGAGCCGCCGAGGGCGAGGTACTTCGTGGAGATCGGGCCGTACAGGGCGTGCACGCCGGTCGAGACCGACCAGAAGGCGAGCCCGTTCGCGTACTGCTGCCAGCGCCCCCCGCCACCGGCCGGGTTCTCCACCGAGATCGGGGCGCCGAGCACGAGCGCGGTCAGTCCCGCACCGGCGTGCCACTTCTGGATCTCGCTGAGAGTGCCGTCCGCGTGGGCGGCCAGCGCCGCCGGCGTGCAGCACACGACATTCGTGTCCACCGCGCCGGCGATTCCCGGCACTTCCCCGCCCGAGGTGTACTGCCACAGTGCCCAGCCCGGCCAGCCGCCCGGCAGCCTGCCCGGTGTCGCCTCCTTGTTGTAGATCGCGAACCAGATCGGGTACTTCGTGAAGTCGTGGGAGTCGCCCATCCTGTCGGTCCAGAACGACCGGTAGGTGTAGAGAGTGGGCGTGCGGCCGGTCTGCGACTCGACCTCCTCGAGGAACGCCCTGGTCCACGCGACGAGTGTCTTCGGGTCGAGCCCGCCGCTGTCCTCGAGGTCGAGTGCCGGGGCGAGGGTTGCGGGGGCCCGGGTCAGGCCGGTCACCGCAACGAAGTGCTTCGCCTGTTCCACGGCGGTACCGATAGACGCGGAGGGTCGCGCGTAGTGGTACGCCCCGACCACCAGTCCGGCCTGGGCCGCCGCGTCGCGGTCGGCGGCGTAGTAGGGGTTGGCGTACCGCAGGCCCTCGGTTGCCTTGATGATCGCGAAGCTCACACCGGAGAGCCGGGCGGCTTTCCAATCGATCGGCCTGCCGCCGGGATGCTGCCAGGACGCCACGTCCACCCCGCGTGGCCACAGCGGTGAGGGGGTCGCGCCGTGCGCGACACCGGTCGTGCCGGACAGGGTGAGCGTCGCGGCCGTGAGCATCGCGATGCTGAACAACCGGCGCGGTAGCGGGACGGGGAGCATCGTCCGGTCCTGGGTCGAGGGAGCCGGAATGGATCCGCCCGGGTGGGCGGCGTGATCGGGCGGGACGGCTCGTGGGTGCGGGAACTGGCCAGGACGCGGAGTGAGGCGCATGGGCAACCCTCGATGCTCGGGAGGCGACGCTCAGGAGGCTCGGGAGCCGGTCGGTCGCGTCAGGCAAGGACGGACCACCAGGCGGGCTACACGCTAAGCATTCGAGGAATTACTTACAGCTACCAAAGCTGAGGTGGCTCGAGTTACTAACTACGGACAGTTGTGTTCCCCGGGCGTCACGCCATCTTCGGGACGCAGTGGGCGGCGGGTCGGGCGTGGCGGCGCGCCATCGGGCGAAGGGGGATGAAGGGAGCCCAAAGGGTGGCTGTCCGCTGCGGCGAGGCCGACGCCCGCGGATGGGAGCCCGCGCGGACGGAGGGCGGGGGGAAGCCCGACGGGACGGGCGGCGGCTGGCGGACGAATCGACAGGGGGTGGCCCACCCACTCGCGCCCGGCGTCGTGTAATCTGAGCTCCGCGACCTCGCGCCCCTTTAGCTCAGTCGGCAGAGCGTCTCCATGGTAAGGAGAAGGTCTACGGTTCGATTCCGTAAAGGGGCTCCGCGTTCCGGTCTTCGGGCGGGTTCGTGTCTGGGTTGAGCGGTTCCGCCGGTTCTCCCGGGTAAGCTGGTCCGGTCCCCGGTGATCCGGGTGGCCATCCTGGCGGTGTAGCTCAGTCTGGCAGAGCAAGCGGCTCATAATCGCTGTGTCGCCGGTTCAAGTCCGGCCACCGCTACGTCGGGGCGCGGCGGGCCGTGCCCTCTTGGGGTTCGCGGCCTGCCGCTACCCCACTCAGTTCAGCAGTCGACTTAGAAAGAGGCATCACGCCGTGGCCGCCACTGACGTTCGCCCAAAGATCACGATGGCGTGCCAGGTGTGCAAGCACCGGAACTACATCACGCGCAAGAACCGGCGTAATGACCCGGATCGTCTTGAGCTGAAGAAGTTCTGCCCGAACTGCGGCAAGCACACCGAGCACCGCGAGACCCGCTGAGGCGACTCGGCTCGGGCGCGTCTCGGCGCTCGTCGATGATCCGCGACAGCCGGCCAGGTATCAACCTGGTCGGCTGTTTTGCGTGCCATGTCGAGGTGTGCCATGTCGAGGTGTGCAGTGTCGACGGATGACGCCACCATCGGGCTGGTCCACATCGGCCGTGCGACGAGCCCGCGTGGTGGGATGGTGCTCCTGACACCTCGCTACCCGGGAACCGCGGCCCCAGAAGCTGCGGCGCCAGAGACCTCGTCGCCCGGGGATCCTCGTCGCCCAGGATCCTGGTCGCCCAGGAGCCTCGACACCCAGAGACGGAGCCGTGATGCCGCTCAACCAGGACTTCGTCGGTCGACGCTTCGTCGCCGAGGTGCCGTTCCAGGTCGGGCGGGAGCACATCAGACGGTTCGCCCAGGCCATCGGAGACGACAACCCCCTCTACCACGATGTGGAGGCGGCCAAGGCCGCCGGCTATCCCGATCTGGTCGCGCCGCCAACGTTCCTGGTCAACGCCATTCCCGGCGCGCTGGGCCTGCCGACCGACGACCCGGCGCTCGGTCTGGACTACACGCTGGTCGTCCACGGCGAGCAACGTTTCAGTCAGCGCCGTCCGGTGTTCGCCGGGGATGAGCTGGTTACGGCGTCGACGCTGACGAGCATCCGGTCGGTGGGCCGCAACGAGGTGCTCGTCACCACCTACCAGTACGAGACGACCGCCGGTGAACAGGTCGCCACCGGTACCTGCACCCTGGTGTCGCGAGGAACCGCCGCGCCGCGCGAGTGACCCGAACGCGCCCGGCGCCGCCCGGCGATCCGATGACAGCGGGACAGCTGACTGCGTAGGGAGTACGACGATGACGGCGACGATCGCGTATGACGACGTCGAGGTCGGCACCGAGCTGCCCGAGCGGCTGTTCCCGCTGCGTCGGTCCGACCTCGTCCGGTATGCCGGGGCGTCCGGCGACTTCAACCCCATCCACTGGAGCGATCGGGCGGCGGCCGAGTCCGGCTTGCCCGGGGTGATCGCGCACGGGATGCTCACCATGGCGACCGCGGCCCGGCTGGTCACGGACTGGGCTGGTGACCCCGGGGCGATCGTCGAGTTCGGGGTGAAGTTCTCCTCCCCGGTCGTGGTTCCCGATGACGACGAGGGCGCCCTCGTCTCCGTGCGCGGTGTCGTGGAGAAGAAGCTCGACGGCAACCATGTGGTGGTGAATCTCACCACCCGGTGCCGCGGGGAGAAGGTTCTGATGGCCTCGCGGGCCACCCTCCGGCTGCCCTGAGTCGGCCGGAGGCGCGCCCCCGAGCCCGGGTTCCGGCGCCTGGGAGACGCGCCGGAACCTGGTCCCTGGACGGGCTCGGTGCGCCTCGCTCCCGCACCGAGCTCGTCCTCAGTGACTCCCGCAGGTAAGGGGATATCGCCCGGTCAGCCGAGCTCGGCGAACAGCGCGGCGACCCGGTCGACGCCCTTGACCAGATCATCATCGCTGAGCGCGTACGACAGCCGGGCGAAGCCCGGGGTCCCGAACGCCTCGCCGGGGACGATCGCCACGCCCACCTCCTCGAGGATGAGCTGGCAGAGCTCCGAACTGGTCGCGGGCAGCCGCCCGCGCAGGGGACGGCCGAGCGCCTCCTGCAGCGACGGGTAGCAGTAGAAGGCCCCCTGCGGCACCGGGCACCGGACCCCGTTGATCTCGCTGAGCATCCGGTGCATGGTCAGGCGGCGCCGGTCGAAGGCGGTGCGCATCTCGACAACGGCGTCCAGCGGGCCGGTGACCGCGGCGAGGGCGGCGGCCTGGGCGATGTTCGACACGTTCGACGTCGCATGGGACTGCAGGTTCGTCGCGGCACCGATGACGTCGGTGGGGCCGAGCAGCCAGCCAACCCGCCAGCCGGTCATCGCGTAGGTCTTCGCGACGCCGTTGACGATGACACATCGCTCGGCCAGGTCCGGGACCTCGGCGAGGATCGAGGAGAACCGGGCCTCGCCGTAGACGAGGTGCTCGTAGATCTCGTCGGCCAGCACCCAGATCCCGCTGCGGGCCGCCCACTCGCCGATCGCGCGGACCTCCTCCGGCGTGTGCACCGCGCCGGTCGGGTTGGAGGGCGAACAGAACAGCAGCACCTTGGTGCGCTCGGTGCGGGCGGCATCGAGCTGTTCGACGGTGACCCGGTAGTCGGCGTCGGGGCCGGTCACGACCTCGACTGGTACGCCGCCCGCCAGCCGGATCGACTCGGGGTAGGTCGTCCAGTACGGCGCTGGCAGCAGTACCTCATCCCCTGGATCCAGCAGAGTCGCGAACGCCTCGTAGACGGCCTGCTTGCCACCATTGGTGATCAGAACCTGGCTCGGGGTCACCGAGACGCCGGAGTCGCGCCGGGTCTTCTCGGCGACCGCGGCACGCAGCTCCGGCAGTCCGCCGGAGGGGGTGTAGCGGTGGAACCTGGGTTCGTGGCATGCCTTCTCGGCAGCGGCGACGATGTGGTCCGGCGTCGGGAAGTCCGGTTCACCGGCACCGAAGACGACGACGTCCTGACCGGCGGCGCGCATCGCCTTCGCCGTCGCGTCCACGGCGAGCGTGGCGGATGGGGCGATGGCGCCGATGCGGCGTGAGATCCTGCTCATGCCGCCCATGCTGCCATGGTGCTCACGGGGGGGCGCCAAGCACGCGGCCGGGATCGACAGATCCGGATGGCCGCGCTCGACGGTCCGGACGGACCGGGCAGCGGGGCCCACCGGGCCCGGTTCGGACGGCGGTCGGCTGCGGCTGGAGCACCTCGCGCGATCGGTGCCTGCGGAGTCCGGCCGATGAAGGGGTATGCTCGGTCCGCCCGGGTACCCATTCCGGTAACCGGCCCGCAGCCCGAACCGTGCGTTACGGTGGAGGTGCGCAACGTGCGGGTCGGTGACGGTTCCGGGGGTCGGGGCGCGTTCTAGGGGCGTGGCTCAATTGGTAGAGCACCGGTCTCCAAAACCGGCGGTTGCAGGTTCGAGTCCTGTCGCCCCTGCGCTGTTCGATGGTCCGGCTGATTCGGCGACAGAGTGGGTGGAGTGAGTGGCGACCGATACCCGTGACGCGGCACCGCGTCCCAGGGGGGCCACACGTACCGCGGCTCGGCGCCGGTATCGGCCTGTCCAGTTCATCCGCGAGGTCATGGCGGAGCTCCGGAAGGTGGTCTATCCGGGGCGAAGCGAGCTGGTCACGTACGTGGCGGTCGTGCTTGTCTTTGTCACCGTGGTGACAGCTTTTGTGGCCAGTCTCGACTTCGGGCTGACGAAGGCGATCCTCGCGATCTTCGGCTGACCGAGCTCGCCGGCCGACCGGGTCGGGGTGGGCAGACGGGCGGCGGGTGGTCGACGCCGGGTCGCCAGCCGGTCGGCGGCCGTACCCTCGCACCACGCCCGCGCAGCGTCCCGCTGGAGCGGTGTCACAGCAGCAGCGTTTACGAGCAAAGGATCGCCCGCGTGTCCCAGTCGCCCGAGCACGCCTCCTCCGAGCAGGGGGAAGCCCTCTCTCGTCTCGATCCCCTGGCGGCGTTCGAGCGTGACGAGGTGGCGAGCACGGACGCCGGCGCTGAGCCCGACGACGTCCTCGGTGATGCGACGCTCGCCGCCGATTCCGCCTCGCCGGAGCCGGCCGCGCTGGATGATCCGTCCGACCAGGAGTCCGTGGATCCCGGGTCCGACACTGGCGCCGACCGCGGCGCCCTCAACGGCTCTGGCGCCCTCAACGGCTCTGGTGCCCTCAACGGCGGCGGCGCGGTCGAGGCCACAGCGCAGCCGGCGAGTTCCACACCGTCGCCCGCGGATGAGGACGAGGACGAGCAGCTGCGCCGCGCGATCGAGGACGCGCCGGGCGAGTGGTACGTCGTGCATTCCTACGCTGGCTACGAGAACAAGGTCAAGACCAACCTCGAGACCCGGATCTCCAGCCTCAACATGGAGGACTACATCTTCCAGATCGAGGTGCCGACCGAGGAGGTCCCGGTCGTCAAGAACGGCAAGCGGCAGATGGTCCTGCAGAAGAAGTACCCCGGGTACATCTATGTCCGGATGGATCTGACCGACCAGTCCTGGTCCGCAGTTCGCAACACGCCGGGTGTGACCGGGTTCGTGGGGCTTACCAACCGGCCCTCGCCGCTGCGCCGCGAGGAGGTGCTGTCCATCCTCGCGCCGGCGGCCCCGAAGGAGAAGAAGGTCGAGACCGTCCGGGTCCAGGAGTTCGAGGTCGGCGAGTCGGTCACCGTCATGGACGGCCCGTTCGCCACTCTTCCGGCGACCATCAGCGAGATCAACCTCGACGCCCAGCGCCTGAAGGTGCTGGTCTCGATCTTCGGTCGGGAAACACCCGTCGAGCTCCAGTTCAACCAGGTCGCGAAGATCTGACCATCCGGTCCGCGTAACCCGAAAGCCAGCAGCCCCGGCAGGAAGACGAGCACATGCCGCCCAAGAAGAAGAAGATCACTGCGATCATCAAGCTCCAGATCAACGCCGGGAAGGCCACCCCGGCGCCGCCGGTCGGCCCTGCGCTGGGTCAGCACGGCGTGAACATCATGGAGTTCTGCAAGCAGTACAACGCGGCGACCGAGTCGCAGTCCGGCAACGTCGTGCCGGTCGAGATCACCGTGTTCGATGATCGGTCGTTCACGTTCGTCACCAAGACTCCGCCGGCCGCGAGGCTCATTCTCAAGGCAGCCGGAGTCGACAAGGGCAGCGGCACCCCGCACCGGGACAAGGTCGCCAAGCTGACGCCCGCCCAGGTGCGCGAAATCGCCCAGACCAAGCTCCCCGACCTCAATGCCACGACGATCGAGGCCGCGGAGAAGATCATCGCCGGCACCGCTCGGTCGATGGGCATCACCGTCGGCGACTAGCAGTACCCGCACGACCCGATCCGACGCCGTGGGAGGGCGTGCGGACGGCCCTGACCGGTCGTCCGACCGTCCGCCGGCACCACGAGGAGACACCATGAAGCGCAGCAAGTCCTACCGCGCCGCAGCTGAGAAGATCGACCTGGACAACCTGTACAGCCCGCTGGAGGCGGTCCGGCTGGCGCAGGAGACGTCCACGACCAAGTACGACGCGACGGTCGAGGTCGCGATCCGGCTTGGCGTCGACCCGCGCAAGGCCGACCAGATGGTCCGGGGTACCGTCAATCTCCCGCACGGAACCGGCAAATCGCCGCGGGTCGCGGTGTTCGCCGCTGGTGAGAAGGCCGCCGAGGCGAGCGCCGCCGGCGCCGACATTGTCGGCAGCGACGACCTGGTCGCCCGCATCCAGGAGGGTTTCCTGGACTTTGACGCGACGGTCGCCACGCCGGACCAGATGGCCAAGGTTGGCCGGATCGCCCGGATCCTCGGCCCTCGCGGCCTGATGCCGAACCCGAAGACCGGCACCGTCACCCTGGACATCGGCAAGGCCGTGTCCGACATCAAGGGCGGAAAGATCAACTTTCGGGTTGACAAGCAGGGCAACCTGCACATCGTCATCGGCAAGACAAGCTTCACCGACGCGCAGCTGATCGAGAACTACACCTCGGCCCTCGACGAGATCGTCCGGGTCAAGCCGTCGGCGGCCAAGGGCCGGTACCTGAGGAAGATCACCTTCGCCACCACCATGGGCCCCGGCATTCCGGTTGACCCGAACCGCACTCGCAACCTGCTCGAGGACGTCGCCGCCGCCTGACGGCTCCGCCCGCGAGCGCCGCTTCACCTGCTCTGCTTCACCTGCTCTGCGCGCCGGCCCGGACAGTCTCCCGTACTGTCCGGGCCGGCCGCTGTTCCGGACCTGAGATCGCTACGCACCGGGATGGGCGATCGAGCAAGATCTGGTTACACAGGTCCTTGTAGGGGGCAAATCGGACGCGAACGCCCCCACGGCGACCTGTTTAGATCTTGACCCCCGCGCGGCTCTGGGTTTCGATCGCAGAGCGTGACTTTGGCTGTGTGGCGGGTCGGAGGCGCCGCGGGGCGGTCGACGGACCGGTGGCGGTGGCGGTGGCCGCGGTCGATGCCGGCTGGGCGTCGCGTATACTTGACAGCGATCACACATTTTCACCGAAGACCGCTGGTCGCCGTCGTTCTCCCTGGTGGGCTCCGCCCGCTGGTGGTGGGACGGCAGCCGAAGGCCCGATCTCCCGGGCGGCCCGCGTAGGTGGCGGAAAGCGATGGATCGCGGCAGCCTGAGGGCGGTCGGCAGCGCAGGTGGGCTGCTGTCCCCGGACGGATCCGCGGTTGTCACGCCCCGTGCGCCTGCGCCGGGGCGTTTGTCGTTTCCCGGGGCGGTCGGGCGGATGGGCGGATGACCGGCGCACATCCCGAAGGAGCCCCATGGCGAAAGCTGAGAAGACCGCCGCGGTGGCGGAGATCGCCGAGGACTTCCGCTCCTCGAACGCCGCGGTGCTCACCGAGTACCGCGGCCTGACGGTCAGCCAGCTCACCGAGCTGCGGCGTGCCCTGGGTGGCGGCACCCGCTACGCGGTCGTCAAGAACACCCTCACCAAGATTGCGGCGAACCAGGCCGGGGTCACCGGGCTCGACGAGCTGTTCGTCGGCCCGACCGCGGTCGCGTTCGTCGCCGGCGACCCGGTCGAGGCGGCGAGGGGCCTGCGCGACTTCGCGAAGGCGAACCCGGCGCTCATCGTCAAGGGCGGCGTCGTCGAGGGCAAGCCGCTGAGCGCTGACGAGATCCGCAAGCTCGCGGATCTCGAGTCCCGCGAGGTTCTGCTGGCGAAGCTGGCCGGGGCCATGAAGGGCTCTCTGGCCGGCGCGGTCGGGTTGTTCGCCGCCCCGCTGTCGCAGGTCGCCCGGCTCGCCGAGGCACTGCGCGAGCAGAAGGCCAGCGCGGCCCCGGCGGCGGACGCTGCCGATGCCGCGCCGGTCGCCGCCGAGGCCGCCGCGCAGTGACGCACCGCCAGGGCGTGCAGACCGCAGGCCCGGGCACCGCTCGATCCTGAGCACCCGCTCGATCCCGAGCACCCGTTTGATCCGGGGCACCGTTTGGTCCGGGCCATCCCGGGTCGCTCCGGTTTCTGGAGGCCGGTGCGCCAGGTGCGGCGCAACGCTGCCGTAGGGCGCTGCCTGTCCCCGGAACAGACCTACCTGAGCACAGACTGACGAGGAAGGAAACGCCACCATGGCGAAGCTGTCCACCGAAGAGCTGCTGGACGCGTTCAAGGAACTGACCCTGCTCGAGCTCTCCGAGTTCGTGAAGCAGTTCGAGGAGACCTTCGGCGTCACCGCGGCCGCGCCGGTCGCCGTGGCCGCCGTCCCGGCTGCCGGTGGCGCGGGTGCCGACGCGCCGGCCGCCGAGGAGCAGGACGAGTTCGACGTGATCCTCGAGTCGGTCGGCGACAAGAAGATCCAGGTCATCAAGGAGGTCCGTGCGCTGACCAGCCTCGGGCTGAAGGAGGCCAAGGACCTCGTCGACGGCGCCCCGAAGCCGGTTCTGGAGAAGGTTGCCAAGGAGGCCGCGGACAAGGCCAAGGCGGCCCTCGAGGGCGCTGGCGCGACGGTCACCGTCAAGTAGTCACTGTCGGCTCCCAGCGGTAGGCCAGCGGCGCACCGGCGGCGGTCGGCAAGCTCTGCTGCCGGCTGCCGGGCGCGCTCCGGGAGGTCGTTCAACGGCCCCGTCCCGGAGCGCACGCGGTCGTTGGCCGCAACGCCACACGGCATGGGCCGGGGCACCTCCGAGGTGTCCCGGCCCATGCCGTGTCCGGCGGGACGAAATGCCCGGATGCGCTGCTACGTAAGCGGTTGAGCAGGTCGAGTCGTTCGTGACGTTTTCCCAAGGGGGTTGACGGCCTCTGTGGATCGGGGTTCCATCATGTCGCGAACACTCGTCGGGAAGCAGATGCGTTGAGCTACGTTCCCTGCGCGCGGTCCTCCCGCGCACGGCCTTGCCAGCGGTGTGCCCTTCGGCTACACTGCTAGTTTGCGCTGCCCTTTTCGTTGCATCGGCTCCGAGACGCCGGTTCCCCGGTGAGGTCGGGCTCTCCAATGGGGGTTCGGTCCATGCCGCCGGGTGGCCCCGGCGGCTCGCCGGAGCCGCGTCTACGGCGGGTCGGTTCGACGCGGGGGCGCGCTGGTCGTGCTGGTGCCTGGCACGGCTTTTAGCAGCCACACCGAGGATCCCAACGCCTGTGCACCGACCCGTTGTTCTCAGCGGACACTGGCCTCGCCGCGCGCTCGCGCCGCGACGGCCCTTCGGCGTGCCCGCAGTCAGCCGAAGGCCGGCCGCACCGATCGGCTGCGGTTTTGCGGACCGATGGACCAGGAACCGACGGACCCCGCTGCGGGACGAGGGTTTACTCCGACCGCGCGACCGGCCGCCGAGCCAACAGGGCCGTTTGAGTCGGCGGGGCAGTTCGAACCGGCAGAACGATCTGCGCCGGCCGCCCCGCACGATTGCGTCCCGCGGTCATCCTCTCACTGGCGGGGCACCCCCGCCGGTGTTCCCGACAACCGTAGCGAGACACTGATCACCTGACCACCCCCCGACGGATCCTTGACGTCCGCGACGCCAGCCCGACGATCAGGCCACCGGAAGGACCACCTTGGCCGCCTCGCGCTCTTCCTCCCGCATCTCGTTCGCTAAGATCATCGAGCCCCTCGAGGTCCCGGATCTCCTTGCTCTTCAGACGCAGTCCTTTGATTGGCTGATCGGCAGTGACACCTGGGCGGAGCGGGTTCAGGAGGCCATCGACTCGGGTCGGGACGATGTTCCGATCACCTCTGGTCTGGAGGAGGTCTTCGAGGAGATCTCCCCGATCGAGGACTTCTCCGGCTCCATGTCCCTGTCCTTCCGGGACCACCGGTTCGAGCCGCCCAAGTACTCCGTGGAGGAGTGCAAGGACAAGGACATGACGTTCTCGGCTCCGCTGTTCGTGACGGCCGAGTTCACCAACAACACCACCGGTGAGATCAAGAGCCAGACGGTGTTCATGGGCGACTTCCCGCTCATGACCCCCAAGGGCACCTTCGTCATCAACGGCACCGAGCGCGTGGTGGTCAGCCAGCTCGTCCGGTCCCCCGGGGTGTACTTCGAACGCAGCCTCGACAAGGCGTCCGACAAGGACCTTTACTCCTGCAAGGTGATCCCGGGCCGGGGCGCCTGGCTCGAGTTCGAGATCGACAAGCGGGACACCGTCGGCGTCCGCATCGACCGCAAGCGCCGCCAGTCCGTCACCGTGCTGCTCAAGGCGCTCGGCTGGGACGAGGCGCGCATCCTGGAGCGCTTCGGCGACTTCCCGTCGATGCGGGTCACCCTGGAGAAGGACCACACCGCCAGCCAGGATGACGCGCTGCTGGACATCTACCGCAAGCTGCGCCCGGGCGAGCCGCCGACGCGGGAGTCGGCGCAGACCCTGTTGGAGAACCTCTTCTTCAACCCGAAGCGCTACGACCTGGCCAAGGTCGGCCGCTACAAGGTCAACAAGAAGCTCTCGCTCGAGGTCGCGCACGATGTCGGCGTCCTCACCGAGGACGACATCGTGCGCACGATCGAGTACGTCGTCAAGCTGCACGCGGGTGCCGACCCGGCCGAGTACGAGGTCGACGACATCGACCACTTTGGCAACCGGCGGCTGCGCACGGTCGGCGAACTCATCCAGAACCAGGTCCGCCTGGGCCTGGCGCGGATGGAGCGAGTCGTCCGGGAGCGGATGACCACCCAGGACGTCGAGGCGATCACGCCGCAGACCCTGATCAACATCCGGCCGGTCGTCGCCTCCATCAAGGAGTTCTTCGGCACCAGCCAGCTCTCCCAGTTCATGGACCAGACCAACCCGTTGGCGGGCCTGACCCACAAGCGCCGCCTGTCGGCGCTGGGCCCGGGTGGTCTGTCCCGGGAACGGGCCGGCTTCGAGGTCCGAGACGTGCACCCCAGCCACTACGGCCGGATGTGCCCGATCGAGACGCCGGAAGGCCCGAACATCGGCCTGATCGGCTCGCTGTCGACGTTCGCGCGGGTCAACCCGTTCGGCTTCGTCGAGACCCCGTACCGCAAGGTCGTCAGCGGCCGGGTCACCGAGCAGATCGACTACCTGACCGCGGACGAGGAGGACCGGCACGTCAAGGCGCAGGCGAACACGCCACTGCGTCCCGACGGGACGTTCGCCGAAGACCGCGTCCTGGTCCGCCGCAAGGGCGGTGAGGTCGAGTTCATCCCGCCGGACGAGGTCGACTACATGGACGTCTCGCCGCGGCAGATGGTGTCCGTGGCCACGGCCATGATCCCGTTCCTCGAGCACGACGACGCCAACCGCGCGCTGATGGGCTCGAACATGCAGCGCCAGTCGGTGCCGCTGCTGCGCTCCGAGGCGCCGCTGGTCGGCACCGGTATGGAGGCTCGCGCGGCCAAGGACGCCGGTGACGTGATCGTCGCGGTCCAGGCCGGCGTGGTCGAGGACCTCTCCGCCGACTACATCACCGTCATGCACGACGACGGCACCCGGCGTACCTATCGGCTGGCCAAGTTCCGCCGCTCAAACCAGGGCACCTGCATCAACCAGAAGCCGATCGTCTTCGAGGGCGACCGGATCGAGGCCGGCGACGTCATCGCGGACGGCCCGTGCACCGACAACGGCGAGATGGCGCTTGGCAAGAACCTGCTGGTCGCCTTCATGCCGTGGGAGGGGCACAACTACGAGGACGCGATCATCCTGTCGCAACGCCTCGTGCAGGACGACGTGCTCTCGTCGATCCACATCGAGGAGCACGAGGTCGACGCCCGCGACACCAAGCTCGGCCCGGAGGAGATCACCCGGGACATCCCGAACGTCGCCGAGGAGGTCCTGGCCGACCTCGACGAGCGCGGGATCATCCGGATCGGTGCCGACGTGCAGACCGGTGACGTCCTGGTCGGCAAGGTCACCCCGAAGGGCGAGACCGAGCTGACTCCGGAGGAGCGGCTGCTGCGTGCGATCTTCGGCGAGAAGGCCCGCGAGGTCCGCGACACCTCGCTGAAGGTGCCGCACGGCGAGTCCGGCAAGGTCATCGGCGTGCGGGTGTTCTCCCGCGAGGACGGCGACGAGCTGCCCCCCGGCGTCAACGAGCTGGTCCGGGTGTACGTCGCCCAGAAGCGGAAGATCACCGATGGCGACAAGCTCGCCGGCCGGCACGGCAACAAGGGCGTCATCGCCAAGATCCTCCCCGCCGAGGACATGCCCTTCCTCGAGGACGGCACCCCGGTCGACGTCGTGCTCAACCCGCACGGCGTGCCCCGCCGGATGAACATCGGCCAGATCCTGGAGACCCACCTCGGCTGGGTCGCCAAGACCGGCTGGCAGGTGGATGCCGGTACCGAGGGCTGGAAGGAGCGGTTGCGCGGCATCGGCGCCGACGCCGCCCCCGCCGGGACGAACGTGTCGACCCCGGTGTTCGACGGCGCGCGAGAGGAGGAGATCACCGGCCTGCTCGACTCGACCCTGCCGAACCGCGATGGCGTCCAGCTGATCGGCTCCTCCGGCAAGGCCACGCTGTTCGACGGCCGTACCGGCGAGCCGTACCCGTACCCGGTGGCGGTGGGCTACATCTACATCCTCAAGCTGCTCCATCTGGTCGACGACAAGATTCATGCTCGCTCGACCGGCCCCTACTCGATGATCACCCAGCAGCCCCTGGGTGGTAAGGCGCAGTTCGGTGGCCAGCGGTTCGGTGAGATGGAGGTCTGGGCGCTGGAGGCCTACGGCGCCGCCTACGCCCTGCAGGAGCTGCTGACTATCAAGTCGGACGACGTCGTGGGCCGGGTCAAGGTCTACGAGGCGATCGTCAAGGGCGAGAACATTCCGGAGCCCGGTATCCCGGAGTCGTTCAAGGTGCTCATCAAGGAGATGCAGTCGCTGTGCCTCAACGTCGAGGTGCTCTCGAGCGACGGTGTGCAGATCGAGATGCGTGACACCGACGAGGACGTCTTCCGTGCGGCGGAGGAACTCGGGATCGACCTGTCCCGGCGCGAGCCGAACAGCGTCGAGGAAGTCTGACCGACTCCCTGCGTCCCGACCGAAATAGAGAGAGCAGGCGACAGTCTTGCTGGACGTCAACTTCTTCGACGAACTGCGCATCGGTCTTGCCACCGCGGACGACATCCGACAGTGGTCGCACGGCGAGGTCAAGAAGCCGGAGACGATCAACTACCGCACCCTGAAGCCCGAGAAGGACGGCCTCTTCTGCGAGAAGATCTTCGGGCCGACCCGGGACTGGGAGTGCTACTGCGGCAAGTACAAGCGGGTCCGGTTCAAGGGGATCATCTGCGAGCGCTGTGGCGTCGAGGTCACCCGGGCGAAGGTGCGCCGTGAGCGGATGGGCCATATCGAGCTCGCCGCCCCGGTCACCCACATCTGGTACTTCAAGGGTGTCCCGAGCCGCCTTGGCTACCTGCTGGACCTGGCACCGAAGGACCTTGAGAAGGTCATCTACTTCGCCGCCTACATGATCACCAAGGTGGACACGGACGCGCGCCACCGCGACCTGCCTACCCTCGAGGCCCGCATCGGCGTGGAGAAGCAGCAGCTCGAGGACAGGAAGAACGCCGACGTCGAGACCCGGCAGAAGCGGCTCGAGGGCGACCTCGCGCAGCTCGAAGCGGAGGGCGCCAAGGGCGACGCGCGGCGCAAGGTCCGCGAGTCGGCCGAGCGCGAGATGCGGCAGATCCGCGACCGTTCGCAGCGTAAGATCGACGATCTTGGCCGGGTCTTCGACCGCTTCAAGAACATGAAGGTCCAGGACCTGGAGCCGGAC
The DNA here is from genome assembly GCF_023243075.1 of Frankia sp. AiPa1. Taxonomy (GTDB): domain Bacteria; phylum Actinomycetota; class Actinomycetes; order Frankiales; family Frankiaceae; genus Frankia. The sequence goes on along the minus strand of NZ_JALKFZ020000001.1, from coordinate 215,301 downwards.
GAGCTGCTCTACCGCGAGCTGCGCGACCGGTTCGGCCAGTACTTCGACGGTGGCATGGGCGCCGAGGCACTGCAGCGGCGCATCTCCGAGTTCGACCTGGCCGCCGAGGCGGAGTCGCTGCGCGAGACCATCCGCAGCGGCAAGGGGCAGAAGAAGGCCCGTGCGCTCAAGCGGCTCAAGGTCGTCTCCGCGTTCCTGAACACCCGCAACTCCCCGATGGGGATGGTGCTCGACTGCGTGCCGGTGATCCCGCCGGACCTGCGGCCGATGGTGCAGCTCGACGGTGGCCGCTTCGCGACCTCCGACCTCAACGACCTGTACCGCCGGGTGATCAACCGGAACAACCGGCTCAAGCGGCTGCTCGATCTCGGCGCGCCCGAGATCATCGTCAACAACGAGAAGCGGATGCTGCAGGAGGCCGTCGACGCGCTGTTCGACAACGGCCGCCGCGGCCGGCCGGTCACCGGCCCGGGTAACCGTCCGCTCAAGTCGCTGTCCGACATGCTCAAGGGCAAGCAGGGCCGGTTCCGCCAGAACCTGCTCGGCAAGCGGGTCGACTACTCCGGCCGGTCGGTCATCGTCGTCGGTCCGCAGCTCAAGCTGCACCAGTGCGGTCTGCCCAAGCAGATGGCACTGGAGCTGTTCAAGCCGTTCGTGATGAAGCGCCTGGTGGACCTCAACCACGCGCAGAACATCAAGTCGGCCAAGCGGATGGTCGAGCGGGCCCGCCCGGTCGTGTGGGACGTGCTCGAAGAGGTCATCACCGAGCACCCGGTGCTGCTCAACCGGGCACCGACCCTGCACCGCCTGGGCATCCAGGCCTTCGAGCCGCAGCTGGTCGAGGGCAAGGCCATCCAGATCCACCCGCTGGTCTGCACCGCGTTCAACGCCGACTTCGACGGTGACCAGATGGCGGTGCACCTGCCGCTGTCCGCCGAGGCCCAGGCCGAAGCGCGGATCCTGATGCTGTCGAGCAACAACATCCTCTCGCCGGCGTCCGGCCGGCCGCTGGCCATGCCCTCGCTGGACATGGTCACCGGCGTGTTCCACCTCTCGACGATGGCCGAGGACTCCATCGGCGAGGGTCGGGCGTTCTCGTCGGTGGCCGAGGCGCAGATGGCCTTCGACGCGAAGGAGATCGCGCTGCAGGCGCGGATCAGCGTCCGGCTGCGCGACACCACCCCGCCCTCGGAGTGGACGCCGCCGGCCGACTGGATCACCGGGGATGTCTTCACCCTGGAGACCACCTTCGGTCGCTGCCTGCTCAACGAGGCGTTGCCGGAGGGCTACCCCTTCATCAACGACCAGCTGAACAAGAAGGCCCAGGCCGCTATCGTCAACGACCTGGCCGAGCGGTACCCGAAGATCCAGGTCGCGGCGACGCTGGACGCGCTCAAGAGCGCCGGTTTCTACTGGGCGACCCGGTCCGGGGTCACCGTCGCCATCGAGGACGTCGTCGCGCCGCCGAACAAGGCGCAGATTCTCGACGAGTACGAGCAGCGGGCCGACCGGGTGCAGAAGCAGTTCGACCGCGGCTTCCTCTCCGACGAGGAGCGCCGCAGCGAGCTTGTCCAGATCTGGACCGAGGCGACCAACAAGATCGCCGAGGCCATGGAGGCGAACTTCCCGAAGACCAACCCGGTCCATGTGCTGGTCAGCTCGGGTGCCGCCGGAAACATGATGCAGATCCGGCAGCTCGCCGGCATGCGTGGTCTGGTCTCAAACCCGAAGGGTGAGATCATCCCGCGGCCGATCAAGGCGAACTTCCGCGAGGGCCTCACTGTGGTCGAGTACTTCATCTCGACCCACGGTGCCCGAAAGGGTCTGGCCGACACCGCCCTGCGTACCGCCGACTCCGGCTACCTGACCCGCCGGCTCGTCGACGTCAGCCAGGACGTCATCGTGCGCGAGGAGGACTGCGGCACCGAGCGCGGCATCCTCACCCGGATCGCCAGCCGCGGCGCCGACGGCGTCCTGGTGCGCGACCGCTACGCCGAAACCTCGGCCTACGCGCGCACGCTCGCCTCCGACGCCGTCGACGAGCACGGTGAGATCATCGTGCCCGCCGGCACCGACGCCGGCGATGTCGCGATCGGCCAGATCATCGAGGCCGGCATCGAGAACGTCCGGGTCCGCTCCGCCCTGACCTGCGAGTCCCGGATGGGCGTGTGCGCCCAGTGCTACGGCCGGTCGCTGGCCACCGGCAAGCTGGTGGACGTCGGCGAGGCCGTCGGCATCGTCGCTGCCCAGTCCATCGGCGAACCCGGCACCCAGCTCACGATGCGTACGTTCCACTCGGGCGGCGTCGCCGGCGACGACATCACCCAGGGTCTGCCGCGTGTCGTCGAGCTGTTCGAGGCCCGCAGCCCCAAGGGTAAGGCGCCGATCACCGAGGTCTCCGGCCGAATCAAGATCGAGGAGACCGAGAAGACCTTCAAGGTCGTGGTCGTTCCCGACGACGGCAGCGAGGAGATCGCCTACCCGGTCTCCCGTCGCTCCCGGCTGCGTGTCCGCGAGGGCGATCGCATCGAGGTCGGCAACCAGGTCGTCGACGGTGCCGTCGACCCGCACGAGGTGCTACGCATCCTCGGCCCGCGTCAGGTTCAGCTCCACCTGGTCGAACAGGTCCAGGAGGTGTACCGGTCGCAGGGCGTGTCCATCCACGACAAGCACATCGAGATCATCATCCGCCAGATGCTCAAGCGGGTGAACGTGCTCGAGTCCGGCGAGACCGTCCTGCTGCCCGGCGAGCTGTGCGAGCGGGCCCGCTTCGAATCGGAGAACCGGCGCGTCGTCGAGGAGGGCGGCCAGCCCGCCTCGGCCCGGCCAGTGCTGATGGGAATCACCAAGGCGTCGCTGGCCACCGAGTCCTGGCTGTCGGCGGCCTCCTTCCAGGAGACGACCCGAGTGCTCACCGACGCGGCGATCAACGCGCGCTCGGACTCGCTCGTCGGCCTGAAGGAGAACGTCATCATCGGAAAGCTGATCCCGGCGGGCACGGGCATCTCCCGGTACCGCAACATCCGGGTGGAGCCGACCGAGGAGGCGCGCGCGGCGATGTACTCCGTCGGGGCCTACGAGGATGGCGGCAGTGTCGAGTACGGCGCCTTCGGCACGGGCTCCGGGCAGGCCGTCCCGCTCGACGATTTCGACTACCGCAGCTCTGGCGACTTCCGCTGAGCCGCTGATCCACGCGTAACCTGACGGCGGCCCGGCCTCCCCTCCCAATCGAGGGGCGCCGGGCCGCCGTTCGGCATTTCCGGAGGGATGGACGACCGGTGACGATCGACGGCCAGGCGGGAACGACGGCTGCGGCGACGTCCGTGCCCTGGGCGCAGATCCGCAGGCGACATCTGCTGTTCGAGGATGAGGCGGTGCTGGCGCTGAACAAGCCAGCCGGGATCTCGGTGATGGGGGAGCGCCACGACACCGACCTTGTCCGGCTGGCGGCGGCGGAGGGCGAGGAGCTCTTTCCCGTCCATCGCATTGACAAGGTCACCTCGGGCCTGATCCTGTTCGCCCGCGAGCTGCGCCACCACGGCGACCTCACCCGTCAGTTCCAGCGCCGCACCGTCGACAAGACCTACCTGCTGCTCACCCGCACCCGCGGCCTGCCGTTGACCGGGACGATCGATCTGCCGCTCAGCGTCGGACGGAAGAACCGCGTCCGCGTCGCCGCTGACCGCGCCGCCATCGAAACGACCACCGATTCCCCCGCCGCGCCGGCTTCCGTCGACGGCGGGGACCCTGACATGACGGCCGGGCGCTGGTCGGTTCCGGCCGAGGCGGTCTTCGGACATGTTCGCGTCTACCCGTCCGTGACGACCTTCAAGCGGCTGTGGGAAGGCGGGGACTTCACGCTGCTGGCGGCGACACCGGTCAGCGGCCGGCGTCACCAGATCCGCGTCCACCTGGCCTGGATCGGTCATCCGATCGAGGGTGACCCGCTGTTCGAGCGCACCGTCACCGGGCGGACCCACCTGCACTCCTGGCGGCTGGCCTTCGACAGCGCCGGCGCGGACTCCGACGAACGCCTACGGCTCGAGGCGGCCCCCGGTGCCGATTTCTGGGCCCTGGTCGGCGACCTTCTTCCTCCGCGCTTCTCCGCGGATCTGCCCCAAACCCTGGCCTGGCCCTCACCGCTCCAGTCCTCACCGGCCTCGTCGTCACCGGCCTCGTCGTCACCGGCCTCGTCGTCACGCCGACCTGGTCGTCGTCGGCCTGCATGAAAGGTCCGACGCCGCTCGGGGGACCGGACCGATACCTGGCCGCGGCGGCCTCAGCCGCGGCACAGGCCCCGCCAACTACCGCCAGCACCCGGCTCGCTCGGCCTCGACCTTCTCGGTTGGCCCAGACGCCAATCAGCATCGCCATGTACGGCTTCTGGGGGGACAAACCGGACGGGTGGGGGTAAGAGCCTACAGTAGCGTCACCGTACCTTCGTGGCTCTGCCGAAGGGTCGAGGCAGAGCCCGTCACCGGGCGGGCCCGAGGTGCAGAGACGGCCGCGTGCAGCTCGCCGTAGACGCGGACGAGGTCGGGGAGCTGGTAATGAGCGTTGAGTCCGCTGGGGTTCGGGAGCAGCCAGATGCCAGCGGGGCCCAGAGTCTCGGGCTGGTGGCCGACGCGGGCGGTGCGTCGGCGGAAGCCGATGCGGTAAGCGGCCAGCCCGAGGAAGGCGACCCAGCGCGGGGAGATGCGTTCGACCAGGTCGGTCAGGGGGCCGACACCGGCGCGGATCTCGTCGTCGTCGATCTCGTCCGCGCGGGCGGTGGCGCGCATGACCAGACTCGTGATGCTGATGCCGCGGCTGGTGAGTTCGTCGGTCTCGCTGGGATGCAGGCGGCGCGGCGTGAAGCCGGCCTGGTGTAGGACCGGCCAAAGGCGGTTGCTCGGGTTGGCGAAATGGAAGCCGGTCGCGCCGGACTCCAGGGACGGGTTGATCCCGCAGAGCAGGACGACGGTCTCGGGAGCTACCAGGTTGGGGACGGTCGTGCCGTGGGCGGCCAGCACCTGTTCCCGGCTCGGGCGGCCCCGCGCGTCGGCGGGACGCGTCCGGGCCCCGGCGTTCTGGGCCGCGCTGTTCCGGGTGGCGGCGGGGGGCGCCTTGGCGGCGGTGTTGCGGGTGGTGGCGCCGCCGGTGTCAGTAGCGCTGGCATCGGCGGCGCTGGCATCGGCGGCGCCGGTGTTGGCTGGGGCCGGGTGGGCGGCGGGCCGGAGGCGGCTGTCTTCTGCGTCGAACATGTCCTTCTGGGCCTCCATTGCCGGTATCGTCCTGTCCGGTACAGCCTGCCAGCGCCGGTCCCGGTCGGCAGCCATGGTCAGCCGCCCTGAACAGGGTTATGAGTGGCAGCCATGGGCACAGTGAGCAGGGGCGACATGGGTGCGGCGGGCGGAGCACGGCGTGATGTCGTGGTGGGGTGTGTCGGCGTGAGTGTCCGCCGGGCACCCCGTTCGACACCTGACGCGGCCGTGGAGTACTGTTGATTCCTGTGGCCGGAGCCCACGTGGTTCTGGCGTGCGTCCCGTACTTCGATGTGGCGCCGTGGTGCCAGGCTGGTTGACGTAACGTCACCGCTCAGGTAGCCGTCGGCGACAGTCGGGCTCGGTTCCGCTACGCGGCCGGGCGGGTTGGCGCGCTTTCCACACCGCGGATGGATCCTCAATGTCTGGATCCTCTGCGGTTCAGATGGCGCGACACGCCCGACCGCGTGGGTCGGAAGTCCGATCGAAGTCACCAGGTGGCACCGTGTGGCAGCACGGGGTGCCAGCGGCGTCACGGGAGCCGCGTGGCGCTGGGCAGCACCGGGAGTGATCCAGGTGCGGCTGGCATCGCGGGAGTGGCTCGGGTGCGGGGGCGCGGGCGGACATGCAGGTAGGCCGGGTACCGGTCTGGTTGCCCAAGGCAGTACGACGAGGCGTGACAGGAACGGGAGCGGCGTTGCCCACGATCCAGCAGCTGGTCCGCAAGGGCCGGCAGGACAAGGTCGAGAAGACCAAGACCCCCGCACTCAAGGGGAGCCCTCAGCGTCGTGGCGTGTGCACCCGCGTCTACACGACCACCCCGAAGAAGCCCAACTCGGCGCTGCGCAAGGTGGCCCGTGTCCGGCTGAACAGCGGGATCGAGGTCACTGCCTACATCCCCGGTGTCGGCCACAACCTGCAGGAGCACTCGATCGTCCTCGTCCGCGGTGGCCGGGTGAAGGACCTTCCGGGTGTCCGCTACAAGATCGTCCGTGGCGCTCTCGACACGCAGGGCGTCCGTAACCGCAAGCAGGCTCGCAGCCGCTACGGCGCGAAGAAGGAGAAGGGCTGATGCCGCGCAAGGGGCCCGCGCCCAAGCACGCCGTCGTCGTCGACCCGGTGTACGGGTCGCCGCTGGTGACCGCGCTGGTGAACAAGGTGCTGATGAGCGGTAAGAAGTCCGTCGCGGAGCGCATCGTGTACGGCGCGCTCGAGGGCGCGAAGAACAAGACCGGCAACGACCCGGTCGTCACGCTCAAGCGAGCGCTGGACAACGTCAAGCCCACCCTCGAGGTGCGCAGCCGCCGGGTAGGTGGCGCCACCTACCAGGTGCCGGTCGAGGTGCGGGCCGGTCGCAGCACGACGCTCGCGCTGCGCTGGCTCGTCGGCTACTCCCGGGCTCGTCGTGAGAAGACGATGACCGAGCGGCTGATGAACGAGCTCATCGACGCGAGCAATGGTCTCGGCGCGAGCGTGAAGCGCCGGGAGGACACCCACAAGATGGCGGAGTCCAACAAGGCCTTCGCCCACTACCGCTGGTAGCTCGATATGCCTTCTGACGCAGCCTCTTCGCTGGCTAGGACCCGCAACATCGGGATCATGGCCCACATCGACGCGGGCAAGACCACCACCACCGAGCGCATCCTCTTCTACACCGGTGTGAACTACAAGATCGGTGAGGTCCACGAGGGCGGCGCCACGATGGACTGGATGGAGCAGGAGCAGGAGCGGGGGATCACCATCACCTCCGCCGCCACCACCTGTATGTGGCGCGACCACACCATCAACATCATCGACACGCCCGGCCACGTCGACTTCACCGTCGAGGTCGAACGCTCGCTGCGTGTCCTGGATGGTGCGGTCGCGGTGTTCGACGCGGTTGCCGGGGTTGAGCCGCAGAGCGAGACGGTCTGGAAACAGGCCGACCGCTACGACGTGCCGCGGATCGCCTTCGTCAACAAGATGGACCGGGTCGGCGCGGAGTTCCACCGCTGCGTCGACATGATGGTCGACCGGCTCGACGCGACACCCGCCGTCATCCAGCTCCCCTGGGGCGTGGAGGCGGACTTCCGCGGCGTCATCGACCTCATCCGGATGAAGGGCCTCCTGTGGCAGTCCGAGGACAAGGGTGCGTCCTACGACACCGTTGACATCCCGGACGACCACGCCGAAGCGGCGCAGGAGTGGCGAGACAAGCTCATCGAGACCGTCGCCGAGAACGACGACGAGCTGATGGAGCTCTACCTCGAGGGCGAGGAGCCCACCGAGGAGCAGCTGGTCGCGGCACTGCGGCGGGCGACCCTTGGCAGCAAGGTCAACCCGGTACTGTGCGGGTCGGCGTTCAAGAACAAGGGCGTCCAGCCCATGCTCGACGCGGTTGTCGAGTTCCTCCCGAACCCGCTCGACATCGACGCCACCATCGGCCACGCGGTCGGCGACGAGAGCGTCGAGGTCCGCCGGGAGCCGAGCGAGGACGCGCCGTTCTCCGCGCTCGCCTTCAAGATTATGAGCGACCCGTACGTCGGCAAGCTGACCTACATCCGGGTCTACTCCGGCAAGATCTCCGGTGGCTCCCCGGTCCTGAACTCCACGAAGGACCGTAAGGAGCGGATCGGCCGCATCCTGCAGATGCACGCCAACCACCGGGAGGACCGCGACGGCGTCGGCGCGGGCCAGATCGTCGCCGTGGTCGGGCTGAAGAACACCACCACCGGTGACACGCTCTGTGACCCGAACGCGCCGGTGATCCTGGAGTCGATGACCTTCCCGGCTCCGGTCATCCACGTCGCGATCGAGCCGAAGACCAAGGCCGACCAGCAGAAGCTGGGTACCGCGATCCAGCGGCTCGCCGAGGAGGACCCGACCTTCCAGGTCCGCACCGACGAGGAGACCGGTCAGACAATCATCGCCGGCATGGGCGAACTGCACCTCGACGTGCTGGTAGACCGGATGCGCCGCGAGTTCAGCGTCGAGGCGAACGTCGGCAAGCCGCAGGTCGCCTACCGGGAGACCATCCGCCGCAAGGTGGAGAAGGTCGATTACACCCACAAGAAGCAGACGGGTGGCTCCGGCCAGTACGCCCGCGTGATCATTAACCTGGAGCCCTCCGGCGGCGACGGCGGTGGCTACGAGTTCCAGAACAAGGTCACCGGCGGGCGCATCCCCAAGGAGTACATCCCCTCGGTGGACGCGGGCTGCCAGGAGGCCATGGAGTTCGGCGTGCTCGCCGGTTACCCGCTGGTCGACGTCAAGGTGACCCTCCTGGACGGGCAGTACCACGACGTGGACTCCTCCGAACTCGCGTTCAAGATCGCCGGCTCCATGGTGTTCAAGGACGCGGCCCGCAAGGCCGACCCGGTGCTGCTCGAGCCGCTGATGGCGGTCGAGGTCACGACGCCCGAGGACCACATGGGTGACGTGATCGGCGACCTGAACTCGCGGCGAGGGCAGATCCAGGCGATGGAGGAGCGCGGCGGTTCCCGCATCGTGCGGGCCACGGTTCCGTTGTCAGAGATGTTCGGCTACGTGGGTGACCTGCGGTCGAAGACCTCTGGCCGGGCCAGCTACTCGATGCAGTTCGACTCCTACGCCGAGGTTCCCGCGAACGTCGCCAAGGAGATCATCGCCAAGGCGCGGGGGGAGTGAGCGCCCGCACGGCGTGAGCAGCACCCCACCCTGACTACACCAGCACGACACCACCCGTCCTTGGAGGGACACCCGTGGCGAAGCAGAAGTTCGAGCGGACCAAGCCGCACGTCAACATCGGCACCATCGGTCACATCGACCATGGCAAGACCACTCTGACCGCGGCGATCACCAAGGTCCTGCACGACGCCTACCCGGACCTCAACCCCTTCACGCCGTTCGACCAGATCGACAAGGCGCCGGAGGAGAAGGCCCGCGGTATCACCATCTCCATCGCGCACGTCGAGTACCAGACCGACAGCCGGCACTACGCGCACGTCGACTGCCCGGGTCACGCGGACTACATCAAGAACATGATCACCGGTGCCGCCCAGATGGACGGCGCGATCCTGGTGGTCTCCGCGACCGACGGCCCGATGCCGCAGACGAAGGAGCACGTGCTGCTCGCTCGTCAGGTCGGCGTGCCGTACATCGTCGTCGCGCTGAACAAGGCCGACATGGTCGACGACGAGGAGATCCTGGAGCTCGTCGAGCTCGAGGTCCGCGAGCTGCTGAGCTCCTACGAGTTCCCCGGCGACGACGTCCCGGTCATCCGCGTCTCCGCGCTCAAGGCGCTGGAGGGTGACAAGGAGTGGGGCGCGAAGCTCCTCGAGCTCATGGCCGCGGTCGACGAGTCGATCCCCGAGCCGCAGCGTGACATCGACCGGCCGTTCCTCATGCCGATCGAGGACGTCTTCACGATCACCGGTCGTGGCACGGTCGTCACCGGCCGCGTCGAGCGTGGCATCGTCAAGGTCAACGAGACCGTCGAGATCGTCGGTATCAAGGCGGAGACGACCTCCACGACGGTGACCGGCGTCGAGATGTTCCGCAAGCTGCTCGACGAAGGGCGTGCGGGCGACAACGTCGGCCTGCTCCTGCGCGGCATCAAGCGTGAGGACGTCGAGCGCGGCCAGGTCATCGTGAAGCCGAAGTCGATCACTCCGCACACGGTGTTCGAGGCCCGCGTCTACATCCTGAACAAGGACGAGGGCGGCCGCCACACGCCGTTCTTCAAGAACTACCGGCCGCAGTTCTACTTCCGCACCACCGACGTGACCGGCGTCGTGACCCTCCCCGAGGGCACCGAGATGGTCATGCCGGGCGACAACACCGAGATGACGGTCGAGCTCATCCAGCCGATCGCCATGGAGGAGGGTCTGCGCTTCGCCATCCGCGAGGGTGGCCGGACCGTCGGCGCGGGCCAGGTCACGAAGGTTCTCAAGTAGTGCATGCGGGCGGTGGGTCCGGGTGATCCGGACCCACCGCCCGCATTGCTTGCCCGGACATCCTGTGCGGCGCGGTGGTCGCCGCGGGGCGCAGGACTGCTGGGTGGGCCGGCTGCCGGGTGCCCGGCCGCCGACGTGGCAACGCGACACGGCAGCCAGCACCACGGCAGCCAACCGGAACCGCGCCGTCGACTCCGTCGGCGGGGGACCGGCACGAGACAGCGGTACAACCGGCAGATTCCCGCGCCGCCGGCGGCGGGGCGCCTCAGGGCGCCCCCGGCGGACGGGGTCTACGGGCGGTGACCCGGTAAGCGGTACCGGCCGGACGAGACAGACAGGACAGGCGAAGCCCACCATGGCGGCACAGAAGATCCGCATTCGGCTCAAGGCCTATGACCACGAGGTCATCGACAGCTCGGCGCGGAAGATCGTCGAGACGGTGACCCGGACGGGTGCGCAGGTCGCGGGACCGGTGCCGCTGCCGACGGAGAAGAACATCTACTGCGTCATCCGGTCGCCGCACAAGTACAAGGACAGCCGCGAGCACTTCGAGATGCGGACGCACAAGCGGCTGATCGACATCCTTGACCCGACGCCGAAGACGGTCGACTCGCTCATGCGCCTCGACCTGCCCGCCGGCGTCGACATCGAGATCAAGCTGTAAGAGGGGCCGGCGCAGTCATGCTCATCCGCAACTACAGAGGGCTCCTGGGCACCAAGCTCGGGATGACCCAGGTATGGGACGCGAACAACCGCGTCGTGCCGGTCACCGTCATCCAGGCCGGACCCAATGTCGTCACGCAGGTCAAGACGCCGGACGCCGACGGCTATTCGGCCGTTCAGCTCGGGTACGGCGATGTCGACCCGCGAAGGATCAACCAGCCGGCCCGGGGGCACTTCGCCACGAGCGGTGTCACCCCACGACGTCACCTTGCCGAGCTGCGCACCGCCGACGCCGGCAACTACCGACCCGGCCAGGAGCTGACGAACGAGGTGTTCCCCGTCGGCGCGGTCGTCGACGTCACCGGCACCTCCAAGGGCAAGGGCTTCGCCGGTGTCATGAAGCGCCACGGCTTCAAGGGCCTGGGCGCCGGGCACGGCGTCGAGCGCAAGCACCGCTCGCCGGGCTCCGTCGGCGGCTGTGCCACCCCCGGCCGCGTGTTCAAGGGTCTGCGGATGGCCGGCCGGATGGGCCACGCGCGCACCACCACGCCCGGGCTGACGATCCACGCTGTCGACACCGAGCGTGGCTATCTGCTGGTCAAGGGCGCGGTGCCCGGTCCCGACGGTGGACTGGTCTTCGTGCGCAGCGCGGCCAAGCGCCCGGCGCCCGAGGACTTCACCTCGGTCGCGGCCGGTACCGGACAGGAGGTCTCGGCATGACCCCGGTGGCGACGGCGTCCGACGCGGACGCCTCCACCTCGAACAGCGGCACCTCGGACAGCGGCGCCACGACGCGCTCCCTCGAGGTGCACGGCGGCGGCAGCGTTGATCTGCCCGGTGGCGTGTTCGACGTCCCACTGAACGTGCCGCTGATCCACCAGGTCGTGGTGGCACAGCTCGCGGCCGCCCGCCAGGGCACCCACGACACCAAGACCCGCGGCGAGGTGCGCGGCGGTGGCCGCAAGCCGTACCGGCAGAAGGGCACCGGGCGCGCCCGGCAGGGCTCACTGCGGGCGCCGCAGTTCGCCGGCGGTGGCGTCGTGCACGGCCCCACGCCGCGCAAGTACGACCAGCGCACGCCCAAGAAGATGAAGGCCGCCGCGCTGCGCGGCGCGCTCTCTGACCGGGCGCGCAACAACCGGGTCCACGTGGTCGCCGCACTGGTCACTGGCGAGGCCCCGTCGACGAAGTCCGCCGTGACGACGCTGCGCGCGATCGCCGACACCCGCCGGGTGCTCGTCATCGCCAGTCGCACCGACGAGCTGACCTGGAAGAGCCTGCGCAACGCCGCTGCGGTGCACCTGCTCGACCCGGGCCAGCTCAACACCTACGACGTGCTGGTCAGCGACGACGTCGTCTTCACCGAGGAAGCGCTGGCCGCGTTCCTCGCCCGCGACAGCCGTCCGGCAGCGCAGCCCGCGGCCGGGGCGGAGGAGAACAAGTGATTCCCGACCCGCGTGACGTCATCCTGCGGCCGGTGGTCTCGGAGAAGAGCTACGGCCTGCTCGACGAGAACGTCTACACGTTCATCGTGCACCCGGACGCGAACAAGACGCAGATCAAGCTGGCCGTCCAGCAGATCTTCGATGTGCGGGTCCTGCGGGTGAACACCATCAACCGGCAGGGCAAGCGCAAGCGGACCAAGCACGGCTGGGGCCACCGGTCGGCAACCAAGCGTGCGCTGGTCAGCCTCGCCCCCGGTGACACGATCGAGATCTTCGGCGGTCCTGGTGGCTGAGCGCGACACGGCGGCAGACCAGAGCACGGTGGGCCGAGGATCGACGGGCCAGGGACGGTAGGAAGCCATGGGTATTCGTAGGTACAAGCCGACGACGCCGGGGCGTCGAGGCGCGAGCGTGGCCGACTTCGTCGAGATCACCCGCGATCATCCGGAGAAGTCACTGGTCCGCCCGCTGCACTCCAAGGGTGGTCGCAACGCCCACGGCCGGATCACCACCCGGCACCAGGGCGGCGGCCACAAGCGGGCCTACCGGGTCGTCGATTTCCGTCGCGACAAGGACGGCGTGCCGGCCAAGGTCGCGCACATCGAGTACGACCCGAACCGCACCGCCCGGATCGCGCTGTTGCACTATGCCGACGGCGAGAAGCGCTACATCCTCGCCCCGGTCCGCCTCAAGCAGGGCGACCAGGTCAGTTCCGGGGTCGGCGCCGACATCAAGCCCGGCAACGCGCTCCCGCTGCGCAACATCCCGACCGGTACCGTGATCCACGCCATCGAGCTGCGTCCCGGCGGCGGCGCCAAGATCGCTCGTAGCGCCGGCGCCAGCGTGCAGCTCGTCGCGAAGGACGGCCCGTACGCACAGCTGCGGATGCCCTCGGGCGAGATCCGTAACGTCGACGTCCGCTGCCGGGCGACCGTCGGCGAGGTCGGCAACGCCGAGCAGAGCAACATCAACTGGGGCAAGGCCGGCCGGATGCGCTGGAAGGGCCGCCGGCCCACCGTCCGTGGTGTCGCGATGAACCCGGTCGACCACCCGCACGGTGGTGGTGAGGGCAAGACCTCCGGTGGTCGCCACCCGGTCAATCCGAAGGGCCGTCCTGAGGGCCGGACTCGGGCCCACAAGAAGGCCTCCGACGCGCTGATCGTGCGTCGGCGTAAGCAGAACAGGCGGCGGTAGTGACCGTGCGAATCCGGACCATAGCCACCCGCGGCCCGTTGTCGTATCCCGTTCACCGGATCTGAGCAGGAAGGAGGAGACACAACCATGCCACGCAGTCTGAAAAAGGGCCCGTTCGTCGACGACCACCTGCTCAAGAAGGTGGACCTGCAGAACTCCAAGGGCACCAAGCACGTCATCAAGACCTGGTCGCGGCGTTCCACCGTGATCCCCGACATGCTGGGGCACACCATCGCCGTGCACGACGGCCGCAAGCATGTCCCGGTCTTCATCACCGAGGGCATGGTCGGGCACAAGCTCGGCGAGTTCGCCCCGACCCGGACCTTCCGCGGGCACGTCAAGGAGGACCGGAGGTCACGCCGTGGCTGACGATCTCGTCGACGGCCTGACCCGGGCCGGCCTGCCGGGCGCGAAGGCGTCGGCCCGCTACGTTCGGGTCTCGCCGATGAAGGCCCGCCGGGTCGTCGACCTGGTCCGCGGCCGTTCGGTCAGCGAGGCGCTTGACATCCTGCGCTTCGCCGCGCAGGCCGCCAGCGACGACGTGTACAAGGTCGTCGCCAGCGCCGCGGCGAACGCGGAGAACAACCACGGCCTCGACCCGGCCACGCTCTGGGTCGGCGAGGTGTACGTGGACGAGGGGCCGACGCTCAAGCGCATTCGTCCCCGTGCCCAAGGCCGGGCCTACCGGATCCGCAAGCGCACCAGCCACATCACCGTCGTGGTGGAGAGCCGCGAGCCGCTCGCCGCGGCCGGCGGCCGGGGCGCGAAGACGACAAGGAGGGCCCGGTAGTGGGGCAGAAGGTTAACCCGCACGGGTTCCGGCTTGGCATCACCTCGGAGTTCACGTCCCGCTGGTACGCCGACAAGTTGTACAAGGCGTACGTCGGCGAGGACGTGAAGATCCGCAAGATGATGTCGCGGGGCATGGAGCGGGCCGGGATCAGCAGGGTCGACATCGAGCGGACCCAGGGCCGGCTGCGGGTGGACATCCACACCGCTCGCCCGGGCATCGTGATCGGCCGCCGTGGCGCCGAGGCTGACCGCATCCGCGGCGACCTGGAGAAGCTCACCGGCAAGCAGGTGCAGCTCAACATCCTCGAGGTCAAGAACCCCGAGGTGGACGCGCAGCTGGTCGCCCAGGGCGTGGCTGAGCAGCTCTCCAGCCGGGTCAGCTTCCGCCGGGCTATGCGCAAGGCGATGCAGACCGCTATGAAGGGCGGCGCCAAGGGCATCCGGGTGCAGTGCTCCGGTCGCCTTGGCGGCGCCGAGATGAGCCGCTCGGAGTTCTACCGCGAGGGTCGGGTCCCGCTGCACACGCTGCGCGCGGACATCGACTACGGCTTCTACGAGGCCCGGACGAACTTTGGCCGGATCGGTGTCAAGGTCTGGATCTACAAGGGCGACATCGTGCAGAGCCGCGCCGAGCGTGAGGCGCAGGAGGCGCTGCAGCGCCAGACCCGCCGGGACCGGCCGCGCCGTGGTCCGCGCTCCGGCTCGTCCGGCACCACCCAGGGCGGCACCGACGCCGGCCGCGCGGCGGCGCGCAACGAGCGCCGCGGTCGCGGCGGCAACGCGCCCGCCACCGAGTCCACCTCGTCCGAGGCGACGTCGGCTGAGGCGAAGCCCGCTGAGGCGAAGTCCACCGAGGCCAAGCCCACCGAGGCCAAGCCCACCGAGACGAAGCCCACCGAGGCCACGGAGCCCAGGGCGACCGCGCCAGAGGCAACCGACTCCAAGGTGATCGAGCCCAAGGCGACCGCGGCCGAGGCGCCCGAGACGACCGCGGCTGTGGCCGAGACGGCCGGCGCGCCGGCCGCGGGCACTCCGGAGAAGGCGGAGGAGTAGATCATGCTGATTCCCCGGAAGGTCGCGCACCGCAAGCAGCACCACCCCGGGCGCACCGGTGCGGCCAAGGGCGGTACGCGGGTCACCTTCGGCGAGTACGGCATCCAGGCCATCGAGTCGGCCTACGTGACCAACCGCCAGATCGAGTCGGCTCGTATCGCGATGACGCGGCACATCCGCCGTGGTGGCAAGGTCTGGATCAACATCTACCCGGACCGTCCGCTGACCAAGAAGCCGGCCGAGACCCGGATGGGTTCCGGTAAGGGCTCGCCCGAGTGGTGGGTCGCGAACGTCAAGCCCGGTCGGGTGATGTTCGAGCTGTCCGGAGTCGCGGAGCCCGTGGCCCGGGAGGCCATGCGGCGGGCCATCCACAAGCTGCCGATGAAGTGCCGGTTCGTGGTTCGTGAAGGTGGTGCGTGATGGCTGTCGCTACCGCGGACGAGCTGCGGGGTCTGTCCGGCGAGGAACTCGTCGACAAGCTCCGGGAGGGCAAGGAGGAGCTGTTCAACCTCCGATTCCAGGCGGCGACCGGGCAGCTGACCAACAACCGCCGGCTGCGTGCCGTGCGGCGTGACATCGCCAAGATCTACACGGTGATGCGCGAGCGGGAGCTGGGGATCACCGAGGATCCGGCGCTGGCCGCCGGTACGGCGGACGACGACGCGACGGAACGGGCGTGAGTGCAGTGGCAGACGAGACCGAGACCGCCTCGCAGGAGGCTCCGGCCCAGGCGGCCGCAGCCCCGGATGGCACGGCTGACGCGGTGGTGGCCGAGCGCGGCTTCCGCAAGGTCCGCGAGGGCCTGGTCGTCAGCGACAAGATGACCAAGACCGTCGTCGTCGCCGTCGAGGACCGGGTACAGCACCCGCTGTACGGCAAGACGATCCGCCGGACGAAGAAGATCAAGGCGCATGACGAGAGCGGCACCACCGGTGTCGGCGACCGCGTGCTGTTGATGGAGACCCGGCCGCTGTCCGCCACCAAGCGCTGGCGGATCGTCCAGGTCCTCGAGAAGGCCAAGTAGTTCGACCCTCGCGGGCGGCACCACCGCTCGGGACAGGCACAGGAGTTACCCGGGGCGACGCCCCCCGGCCAGGCAGTACCGGTTGGTCAGTAGTACCGGGTGATCAGTAGTACCGGGTGATCAGGAGCGGAAAGTGATTCAGCAGGAGTCGCGACTTCGGGTCGCCGACAACACCGGAGCGCGGGAGATTCTGTGCATCCGGGTGCTTGGCGGCTCTGGGCGTCGTTACGCGGGGATCGGCGACATCATCGTCGGCACGGTCAAGGATGCCCTGCCCGGCGCCGGCGTGAAGCGCGGCGACGTGGTCAAGGCGGTCGTGGTGCGCACCAAGAAGGAGCGCCGGCGGCCGGACGGCTCCTACATCCGGTTCGACGAGAACGCTGCGGTGCTCATCCGGGACGGCGGTGAGCCCCGGGGTACCCGCATCTTCGGGCCGGTCGGCCGCGAGCTGCGGGACAAGAAGTTCATGAAGATCATTTCTCTGGCGCCGGAGGTGCTGTGACCGTGGCCAGCCTTAAGATCAAGAAGGGTGACACGGTCCAGATCATCACCGGTAAGGACCGTGGCCTCAAGGGCAAGGTGATACGGGCCTACCCGGAGCGGAACAAGGTTCTGGTCGAGGGTGCGAACCGGATCACCCGGCACACTCGCGTCCAGCAGAGCGCGCGTGGCTCGCAGTCCGGGGGGATCGTCACCCAGGAAGCGCCGATCCACGTGAGCAACGTGCAGATCATCGACCCGTCGGATGGCAGGCCCACCCGCATCGGCTACCGGATCAACGAGGACGGCACCAAGGTCCGCATCTCCCGGCGCACCGGCACCGAGCTGTAGACCGGCGAGCAGTCGAGAGCAGTGGGGAATCGAGACCAGACATGACTGTCACCACCGAAGACCGGACCGCGGATGCCCGTCCGGTGCCGCGCCTGAAGCAGCGGTACCGCTCCGAGATCGCCTCGGCGTTGCGGCAGGAGTTCTCCTACGCCAACGTCATGCAGATCCCCGGCGTCGTGAAGGTCGTCGTGAACATGGGTGTCGGCGACGCCGCCCGGGACGCGAAGCTCATCGACGGTGCCGTGCGTGACCTCGCGGCCATCACCGGCCAGAAGCCGGCCGTGCGGCGCGCGACCAAGTCCATCGCCCAGTTCAAGCTGCGCGAGGGTATGCCGATCGGCGCGAAGGTCACTCTGCGCGGCGACCGGATGTGGGAGTTCCTCGACCGCCTGGTCAGCATCGCACTGCCGCGCATCCGCGACTTCCGCGGACTGTCGCCGAAGCAGTTCGACGGCCGGGGCAACTACACCTTCGGCGTGGTCGAGCAGTCGATCTTCCATGAGATCGACATCGACCGCATCGACCGGGTTCGGGGCATGGACATCACGGTCGTGACCACCGCGACCACCGACGACGAGGGTCGGGCGCTCCTGCGGGCGCTGGGCTTCCCCTTCCGGGAGAACTAGACAGATGGCCAAGAAGGCACTGATCGAGAAGTCGAACCGCAAGCCGAAGTACGCCGTGCGTGGCTACACCCGCTGCCAGCGGTGTGGGCGGTCCCGCTCGGTGTACCGGGTCTTCGGACTCTGCCGGGTCTGCCTGCGCCAGATGGCGCACCGCGGCGAGCTGCCGGGCATCACCAAGAGTTCCTGGTAGTTCGGAGTTCCTGGTAGTTCGGAGCTCCGGGTAGCCCGAGACGCACAACGAGACTCGCAACCGTACCAACCCCGCATTTCCCCCCGATCGCGGTAGGCCTGCAACCCGGCCGCCGGAACAGCGTTCCGGAGCCGGTGGGAACCACCGCGAGAAAGGCGTCACGCCATGACGATGACCGACCCGATCGCGGACATGCTCACCCGTGTCCGCAACGGAAGCCGGGCGTACCACGACAGTGTGGTCATGCCGCACAGCAAGATCAAGACGCATATCGCCGAGATCCTCCAGCAGGAGGGCTACATCTCCAGCTGGCACGTCGAGGACGCGACCTCGGCCGGCGGCGTCGGCCACACGCTGGTCATCGATCTCAAGTACGGCCCGAACCGCGAGCGTTCGATCGCCGGGATCAAGCGCATCAGCAAGCCGGGCCTGCGGGTCTACGCCAAGGCGACGAACCTTCCCAAGGTGCTCGGGGGGCTGGGCGTCGCGATCATCTCGACCTCGTCGGGGCTGTTGACCGACAAGCAGGCGAACAAGCGGGGCGTGGGCGGGGAAGTCCTCGCCTACGTCTGGTAAGGAGGGCGAGCGATGTCTCGGATCGGGCGCCTGCCCATCCCCGTCCCCAACGGTGTCGACATCACCGTCGAGGGACCCACCGTCACGGTCAAGGGCCCCAAGGGCACCTTGAGCCACACCGTCGCCGAGCCGATCGCGGTCAGTCGGGAGGACGGTCAGCTCGTCGTGAGCCGTCCCGACGACGAGCGCCGGTCCCGGTCGCTGCACGGCCTGACCCGCACCCTGGTCTCGAACATGGTCACCGGCGTCACGGCCGGGTACTCCAAGACCCTGGAGATCGTCGGCGTCGGTTACCGCGTGCAGGCCAGGGGCTCGGACCTCGAGTTCGCACTCGGCTACAGCCACCCCGTCCCGGTCAAGGCCCCTGAGGGCATCCGCTTCGAGGTGCAGACCCCGACCCGCTTCGTCGTCCACGGGATCGACAAGCAGCAGGTCGGCGAGGTCTCCGCGAAGATCCGCGGCCTGCGTAAGCCCGACCCGTACAAGGGCAAGGGCGTGCGCTACCAGGGTGAGGTCGTCCGCCGCAAGGTCGGGAAGACCGGGAAGTAGGAGATAGATCATGGCAGTGAGCCTTGGCGTCAGCGCGAAGCGACGGACCGCGAAGCTCCGTCGGCACTCCCGCGTGCGCAAGAAGGTGGCGGGCACCCCGTCCCGTCCCCGGCTCGTCGTCACCCGGTCCTCGCGGCACATCTACGCCCAGGTCATCGACGACGTCGCCGGTCACACGGTGGCGTCGGCCTCGACCCTGGACGTCACCCTGCGCGGTGGCGAGGGCGACAAGACGGCACTGGCCCGCAGGGTCGGCGACCTGGTCGCGCAGCGGGCGAAGGCCGTGGGGGTCGACGCTGTCGTGTTCGACCGCGGCGGACGGACCTACGCCGGCCGGATCGCCGCGCTCGCCGACGCGGCGCGCGAAGGCGGGCTGGACTTCTGATGACCGACCAGCGACAGGCCATCCCGGCCGCACAGCACAGCCAGAACAGGGAGATGTTGTAGATGCCAGGCCAGCAGCGCCGCGGCGGCGGCTCCGGCGGCTCCGACCGTCGGGAACGCCGGGACCGGTCGGGCGGCGGCCCGGCCCAGGAGAAGAACGCCTACGTCGAGCGGGTCGTCGCGATCAACCGCGTGGCGAAGGTCGTCAAGGGTGGTCGTCGGTTCAGCTTCACCGCGCTCGTGGTCGTCGGTGACGCCGACGGGACCGTGGGCGTCGGTTACGGCAAGGCGAAGGAGGTGCCGGCCGCCATCGCCAAGGGTGTGGAGGAGGCCAAGAAGCACTTCTTCAAGGTGCCGCGGATCGGCTCGACCATCCCGCACCCGGTGCAGGGAGAGGAGGCCGCGGGCGTCGTCCTGCTCAAGCCGGCCTCGCCCGGTACCGGCGTCATCGCCGGCGGCCCGGTGCGTGCCGTGCTGGAGTGCGCGGGCGTCCACGACGTGCTCTCGAAGTCGCTTGGCTCGTCGAACCCGATCAACATCGTGCACGCGACGGTGGCTGCCCTGCGCGGTCTCATGCGGCCCGAGGAGATCGCGGCCCGGCGTGGCCTGCCGCTCGAGGACGTCGCGCCGCCCGCCATGCTGCGTGCCCGCTCGGCGGCCGGGGCGGGTGCGTGATGGCGAAGCTGCGCATCACGCAGATCCGTTCCGGGATCGGCGGCACGCACAACCAGCGGGCGACGCTGCGTACCCTCGGGCTGCGTAAGATCAACGCGACGACCGTCCGCGAGGACCGTCCCGAGGTCCGCGGGATGATCAGGACTGTGACCCACCTTGTCCGGGTCGAGGAGGTGGACGCCTAGCCATGGCCGAGCTGACGAAGACCGACGACGCCGGGTCCACCGGCGCCGAGCCCGCCACCGCGTCGGCGGCGGGAGCCGAGCGTGGTCGTGGCCTGAAGGTGCACCACCTGCGCCCGGCGCCCGGTGCTCACCGCAAGAAGATCCGGGTCGGCCGCGGTGAGGGTTCCAAGGGCAAGACGGCCGGTCGCGGCACCAAGGGCTCCAAGGCCCGCAAGCAGGTGCCCGCCCGGTTCGAGGGTGGTCAGATGCCGCTGCACATGCGGCTGCCCAAGCTCAAGGGCTTCAACAACCCGAACCGGGTCGAGTACCAGGTGGTGAACGTCGCCACCCTCGCCGAGCTGTTCCCCGACGGCGGCCAGGTCAGCAAGGCCGACCTGGTGGCCCGCGGCGCGGTGCGCGCCAAGTCGCCGGTCAAGGTGCTGGGCGACGGCGACCTCGGCGTCGCACTGCACATCACCGCGGACGCGTTCTCGTCCTCCGCACGGGAGAAGATCGCGGCTGCCGGTGGGAGCGTTACCGAGAGTTGATCCGGCGGGCGGGGGTGGCTGCGGCGATCCCCGCCCGACGTGTGTCCGGACCTCGGTGGGCGTCCGGGCCCTGGTCCAGACTCTGATCTCGGGCCGGGCGCACTGCGCGTCCAGACGCTCTGCCTGCCGGATGTACCGCCTACCGGGAGGCACCGCGTGTCCGTGTCCTGCGACACGCTCGCATCCCGGAGCCTGTCCTGGGAGCTCTCCGAAGGCCTCTCCTGACACCTTGTCCAAGATTGTCGGTGCCGGTCGTCGCGCACGGTACTGGGTCCGTTCCGGCTTCTGCTGCTTACCGGACGTGATGTCCGGACGAGTGGACCGGGTGTCCTGTTACAGTCGCCTCACCGACATCGGCTGACGGCCGGCCTCGGTGCTCCGCTCCGGGCAGAATGTCCACCCTCCCCGTCGGTCCGCAATCTCCAGCAGGAGGAGCCGTGCTCACCGCCTTCACACGGGCATTCCGCACTCCTGACCTGCGTAAGAAGCTGCTGTTCACCGTCGGGGTCGTGGTGCTGTTCCGGTTCGGCAGCGTCATGCCGTCGCCCGGTGTCTCGACCCGGGCGGTCAACACCTGCCTCAACCAGGCGAGTGCCGAAGGCAACAACGTGTACTCGCTGATCAACCTGTTCAGCGGCGGGGCCCTGCTGCAGCTGTCCATCTTCGCGCTCGGCATCATGCCCTACATCACCTCGAGCATCATCATCCAGTTGCTCGTCGTGGTGATCCCGAGGCTCGAGCAGCTGAAGAAGGAGGGCAGCGCGGGCGAGCAGAAGCTCACCCAGTACACCCGCTACCTCACCATTGCCCTGGGCATCCTGCAGGCGACCGGCATCGTGGCCCTGGCGCGCAGCGGCCGGCTGTTCCCGAGCTGTTCGTCGGCCATCATCCCGGACACGAGCCTGTTCCGGATCACCACCATCGTGATCACGATGACCGCTGGTACCGCGGTCATCATGTGGATGGGTGAGCTGATCACTGCTCGTGGCGTCGGCAACGGAATGTCCCTGCTGATCTTCACGTCGATCGCGGCGCGGCTGCCCTCGGAGGGCAGCAGCATCCTGCAGGTCGCCGGCGGTGTGGTGTTCAGCCTGGTGATCCTGCTCGGTCTTGCCATCGTGGTGTTCGTGGTGTTCGTCGAGCAGTCGCAGCGGCGTATCCCGGTCCAGTACGCCAAGCGGCTCATCGGGCGCCGGATGTACGGCGGGACCTCGACCTACCTGCCGATCAAGGTCAACCAGGCCGGGATCATCCCGGTCATCTTCGCCTCGTCGCTGCTGCAGCTCCCGCAGCTGGTCGGGCAGGTCTGGAGCAACCGGGGGTTCCAGGACTTCGAGGAGCGCTATCTCTCACGCGGCGACCATCCGCTCTACCTGGTGACATACTTCGCACTCATCATCTTCTTCACCTACTTCTATGTTGCGATCACCTTCAACCCAACGGAGGTCGCCGACAACATGAAGAAGTATGGTGGGTTCATCCCTGGGCTCAGACCGGGCAACCCGACGGTGGAGTACCTCAAACACGTACTTGACCGGATCACGCTGCCGGGCTCGTTGTTCCTCGGAGTGATCACGGTCCTTCCGTTGGCACTGTTGAACCTGACCAAGGACCAGCCGTTCCCGTTCGCGGGCACGTCGGTTCTGATCATGGTAGGGGTGGGGCTGGAGACGGTGAAGCAGATCGAGAGCCAGCTCATGCTCCGCAACTACGAAGGCTTCCTCCGGTAGTGCGTCTCGTACTGGTGGGACCGCCCGGAGCCGGAAAAGGTACACAGGCCGCGTTCATCGCCCAGGCGCGGTCGATCCCCAAGATCTCCACGGGGGACATTTTCCGAGCGAACGTGCGACAGGGAACGGAACTGGGCATCAAGGCCAAGGCCTTCATGGACGCCGGCGACCTCGTCCCCGACGAGATCACGATCGGGATGGTCCGCAACCGGCTCGCCGAGGACGACGCCGTGAAGGGCTTCCTGCTCGACGGCTTCCCCCGCAACGTCCCGCAGGCCGAGGTCCTCGGTCAGATGCTCGATGCGATGGGGACCAAGCTGGACGTGGTTCTCGAGCTGGTCGTCGATGACGATGAGGTGGTCCGGCGGCTGTCTGGCCGACGGACCTGCCGCAACTGCGGCCACATCTGGCATCTCGACTTCGACCCGCCGTCGGTGGAGGACGTGTGTGACCGCTGCGGTGGTGACCTGTTCCAGCGGGACGACGACCGCTCCGAGACGGTCCGCCACCGGCTCGAGGTCTACGCGGACCAGACGTCCCCCCTGGTGGCCTACTACGCCGAGAAGGGCATCCTGATCGGTATCGATGCCACCGGACCGGTGGACAACGTCACCGACCGCGCGCTGGACGGTCTACGGCACTACGGAGACTGAGCAACTGGCTGGTCAGACAGCCCGGGCCGGCCGGGTCCGGCGTGGGCGCCCGAGTCCTGCTGCCGGCCGGGCGGACGGGAGACGGCTGCGGCACAGCGGTGTAAGGGGTAGCCGCCCGTCGATACCCGCAGCCCAGCGGGGCCGGGAGCTTGGCTGGCGAGTCGTTCGGCCGATGGCTGTCGGCGTGGGCGGCTAGCATCGGGGAACGGACCTGCACACGGACACACACTGGGACGAGAGCGTGGCGCGACGAGAACACGTCCAGATCAAGTCGGCGGCGGAGATCGCCAAGATGCGGGTGGCCGGCCTGCTCGTCGCCAAGACGCTCGCCCGGCTACGCGAGGCGGTCGCCCCCGGCGTCACCACCGCTGATCTTGATGCCCTGGCCGAGCAGACGATCCGGGCGGACGGCGGCATTCCCTCGTTCAAGGGCTACGCCCAGCCGCCCTACCCGGCGTCGATCTGCAGCTCGGTCAACGACGAGGTCGTCCATGCAATCCCCAGCAAGAAGCGGGTGCTGCGCGACGGCGACATCATCTCGATCGACTGCGGCGCGATCGTCGACGGATGGCACGGTGACGCGGCGATCACTGTGCCGGTCGGCGAGGTGCCACCCGAGGTCCATGCCATGATCGAGGCCTGCGAGGGCGCGCTGTGGGCGGGGCTCGCGGCGGCCCAGCTCGGCGGCCGGCTCACGGACATCAGCAACGCCGTCGAGCGGTATGTCCGCCCCCATGGCTACGGAATCGTCGACCACTATGGCGGGCACGGCATCGGCACCGAGATGCACCAGCCGCCGCATGTGCTCAACTACGGCCGGCCCGGCCGGGGGATCAAGCTGGTGGAGGGCCTCGCCCTGGCCATCGAACCCATGATCACGATGGGGAAGCCGGATACCCGGGTGCTCGCCGACGACTGGACGGTGGCCACCAGCGACGGCAGCCTCGCGGCACACACCGAGCACTCGGTCGCGATCACGCCGCGTGGGCCCTGGGTGCTGACGGAGCCGGACGGCGGGGCCGGCCGCCTCACCGCCCTCGGTATTGCCTGCGGGCAGCCCGCCGACGCCCCCAGTGGCATCGGCTGAGCGGGCGGCTGCCGACCGCGGGGCCGAGCCCTGTTGGCCCTTGACGGATGGGCCACGTACACTCTCCAGTTGGCGGTCTTCTCACGCCGGTGTGCTCCACCGCGTCGATAGCAGTCCTGATTCGTGGCAGTTGCGGTCGGTGGCAGTGTGGTCGGCAGTCCTGGACTCCCCTCAGGGGTGTTCGGGGCTGTGACCTGGGTTGTTCTGGGTTTGTGCCCGGGCCTCTCGACCGGTCGCGGCCGTACCGCCGGCTTACTCGTCGACGTCAGGACAGCGGAGGACATGCCGAAGAAGGACGGGGCCATCGAGATCGAGGGCCGTGTGGTGGAGCCGCTCCCGAACGCCATGTTCCGGGTGGAGCTTCAGAACGGTCATCGCGTTCTCGCCCACATCAGCGGGAAGATGCGCCAGCACTACATCCGGATCCTGCCGGAGGACCGCGTCGTGGTCGAGCTCTCGCCCTACGACCTGTCCCGCGGTCGGATCGTGTACCGCTACAAGTAGCGTGGTGGATCGTCGCATCCGGTGATCAGGTTCCGCCTGGTCGCCGGTGCCGCGTATCCGCCTCCAGGTCCATCTGCTCCATCGCCCACCTGTCTCCCTTGCCACGCGCGGCCCGCGGCTGCGCAGGAGGTTCGCAACAGCCGTGAAGGTCAAGCCAAGCGTCAAGAAGATCTGTGACAAGTGCAAGGTGATCCGGCGTCACGGTCGCGTCATGGTCATCTGCGACAATCTGCGTCACAAGCAGCGCCAGGGCTGAAAGCCCGGGCAAGGTGGGCCCGGCCGTGCGGGCAGGCGTCCAGGATGGGCGCCGTCCGTGGCCCCGCGGGGCCAGGTGCCACCCTCACGAGCGATGCCAGGCGTCCCCGCGCGGGGCGCTGCCACCCCCGGTCGGAGGCCGGGGCCCGATCGGCGCCACGCCGATCGGGACGGCATCGCCCAAGACCTCCGGTTGCAGGAAGGAAACACCGCTCGATGGCACGCATTTCCGGCGTCGATCTTCCCCGTGAGAAGCGGGTCGAGATCGCGCTGACGTACATCTTCGGCATCGGCCGTAGCCGCTCGCGGGACACGCTCGCCGCCACCGAGATCAACCCCGACACACGCGTGCGGGACCTGAGCGAGGACGAGATCGTCCGGCTGCGCGACTGGATCGACGCGAACTACCGGGTCGAGGGCGACCTCAACCGGGAGATCAAGCAGGACATCCGGCGCAAGATGGAGATCGGCTGCTACCAGGGTCTGCGGCACCGGCGTAACCTGCCGGTCCACGGTCAGCGCACCCACACCAACGCGCGTACCCGCAAGGGCCCGCGTCGTGCCATCGCCGGCAAGAAGAAGGCCGGCAAGAAGTAGTCGGTGCGCCGCCCGGCGGGCCAGTCCGGCCCGTCCGCGGATGACCACTGATCGACGACCTCTCGCAGACGGAGACCAGACGCGAAGATGCCTCCCAAGACCCGCGCCGCCGGCGCCAAGAAGGTCCGGCGCAAGGAAAAGAAGAACGTTGCCCACGGGCACGCTCACATCAAGAGCACGTTCAACAACACGATCGTCTCGATCACCGACCCCAGCGGAAACGTGATCTCCTGGGCCTCCGCCGGCCACGTCGGCTTCAAGGGCTCACGGAAGTCGACTCCCTTCGCCGCGCAGATGGCCGCCGAGAACGCGGCCCGCAAGGCGCAGGAGCACGGCATGCGCAAGGTCGACGTGTTCGTGAAGGGCCCCGGTTCCGGCCGGGAGACCGCGATCCGTTCGCTGCAGGCGGCGGGTCTGGAGGTCGGGGCGATCCAGGACGTCACCCCGACCCCGCACAACGGTTGCCGTCCGCCCAAGCGGCGCAGGGTGTGACCATGCGGCTGGGTGACCGGCCGCGTTCGAGTTCGCGCCAGGAAACGAGAGAGAAGGAATAGATGGCCCGTTACACCGGCGCGGACTGCAAGCGTTGCCGCCGCGAGAAGACCAAGCTGTACCTCAAGGGCAGCAAGTGCGACACCCCGAAGTGCCCGATCGAGATCCGGCCCTACCCGCCGGGCGAGCACGGCCGTGGCCGCACCAAGGACTCCGAGTACCTGCTGCAGAAGCGCGAGAAGCAGAAGTGCGCGCGCATCTACGGCATCCTGGAGAAGCAGTTCCGCGGCTACTACGACGAGGCCAACCGGCGCTCTGGCAAGACCGGTGACGAGCTGCTGAAGATCCTCGAGTCGCGGCTCGACAACGTCGTCTACCGGGGCGGCTTCGCGCCGTCGCGGGACGCCGCCCGCCAGGCGGTCCGGCACGGCCACGTGCAGGTCAACGGCCGCAAGGTCGACATTCCCAGCTACCGGGTCACTGAGAACGACATCGTCGAGATCACCACGAAGGCCCAGGCGCTCACCCCGTTCGTGATCGCTCGGGAGACCGCGGGCCAGGGGCGGACGGTGCCGGCCTGGCTGGAGGCCATCCCGAGCCAGATGCGGATCCTGGTTCACTCGCTGCCGGCCCGGCAGGTGATTGACACCCAGGTCCAGGAGCAGCTGATCGTCGAGCTTTACTCCAAGTAGGACTGCTTTCTGCCGGGCTGGCCCGGCAGAGGCGGCACCCGCCACCCCTCCAGTCCACCGTTCGGGTCGTGCGTCCTGCACGCGGCGGCCCGGTGCGGTGCGTACCGCCTGTCGCGGTGCACACTGGAGGGGCACGGGTGTCACCGGCGCCGTGCGCGCCGGACTCCCGGACGGGGCGGACCGATGTCCCGTCCGTTGGCCGCCCGCACCTGCGGTGGCCGTGCACCACACGGCGTCATATGGCGGGCGCCGTGGGCGGAAGGATCACCACACCATGTTGATCGCTCAGCGTCCCACTCTCGTCGAGGACCCGATCTCCGAGTTTCGCTCGCGTTTCGTGATCGAGCCGCTGGAGCCGGGCTTCGGGTACACCCTCGGCAACTCGCTGCGCCGAACCCTGCTGTCCTCCATCCCCGGGGCCGCGGTCACCAGCATCCGGGTCGACGGGGTGCTGCACGAGTTCTCCACCGTGCCCGGCGTCAAGGAGGACGTGACCGACCTGATCCTGAACCTCAAGGAACTGGTCGTCAGCTCCGACAACGAGGAACCGACCGTGATGTACCTGCGCAAGCAGGGACCCGGTGAGGTCTCCGCGGCGGACATCGCGCCCCCGGCCGGCGTCGAGGTGCACAACCCCGAGCTGCGCCTGGCCACCCTGAACGACAAGGGCAAGCTCGAGATCGAGCTGACCGTCGAGCGGGGCCGTGGCTACGTCAGCGCCGCCCAGAACAAGCAGGCCGGCCAGGAGATCGGGCGGATCCCGATCGACTCGATCTACTCGCCGGTGCTGAAGGTGACCTACAAGGTCGAGGCCACCCGCGTCGAGCAGCGCACCGACTTCGACCGGCTCATCGTCGACGTCGAGACGAAGCCGTCGATCTCCCCGCGGGACGCCATGGCCAGTGCCGGCAAGACCCTCGTCGGCCTGTTCGGGCTGGCGCAGGAGCTCAACGCCGAGGCCGAGGGCGTGGACATCGGCCCGTCCGCCGCGGACGCGGCGCTGGCGGCCGACCTCGCACTGCCGATCGAGGAGATGGACCTGACCGTCCGCTCCTACAACTGCCTCAAGCGCGAGGGCATCCACACGATCGGTGAACTGGTCTCGCGCAGCGAGGCCGACCTGCTCGACATCCGCAACTTCGGGCAGAAGTCGATCGACGAGGTCAAGACGAAGCTGGGTGCCATGGGCCTGCAGCTCAAGGACTCCCCGCCCGGATTCGACCCGCGGCAGGCCGTCGACACCTACGGCACCGACACCTACAACGCGCCGTTCTCCGACCCGCACGACGACGGCGCCGAGTTCGTCGAGACCGAACAGTACTGACCTTCCCGGGGGCCTCCGCGACACGCGGGGGCCCCCGCACGACATCCGGTGGCGGCATGCCGCCGTCCTACGGGCGGGCAGCCTGGCGGGACAGTGAAAGGAACGAGGAGCACTCATCATGCCCACGCCAACGAAGGGCGCCCGGCTCGGCGGCAGCCCCGCACATGAGCGGCTGCTGCTGGCCAACCTCGCCACCGCGCTGTTCGAGCACGGCGGCATCACCACCACCGAGGCCAAGGCCAAGCGGCTGCGTCCGTATGCCGAGCGGCTGGTGACGTTCGCCAAGCGCGGCGACCTGCACGCCCGTCGCCGGGTGATGCGGCAGGTCCGGGACAACTCGGTCGTGCACACCCTGTTCACCGAGATCGGCCCCCGGTACGCCAACCGGGAGGGCGGATACACCCGGATCATCAAGCTCGGCAACCGCAAGGGCGACAACGCGCCGCTGGCCCGCATCGAGCTGGTCGAGGCGCTTACCGTCGGCCAGCAGGCGGTCGGTGAGGCTGAGCGTGCCCGTGGCACCCGTTTCGAGGAGCGTCGAAAGCCGACCGGTGCCACCGCCGAGGCTGCCGAGGACCTGGCGAAGGAGTCACCGACCGCCGCGGCCGTCGCCGCCGAGTCGGCCGAGACCCCGACCGTCAGCGAGGCGCCCTCCGCCGTCGAGGGTCAGGCCGTCGAAGGTCAGGCCGTCGAGGGTCAGGCCACCGAGGAGCAGGCGAGCACTCAGGCCAAGGACGACTCCGGCACCACCTCCTGACACCCGGCCGAGTTCTTGACCTGTTGACTTGTCCTGACCCGTCAGAGCCGCTCTGATCGAACTGTCGGCACCGTCCTGACCGGCCGGTGCGCGGAGAGTGCGCGCAGATGCGGCGGGGCGGGTCGCGCACGCCGACGGCCGAAGGCCCGTTGCCCCGTCTCGGGGTGGCGGGCCTTGCGCGTTACGACAGTCGCGTGTCCGCCTATCGCTCGGGGAGTACCAGATGTCCGACGACACGGCAGCCGGCTCCCGTGACGCGCCCGGCTCCGACGGCACGCCCGGATCCGAGAGCGTGCGCGGCCCCCGTGGCCTGCCGGCCGTGGTCGGGTCCACCGACGGGCTGGTCCGGCTTCGGCTGGACATCGCCTACGACGGGACGCCGTTCGCCGGCTGGGCGCGCCAGCCGGCGCAGCGGACCGTGCAGGGCGACGTCGAGGACGCCCTCATGCGGGTCACCCGGCTCGCCGCGGTCCGTCTGACCGTCGCCGGACGCACCGACTCCGGCGTGCACGCGGCCGGTCAGGTCGCGCATGTCGATCTGCCGGCCGAGGTACCGCTCGGCGGGCTGGCCCGGCGGCTCAACGGCGTGCTCGACCGGTCCATTCGGATCACTGGTCTCGCCCCGGCACCCGCCGGGTTCGACGCTCGGTTCTCGGCGCTGTCGCGTCGGTACGTCTACCGGATCACCGACGCCGCGTTCGGCGCCGAGCCGCTGCGGCGCTTCGACACCCTGGCCTGGCCACGCCCCCTCGACGCGTCGGCCATGGCGGCTGCCGCGCTGCATCTGCTGGGCGAGCACGACTTCGGCGCGTTCTGCCGGCGCAGGGAAGGCGCGACCACAGTGCGCACCCTGCTGCGCCTGGACGTCTCCCGCAAGCGGGACGGTGTGCTCACGGCGGACGTGGAGGCGGATGCCTTCTGCCACTCGATGGTCCGGGCGCTCGTGGGTGCGCTGCTCGCCGTCGGCGAGGGACGCCGGCCGCCGCAGTGGCCGGTGGCCGTGCTGCGCCGTGGGATGCGCGACCCGTCGGTCACGGTGGCGCCCGCGCACGGCCTGACCCTCGTCGAGGTGCGCTACCCGCCGGACACGGCACTCGCCGCCCGGGCCGAGATCACCCGGGCGGTGCGCGTTCCCACCACCTCGTCGGGCTGACGGTCGGGTTGACGGCTCGCGGCACCTCGAGCTGGGTGGCTCCGGTGCCGGTCAGTGTCGTGGGCCGTGGCCGAGGACGGCGCGGTCGCCGATCGGTTCGGCCGCGAGTTGGGCGAGGTCGGTCTGGGCCGCCTTCAGCGCGGGGTCGGTCGCCGCCCCGGCAGTTCCGTCGACGTAGGCGACCTGCGTGAACACGAGGTAGTGGCCGCGAGCCTGGGCAACCCGCCAGGAGTTGTTCCCGCCGGGGCTGGCGACGTGCGGGCCGGAGAGAGCGCCGGCCGGGATCGGCAGCGGTGCGATGCCGCCGACGCCGAAGCTGAGCGCCTGGGCGCCGCGGGTCGCCGTCGCGCTGGTGTCGAGGCGGAACACCGTCACGCCGGCGAGCACCTGACGTGCGCCGGCGGTGGGGGTGCTCAGGTACAGCGAACGCACGACCTGCAGGCAGTTGGAGCTGGTGAACA
Source organism: Frankia sp. AiPa1 (assembly GCF_023243075.1). Lineage (GTDB taxonomy): Bacteria > Actinomycetota > Actinomycetes > Frankiales > Frankiaceae > Frankia. Next base: position 184,726 of record NZ_JALKFZ020000001.1, on the reverse strand, counting down.
GTTTGGCGAGCTCGCTGGTCAGCTGCGGGCAGCCGTGGTCGAGCCGACCGGCGAGCCGCCGGTATTGATGGCCGTTGCGCTCGACCGAGGTGTCGGTGAAGAACTCGCCGGTTCTGATCGGATCCGCGTCGGTGGTGACGCTGTCCAGGAAGTTCGCCGGGATCGGTGCGATCGTACCGGCCGTGGCGGCTGTGCCGGGCTGAGGGCTCGCGCCGTTGCCGTTGCTACGTAGCGCGACGGCTGCAATCGCCGCCACCAGCACCAGAACGGCGCCGGCGACCGTGAGCAGCACCCGCCAGGCCCGAGGGGAGCGGCCCGGCTCCTGATCGTCGGCCTCGTGGCTGTCGTGGCCGTAGCCATCGTCGCGGCCGAGATCGTCATGCTGGCCGGAACCATCGTTCGGGCCGAAACCGCCGCCGGAGAACCTGGCCGTGTCGAAGCCGGGATAGCCGGGCGCCGTGTCTCTCGTCGCCCGCAGGGGGGGCACGGGAGCGGCATCGCCACGCGGCGTCGTCCAGGCCGTCGTGCCAGGCTGGGCCGTCTCGGTGGCGCCAGGGCGATAGCCGTCGTCGAGCCTCGGGCCGGATGCGGTGCCTCCATCAGGCACCGCGCCTCCATCGGACGCGGCGCCTCCCCACGGGCCCGCCGCACGGGCCGCTGGCCGTTCGTACCGGCCCGGCCACTCGTGCTCGTCCTCGGCGCCCCAGCTGGTGTCGGCGAGCCTGCCGGGACCAGTCGGCCAGCCAGGATCGGTGGACGGCCCGTCGGGACCGGCCGCGGGTGCGCCAGAAGCCGCCGTGGACGCTCCCGGGGATGGCGCGGGTCCCATCGAAGCCGGGTGCTCGCCGGCTGCCGAGCCCGACGCCGACGGGGCCGAGGTGATCGGCTGATCCGGGGACGTTGCGGGCGAGAGGTGGTCGAAGGAGAACGCGTAGCTGCGTGGACCGCCGAACAGCGGATCGTCGCTCGGGGGTGTCCACCCGTCGTAGGTCACATAGCGGCCGTGCAGGTCCGGGCCAGAGGTCGTGGCCTGGCCCGGCGAGGCGCCTGGGCCGGCCGCACTGCTCCCCGGGGAGGCGCCCGGCGGGGAGGCGTTCCGCCCAGCCGAACCTGGGGAGCCAGCCGCGCCCCGGGGGGAGGTGATGCCCGTGGTGCCGGGCCTGTGACCGGTGGGGCCGTTGGACTGCCGGGTTGCCAGGTCCGGCGAGTCGGGGCCCGCGTGACCAGGGGTGCTGTGCCCCGTCTGATCCTCGCCGTCCAATTCAGTCATCCCGGCCAGAATAGCCAGCGTTTGCGGGCGGGTCGGACGCCCGCGCACAGTACGGCCGTTCTATGGGGGTTCCGGGTGAACTGTCCCGGTGACGGTATGGCCGACACCGACTCTGACTCTCGGCTGTCCGGGCGCCGGCGCTCCGAGGTGGGTACGGTGATGAACCACGAGGTTGCTCGCTTCCCCCGTTGTCGGGCCGAACCCCCGTCGGGTCGCAAGCTCGCGACGGTGAGCGTCGGCGTCGCGCACGGCTGGGCCGGTCCGCCGCGGTGCTGGTGGCCGTGCGGGGTACGGGGTACGGGGCGGGCCGGTGTCGGGGACGCCGGTGGGTGGTCGCCGCGCGGGTTGTCCCAGTCGCCTGGTAACCTCAAAGACTGCTGCGCGTGACACGTCCTGTCCGCGCACTCCACATTCTTGACGAGTCCTGATTTCTTGACGAGTCCAGGTCGCCGGCTTCTCGGGAGCCGCCGGACGGGCCCGTCCGAACGAGAAGGCAGACCTGTGCGCACGTACCAGCCCAAGCCCGCGGACGTTCAGCGCGTGTGGCACGTCATCGACGCCACCGACGTGGTGCTCGGCCGGCTGGCGACCCAGGCCGCCACGCTGCTGCGGGGCAAGCACAAGGCGTATTTCGCCCCGCACATCGACACCGGTGACTTCGTCATCGTGATCAACGCCGGCAAGGTGGCGCTGAGCGGCAACAAGCGCCAGCAGGCGCAGTACCACCGCCACTCGGGGTTCCCGGGCGGTCTGCGCAGCACCTCCTACGGGGAGCTGCTCGACACGCGGCCGCAGGTCATCGTCGAGAAGGCGATCAAGGGCATGCTGCCGAAGAACAGGCTCGGTCGCGCGCAGGGCACGAAGCTGAAGGTCTACGCGGGTTCGACGCACCCGCACGAGGCGCAGCAGCCCACCCCCTTCGAGATCATCCAGGTCGCGCAGTAACCGCGGACCTCCTCCGGTCGGTACCCAGGGCGGCGCGACGCCGTCCTGGTCGCCGGCTTCGGGAACCACGCTTCAACCGAGGAAGGAACGCGACGTGGCTGTCGTGACCGACGTACAGGGCAACCCCCGCGCCACGGGTAGGCGCAAGGAGGCGGTGGTCCGGGTGCGGCTGCTGCCTGGCACGGGGCAGTGGACGCTCAACGGGCGCACGCTCGAGGAGTACTTCCCGAACAAGGTGCACCAGCAGCTCGTCAACGAGCCGCTCAAGACGCTGGAGCGCGCCGAGTCCTACGACATCATCGCCCGCCTGCACGGCGGCGGCGTGTCGGGCCAGGCCGGCGCGCTGCGACTCGCCATTGCCCGCGCGCTGACGCTGGCGGAGGAGGAGTCCCGGCCTACCCTGAAGAAGGCCGGCTTCCTGACCCGTGACGCCCGGGTCAAGGAGCGCAAGAAGTACGGGCTGAAGAAGGCCCGTAAGGCTCCGCAGTACAGCAAGCGCTGACCCGAGCCTCCTGACCGCCGCGCTCTCAGGCGAGCGCGCGTCAGGGGGCCCGACGCCGCCGGTGCGTGTCCGGGTCTCCGCCCGATCCTTCAACCATGGGAGACCCTCAGTGACGAGGCTCTTCGGCACCGACGGCGTGCGGGGTGTCGCCAACGTCGACCTCACCGCGGAGCAGGCGCTCGCGCTCGCGTCCACGGCCGTGGAGCTGCTCGGGCGGCCCGGTGAGGCCGCTGGCTCGCCCGACATGCCGCGCCCGTTGGTGATCGTCGGGCGGGACACCCGCCCGTCCGGGGAGTTCCTCGAAGCCGCGGTGGTCGCTGGCCTCGCCGCCTCGGGCGCCGACGTAGCCCGGATCGGGGTGGCGCCGACGCCGGCGGTGGCGCACGCGGTGGCCACCAGCGGGGCGACGTTCGGCGTGATGCTGTCCGCCAGCCACAACCCGATGCCCGACAACGGCATCAAGCTGTTCGCCGCCGGTGGGCTGAAGCTCCCCGACGACATCGAGGACGCCATCGAGCGGCGGATGGCGCATCCGCCGACCCACCGGCCCGTCGGCCGAGGCGTCGGCCGGGTCCGTGACGTCCCCGGGCTCGTCGACGACTATGCCCAGCACCTGCTCGCCGCGCTGCCGACCCGGCTCGGCGGTCTGCGGGTCGTGGTCGACTGTGCTCAGGGCGCGGCCAGTACGCTGGCCCCGAGCGTGCTGCGCGCCGCGGGCGCGGACGTCATCCCCCTGCACGCCGACGGCGACGGCACCATCATCAACGAGGGCAGCGGGGCCACTCATCTGGACAGCCTGCGCGCGGCCGTGCTCGAGCACGGTGCCGACGTGGGTATCGCCCACGACGGGGACGCGGACCGCTGCCTGGCCGTCGACGCGGCCGGCGAAGTCGTCGACGGCGATCAGATTCTTACCGTATGCGCCCTCGCGTTGGCTGAACGCGGCGAGCTCACCGCGAACACGGTCGTCGTCACCGTGATGTCCAATCTGGGTCTGCGCCACGCCATGCGCGAGGCCGGCATCTCGGTGGTGACCACGCCCGTCGGGGACCGGTACGTGCTCGAGGCGATGCGTGCCGGCGGGTATGCCCTCGGCGGTGAGCAGAGCGGCCACGTCGTCTTCCTCGATCATGCGACGACCGGCGATGGCCTGCTCACGGCGCTGCGGCTGCTCGGCCGGGTGGCGGAGACCGGCCAGCCGCTCGCCGAGCTCGCGAAGGTCATGACCCGGCTGCCCCAGGTGCTCGTGAACGTGCGCGGAGTCGACCGCACGCAGGTCGGCAGCTCGTCCGCGCTGCGCGCCGCGGTGGCCGAGGCCGAGGCCGAGCTCGGGGACGCCGGTCGCGTGCTGCTGCGCCCGTCCGGCACCGAGCCCCTGGTCAGGGTCATGGTCGAGGCCGAGACCGACCACGCCGCGCGGGACGTCGCCCATCGGCTGGCGGCCGTCGTCCAGGGAGCCCTGCCCGCTGTCGGTTAGTGACCGAGCGGGCGCCGCCGTCGCGACCATCGGGGGTGACGCTCACCCGACATCCGACGCCCGTCCCTCGGGATCATCGAACAGGTACGGCCACTCCACGCTGCGCGAATACCGAGACCAGAACCCTCGTCCGGGCTGAACGGCTTCCCGGCACGTGCTACCGGCCGCGCCGAGTTCACGGGCCGAGCTTGCTCGCGCGATTTACGCTGACTATAGTCGGCTTGTCTACTTTCTTTGATCCTTTCCGGAATGTGGCTACGGCATCCCATTTGCCGGCGTGTCTGTCACACTGGGCGGCGAATTTGACCCTCACCTCACGCCGTGCCCTGGCGCCGGATTCAACGGCCAGCCCGGCGCGCTCGGGAAACGACGGGGCGGCCGGTCGCGCGGTGGCAGACGAAGCGCGGCGCCGAAGGTTCCCGGTGGCGGAGGATCCCGTGGCGGGATACACCGTGCTCAGCCGCCGGATGCTCGACGCCGGTGCGACGGTCATCGAGGTCACGACCATCGCGGTCTTGCTGTCCGGGATACTTCTCCTTCCCTTGGTTCTCGAATCCGGCGTGGGCTGGCTCGGCACCGCCTCGGGCGCGGCCATGGCCGGGTATCTCGGTGTCGCCACCAGCGCGCTTGGATTCTGGCTGAACGCCCGTGGCCTGACCCGCGCCACACCGGCTTCCGTCGCGACGCTCAACCTCGCCGAGCCGATGACCGCGGTCGTCCTCGCTTTTGCGATACTTGGCGAACGACCGAATGCCGTGCAGGCGGTCGGCGCCGCGACCGTGGGTCTGGGGCTGGTCCTGATTGCGCGGGAGAATAAACCGACGCCGTCGCCCCAGGTCGACGAGTATAAGGATCACGGCGGCAGCGGTGACCGACCGAAACAACTCGACCAGGCACGACCGGCGCCCTTCCCGAGTGGTATCCCGTCCCACCGCGACGGGCGGCCGGAGAATCCGCTCCGACTGGAAAGGCAGAAGCCGCGCCCATGACCGCCCCCACCAGGTTCGACTGGGACACGAAAATCGCCGTGGTACTCCGGGAGGATCTCAAGACCTGGCAGAAGCTCAACGTCACCGCCTTCGCCACCAGCGGCATCGCGGCGACGGTGGAGGACGTCACCGGAGAACCGTACGTCGACGGCGACGGCGTCAAGTACCTGCCGATGTTCCGTCAGCCGGTCTTCATCCTCAGGGCGGACGCCGAGCGCATGAAGACCATCCTGACGCGGGCCCTGCGCCGCGACGTCGTCTTCAGCGTCTACCCCGAGGCGATCTTCGAGACGGACAACGACGACGACAACCGGGCGACTATCGCCGAGGTTCCCACCGATCAGCTGGTGCTGGCCGGCATCGCGGTCCGCGGGGACAGGCGGGAGGTCGACCGGGTGATCCGCGGTGCCGACCGGCACGAGTAGGTATGCGGTCCCGTGGGCTGTCGGCCCGTGACTGTCGGCGAACCCGGTGAACTGGACTCGGTGAACTTCGGACAACACCCGCGGCTGGCGCGGGGGAGTGCCGGGCGTTGGGACGGTACCTGCGTAGGCTGAGCGCATGTGCGGGATCATCGGGTACGTCGGTGACCAGTCGGCCCTGGACATCGCGCTGAACGGCCTTCGGCGGCTGGAATACCGGGGATACGACTCGTCGGGGGTCGCGATCGTCGGCGCGGGTGCGCTGCGGACGGCCCGGCGGGCAGGCAAGCTCGCAAACCTGGAGAAGCTACTCGCCGAGGGTCCGGACATGGATCCGATGCCCGGGACGACCGGGATGGGACACACCCGCTGGGCAACCCACGGTGGCCCGACCGACATGAACGCCCACCCGCACACTGACTGCACCGGTGCGATCGCCGTCATCCACAACGGCATCATCGAGAACTTCGCCCAGCTGCGCGCGGAGCTGGAGGCACGCGGGCACGAGCTGGCCAGCGAGACCGACACGGAGGTCGTCGCACACCTGTTGGAGGACGAGCTCGGCAGCGAGCCGTCCGCTGGGGCGGACCTGGCCGGCGCGAACCTGGCCGGCGCGGCAGCCGCCGGGGCGGTGACAGGTGGGGCAGGGGCCGTCGTCCCGCCGGTGGCTGGCGCGGCGGCTGCCGGCGCGTCCGATGGGGGTCCGGGTACACACCCCCTGACCAGCGCGCTGCGGCGGGTCTGCCTTCGGCTGGAGGGTGCGTTCACCCTGGTCGTGTTGCACCGGGACTTCCCCGAGGTCGTCGTCGGCGCCCGGCGCAACAGCCCGCTGGTCGTCGGCCTGGGAGAAGGAGAGTCGTTCCTGGCCAGCGACGTCTCGGCGTTCATCGCCCACACCCGCGAGGCACTCGAGATCGGGCAGGACCAGGTGGTCGAGGCCCGCCGCGACGGGGTCACCGTCACCGACTTCGCCGGGCGGATCGTCGAGGGCCGGCGCTACCACGTCGACTGGGACGCCAGCGCCGCCGAGAAGGGCGGCTACCCGTACTTCATGCTCAAGGAGATCAACGAGCAGCCGAGCGCGCTGGCCGACACCCTGCGCGGGCGGCTGTCCGCGGACGGCGCCATCGTCCTGGACGAGGAGCGGCTGTCCGCCCAGGACTTCCGCGACGTCGACAAGGTCTTCATCGTCGCCTGCGGGACGGCCTATCACGCCGGTCTCATCGCCAAGTACGCCGTGGAGCACTGGACCCGGCTGCCCTGCGAGGTCGAGATGGCCTCGGAGTTCCGTTACCGAGACCCGGTGCTTGACCGCTCCACCCTCGTCATCGCGATCAGCCAGAGCGGCGAGACCCTCGACACGCTGATGGCGGTCAAACACGCCCGGGAACAGAAGGCCCGCGTGCTCGCGATCTGCAACACCAACGGCTCGACCATCCCACGCGAGTCCGACGCCGTGCTGTACACCCGCTGCGGGCCGGAGGTCGGCGTCGCCTCCACCAAGACGTTCCTCGGCCAGGTGGCGGCGTGCCTGCTCGTCGGCCTCTTCCTGGCCCAGGTGCGTGGTGTCCTCTACGGCGACGAGGTAGCCGCCTACGTCGAGCGGCTGCAGCGCATGCCGGACCTGGTGCGGCGCACGCTCGATCGGCTCGAGCCCATCCGGGAGCTTGCCCGGGAACTCGCCGACGCCAAGGCCGTGCTGTTCCTCGGCCGGCACGTCGGCTACCCGGTGGCGCTGGAGGGCGCGCTCAAGCTCAAGGAACTGGCCTACATGCACGCCGAGGGCTTTCCTGCCGGCGAGCTGAAGCACGGGCCGATCGCGCTGATCGAGCCGGGCCTGCCGGTGCTGGTCGTGGTGCCCTCACCACGAGGACGGGCGAACCTGCACGGAAAGATCGTTTCCAACATCCAGGAGGTCCGCGCCCGTGGAGCTCGCACGATCGTGATCGCCGAGGACGGTGACACCGCGGTCGAGCCCTATGCCGACCACCTCATCCGGGTACCGGAGACGACCTCGTTGTTCGCGCCGCTGGTGACCACCCTGCCGCTGCAGGTATTCGCCTGCGAGCTCGCGCTCGCCCGCGGCCTGGACGTCGACCAGCCCCGCAACCTGGCGAAGTCCGTCACCGTCGAGTGACGCGGGGCCGCGCCGCGGGTCTGGCGGGCGACGCGGCTCGGGCCGCGCGGCTCAGGTCGAGGGCGCGGCGCCGTGTTGGCGGCCGTGCCAGGCGACGGTCGCCTCCCACAGCGCGTCGGCCACGGCCTCGTTCTCGTCGGCGGCGTCGAGCAGGGTCTCGACGAGCTCGGCGCGCGGCACCCGGCTGAGGAACACCCGCATCGCCGCATGCACCGGATCGTCGGCGAACAGCGAGCTCTCCTCGATGGTCTCGTCCTCGTCGACACCGTCCTCGTCGTCGTCGGCGAGGCCGGCGGATCCGGTCGCGACCAGGGCGACTGCCACGGCATGACGGCAGAACGAACCGGCGGAGCCTTCGGGGCAGGTACACCCGGTGCGCGGCCCGTCATCGGCCGCTTCCAGGCGGACCTCGTGCGGCCCGTCGTCGTCCACCGTGCCGGAGGCGTTTGTGGGCCGGATGCGCAGCTGCTCGACCCGCCCGAGCAGGGCGAGGTTCACACCCTCGACGAACACGTCGGTGCCGGCGTGCTGCGCGCACGCACGTTCGGCGAAGGCCGCTTCGAGCGGGGTGACGGCGTCCCCGTCGTGCCCGTTCTCCCCGGACACAGAAATGATCACCGGCTAATCCTACGGAATTCACGCGCGAACGGTGTCGGCCTGTCGTCCGCCCGCCTGCGAGCTACCGCACGAGGGGTTGTCATCCGTACGATCGCGATATATCGTGAGCGTACGCCACGACGGTTTGATGGCCGTCGTTGGTTTTCTGTAGTGCGTCCTGGCGGGCCTGGCCTGGATGGGGCGCACCCCTCTCCGAAAGGAAAAGATCATGACATCGCAAGCGATTCCGGGCCCGTGGGGCCCATGGGGTCCCTGGGCCGCTCGGTTTGGCCGGGGCTTCCTGGTCGATCCGGCGCGGTTGTCGGAGGCCCTTGACACGCTGACCGGATGTGCCGACTGGCGTGCCCCCGTACGGGAGTCCTCGGGGCGGGGCCGCACCAGCCAGGCCACTCGCGGCAGCGACCATGGCGGCGGTCACGGCGGCCACGGTGGCCGGCGTGACCGTGGTGGTGAGGGCCGCGGGCGGCGCGGCGGACCGGGCTGGGGCTTCGGAGGCTTCCCGGGCTTTCCCGGCCCGGGTTTCGGTGGGCCGGGGGGCTTCGGCGGCCCTGGATTCGGCCGCGGGCCGAAGGTGGGGCGCGGCGACGTCCGCGAGGCGTTGCTCGCCCTGCTCGCCGAGGAGCCGATGCACGGCTATCAGATGATCCGCGAGCTCGCCGAGCGCAGCGGCGGTACCTGGCGGCCGAGCCCCGGCTCGGTCTACCCGGTGCTGTCCATGCTCGCTGACGAGGGGCTTGTCCGGGCCGAGGAGGCCGACGGCAAGCGGGTCTTCCACCTCACCGACACCGGCCGGGCCCACGTCGAGTCCAGGGCCGGCCAGCGTCGGCCCTGGGAGACCGCGGCTGACGGCGCTGACGAGGAGCTGGTGGGCCTGCGCTCGCTGGCCTTCGCGGTGGCCGGTGCCGTCGTCCAGGTCGCCCAGGCCGGGGACGACGAGCAGATCGCGGCCGCCCGTGCCCTGCTCACCGAGACCCGCCGCGGTCTCTACCGCATCCTGGTGGGTGACGAGGAGGAGGCCGACAGGCCCGCGTCCAGCGACGCCGCCGAGGGCTCTGCCACTGAGGGCTCTGCCGCAGGGAGCTCCGCCACCGCCGGTTCCACCGCCACGCCGGGGTCTGCGACGGATGCCGCCGCCGTGGCGGACACGCCCGAGGAAGGCGGTCCCGACACGCCGGGCCAGCCGCGGTGGGACGCGAAGTCCTGAGCGCGTGGGCACGGTGACGTGGATCCCGCGGTCGATCGTGGCATCCACGGTCCCAGCGATCGGGGCTGCCGCCGACGACGTGCGGTCGCCCCGATCGGCGGTCGTGTCCAGCGTGCCGCATCCACGCCAGCTGGTACTTCGGCCGGGTCCGCGGCGCCGGCGCCGCCGACCCGGGGGTGAGAGTACCGATGTGGGAGTCTTGCCCGATGGCGGTCGTGGGCATCGGGGTCGACGTGGTGGGCATCGACCGTTTCGCCGCGACCCTCGCCCGCACCCCGGCCCTCGCGATGCGCCTGTTCACCCCGGCGGAACGCGCCCTGACCCGGCCGGAGCGGCTCGCCGCCCGGTTCGCGGCCAAGGAGGCGGTGGCCAAGGTGCTTGGGGCGCCGCCTGGGCTGGAATGGCACGACGCCGAGGTGCTGTCGGGCGTGGGCGGCCGTCCGAACCTGCGCGTCGGCGGAACGGTGGCCGCTGCGGCGGCGCGGTTCGGCATCGCCTCCTGGCATCTGTCGCTCACCCATGACGGCGGCATGGCGGTTGCCATGGTCGTCGCCGAATCCTGACCGACGTCCCGTTGCCTGAGCGGGGTTTCCCGCCTTCCTTCCGCTTCCAGGCTCTTCCGGCTTTCCGTCGGGTTCCCCGTTCCGCCGGAATCCGCGACGTTCCGTCGGGTTGCCGGTCCCCGACCGGGGCGCCGCCGTATGCCAGCCCGTTGATCCGCCCGGCCCGGTGAGCTGTCTGCCCGGTGAGCTGTCTGCCGGGCCGTCAAACGGGCAGCATGGGCAGCATGCGGAACGCGCACACCGTGACCCAGGTCCGTAGCGCCGAGGCGGAGTTGCTGGCTGTCCTGCCGCCGGGCGCACTCATGCAACGGGCGGTACATGGGCTGGTGTCCTATGTCGTCGGTCGTCTCGGCCGGGTGCACGGCGCCCGGATCGTCGTGCTGGCGGGCCCCGGCGATAACGGCGGTGACGCTCTGTGGGCGGGCGCCCGACTGGCCGCCCGCGGGGCCCGCGTGGATGCCATCGCCCCCAGCCAGACCCATCAGGAGGGCACCGCCGCCCTGCTCGCCGCCGGCGGACGCCTGCACGGGCCGCACCCTCACCCTGAGCCCTGGCGTTCCGGGTTCTCGCATCCCGGGTCCTCGCGTCCCGGGTTCTCGCGTTCCGAGCCACCGGATTCGCAGGCCCCTCGTCCCGGCTCCTCGCGCCCCGACGCGGACGGCGGGGTCGAGGCGCAGGACGCGGCGCTGCGCGCCCTGCTGACGGAGGCTGACCTCGTCCTGGATGGACTGCTCGGCATCGGTGGACGCGGTGGTCTGCGCCCGGCACATGCCCGGCTGGCTGCCTGGGCCCCACCGCGGCGCACCGTCGCGGTCGACCTGCCCAGCGGCGTGGACGCCGACACCGGCGCCGTCGCCGGAGACGCGATCCGGGCCAGTGCCACGGTCACCTTCGGCACGTACAAGCGTGGCCTCTGGCTGATGCCAGGGGCGGCGCACACCGGCCCGGTCGAGCTCGTCGACATAGGCCTCACGTTGCCCGAGCCGGACCTGCGTTCCCTCGATGACGCCGACGTCCGCGCGGCGCTGCCGGTCCCGGACGAGGCCGCGTCGAAGTACCGCCGGGGCGTTCTGGGTCTGCTCGCCGGCAGCGACGCCTACCCCGGCGCGGCCGTCCTCGCCGTCGGCGGTGCGCTGCGCGGCGGCGCCGGCTATCTGCGGGTCGTCGCCGAGGGGCGGGCGGATACGGCGTCAGGGGAGATCCGCGGACGGGCCGGGGACCTTGTGCGCGCGGTGTATCCGGAGACAGTGGTCACCGAGATCGAGGCCGGGGACCGGGCGGCGCTACTCGCGGCCGGACGGGTTCAGGCCTGGGCGGTCGGCCCAGGGCTGCCCAGCGTCGCCTCCACCCGCGAGCTGGTGGACGCCCTGGTGGGCACCGACGTCCCACTGATCGCGGACGCGGGTGCCCTCGACCTGCTCGGCGAACTGCTCGCCGCCGACCGGGCCCGCCTGCACCGCCGCGCCGCCCCGGTGCTCGTCACCCCGCATGAGGGCGAGTTCGGCCGGTTCGTCGCCCGCGCGCTGGGCGACGAACCAGCTAAAATCGCGGAGCAGTTGGCCGCGGACCGCCTCGGGACCGTGCGCCGGGCCGCGGCCGAGACCGGTGCGGTGGTGCTGCTCAAGGGCGCGCGCACCCTGGTGGTCGAGCCGTCCGGTGCGGCCTGGGTGAACGCGACCGGCTCGGCCTGGCTCGGCACGGCCGGAAGCGGGGATGTCCTCACCGGCCTGACCGGCTCACTGGCCGCCGCGGGTCTTCCCGTCGGGCTGGCCGGGGCGGTGGGCGCCCACCTGCACGGGCGTGCGGCGCAGCGGGCCGCCGTGCGTGGCCGGCTCCCGCTCGCGGCCCACGACCTGCCCGACCTGCTGGCCGAGACCATCACAGCATTGCTGATGACGGCGGCCGATTGACGATGTCAGCCGAGGCGCGGGCCCCGTCGACCGGGCTGGTCAGTTCGGGACCGGCGCCCTCCCACCAGACGGTCAGTGTCACATTCTGTAACGGAGATGTCGGGGCCGGGCAGGATCAAGATCCAAACAGGTCGCCGTGGGGGTATTCGTGTCCGATTTGCCCTCCCGGTGACCTGTGCAGCTGGATCTTGCTCGCCGCGGTCGGCGGTGCCGTCACGGCCGGTAGCGTTGTCCCGGTGAACGAACAGCGGACCGAGGCGCCGGGCGGGCCGGCCAGCCGCACCCACGCGGTCATCGAGCTGGACGCGGTGCGTGAGTCGGTCGCGGCGCTGGCCGCTCGGGCCGGGCCCGCGGCGACCATGGCCGTTGTCAAGGCCGACGGCTACGGCCACGGCCTGGTTCCCTGCGCCCGGGCCGCGCTGGACGGCGGGGCGAGCTGGCTCGGCACCGCGTTCCTCGAGGAGGCCTTGGCGCTGCGCGCGGCCGGCATCACCGTGCCAGTGCTGTGCTGGCTCGCCACGCCCGGCGAGGGGGTTGACGCGGCGATCGCGGCCGACGTGGACCTGTCGGCGTCGGCGCCCTGGGCGCTGCGGCGGATCGCCGAGGCTGCTCGGCGGGTGGGCCGGCGGGCGCGGGTCCATCTCAAGGTCGACACCGGGCTTGGCCGGGCCGGGGCGGCGCCGGCGGACTGGCCCGACCTGTGCGACACCGCGGCGGCACTGCAGGCGCAGGGGGTCCTCGAGGCGTACGGCGTGTGGAGCCACCTGGCCTTCGCCGACGTCCCTGGGCACCCGATGGTGCAGGGCCAGATCGAGGCGTTTCGCGACGCCGTCGACCTGGCGGAGAAAGCAGGGCTCGCGCCGACCGTGCGCCACCTCGCGAACTCGGCGGCCACGCTGGTCAGCCCGCAGACGCACTTCGACCTGGTCCGGCCGGGCGTGGCGGTGTACGGCCTGTCCCCGGGACCAGAGGTCGGCCCCCCGGCCCGCTTCGGCCTGCGCCCGGCGATGACGCTGGTCAGCCACGCCGCCCTGGTCAAGCGGGTGCCGGCGGGCACCGGCGTGTCCTACGCGCACCGGTACACCACCGACCGGACGACCACGCTGGCCCTGGTCCCCCTGGGCTACGCCGACGGCATCCCCAGGGCGGCGACGAACGTCGGCGAGGTGCTGTTGGGCGGGCGCCGACGACGTATCGCCGGGACGGTGTGCATGGACCAGTTCGTCCTCGACGTCGGGGACGACAAGGTGGCCGTCGGCGACGAGGTGGTGCTGTTCGGCCCAGGTGACCGCGGCGAGCCGACCGCGGACGACTGGGCCGCAGCCATCGGCACGATCAACTACGAGATCGTCAGCCGGATCGGCGCCCGCGTACCCCGCGTGTACCGCTGACCGCCGGCGACCACGGCCAAGCGGGACGAGGCGGGACGGGACGAGGCCGTGCCCACGGCGGCGTCGGGTGCGGAGCCGGCCTGCCGGGACTTGGAGGTCAGCCGCAGCCGCCGGAGGAGCAGCCGCCGCCAGTGGGGGCGCTGCCACCGAACATGCCGCGTTCCATCCGGCGCCGCACCGGCTGGGCGGCCTCCCGCTCGGTCTCCTCGATGCGCGCCCGGGTGGTCAGGGTCAGCATGACCGGCTTCGACCCGGCCGGCGGGTTCGGACCGGGCGACGCGGGCACCGTGACAGCCGGCGTCGCGCTCAGGGCGGCGCCCACGGCGGCGGGCTCCGACTCGAAACCAGGCTCGAGATCCGCTTCGACGTCTGGACTATCGGCCACGCCCAGCGCGGCGGCCCGCGCCGGCCCGGTGAGCCCGCGACCCGGGCTCCCCGCAGCGTCGTCCGTACGCCTGCGCCACGACAGCTTCATGAATCCGCCTCCGGATGACCATCGATGGGCCGGTCCTCTCTACGGTAGAGGACATCGCCCTTCTTGGCCGGGCGTCCCGGCCCGGATGTGACCCTGCCGGGCGGCCGTGCGGCCGGTGTCGTCCGGCGACTAGGATCGGGATGCGATCGCGACTGGCGCACAGAGGTGGAATCGACCACCGGGGAGCGATGAAGCGGATCGGTGCCGCGCGTCTGGGTGCCTCCGGCCGAATGAGACGTGCCGGAGGTCAGTATGCACAATCCCCCTCTTCCCGAACTCACCGTCGCCGACCCGGAGATCGCGAGCCTCGTCGAGGCCGAGGCAGCCCGGCAGCACGGTTCCATCAGGCTGATCGCCTCGGAGAACTACGTCTCCACCGCGGTGCTCGAGGCGTCCGGCTCGGTGCTGACCAACAAGTACTCCGAGGGCTACATCGGCCGCCGCTACTACGAGGGTCAGCAGCTCATCGACCCGATCGAGGCGCTCGCGGTCGACCGGGCGAAGGCGCTGTTCGGTGTCGAGCACGCCAACGTCCAGCCGTACTCGGGCTCGCCGGCGAACCTGGCCGTCTATCTGGCCTTCGCGCAGCCGGGTGACACGATCATGGGTCTGGCGCTGCCGATGGGTGGGCATCTGACCCACGGCTGGAGTGTGTCGGCGACCGGCAGGTGGTTCCGCAGCGTTCGTTATGGGGTGCGGGCCGACACCGGCCGGATCGACCTGGACGAGGTGCGTGACCTCGCCCGGGCCGAGCGTCCGAAGGTCATTTTCTGCGGCGGCACGGCGATCCCGCGCACGATCGACTTCCCGGCCTTCGCCGAGATCGCCCGCGAGGTCGATGCAGTGCTGGTCGCGGACATCGCGCACATCGCCGGCCTGATCGCCGGCGGCGCGCACCCGTCGCCCGTCGGCCACGCGTCCGTCATCTCCACCACCACCCACAAGACGCTGCGCGGCCCACGGGGGGCGATGCTGATGTCCGACGCCGAGCACGCCGCGGCGCTGGACAAGGCGGTCTTCCCCGGCCTGCAGGGCGGCCCGCACAACCACACCACCGCGGCGATCGCCGTCGCCCTGCGGGAGGCGTCGACCCCGTCGTTCCGCGAGTACGCGCAGGCCGTGGTCGCCAACGCCCGTGCCCTCGCCGAGGCGCTCGTGGAGCGTGGCTTCGACCTGGTCACCGGCGGCACCGACAACCATCTGATCCTCATCGACCTGACCAGCAAGAACATCGGCGGCAAGCCTGCGGCGAAGGCGCTCGACGCCGCCGGTATCGAGCTGAACTACAACGCCGTGCCGTTCGACAAGCGCAAGCCGTTCGACCCGTCCGGCATCCGGCTCGGCACTGCCGCCATCACCACGCGCGGCCTCACCACGGCCCACATGCCGCTGCTCGCCGGCTGGATCGACGATGTCGTCAAGGCTGCCGGAGCCGACGACACCGCGACGATCGAGCGGGTCCGCGCGCAGGTCACTGAGCTGGTCGGCGGTTTCCCAATGCCCGGCTTCGCCTGATCCGTCGGTATACGTTCGCCGGCGCCCCCGGCGGCTCGTTCGCCGATGGCCGATGGTCACGGCGCGGCCTGGGCGCTACCCCTGCGCAGGTAGGTCCCATCAGCCCTGCCTGTGCCCGATGTGCGAGGCATCATCGGTTCAGTGCAGCCCGGAGGAGCCGGGCCACGCGGTGGACGGAGGCGGGAATGGGCAGGTCGGTCGGCGCGGTGGCGGGATCCCGGGCAGCCCGGGCCATGGCGGGCTCGCTCGGGGTCTTCGGGGCGGCCGCCGTCGCCGGGCTCGTCGCCGAACGCCGGGCGATCCACCGGCGTCGTACCCGGGCTGACGGCGTGGAGCCGATCGCGCTCGGGCCGATCGGCGGCCGGGTGACCACGGTGATCGCCGGTGACGGGGTGCCGCTGCACGTCGAGGAGACCGGACCGGTCGACGCGCCGCTCACGCTGCTGTTCGTACACGGGTTCTGCGTGCGGGCCGACAGCTGGGTCCTCCAGCAGCGGGACCTGGCCGACCTCGGGCGCATGGTGTTCTTCGACCAGCGCGCCCACGGTCGCTCCGGTCCGTCCGCCGCCGGCAACTGCACGATCGACGTGCTCGCCGACGACCTGTACCGGGTGATCCGCGAGCGCGTGCCCGACGGGCCGATCGTGCTGATCGGCCATTCGATGGGCGGCATGGCGGTGCTGGGTCTCGCCGAGGTCCACCCCGAGCTGTTCGCCGACCGGATCATCGGCGTGGCGCTGCTGTCGACCAGCGCCTCGGAGCTTGCCCGGGCAGCGCTCGGCCCCGCGGCCCTGCTGACCGGCGTCGTGCGCCGGGTCGTGCCCGGCGTCTCCGTCGGCATGCGACGGACCTCCGGGATCCTGGAACACCTGCGTGGCCGTGGCAGCGATCTGTCCTGGGAGGTGACTCGCCGGATCGCCTTCGGCGCCACCGACCTGCCGCCCGCTGTCGTGACGTTCCTGGAGAACATGGTCTCCGACACCCCGGTCGAGGTCATCGCGGCCTTCCTGCCGGCCCTGCTCGACGTCGACCGGCTCGCCGCCGTCGACCGGCTCACCGCGACCCCCACGGTGATCGTCGTCGGTGACGTGGACCTGATGACCCCCGTCGGCCACAGCCGGGCCATTGCCGCCGCCCTGCCCGAGGCGGAGCTCGTCGTCGAGGCCGACGCCGGGCACGCGATCATGTTGGAGCGTCCCGCGGTGGTGAACGAGGCGATCCGACGGCTGGTGGGGCGTGCTCTCGCCGAGGTCGCCCTGCCCCGGCCCCGGACCGGGGCCGCCCAGTTCCTGGACGCCGGCATGACCGGTCAGGTCGCCGCGGGCGAGCGGGACGCGGGCGGGAGCGCCGCGTAGCCGTCGGCGCGGAGGCGCGCTGACTGGGCGTCGACGGGCGCTGACGGACCGAGCGACGACAATGGGAGCCATGAGCGTGAACGCGGCGCGCGGCGCCGAGGCCGGTGCGGTGGCCCGCACCGCCGTCCCGACCGCCGAGGTTGCGACCGCGGGGCGGATGCGGGAGCTCGGTGCGCGGCTGGCCGAATTGCTGCGTCCCGGTGACCTGGTGGTGCTCTCCGGCCCGCTCGGTGCCGGCAAGACGGTGCTCGCGCAGGGCATCGCCGCCGGTCTCGGTGTTCGGGAGACCGTCACCTCACCGACGTTCGTGATCGCCCGGGTGTACCTGGACGGCCGCATCCCCCTCGTCCACGTGGACGCCTACCGTCTCGGCGGCGCGGCCGAGGCGGACGACCTCGACCTTGACGCCGATGCCGAGAGCTCGGTGACGGTCGTCGAATGGGGAGCGGGCCTGGTCGAAGGCCTCGCCCAGGATCATCTCGAGATCGTGGTGGCCAGGCCCACCGCCGTCGAGTCCGGCGAGACGCGGACCGTGCGGCTGCATGCCTACGGGCCCTCCTGGACCGACCGCCTGCGCGCCTTCTCCACCGCCACCCCCTGACCCGCCACCCCCTGACCCGCCCGCCCACCTCTCGGAGGAGGCTGCGCTGGGGCGCGGCGGAGGTGCTCAGGGTGCGTCCGTAGGCTGAAGGGGTGTTGGTGCTGGCCCTTGACACGTCCACGGCTGCTTGTGCTGTGGCCCTCGCCGAACTGACGGCTGCCGAACCCGTCCCGGAGCCGGGCGGTACGAGTGCCCCGGATGCGCCGGGTTCTTCGAGTGATCCGGCGCAATCGTCGGATGGATCGGGGGACGGGAGCGCGGTGCGGGTCTGGCCGCGGGGCAGCGTCGTCACCGTGGACGCCCGCCGGCACGGCGAACTACTTGCCCCGTCGATGCGCTCGGTGCTGGACGAGGCGGACGTACATCCGTCTGACCTGGCGGCGATCGTTGTCGGAGCCGGGCCCGGGCCGTTCACGAGCCTGCGGGTCGGGATGGTGACGGCGGCGGCGTTCGCCGATGCCCTGGAGATTCCGGTGCACGGCGTCTGCTCGCTGGACGGGATCGGTGCGGCCACGACCGGGGCGACCGCGGTCGTCACCGACGCCCGTCGGCGGGAGGTGTACTGGGCCCGGTATGAGGACGGCGTGCGGATGGGTGATCCTCGGGTCGGCCGCCCGATCGAGGTCGCCGAGGCGCTGCGTGCGCAGGGCGTGGCAGCGGTCGTCGGCCCGGGCCGCGCGATGTACGCGGGCATGTTCGCCGACTTCGCCGAGCTTGAGATGCCGGCCGCGGGCGGGGACGCCACCGTGCCGGAGGCCGGCTATCCGCGCCCGGAACTGCTCGCCGGCCTCGCCGGTGCCGACCTGCTGGCCGGGCGTCTCCCGGCGCCGCTGGTCCCGCTCTACCTGCGACGGCCGGACGCCACCGAACCGCACGCCCCGAAGCCAGTCCGGGCGTG
The DNA here is from genome assembly GCF_023243075.1 of Frankia sp. AiPa1. Taxonomy (GTDB): domain Bacteria; phylum Actinomycetota; class Actinomycetes; order Frankiales; family Frankiaceae; genus Frankia. Next base: position 166,454 of record NZ_JALKFZ020000001.1, on the reverse strand, counting down.
ACCGAGCCGGACAGCACTCCCCGGCCGTCTGCTGACGGCCTGTCTGCCATGGGGCCGCAGGCACAGGCGGGACCAGGATCTGAGGCGGGACTGCCGGTCGAGCCGTCCGCGGCGAACCGGCCTGCGCTGGGACGGCTGCCCGAGGCCGACCTCGTGCTGGTGCCGACGCGGTGGTGGCACATCGAGACCATCGCGCGGCTGGAGCGGACCGTCTTCGTCACCGATGCCTGGAGCGCCGAGCTGTTCTGGTCGGAGCTCGCGCAGGGCGATCAGCGGTACTACCTGACTGCCATGGCGCATCCCCGCGGCACCGCCACGCATGACCTGGAGTCGATCGTCGGCTACGCGGGCCTGGCGATCTCCGACGACGGGGCCTACGTCCAGACGGTCGGGGTCGTGCCGGCAGCGCGGGGCCGGGGGATCGGTGCGCGGCTGATGATCGCGTTGTTGCGCCGGGCCCGCGAGACGGGCGCTCGTTCGTGCGGGCTGGAGGTACGCACCGACAACCATACGGCCCGAGCCCTCTACCACCGGCTCGGCTTCGTCGACATCGGTACGCGGCGTGGCTACTACCAGCCGTCGGGTGGAGACGCCTTCGTCATGCGGGCCCGGCCGATCAACACGGTCGGCTACGGTGCCTTCCTGGACGGCCTGGAGCGCGACCTGCCGGGACACGCCCGCCTGGCTTCCTGAGGCCGGCCGAGGCGGGAAGGCCGCGCAGCCGGCGCGCGGGGTGAGGGCCGGGCGGGATCAGGCGGCCGCACGGGCGCGCAGGGCCTGCTCGCCGGCTTTGCGGCGGTACGGACAGCAGGAGTTCGTCCGCGGCCTCGAGCTCGACTATGAGCTCCTCGCGCCGCTTGACGGCCTCGGCCTGCGCGGGAGTGTGCTGCTCGGGCGGCAGGCCGGCCGCGGCGAGGGCGTCCCAGTCCAGGTGCGGCGGCGGGGTGAGCGCCAGGTCCCGGTAGGTGACGGTGCCACCGGGGTGGGCGGCCCGCCAGGCCTCGACGAAGGCTGTGCCGAGGGCCCGGGAGGTTGAGCCCTCACGGGCCAGGCTCGCGTCGACATGCAGCAGATGGGACATCGTCCGTCCTTTGTCGCCAAGGTTATCGGTGAAGGTTCGGGATCGACCGCACGGTCATGGTCCGCCTGGTCGACGAGCTGGAGCGGGACGGCCTCGTCCGCCGCCAGCCGGATCCGGCCGACCGGCGAGCGCGCATCATCACCGCCACGGATCGGGGCGCCGAGCTCTGCGCGATCGCGCAGCAGGAACAACTCCTTGTCGACCAGCACGTCCTGGGGAACCTGGAGCCCGCCGAGCGTCAGGAGTTCGTTCGGCTGCTGCGCAGGATCGTCGTCCGTCTGCTCGACGTGGATCCGACCCATGGCGCCGCCGCCTGCGAGGCCGCCCGCCAGCAGATCGAGTCGCACGAGGACGCCGAACGGGCGGCCGCCGCGGGGGGCGCGGCTGCCGACGGCACGGCGCCGACGCCGACGACATGAGGAGGGGGCCCTCGGCTGGGCTCCGCCTACCTGAAAGGCCGTAGCGGTCGGGGAGCCGTCGCGGGGCGTTGGGTCCTTGCCTGGTGCCGGGCCGGTGTCGCCGTCACCGGTTCGGTGGCTCCTCGCGGGTGGATCCGCGGGCGCCGGCCGCGGGCGGACCGCCGTCCACCACCGGGTGGATCTGTTCGAACGGCCAGGCCCGTGGGGGTCCCGCGGTGAGCCCGGAGGGCGGCGCGGGCATCGGCACCTCCGCGGGATCCTCAGGGATGGAATCCTGATCACTTCCGCCGCCGGATCCGGTCCAGGGCGAGCGAACGATCACGATGATCAGATCACCGGCTGCCTGATGACTGAGATACACCTCACCTTTTCGTCCAGACAGGGCGTGGATCGCCCAATCCCGCAGTGCGGGGAGCTGGCCCGCGGCGGCCGTGGCCTCCCACATCCAGATCATGATCAAGCTCCCGTCCGGTCCGTGCCGTGCCTCGTCCCCGTCGGGGCCGTTCCTGGCTGGGTCAGGTGTTGTCGCGCAGGTCGACGGGTGGCGACGGCGCCTGGGCAGGGTATCGGCGTAGCGGGCGGGGGCACTGAAGAGCGCTTCGCCCCGCATGCGCGGTGGAGCGCGATGCTGGCATTGGCCAGGGATTGCGGGGTACGTCTCCGGCTGGGTGCCGCGCCTGAGCCTTGACAGATCCGACCTTCTTGGTTGACGTGCGTTCTGCGGGTGCTAGGTTGGCACTCGGCACATGAGAGTGCCAGCGACGACAGGCGCCTGTTCACCCGCGACGGCAGGCCGCCAGGGTCGCTCTCTCATCCAGCGCAGGAAGGGGGAGGTCGATCGTGACGACCGCCACCAAGGTTGCTATTAAGCCTCTTGAGGACCGCATCGTCGTGCAGCCGTCGGACGCGGAGCAGACCACCGCGTCAGGCATCGTGATTCCGGACACGGCCAAGGAGAAGCCCCAGGAGGGGACTGTTCTCGCGGTCGGGCCGGGCCGGTTCGAGGACGGCAAGCGCGTCCCGCTCGACGTCAAGGTCGGCGACGTGGTGCTGTACAGCAAGTACGGCGGCACCGAGGTCAAGTACTCGGGCGAGGAGTACCTCGTGCTCTCCGCCCGTGACGTGCTCGCGATCATCGAGAAGTAGGCCGCGCGCCGGTAGCAACGCAAGGGGGCGCGCCCTGCTGGTGGCCGCCCGGTGTCTGCCGGGTGCATCGGCAGGGCGCGCCTCGGCGTTGTGTGGTCGGCCATCGGTGTCGGGAGGACATCTCAGGTATGCCGAAAATTCTCACGTTCAACGAAGACGCCCGGCACGCGCTCGAGCGCGGGGTCAACGCACTCGCCGACGCGGTGAAGGTGACGATCGGCCCGCGCGGGCGCAACGTCGTCATCGACAAGAGCTATGGCGCGCCGACGATCACCAACGACGGCGTGACCATCGCGCGTGAGGTCGAGCTGGACGACCCGTACCAGAACCTTGGCGCCCAGCTCGCCAAGGAGGTCGCCACCAAGACCAACGACGTCGCCGGCGACGGCACCACCACGGCGACCGTGCTCGCACAGGAGATGGTCCGCTTCGGCCTCAAGCAGGTCACCGCGGGCGCCGCTCCGCTGTCCCTCAAGGCCGGCATCGAGGCTGCCGTCGAGGCCGTCTCGGCGGCGCTGCTCGAGCAGGCCATCGAGGTCAGCTCGAAGGAGACCATCGCCCAGGTGGCGGCGATCTCCGCGCAGGACCTCCGGGTCGGCGAGCTGATCGCCGAGGCTATCGACAAGATCGGCAAGGACGGCGTCATCACGGTCGAGGAGAGCCAGACCCTGGGTCTGGACCTCGAGCTGACCGAGGGGATGCAGTTCGACAAGGGCTACATCTCGCCGTACTTCGTCACCGACGCCGACTCCCAGGAGGCGGTGCTCGAGGACGCCTACGTCCTGCTCTACCCGGGCAAGATCGCGGCGCTCACCGAGGTCCTGCCGCTGCTCGAGCAGGTCGTGCAGGAGCGCAAGCCGCTGCTGATCATCGCCGAGGACGTCGAAGGCGAGGCGCTGTCCACGCTGGTCGTGAACACGATCCGCAAGACCTTCCAGGTCGTCGCGGTGAAGGCGCCCGGCTTCGGGGATCGTCGCAAGGCCCTGCTGCAGGACATCGCCGTGCTGACCGGCGGTCAGGTCATCGCCTCCGAGGTCGGCCTGTCCCTGGACGCGGCGACGCTGGCCGACCTCGGCCGGGTGCGGCGCGTGGTCGTCGACGCGGGCAACACCACCCTCGTCGACGGTGCCGGTGACGCGGACGCGGTCGCCGAGCGGGTTCGCAACCTCAAGGGCGAGATCGAGGCCAGCGAGTCCGACTGGGATCGCGAGAAGCTCCAGGAGCGTCTGGCCAAGCTCGCCGGCGGAGTCGCCGTCATCCGCGTGGGCGCCGCCACCGAGGTGGAGCTCAAGGAGAAGAAGCACCGGCTCGAGGACGCCGTCTCGGCGACCCGGGCGGCCATCGAGGAGGGCATCGTCGCTGGCGGCGGCTCCGCCCTCGCGCACGTCACCACGGTGCTGGACGACGGCCTCGGCCGCACCGGCGACGAGCTTGCCGGCGTGCGGATCGTCGCCTCGGCCCTCGACGCGCCCCTGGCCTGGATCGCGCGCAACGCGGGCCAGGAGGGCGCGGTCATCGTCTCCAAGGTCAAGGGCCTCGAGTCTCGCCGCGGCTACAACGCGGCGAGTGGCGAGTTCGTCGACCTGATCGAGGCCGGGGTCGTCGACCCGGTCAAGGTCACCCGCTCGGCGGTGACGAACGCCGCGTCGATCGCCGCGCTGCTCATCACCACCGAGGGCCTCGTCGTCGAGAAGCCGGCGAAGCCGCAGGGGGAGCACGGGCACGACCACAGCCATGGCCACGGGCACAGCCACCCGCACGGCCCTGGTTTCTGAGCCCACCCGCTCTCGGGCGACTCGGATTCCGCGTTGACACGGCGTCTGACCCACCAGGTTCCTGAGCCGGGTGGGTTCTGAGTGACCCGAGCCGCTCCGTCCATGACGACGCGGCCCGGCCGGCCCCCACCGGGGGTTCGGCCGGGCCGCGTCGTCGTTTCCGGGTGTCGTCCTTTCGGGATCTCGTCGCCAGCGGCTGTCATCGTGGGCGGGCGCGGGTGGCACCCGTCCAGTGCGGTGCGGCGGGCCACCCGGGACGGGTGACCGCCATGAGGGCCCTCACCCGTCCCGGGTGATCGGAATGCGGGGGCCGGGAAGTCCGCCATATCCAGCCCGATGCACCGGCCCCGCTTCCCAGACCCCCAGACCCCCAGACCCCCAGCTCCCAGACCCCAGGTGTGGGGCCCAGGCGCGACACGGGGGGCGGGGCCGGATCCCCGCGGCGCCAGCCCCGCGCCCGACGCCGAGTGTCAGCAGGCGGGCGCGAGTCCGGGCCGTGCCGGTACCCGCCGGGTCATCCCGCGCCGCGAGCGACCGGTCAGGATCGCCTCGCGTTCGGACTCGCTGAGACCGCCCCACACGCCGTAGGGCTCACGGGCGGTCAACGCGTACTCGCCGCACGCGCGGACGACCGGGCAGCGGGCGCAGATCGCCTTCGCCGCGGCTTCGCGGGCCGCCCGAGCGGGCCCACGTTCTCCTTCCGGATGGAAGAACAACTCGGTACTCTCTCCCCGACAGGCGCCGTGAAGCTGCCACTCCCACTTCTCCGCGCCGGGGCCGGGAAGTCGTCGGACGTCGGTCATCGGCCTGAGCCCCCCTTTCGACCTGAGCGGCGACTGCCGCGGGCTCACCGTAGTACCGGTCACCCTCTGGGTGATCTTGAAAATTTCACCCAGGGAACCCGGCGTCAGTTGCGATCGGTTGTGCCATCCCGTCGTGCCGTCGTCTCCGCCGGCGGCCGTATTGTCGGTGTGCCCGGACCGGTCCCGTGCTCGGCGGGCCTGCCGGAGGGCGGCACCGACCTGGCCGGGTACGGCGCCGGTCCGGATGGCCGGTCCGAGAGTTTCCGTAGCCGGCCGGCCGTTTCCTACCTGGCCGACCGTTTCCACCTGCCAGACCGGCCGATGCCGGCCGATCCTGGCCGGTCACAGGCGGATCGGGCGTGGTGTCGGACCTGTCGGATCTGTCGAACCGGCGGACAACTTTCGTGGACGATGCATCGCCTACCCAGGACATGCCCTGGTCACACGGACCAGGACCTGGGCGGCGTCCTGGCCGGGTCCCGCCGGCGACAGCGCAGACCGGGTCCTGCGGGAAGGGCCGAGGCGGCTGATCGTCACATCCTGCAGTGATCTGCCGAGCATGATCCGGCTATGTAGGTCGTCGTGGGGGGCATATCGGACACGAACGCGCCCATGGCGACCTGATCGGATCTTCTCCATGGGATCCCCGTCACAGACCGTGGCCTCGGCTCCGTGCGAGCCGTGCACCGACGCCACGGACCCCACAGACGCCACAAACAGGCGTCCGTGGGGTCCGTGGGTAGGCGTGGCTGCCGTGGGGTCCGTGGGGAGATGGCGGGGGGCCGGGGTCGTTACCGTGACGGATGGTGTCGGAAACCGGGGTGGATGTGCTCGGCCAGTGTGTTCGGACACGCATCGCGCCCATTGGCCCGAAAGTTCTACCGCGGTCGACCGAACGGGGACTCCACGCGATCGAGTCGCGAGTGGATGGCTGCCCTCGACCCGGCGGGGCCCCGCTGTTCGATCAGCGACGAAGGTTGGCTACCGCGCATGATTCACGCTTTCCGCAGCCGTGGGGCTGCGCAGCGTTGAGAAGTCTGACGCGATGAAACCCGCGGTCGAGCGGCCGGCCGGACCTGGCCGCGGGGGGCGGCATCGAAGCGCGAGGGGGCATCGAAGCGCGAGGAGCACCGCCCGATGAGACCGCTCGCCGGGACCCGCCACTCGCCGGTACCCGCGGACCGCAGGGACCTGGCCACCGCAGGGACCTAGCCACCGCTGGGACCCACTGACCGCCGGGAATCAGCGGGAGTCGGCCTCCGAGGCGGCGGACGCCTCGTAGACGCCGTCCGTGAATCCGCGGGCGTACTCCCAGCTCACGTAGCACGACGGGTCTGGGGCGAAGGCCGGCTCGTGCACCCGGGTCCGTCCCTCGTTGAGGAGGTTGCGCAGATTGCCGGCCAGCAGCTCCCAGTCAAAGTAGTGCGGCTCAGCGCAGCCTTCGCAGTCGACGACGAGCCCGCGGTAGCCGCGCGGCTCGAGCAGCGTGCGGAAGACATCGAGGTCTCCCAGCTCGGCGAGGACCTCCTCCCGCTCGTGCAGGGAGAGCGGTTCGAGCAGGTGGAGATCGTCGACGGAGTCGAGGCGCGCGAGCTCGGCGGCCGGATCCTCGGGGTCACCCGCGAAGGGGTCGACAGGCTCGTCGCTCACGAGGACAACGCTACGCTTGCCCGGACTGCTTAGTGGTCCCGATCCGGAGTCTCGGCACCGTTGTGCGGCGCTTGTGAGTGGCGCGACCCCGCACCGCCGACCGGGCCGTCGCCGGTGGTCACGGGCCATCCCCGCGCACGGGGCGGATGGTGACGCCTCGTTGTGGGCCGGCCGCGATCTCGGTCACGCGGCGCCGGCCCACTGGTGCCATCGCCCTCTACGATGGAGGAGTGCCGAGAACCGGCGGCCGGTCGGCCGGGGGCGGGCCGGGCCCATCGGGGTCCGCGCTTCCCGCCCTGTCGACCAGGTGGCCGGGCCGGACCCCCAGGCACCCGACGGGGCCGTGGCCGTCGGGCGGATCCGCAGCGCCGCGGCACCGGTCACTCCGGAACGGAAGGTGCCATGAACGTTCCTGTCGCCGCCGGCCCATCCACGTCGGTGGGCGGCCACGTCGATACCCGGGCTGACCTGCTGGGCGCCGACGCCGCCCCGGTCCCGCCGAAGCTCGCGATGCTCGGCCTGACGTTCGACGACGTCCTGCTGTTGCCGGCCGCGTCGGACCTGGTGCCCTCCGAGGCCGACACCTCGACCAGGCTGTCCCGGTCGATCAACCTGGCGGTGCCGCTGGTGTCGTCGGCGATGGACACGGTCACCGAGGCGCGGATGGCGATCGCGATGGCCCGTCAGGGCGGGGTCGGCGTGCTGCACCGCAACCTGTCGATCGACGAGCAGGCCCAGCAGGTCGACATGGTAAAGCGGTCCGAGTCCGGGATGATCACCGCGCCGGTGATCTGTGGTCCCGAGGCCACGCTCGAGGACGCGAACGTGCTCATGGCGCGCTACCGCATCTCGGGTGTGCCGGTGACCGAGCCGGACGGCCGGCTGGTGGGCATCGTCACCAATCGTGACATCCGGTTCGAGCGCGACTACTCCCGCCGGGTGCAGGATGTCATGACCCGGATGCCGCTGATCACCGCGCCGGTCGGGGTGTCCGCGGATGACGCCTTGGACCTGCTGCGCCGGCACAAGATCGAGAAGCTGCCGATCGTCGATGACGATGGCAGGCTGCGTGGTCTGATCACCGTCAAGGACTTCACCAAGCGCGAGCAGTACCCGCACGCCACCAAGGACGCCGACGGCCGGCTCGTCGTCGGCGCGGCCGTCGGCGTCGGCGAGGACGCCTACAAGCGGGCCCAGGTGCTCGTCGCCGCCGGGGTGGACTTCCTCATCGTGGACACCGCCCACGGCCACCAGCGGGCCGTGCCCGACATGGTCCGCCGGCTCAAGGCCGACATCCCGAGCGGTCCCAGCGGCCGTCCGCTGGACATCATCGGCGGCAACGTCGCGACCGGCGCGGGTGCGGCGGCGCTCATCGAGGCCGGCGCGGATGCGATCAAGGTCGGCGTGGGGCCCGGCTCGATCTGCACGACCCGGGTCGTCTCCGGCGTCGGCGTCCCGCAGGTGACGGCGATCTACGAGGCCGCCCAGGTGGCCCGGCGCCACGGTGTGCCCGTCATCGGCGACGGCGGCCTGCAGTACTCCGGCGACATCGCGAAGGCGATCGCGGTCGGCGCCGACACCGTCATGCTCGGCAGCCTGCTCGCCGGTGTCGACGAGAGCCCGGGCGAGATGATCTTCTTCAACGGCAAGCAGTACAAGGCCTACCGGGGCATGGGCTCGCTGGCCGCGATGCGCAGCCGCGGCGCGGCCCGCTCGTACTCCAAGGACCGGTACTTCCAGGACGACGTGCTCTCCGACGACAAGCTTGTCCCCGAGGGCGTCGAGGGCCAGGTGCCCTACCGGGGGTCGCTCGCCGCCGTCGCTCACCAGTTGGTCGGGGGACTTCGGGCAGCGATGGGCTACAGCGGCTCGCCGACCATCCGCCGGCTGCAGGACGACGCCCAGCTGATCCGGATCACCTCCGCCGGTCTGGTCGAGAGCCACCCCCACGACGTCCAGATGACCGTCGAGGCGCCGAACTACAACTCGGTCCACTGAGCGCGGCGGCTCCACCCGCGACAGCCCGGTCGGCCGCGCGGCCTGGTGCCGGCGGACGGGCTGGTTCCGCCGGGCGACAGCGGTGCCGCCGACTCGCCCGGTTCCACTGGCCCGCTCGTTGCCGCTGACCGGGCCCGGTTGCGCGCAGCGACTCCGTACGCTGAGCGAGCGGGCCGGCGGTGCCGCGTGCCGTGCCATCCGCATGTTGCTGTCCGCATGTCGTTCGCATTGCCGGTGCGAGGCCGCCGGCCCAGTCAGGAGGCTGCCAGCGTGGCAGAGGTCGAGATCGGCATCGGCAGGAACGCGCGGGTCGCGTACGGTCTCGACGCCGTCGGCATCGTCCCGTCCCGCCGGACGCGGGACCCGCGGGACGTGTCGCTCGCCTGGGAGATCGACGCCTACCGATTCGAGCTGCCGCTGGTGGCCGCGGCGGCGGACGCGGTCACCTCGCCGGCGACCGCGATCGCGCTGGGGCGCCTCGGTGGCCTGGGCGTCGTGCACGTCGAGGGGCTGTGGACGCGGTATGAGGAGCCTGCCCCGCTCATCGCGGAGCTCACCGAGCTCGGCGATGTGAAGGGGCCCGCGGCGGCGAGCGCGCGGCTGCGCGAGCTGTACGCCGTACCGGTCGATCCCGAGCTCATTGGCCGCCGGCTGAGCGAGCTGCGTGAGGCCGGGGTGACCGTCGCCGCGGCGCTGCGCCCGCAGAAGGTGCGCGCGCTGTGCCCGCATGTGCTGGCCGCCGGGGCCGATCTGCTGGTCATCCACGGCACCGCCGTCTCCGCCGAGCACCAGTCGCGCCAGACCGAGCCACTGAACCTCAAGCGGTTCATCGGCGAACTCGACATCCCGGTGCTGGTCGGTGGCTGTGCGTCGTTCTCCACGGCGCTGCATCTGATGCGCACCGGTGCGGCGGGGGTCATCGTCGGCGTCGGCTCCGGACTCGGTGACCGGACCCGCGAGACCCTCGGTGTCGGCGTTCCACTGGCCACCGCGATCGCGGACGCCGCCGGGGCACGGATGCGTTACCTTGACGAGTCGGGCGGCCGCTACGTCCACGTGGTCGGGTACGGGGATCTGCGGACCGGCGGGGACGTCGCCAAGGCGATCGCCTGCGGCGCTGACGCGGTGATGGTCGACGCGGTGCTCGCGGGCGCCCAGGACGCTCCGGGGCAGGGCGGGATCTGGCCGATGAACGTGCTTTCCGCCAATCTGCCCGGCGGCGGCTGGGCTCCGGTCGAGACGTCGGCGGCGCCGGCGACCCTCGAGCAGATCGTCACCGGATCCGGTGCACCCGGCGGTTCCACCTCGGCGAACCTTGCCGGTGGCCTGCGCGCCGCCATGGCGACCACGGGCTACGCGACGCTCAAGGAGTTTCAGAAGGCGGAGATCATGGTGACTGCCGGGCGCTGGCCCGGTCTGTAGGCGCAGCACGGATCATCTCGCGGGACGATCCCACGGGCACACGACACAGGAGCCCGCGGGGCTACCGCGACACCCCGGCCGATTCCGGTCGGACGCGGGCATGGCACCCTGGGGTTGTCCGTCTCCGGCACGAAGGACGACCGATGCGCCTCGACGAGCACGGCCGCTGGGTCAGTGATGACGGCGCCTACGTCTGGGATGAGGCCGCCCAGACCTGGCAGCCGGCATCCTCCGTACCGCCAGCAGGCTCCGTCGCCGCGCCCTCGTGGCCGGGCGCCGCGGCGTCGCCCGCCTCGCCTACCGGCGTCTCGTCCACCAGCGCCCCGGCCACACCGGACGCGGCCAGGGGGATGCCGTCGGACGGCGGATCGACCGGCCAGGCTGGCATGAGTGCGGTAGCACCATCGGGCGGGGGGTATCCCGATCCGAGGGTCCCCGGCGTGGGTGGACCCGGCGTGGCGGCACCCGACCCGGCCGGGGTGGGCGGGGCCGCGGGCACAGGCGCCGGGAGCCCGGTCGAGGCAGGCACGGGCCTGCTGCCGGCGTACGGCAGCGCCGCGCGGTTCGGCCGCTGGGCGCTGACCGGCGAGCAGACGCCCGCGCCCGGCCCGGCCGCGCCGGAAGGGACGGCCGGCGGCACGGTGCTGACCGGCAGGACGGCACAGGTCGGTGGCTCGGCACAGGTCGGTGGGTCGGCACAGGTCGGTGGGTCGGCACAGGTCGGTGGGTCGACGCAGGGTGGCGGGTCGACCCAGGCTGGTGGGACGGCGACCGCCCAGCCCACGCCCCCTGTCCTGCCGAGCGGCACAGAACCAGGCGGCGGCGTGCACGGTGGTGGCCTGGTCGGCCAGGTACCTGCCGACGGCGCGACGGCGGACAGTGCGCCGGCCACCGACGAGTTCGGGGTGCGAGGCGCCGGGCCGCACATCGCGTGGACCGCGACCGGGTCGCTCGCGCCCCCGCATCCGCAGGCGAACCCGACCGGCGCCCGGCCGGTCGACGAGGCGCAGACCGGCCCGTTCGGGCGCGACGGTACCCGGGCTCCAAGCCTCGGGAGAGCCGTCGGCGAGCAGACGGGGGAGATTCGCCGTCCAGGTAGCCCGACGGGGGCGATGCAGCCTCCCGGCGACGAGACGGGGGAGATCCGCCGCCCCGGCAGTACACCCGGGCGCAGCGGCGCGACGCCGCTGCGGTCGGCGGGTGTCGTCAACTGGGACGACGACGACGTTGATCTCTCGCCGGGCGGTGAGCCAGGTGTCGCCGGCTGGCCGGGCTGGGCGCCATCCCGGGGGCGTGCGGCCGAGCGATCCCCGCAGCCAGGCGGCGGTGGGGGGCTGCCCGGCCGGGTGTCCGCGGTCGCCCGCGCGGCGCGACGCCGTCCGACTCTGCTGATTCTCGCCTCGGTCGTGCTGGTCTGTGTCGGGCTGGGCGTGGTCGCCCTGCTGGCCCTGGGCGGCGGCTCGGGCGACAGTCAGTCGCCGAGCACCACCACCGCCGCCACCGCCGGGCGCGGCCAGTACGCCAAGAACGTCCGTGACGCCTACCTAGGCTCCTGCCTCGATGTCAGTAACGGCAATGAGAGCTACTGCACCTGCACACTGACCAAGCTGGAGGCCAAGTACACCCAGGAGGAGTACGAGCGGTTCAGCGCCAGCGTGCAGTCCCAGTCGTCCCAGCGGATCGTGCAGGAGATCTATGCCGCCTGCCGCGACAAGCGATGACCGATCCCCAGGTACAGTGGCCCGACGCCATCGCTGGCACAGTCTTCCTGCGCTGCCTCTGGCGCCCTGCCAGATACTGTGACGACAGTCCCGATCTTCTTGCTGATGTGGGGGGCAGGAGATGCCGCCCGATGATGATGTATCGCCACGCCACGTCCCGTCACCGCGCGTGCAATTCTGCGCGCCGCCGCGCCGTGGCGCAACGGCCTGTGCCGCAGAGCCCTTCGTCAGACCACACTGCGCCGCCGTCCACCGGCGCGCGCGCCAGTGTGGTAGGTCGCACGAGTCGCACGAGTCGTTCGGCGGCACCTGCGCATGAGTCTGTCCGCACGCCCACGATCCGCTCGCCCGGCACGGGGCGGCAGGTGATCGTCCGGTGACGACACACGACGCCGACCTCAACCGGCCGGTCTCCGCTCGTCGCGACGACGACTTCTTCGCGGTCGAGCGGGTCGGTGAGCCCGAGCCACGGCCCGCCACGGCGCCGCACTGGGGCCCGACCCCGTGGCCTCCCACCGCGCCGTCCCCCGCCGACCCCGGGTCGCCAGGTTCGATCGCCATACCGCCGGCAGGGGAACCCACCGGTGGGACGGGCGCGGCGAACGGGGCCCGTCGCAACGCGGACCCGTTCGATGTCACCAGCTCCAGGGACGGCGTGCCCTCCGCGCCGCCGTCTTCCTCGGCGATTTCGGTCGCCCCGCCGCCAGCGCCTCGGCCGCCAGCGGCCATGCCGTATCTGCCGGCGGTGTCCCCCGGCGGACCGGCCGCTGCGATGGCACCGGATCGTCCGCTCGCCCCGGAGTCAGGGGCAGGGCGGTCAGGATCCGGCTACTCCGACCCGTTCACCGGCGGATTCCCGATCTCGGCCCGTCCCGTCCCGGCGGCCATGGGCCGTGGTGGGTCGGCCGGGCAGGTTCCGGCACCGGCGCAGGGCCAGCCGGCCGCGCATCTCCACGAGGCACCGGGGCGGGCACCCGGCGCCTCGCCAACGGCCGGCTCCTTCGACCCGACGGGTGCTCGGGGTGTCTCGCCTGAGCCATCGGAAGGGCACTATGCGCCGGCCGGTGGCACCGGTGCCCAACGTCAGACCGATCCCTGGAACGGCCACAGTTCGCCACGATGGCGGCCACTCTCCGGCGGAGCCGCGGACACCCGTTCGCCCGGCGCCCCGGTCGAGGATTCGCCGCCGGCCTACCCGTCCACCCCGCCGCGCGGATTCGGCCCTGAGAGCTACGCGGCCCCCCGCCCCACGCGGGAGAGCGGCGCGGGGCAGTGGCGGGCGCCGGATCCGCTGTCGACCCGACTGCACGGACCGTCGGCGGTGTCCCCCGACGTGGAACAGGGCTCGCCGTCGGAGGGCGCGGCTCGCGGTGCTCCGATGCGTGGGGGCGCGGCGTCGGCGTTGTCCGGCGCGATGTCCCGCCGGAATCAGCCCGCCGACGGTGTTCCGGGCGATCTGTCGGCATCCGATGACCCGCTAGGCCGGGGACCGGCATCTGGTGATCACAGTCATGGCGGGGTCAACGGTCATGGCGGGGCCAGCCGCGGCGCGGACCCGTTGGCGGGGCCCGCGCACACGGGAGCATGGCGATCGGGTCAGCACGAATCCGCCTGGCGCAACCCGCTGACGGATACAGGCAGTTTCGTCCGTCCTCTGCCGCCCCCGGGCCTGCTGCTCGGTCCGGCCGCCGGCCGGGAGGATCCGCTGTCCGGACCGCTGCCCGCCGCGGCGCCGCGCAGCGCGGGTGCTGTCGGCCGGACGGACGGTGCTGGCCGGACGGGTGACGCTGGCCGGACGGGTGGTGCTGGCCCGGGATGGCGCGTGCCGACCGGGCCTGTCTCGGGTGACCATCCGGCGTCCCCCACACGCGGCGGCCCGGTGCCGCGCGACGTACCGCGACCTGATGGGATGTCCCCGATACCGGGCGCCGGCGGGACTGGCGCCCCGATGGCACGGCCAGCCGCGGTGGCGCCGCGGCGGGTCGAGGAGACGATGCTGTCGGCCCGGCCGCTCTACCGGCCGGGCGGGGCGCCGCCCGGCGAGACCCACCTGCCAGGCCCAGCCGGACCAGCGGGCACCGGACCATCCGCTGCCCCAGGCCGTTCCGGTCCGACACCTGTACCGGGCCGTTCCGGTCCGACACCTGTACCGGGCCGTTCCGGTCCGATGCCCGTGCCGGCACGTCCGGCACCGACACCCGTTCCCGGACGAGCCGGGCGTCGGCCCGAGACACCTGCCGAGATGACGTCTCTGGTCACGCGGCGTGCCGGTTCGAGTGGCCGGGGTCGGTCGGGCGCTGGGGAACAGTCCAGTGGTGAGGACAGCGGGTGGCAGCCGTCCCGATCCGTGCGTAAACCCACCGGCCGCAGTGTGCCGGCGGATCGCCGGCGCACACCCAACCCGGTGACCGATACGAACAGCTTGCAGCCGGTTGCGTCCGGCAGTGGCGAACGTGCCAACGAGGCATCGGAGGAACGGACCGGAGCGCGCCGCCAGGCCGATACCGGCGAGCGACGTCGGCGGGCCTCGGGTGCGGCTCACGCGGCAACCGGCCCCGGAGGGCGCCGGGCCGCACGGCTGCCGGGCGACACCACCGGCGGCCAGACCGGACCGCGGCGGCGCGCAGGTCGGGATGCGGCCCCGTCCGGTCCGTACGAACCGGCGGACCAGCTGGATCCCGCCTCGGTGGACCTCGACGACGAGCTGGGACCCGATGACCGGCTGGCCTGGCTTCGGCAGGGGTGGATCGGCCCGCTGGCGGTCGCCCTGGTCGTCGCTCTGCTCGCGGTCGGCGGATATGTCGTGCTGCGCGGGGACGGGGGCAGCGGGGGCACAGCGGCCGGCCCGTCGGCCAGCGCCGCCCCGGTTGTGCCCACCAACCCCGATGCGCTCACCGGCAAGGCCATGATCGACGGAGACTGGCAGTGTCGGCTGGTTACGGGTACGACGCCGCTGAAGCTGTCCGACACGGTGGTCGGGGTCCTGCGGGTGGAGCGGACCGCCGGCGCCTACAGCTGGGGCGGACAGGCCGGCCAGTACACGATTACCGCGGTGTCGGGCAACGACGGCGCGAACGTGATCGGCGAGGTGAAGTTCACCAGCGGCCCGCTTAAGGATCTCCAGGCCACGCACATCGCCAAGCCGGGCGGAGGAATCGGAGGCAGGGCGCAGGGCACGCTGGATCTCAAGGCGAGTGGATCGGCGCCGCACCGATTCTGCGGCGTGAACTGAGAACATTCGACCCTACGCTGACCGTAAGCAAAGGCGACAGTATGTCGGTTACACCCGATTAGAGTGATCGGGCGGCCCTCGTGACACCGGACCCCGGTTGTCGGGTTTAAACGGGGGTGCGGCAGGATCGGCTCATGCTCAGCTCTGACCGTGGTAAGGATGGCGATCGCGGCTCCGGATCCGTTGACCGGACGGCCATGCCTGGAGAGATGTCTGCGGGCCCGGCACGTGCGCCGGAGATCCCCTCCCTCGACCGGCGCCGCCTGCTGCGCTGGGCCGGGACCGCCGCCGTGGCCGCACCGGCCGCGGGGCTGCTTGCCGCCTGCGGCGGCTCGTCGTCGTCTTCGGGCGGTGCCCGCCATATCCGGATCGGCTATGTGCTGCCCCGTACCGGCGAGCTCGATGCCTACAGCTCCGTCGACGCGTTCGTCGTCCAACGGATGCGCACAGTGCTCGCCGATGGTATTAAGGTCGGCGGCCGTACGTACCCGGTCGATATCGTCGTGCGTGACTCCCAGTCGGACCGGCATCAGGCCGGCATCGCGACGACCGACCTGATCTACAAGGACAACGTCGATGTGGTCCTCGTCGGCGGCACCTCCGACACGGCGATTCCGGTCGCCGACCAGTGCGAGATCAACCAGGTTCCCTGCATCTCAAGTGTCGTCCCCTGGCAGGCGTGGTGGTACGGCCGTGGCGGCAATACCAACATGCCCTTCCACTGGACCTACCACTTTTATCCCGGTGTGGACGACATCGTTGCCGCCTACGTGGCGATGTGGAGCCAGCTGGGCATCACCAAAGTGGGGTTGGTGTACACCGACGACGATGATGGTCGTGCCTTCGCCAACAAGGACTTTGGCATTCCGCGGGCCCAGGACTACGGTTTCGAGGTGGTCTCGCCGGGCAACGGCTTCGTGAGTGGTACGTCGGACTTCGGCCAGTACCGCTCGGCCTTCGTGTCCAAGGGGGTCGAGGCTGTCTCCGGAATCCTGCGGACGACGGACTTCTACAACTTCCAGCGCGCGGTCCGCACCGACGGCTTCAGCCCGAAGGCGCTGACCTTCTCCAAGGCCCTCGACTTCCCGGAGGACGTGCTGAAGTTCGGGTCCACCGGTAACGGGCTCACCACGGAGATCGGTTGGTCCCCGAGCCATCCATACCGCAGCTCCCTGGAGAACCGCTCCGCCAAGGACCTGGCGAACGAGTTCATCCGCACCACCGGTCTCGGGTGGACGCCGGTGCTCGGTTTCGTCAACGCGTTGTTCGAGGTCGCCGTCAAAGCGCTGGGCAGCGCCGAGTCGCTGGAGCGGGAGGCTATCGTCGCGGCGATCCGTGAGGTCGACGCTCAGACGATCGTCGGCCCGGTGGCGTTCGGAACCCCGTCGAACGTGCCGAAGAACGTCGCGCGGGTCGCCGCGGTCGGTGGTCAGTGGGCGCAGATCAACAACGAACTCACCCTCCGGGTCGTGAACAACAGCCGCAACAGCCGGGTTCCGGCCGACGGGCAGTTGCAGGACCTGCCGTCCGGGCTGGCCTGAGCGGACGGCGGGCCGGGCCCCGCTCACCGGCGGGCTTGGGGCTGCGGCCGAGCCTTCCGTGGTGGCATCGGGGCTTGAAACGTCGCTGGCGGCTGGGAGCCGCTCGCTGCCCCCAGCCGCCAGCCCCGGCTCAGGCCCGCGCGGCCGCTCGTGACATCGTGTGCTCCACCACCGCGATCAGCGCACTCTTCGTCGAGTCACGGTTACGGGCGTCGCAGGTGATGATCGGCACGGTCGGGCTGATCTGCAGCGCCTCCCGGACGTCCTCGATGGAGTGCCGCAGGATGCCGTCAAAGCAGTTGACCCCGACGACGAACGGCAGCTGGCGCTGCTCGAAGTAGTCGACGGCGGCGAAGCAGTCGGCGAGCCGGCGGGTGTCGGCCAGGACGATGGCCCCGATGGCACCGCGGACGATGTCGTCCCACATGAACCAGAAGCGGTACTGCCCGGGTGTCCCGAACAGATAGAGGATCAGGTCCTCGTCGAGCGAGACACGGCCGAAGTCCATCGCGACCGTGGTCGTCGTCTTGTCCGCCAGGTGGGTCAGGTCATCGACATGCGCACCGGCCTCGGTCATGACGGCCTCGGTGCGCAGCGGGACGATCTCCGACACCGAGCCCACGAAGGTGGTCTTCCCGGCACCGAAGCCGCCCGCGACCACGATCTTGACCGAGGTCGTGGCGACGGAGGAGTTGATCCTCCTGTTGTCAGAGCTTTCGAAGGCCACTGAGAACCCTTTCGAGCAGCGCGAGATCCGGTGCCTCGTCGCGGTCAGGCTGCTGGTACACGCGGACTATGCGCTCGTCTGCCATATCGCCGACCAGCACGCGGGCCACTCCCAGAGGCACCCGGAGCCCGGCGGCGATCTCCGCGATGGATCGCACCTGCCGGCACATGGCGGCGATGGTCTGTTGCTCGATGTTGAGGCTGACGGCCCGTTCCTCGCCGAGAGACGTCGTGATGACGAGTGCCTCAATGGCGAGCTCATAACGTGACCGTGTTCGCCCGCCAGTCCTCGCGTAGGGCCGGACGACCGGACCCGGCGCGCTGTCGGGATCGATACTCACCCTGACTCCCCGTGCTTCCGCTCGTTCACCGCGGAAGCGTTCCCTGCAGCTCGGCACGCAGCGCCGGGGTCAGGACATCCTTCGCCCGGCTGACCAGCAGGGCCATCTCGTAGCCGACCAGCCCGATGTCGCAGGACGGCGCGGCGAGCACTGCCATGCTCGCCCCATCGCTGATCGCCATGATGAACAGGAAACCGTGCTCCATCTCGACGACTGTCTGCGTCACCGCCCCGGCCTCGAACACCCGGGCGGCGCCCTGGGTCAGGCTGACCAGCCCTGAGGCGACCGCGGCGAGCTGGTCGGCCCGGTCCCGGGGAAAGCCGTCCGAGACGGCCAGCAGCAGGCCGTCCGCGGACACCACCACGGTGTGGGCGACACCCGGCACGCGGTCGACAAAATTGTTGATCAACCAGTTGAGGTTCTGGGCATCAGAACTCACGGGTGTCACCGTTCCTCCTGCGCATCACGACGGGGGCTCCTCGCGGTGTCGACACCGACATCACGTCCCTGCCGGACGCCCTGGTAGAAGCTGGCCAGCCGGCCACCGACGGCTTCCGGGGACCGAGACGAGGTCTCGGTGGGACGCCGGCTTGGCGCGGATTCGGCGCTGCCGGGCACGAGATGGGTCATGGGAACTCGCACCGGTAGGCCCGAGCGGGTCACGCCACCGGAGGTCGGTCGGCGCAACGCCTCGGCTGCCTGCCAACCGGCGTCGCCGGGGGAACTCCAGTCCTCCCGGCCTGCGGGCTGCGCCGGCTGTGCCCCCACGTGCTGGGGACCTGTCGGCGGCCCACCCGCCTGGTATGCCCCGGACGCGGCCTGCGCCGCCACCGCGGGTTGCGGCTGGCTCTGGGGCGCACGGGCGGGGGGTACGCGGCGCCTCCACCACGGGGTCGTCCACGGGGGCTGGACGGGGCCCGGTGAGCGGGTCGCTGGCCGGACGCATCGGAACTCGGTGCCCGAAGGCACCGCCGATACCCGGTCGGGGGAGGGGAGCACTGGCCGCAAGGGGCTCCGGCGCCTGGTCCGGGATCTGCGGTGCCGGGATGGGAGGCGCCGGAACCGCTGTCGGACCGGTCGGGGCGGTGGCTGCCGTGACCGCGGTGGGTACGGCCGACGCCGCCCCCGCGGCGGTCACGACCGGGCCCGTCGTGACCGGGCGGGTCACGCTATGGCCAGGCCTGCCCGCCGCCGCGGCCCCGGCGGCGGGCGGAACCGGGCTGCGGCGCGGGTAACAGGCCGACACCGAATCGAAGATCGGCGACGTCTCGACGTCATCGATCTCGCCACCCGCTTCCGCGGTGGCCGCCACTGGCGCTTCCTGATCCTCCTCGGCCGGGATGCGATGCGGTCCGGTTCGTGGGCCGGTAGGTGCCTCTTGGCGCTCGGGCCCACGCGGGATGTCAGGTGCCTCGGCCGTGCTGGTTCGCTCGGCCCTCTCGGCGCCCCGCACACCCGTGGTGAGGTTCGCGGCATCCGGCCGCTCGCGGACGGACCGTCGCTCGAACGCACCCGGCCCCGGGTCGAGATCGTCCGCTCTGGGGCGGGTCGACCAGCGGCTGTCCCTGAAGGGCGTCTGATCTCTCGGTTCGTTCGAGCCCGGCTCACGCCGGGGCAGTCCACGCCGTTCGATCGTCTCGGTGTCGGGTGTCAGCCCGTCCGGATCGGGTCGGCCATCAGGCCCACCGCGGTCGATGATCCCACGCTGATCCTCGTCGTTCCCGGTGAAACCGGGCACGGTCGGTCCGGTGGGTGTCCTGTC
The DNA here is from genome assembly GCF_023243075.1 of Frankia sp. AiPa1. Classification (GTDB taxonomy): domain Bacteria; phylum Actinomycetota; class Actinomycetes; order Frankiales; family Frankiaceae; genus Frankia. The sequence goes on along the minus strand of NZ_JALKFZ020000001.1, from coordinate 146,837 downwards.
GGTGGGGACAGTGCGAGGTCCGGTGAGTCCGGGACCGGCAGCAGGGCCAGGACCTGTGAGCTCAGGAGCGGTGAAGCCGGGCCCGGTGTGCCCAGGCCCGGTGCGGCCGGGCCCGCCGGTCCCGCGGGTGGCACCGGTCGCGCGGTCGCGAACATCCTCGATGCCGCGCTCGCGGGCCGGCCGCTCGTCCGTTGTGGTGCCGAACTCCTCGAGCCCGAGGCCTGGACGGCTCGGCAGCGGGTGTGGGCCAGTGCGGTCGGAGCCGGGCGGAATCGCCAACGGTCCGGTGAGCGGGAACGGGCCAGTCTTCGGGAACCGGTGCGTCCCGCTGGTGTCGTCGAACAGGCTTTGCGATCCGGTGGGGGCAACGGCCGGAGTGTGCCGGCCGTTGCCCGCCCCATTGGCTGTTCCCCCGGTTCCGGCTGGCAACGCGATCGTGCCGGGACCTGTGGCGGCCGGGTCGATGCCCGGCCGGCCGGCGTCGTCGCCCGCGGCGATGGCTGGGACCGTGGCGGGCCGGTTGAGCGCCGGTATCCGGCCTCCAGCGCCGCCGGCACCGTCCCCGGTGACGAGCCGGGCGGGAAGTCGCACCACCGCCGTGATCCCGCCGGAGGAGGATTCGCGCAGCTGCACGCGAATGCCGTGCCGGCCGGCCAGCCGACCGACGGCGAAAAGGCCCATCGTCCGGGAGACCGACACGTCAACGACCGGCGGGTTGGCCAGCCGTTCGTTGACCCGTTCAAGCTCCTTGGCGGGCATGCCGATGCCCTGGTCCTCGATCTCGATCATCGCGCCGGCGCCTGGCCCGAGCGAGTGGCTCGTCACCCGTACCTCGGTCACCGGTGGCGAGTACGAGGTGGCGTTCTCCAGCAGCTCCGCGACCAGGTGCACCACGTCGCTGACACCGTTGCCGGCGATGGAGACCGGCGCGGCCGAGGTCTGCTTCACCCGGGTGTACTGCTCCACCTCGGAGATGGCCGCGAGTACCACCTCGTTGAGCGGAACGGGGTGCGTCCAGCGCCGCGCGGTGTCGGTGCCGGCGAGCACCAGCAGGCTTTCGTTGTTTCGCCGCATTCGGGTGGCGAGGTGGTCGAGTTTGAACAGGTTGGACAGCTGGTCGGGATCCTGTTCGCGATTCTCCAGGTCGTCGATCAGGCGAAGCTGGCGTTCCACCAGCCCCTGGCTGCGTCGGGACAGGTTCACGAACATCGCGTTCACGTTGTTTCGCAGCGATGCCTGTTCGGAGGCCAGCCGGACCGCTTCGCGGTGGACCTCGTCGAAGGCCCGGGCGACGTCACCTACCTCCTCGTCGGTGTCGATACCGACGGGTTCGATGGCGTCGTCGAAGTTCTGGTCGGTGGAGTCGCGCAGTCGGCGCACGGCGTCGGGCAGGCGGCGGTCGGCGACGTCGAGCGCGGCGGTCCGCAGTGCCAGCAGCGGTCGTACCAGCGAACGCGCCACGATCAGCGCGGCCAGCAGCGCGGCCGCCAGGATGAGCACGACCAGCAGGCCGGCCAGCAGCGCCCGACGCTGGATGGTGCCGCGCAGGGTGTCGACCCGGCTGTCGACCACGTCGAGCATCCTGCTCGTCGCGTCGATGCTGATGTCGATGGATTCCTGACTGGAGCGGTTCCAGCTCTCCGACGCGATGTTCAGGGCCTGGCCGATGGGCGCGTTGAGGATTTGCTCGACGTAGTTTTCAGTCTTGTTGATGTCGCCGTCGCTGTCCGCGTCAACCGTCGGTTCGTAGAGGGCAAGCAGGGTGGAGCTCCTGATGTCCTCGATGCCGTCGTGGTCGCGGGAACGCTGGGTCTCGGCCGACAGGAACTCACGGAAATCCGACTCGAGGAACGGCGTGTCACTCTGCTGGATCAGCCGCAGTACGAGCGCCTGCTGCTCCGCCAGTAGTTCGGTCGCGGAGATCTGTAGATATGCCGCCCTGACGCCGTCGTTGAGTTGCTGGTCGTCATTCCCTTGCGGGATCAGCTGGAGCAGCTGGAGCAGTGAGTCGATGATCGGTTGATATGCGGTTCCGACGGCTCGCGGGTCGACCAGGCCCTGGATCGTCTGCCGCTTGGCTGGAAGCGCGTCCATCCGGTTGCGCACATCGTCAAGCGCGTTACGGGTCGTGGTTCCGAACGAGCCGCGCCGTCCGTCAGCCACCGACTTGTATGCCTGATAGGCATCATTTACTGCTGCCTTGCGTGCGGGGAGCGCGTCCGAGTTGCGAGAACCGATGTCACCACTTGCGACGAATCCGGTGGTGTACGTCCGCTCCATCTGGAGCGCCTGGACGAGAGTGATCGCGGACTTGCTGATCCGGGTGAGGTTGGAGATCCGGTTGACATCGCGGGTGTTGGTCAGCACCGAACCGGCCGCGATGGAGGAGTAGGCCACGATCGCGACGACCGGAACGATCAGGATCGCGATCAGCTTCGTCCGAACTCGCCAGTTCGTGGGGGTGGTGGCCATGTGGCGAAGCCGGCCGAAGCTCGACCCCGCGGGCCCTGGTGATGTCGGAGGGCGATCGTCATGCGGCCCTGCCGCGCCGTCCTCGCTGTCCACGGGTAGACCCTGGGCCGAGGACGGCTCTGAGTCTGCGGCGATGCCCGTGCTGCTGGCCATCGGTTGTCTGCGCACGTACCTTCGCAACCTCTCCGCCAGCCCCCCGGAACACGTCGTGCCGGAGGGCTCGGTATCGGGCCCGGATGTCCCTTGTCAAGCACCATAGCGGTACGAAGTCGTCATCCGAAAGGTGCCCACCGTAAGCCCGTTCGTGGCCGGGTGTCCGTTGTAACTGGAGTGCGCGCCGTGACCGTCCCGGTAACCAGGCGTACGACGCAACAACGTACGCCATCGGGCCGAGAGGCTTGTACTGGACAGAGGAGCCAACAGTGGAAAATCCGGCATCTCAGGCATCTACGACACCGGCTGTTCCGGTGTTCGGGCTTGCCCGCAGGGCATTGCACCTTTGGGGTATTGGCACTCTTGGGTGGTTGTGGGCACGATCGGGCGCCCCGTCGGGCCCCTTGGCCCGCGCCCCCCGAAGGTGGACGCGCATCCGTAGGCTGGCGCGGTGAGCGAGATACAGCGCGACGACGCTGGTCACAGCGTGAGACCGCGGCATGCCGATGCGGTGGCGAGTGGCGTACCCGCCCGCGGGCCGGCCCCGGTGCGTCCGGGCGCCGGGCGTCCGGGGTACGACACGGTCCTGGTGATCGATTTTGGTGCGCAGTACGCCCAGCTGATCGCCCGGCGGGTCCGAGAATGTCATGTGTACTCAGAGATCGTGCCGTGGCACATGCCGGTCGAGGAACTTCTCGCGCGCAGACCGTCCGCACTGATCCTTTCTGGTGGGCCGCGATCGGTGTACTCGCCCGGCGCGCCCCGGGTCGACCCGGCGCTGTTTGCGACCGGGCTGCCCATCCTCGGTATCTGCTATGGCCATCAGGTGATGGCCCAGACCCTCGCGGGCTCTGTGGCCCGGACCGGAACCGCCGAGTACGGATCGACCCGCCTGACGGTGACCGAGCCCGGTGTCCTGTTCGACGGCCTGCCCGTCGAGCAGCAGGTGTGGATGTCCCACAGTGACTCGGTGACCGAGGCGCCCCCTGGCTTCCGGGTGACGGCGTCGACCCCGTCGACCCCGGTCGCCGCGTTCGAGGACCCCGAACGGCGCCTGTACGGCGTCCAGTTCCACCCGGAGGTCCTGCACAGCGAGCGTGGCCTGGACGTGCTGCGGCACTTCCTGCACACGGGCGCCGGATGTCGACCGACCTGGACGATGGTCAACATCGTCGACGAGGCGGTGGCGGCCGTGCGGACCCGGGTCGGCACCAGCCGGCTGATCTGCGGCCTGTCCGGCGGAGTGGACTCCGCGGTGGCCGCGGCCGTCGTGCACCGGGCCGTCGGTGATGCCCTGACCTGTGTGTTCGTCGATCACGGCCTGTTGCGGGAGGGGGAGGCCGAACAGGTCGAGCGGGAGTTCGTCGCCTCGACGGGGGTGGAGCTCGTCCACGTCAAGGCGGCGGACCGGTTCGCCGCCGCGCTCGCCGGGGTCACCGAACCCGAACAGAAGCGGAAGATCATCGGTCGGGAGTTCATCCGGGTCTTCGAGGCGGCGGCCCGCGAGCTCGAGGCCCGAGCCGAGGCCGAGGGCGAGACGATCGACTATCTCGTCCAGGGCACGCTGTATCCCGACGTGATCGAGTCGGGCTCGGCTACCGCCGCTAAGATCAAGTCTCACCACAACGTCGGCGGCCTGCCGGATGATCTACAGTTTGGCCTGGTGGAGCCGCTGCGTGCCCTGTTCAAGGACGAGGTCCGCCACCTCGGGGAGGAGCTCGGCCTGCCCGAGGAGATTGTCTGGCGCCAACCGTTCCCCGGGCCGGGGCTCGCCGTGCGCATCATCGGCGAGGTCACCCCCGAGCGCCTGGACATCGTCCGCGCCGCCGATGCGGTGGTCCGGGACGAGATCCGTCGTGCCGGCCTCGACCGGGAGATCTGGCAGGTCTTCGCGGTGCTGCTCGCTGACGTGCGCTCCGTCGGCGTGCAGGGCGACGAGCGCACCTACGGCCATCCCGTCGTGCTGCGCGCCGTGACCAGCGAGGACGCGATGACCGCAGACTGGGCCCGGCTGCCGTACAACCTGCTCGAGCGGATCTCCAACCGGATCGTCAACGAGGTCGCCCAGGTCAACCGGGTTGTCTACGACATCACGTCGAAGCCGCCAGGCACCATCGAGTGGGAGTGACGCCGCCGTCTGGATCGTCCGTCGGGAGCCGGGACTCCGTTTGACGTCCCGGCCTCCGGCGAGCACCCTGGGAAGGTGACCGTGCAGCAGATGGCCATTACGTAGGCGCGCACCCGAGTACCGGGTCCGCGCGCCAAGCCCTTCCGTCTTTCGGCGGGGGGCTTTTTTGTTGCCGCGGCCACGGTGAGGTGGCCGCATCGCCACCGGAGAGGCCGCCATGACCGCACCAGCCGCCGACGACGAGCCAGCCTCCACCGTCCCGTCACCCACCCGGTCCACACCCCGGTCAGCGCCCCCGCCGCGTGGCTGCCGTGCGGGGCTGCGGGCGGCTGGGGCCGGGCGTGCGGTGGCTCCGCCGCGCGAGGGCCAGGCAGTGACTCGCCCTCGCGCGGTTGAGGCGGCCACGCTGCCGCCCGCGGCCGAGGTGCGGGGACCGACCGTAGCCGACGTGGCGCGTCTGGCCTCCGAGGTCGAGGCCGCGGCCCGGGTGCTGGGCGGTGTCGCCGCACGCACGCGGGTCGTGCGTGATGCCGATCTGTCCGCCGAGCTCGGCGTGCCGGTCTGGCTCAAGTGCGAGCAGGAGCAGCACACCGGCTCGTTCAAGCTGCGCGGCGCCTACCACCGGGTGGCGCTCGCCGACTCGCGGGCGCGGGCACGCGGGGTCGTCGCGGCCAGCGCCGGTAACCACGCCCAGGGGGTGGCGTACGCGGCGGCAGCCTTCGGCGTGCCGGCGACGATCTTCGTACCGGCGGGAGCCAACCCGGTCAAGGTCGCCCGGACCCGCCGGCTGGGGGCGCGGGTCGAGGAGGTCCCGGGCGGGGTGGAGGCGGCGTTGGCCGCCGCCGCGCGGTTCGCCGCCGAGGGGGGCCGGCTGCTCGTGCATCCCTTCGACGATCCGTCGGTGATCGCCGGGCAGGGCACGATCGGCCTGGAACTGCTCGACCAGGTGCCGGATGTGCGCACCGTTCTGGTCGGGGTCGGCGGTGGCGGACTGGTCAGCGGGCTTGCCGTGGCGCTGCGGGCGCGTCGGCCGGGCATCCGGGTGATCGGCGTCCAGTCGGAGCTGGCTCCCGCCTTCGCCACCGCCCTGCGCACGGGGCGCCGGCCACCCACCACGGACCTGCGCACGATCGCCGACGGTATGGCGGTGCGGGAGCCGGGCCGCCTCCCGCTCGCGCTCGCGCTCAGCCTGGTGGACGCCCGTAGTCTGGTGGACGACGTGGTGACTGTCGACGAGGACGCGTTCTGGTCGGCGATGGTGCGGCTGTACCGGTCCGGGCTTGTGGTGGAGCCCGCCGGGGCAGCCGCGGTCGCGGCGCTGCTGCGGCACGGCGAGCTGGCCGAGGGGACTACGGTGGCGGTCCTGTCCGGTGGCAATATCGATCCGGCCGTGGCCGCCCGGGTGGAGACGCTGGCCGCGACGCCCGGCAGAACGCGGACCACTGCCGGGACGGCCCGCCGGGTGAGGCCGGATCGTCACCCCCATAGGGTGGTCTGACGGGATGGTGCCGCGTGCCGCCCGGTTCGAGGTCGAACGGATGATCGAGGTTGCATGAGCACTCTGTTCGGTGAGCCCCGTGGTGCGGAGGCCGGCGGTCCCCCCGGTGCGGCCGCAGGCGTGCCCTACGACCTGTTCGGCCCCGCGGTACTCGCCCCGGCAGCCGGTGAGGAGTCCCCCGGCGGGTGGGGCGGGTCGCCCCGCCTCGACGCGGAGGGACTGCTGGACGGCCTCAACCCGCAGCAGCGGGCCGCGGTGGTCCACATCGGCGCGCCGCTGCTGGTGGTCGCTGGTGCGGGCTCTGGGAAGACCCGGGTGCTCACGCACCGGATCGCCTACCTGTTGGCGGCCCGCGGCGTACGGCCGGGGGAGATCCTGGCGATCACGTTCACGAACAAGGCCGCCGCCGAGATGCGCGAGCGGGTCAGCGCGCTCGTCGGCCCGCGGGCCCGGGCGATGTGGGTGAGCACGTTCCACTCGGCCTGCGTGCGCATCCTGCGCTCGGAGGCGAAGCGGCTGGGCTTCGGCTCCTCGTTCTCCATCTATGACGCCGCCGACGCGCAGCGCCTGATCGCCCTGGTCACCCGGGATCTCGACCTCGACCCCAAGCGGCATCCGGCCCGCGGCCTGGCAGCACAGATCAGCAACCTCAAAAACGAGCTGATCGACTGGGAGGTGGCCCGCGACCGGGCGACGAGCCACCCCGAGCGCACCGTGGCCGAGGTGTACGCCGCCTACCAGCAGCGCCTCGTGCAGGCGAACGCCCTCGACTTCGACGATCTCATCATGACGACGGTGAACCTGCTGCAGGCGTTCCCCGACGTCGCCGAGCACTACCGGCGCCGCTTCCGGCACGTCCTGGTGGACGAATACCAGGACACCAACCATGCCCAGTACGTCCTGGTGCGCGAACTCGTCGGCCAGCGGGCCCACGACCCCGCGTCCGACCGGCGGGCAGACGCGGCCTTCGGCCTCGCGCAGGGCAGCGGCTCGGCCCGCGGCGCCGGCCCGGACAGAACTTCGGACGGCGACGGACCTTCGGACGGCGACGGTGACGCGGCGGGCGGGACGGTCACCTGGCCCTCCGGGGCGGTGCCGCCAGGCGAGCTGTGCGTGGTCGGCGACGCCGACCAGTCGATCTACGCCTTCCGTGGGGCGAACATCCGCAACATCGTGGAGTTCGAGGAGGACTTCCCCGACGCCGCGGTGATCCTGCTGGAGCAGAACTACCGGTCGACCCAGACCATTCTGTCCGCCGCCAACGCGGTGATCGCCCGCAACGGTCAGCGCAAGGCCAAGCGGCTGTGGTCCGAGGCCGGTGACGGGGAGAAGATCGTCGGTTTCGTCGCCGACAACGAGCATGACGAGGCAGCCTTCGTTGCCGAGGAGGTCGACCGGCTCACCGACGCCGGGCTCGCCCGTCCGGCGGACACGGCGGTGTTCTATCGGACCAACGCGCAGAGCCGCGTCTTCGAGGAAATCTTCGTCCGGGTCGGGCTGCCCTACCGGGTGGTCGGCGGGGTGCGCTTCTACGAGCGGCGCGAGATCCGGGACCTGCTGGCCTACCTGCGGGTGCTGGCCAACCCGGCGGACACGGTCAACCTGCGGCGGATCCTGAACGTCCCGCGCCGCGGGATCGGGGATCGGGCGGAGGCGGCGCTGGCCGGTTTCGCCGAGGTCGAGCGGATCGGCTTCGGCGCGGCCCTCGAGCGGGTGACCGAGATCCCGGGCATCGCGGCCCGCTCGGCGAAGGCGGTGCGCGAGTTCGTCGCGCTGCTTGCCGGCCTGCGGGCGATGCAGGCCGAGGGCCCGGTCGCGCTGGTCGAGGCGGTGCTGGAGCGCACCGGCTACCTGTCCGAACTGCTCACCGAGGACACCGTCGAGTCTCAGGGCCGGGTGGAGAACCTGCAGGAGTTCGTCGGTGTCGTGCAGGAGTTCGTGGCGCGCGACCCCGAGGGCACCCTGGCGGGGTTCCTCGAGCAGGTCTCCCTGGTCGCGGATGCCGACCAGGTCCCCACCGACGACGGGTCCGACGGCGTCGTCACCCTCATGACCCTGCACAGCGCGAAGGGCCTCGAATTCCCCGTCGTCTTCCTCACCGGCCTCGAGGACGGGGTCTTCCCACATCTGCGCACCCTCGGTGATCCCACCCAGATGGAGGAGGAGCGCCGCCTCGCTTACGTCGGGGTCACCCGAGCCCGGGAGCGGCTCTATCTGACCCGCTCGGTGGTCCGCAGCGCATGGGGGCAGCCGGCCTACAATCCGCCGTCCCGCTTCCTCGGCGAGGTGCCGGACGCGCTCATCGACTGGCGCCGCCTTGCCGAAGCGGCTCCGCCGCCGGCCACCCGTACCTGGGGCGCGGGTTCGGGGGGCAGCGCTCTCGGTGGTGGATCCGGTGCGGCCGGGGGCACCGGCGGTGGCATGGGCGCCGGTGGCGGGACGGCGGCGCCCCGCCGGTCGCTGCCGAACTCGCCGTTCAACAACCGTTCCCGTCCGGCCGCGCGTCCCGTCGTCGAACTGCACCAGGGAGATCGGGTGACGCACGACAGCTTCGGTCTCGGCCTGGTGGTCTCCCTCGCCGGGATCGGCGACTCGATCGAGGCGACCATCGACTTCGGCGCCGAGGTCGGAACGAAGCGGCTCCTGCTGCGCTACGCCCCCGTCGAGAAGCTCTGACCGCGCCTGCCCGCGCCGGGGGCATCAGCGCGCGGTGGGAGCGGGCGCGTCGGGTGCGGATTCGGCGAGCCAGGTGGTGACCTGATGGGCCACCGCGCCGCTGAAGGCGAGGGACTGGTGGCCAAGGCCGGGCACGGTGAGGTTCACGACATCAAGATCGGGATGATGCACGGTCGCCTGCGCCGGCCGGACCACCGTGTCGAGTGCGGCCGCGACGGCGATGATCCTCGTCCGGCAGCCGGGTGCGGGCTCGGCGAGCTCCGCGATCAGCGACGAGTCCGGCCGGAGCTGGCGCAGCAGCGGATATGGCAGCGGCCGTGGCACCAGCTCGGCCAGCCGAGTGCCGCCGTGCGGGCTCGCGAGGGTGATCAGGGTGTCGACCTGACGGTCGCCGCCCATCCGCTGGACGTAGTACCGGGCGATCAGGCCGCCCAGCGAGTGGGCGATCACGTTGACGTGTCCGTCGTCGCCGGCGATCCGGGCCACCATCCGCGCCAGCACCCGCGCGCCGTCCTCGACGGATGCGGTGCGCAGGGGTAGCTGGACCGGCACCACCCGGCGAAAGCCCCGGCGACACAGGTGGCGCCGCAGCCTCGCGAAAACCGATCGGTTGTCGATCAGCCCGTGGACCAGGAGCACGGGTGTGGTGGCGGCGTCGGGTGCATGCACCCATAGGCCGCGTTCCAGCGGCGCGAGTCGCTGGAGGGCGTAGCCGCCGTCCAGGTCGGTGTCGCGGCGCCCGCGCAGCACACCCGTCGGGTACAGCGCCAGGTGGGTCATCAGGCAGGCGGCCTCGACGGCGAGCCCGCGGGCGCCGGTGCCCGCGCTGGTCGCGAGCAGGTTCGCGGTGATCGCCAGGCGGCGTCCTGGCAACCGGGACGAGCCCGGGTCCGGCTCCGCCCCAGCCAGGGTGCTGCCTCCCGTCCGGATCACTGCGGTCTGGCCCGCTTGTGCAGGTGCTGCCGATACCGGTGTCGGGCGCCCGGGAGCCAGGCGCGCTGGCGACGGCCAGGTCGGGGTGGAAGGACCGGGCACAGCGGGGGACGGGGCGTTGATGGCTGATCACTCTCCCTGCTTCGCGGCCTCTTCGGCGGCGGGTTCTGGTCGCCGGAGCGGTCGGACGGGCCCACCGCCGGGCGGACGCGGCGGGCACGGCGGGCACGGCGAACACGGCGGTCCACCGCCGGACTACCGGCTTGTGCCGATGTCGGACGAGCGTCCGGCATCGTCCGCACTCGTCCGACCCGTTCCGAGAAACGCAGAGAGATTACAGACTGTTACGTAGTTCTGTCGACCAGCGGGCCCATCGGAGCTGGCGGCGGGCGGTGGGTTCCTGCCCGTGCAGGCTTGTGAGCAGGGCGGTGGCAGCCCGGGTGAGCGTCTCCGGGTCGGTGTCGGCGAGCAGGTGATCGGCGAAGCCGAGCCGCACCAGCTCGGAGGGACGCAGCCCGGCGGCGTTGGCCGCCTGCTCGGCCGGGATCCGCAGGGTCGCGGCGGCACCTTCGGGGAATAGCGCCGTGAAATAGCTCAGTGGTGTCATGACGACCGTGTCGGCGACGGTCGCGGCGAGTGCCCCGCCGGAACCTCCCTCGCCGTGGACGATGGCCACGGTCGGCGAGGCACAGCCCAGCATCGCGGCCATCGCGTCCCCGATGGCCGCGGCGATGCCGGCGGACTCTGCCCGCGGCCCGCTGGCCGCACCCGGGGTGTCGACCAGGGTGATCAGACCGACGCCGAGCTTGTCCGCGAGCCGCGCCGCGCGTGACAACAGACGGTATCCATCCGGTCCTGGTGAGCTTCCACGGCTGGTCCCCAGTGCCACGACCACCGCGCGCCGCCCGCCTGCGGCCAGCAGGCCGGTTCGGGCGGTGACCAGGCGATCGGCGCAGGTCAGGTCGACGCCGTCCGGCACGAACGCGTGCAGCAGCTCGGTGCCGTGCGGGCGCGGGGCGGTTCTCGTCGCCAGCACCTGTTCCCAGCCCGATCGGGTTGCCGCCACGGTGCCGGTCGCCGTCGCGCGATGGGCTACCTCCACGGTGGGGCGCGCCGAACCCGGCGAGGACGGGGACGGGGGCGGGGGCGAGTACGGGGGTGACAGTGCGGTCAGGGCTCGGCGCAGCCAGTCGGTGACCGCCTCGGGGAGCAGGGCCGCGTCGACCAGGCCGGCCGCGGCCGCGGCGGTGGCGGTGTGGCTGTCCTGCGGGATCGGCTCGCCGGTCATGGCCGCGACCACCCGAGGGCCGGAGAAGCCGACGGTCGCGCCGTGCACCGCGAGGCGCAGGTCGCTGCGTGCGCCGATGGTGACCCAGACCCCGCCCGTCGTCGGCTGGTCCGCCACCGCGACGTGCCCGACCCCGGCCTCGTCCAGAGCCGCCAGTGCCAGTGCCACCCGGGGCAGGCCGACGAGGCCCGCGACGCCCTCCTGCAGGCGGGTGCCACCGCTGCGCAGGAACGACACCAGCGGACGGCGGGCCTTGAGCGCAGCGCTCGCCGCGGCGGCGAAACCTGCCGCGTCGGCCGCCCCGAAGCTTCCGCCGTGCACCGCGAAGTCCCACACGGCCACGACCGCCTCGACCCCCGCGATCGGGCCGGTTCCCCACCTAAGCGCCGGCCGTCCGTCGTAGTCCGGCCAGCCCAGGCGGTTGGTCGAACCGGCGGGCGCCGGGCTCAAGGTGATCCCGGTGAGCAGGGCGGTCCGCCAGTCGGGGGGCGTGGGTGGGGTGGCTCCGCTCGTACTGTCCATGTCCGCATCTTGCGGTTCGCCGGGGCGCGGCGGCCCGTGGGCAAGCCGCGGTGTCAGAGGACACGCCGCAGCGGGTCGCTCACGACAGGCATCGCGGGTGATGCTCGAGTGATCCGTGATGACGGATGGAAGGGGACGAATGTGACGTACTGTGCGTACCGTCGCCGAACGGCGATCCACATACGCTGTGGCTCACAGTCCCCTGCGCGGGCGGGCTCTCCCGTGGTGGTCCCGGCCCCGGTTACCCCGGCTGCGGCGGAGTGAGGAGAGCGATGCTCACACCGCTGCTGGAGGATGATCCCCGCCAGGTGGGGCCGTACCGGCTGCAGAACCGGATCGGGGCCGGTGGGATGGGGACGGTCTATCTCGGTTTCACCCCGGACCAGCGGGCCGTGGCCGTCAAGGTGGCCTCCGAGGACCTTGCCGAGGACGCCGAGTTCCGCAGCCGGTTCGAACGGGAGGTGCACGCTGCACTGCGTGTGCGGGGCAGCGCGGTGGCGGCCGTGCTCGACGCCGACACCGAGGCGGCGGCACCGTGGATGGTCACCGAGTACGTCGAGGGCATCAGTCTCGCGCAGGCCGTCCGTGCCCGCGGGCGGCTGGAGAACCATCTGGTCCGGGGGCTTGCCGTGGGGCTCGCCGACGCGCTGGTCGCCATTCATTCCGCGGGCGTCGTGCACCGTGACCTCAAGCCGTCCAACATCCTGCTGGCCTGGGACGGCCCGAAGGTGATCGACTTCGGGGTCGCCCACCTGACCGACAGCAGCACGCTGACCCGCACCGGCCACGTGATCGGGACGTTGGCCTGGATGTCGCCCGAGCAGATGCGCGGGGAGTCATCCGGACCGTCGTCGGATGTCTTCGCCTGGGCGAACTGCGTGACGTACGCGGCTACCGGACGGCATCCTTTCCACGCCGACTCGCCCGACAAGCTCGCCCTGCGGGTCCAGCGGGACCGCCCGGATCTTGACGCACTGCCGGCCTACCTGCACACCGTGGTCGACCGATCGCTGTCGAAGGACCCCGCACGGCGGCCGACCGCATCCGCGTTGCTCGCGGCGCTGGTCGGGCGCACCTCGGTGGAGGGTGTCACCGAGGCCGACGCGGTGGCCGGTGACTTCCTCGAACGAACCTGGACCGGGACCGGCCAGGTACCCGGTGAGAGCGTCACCGTGCTGCCCGGCGCCGGTGCCGCCACCGGTGCCCGGCCCGGCGGCCCGGCTCCCGGCGCGGTCGGCGCGGTCGGCGCGGTCGGGCAGGACTCGGGCGGGCAGGACTCGGGCGGGCACGGGGCGGGGCGGGAACGCTCCGGTGCGGCCAGGGGCGGTCGCGGCGTAACTCCAGACCGGCAGGTCTCCGGCTGGTCGCCGCCGGCGGCGGGTGCCGCTCCCCTGCCGGGGCCGTGGCCGGTCGGTGCGCCCCCCCCGGCCTCGGCGTTCCGTCCCTCCGTGCCACCGCCTATCCCGCCGCCGCTGCCCAGCTTCCGCCTGACTCCGCTGCCCCCGGTCGCGCCGGCTCCGCCCCGCCCGCTGCCGCCGTCTCGATCCGGCGCTGTCGGGCCGGGATCCCTGGGGCCGGCGGGGGCCGGGTCGGTCGCAGGCGGCGGCGGTGGCCCGGCGGCGCCATCCCGGTCGCCGCACACGCCGCGGTCGCCACAGCGGCCGTCGTCCTCATCCCGTTCGCCGTCGCCGCCGTCGCCACCTGTGGTGTCGCCATGGACCTACGACGAGGACGATCCGGATCCGCGGGCGCCGGTGCGTGCCCGGCCCGCGCCGCAGCGCAGCCCCATCGCGGGTGAGGACGCCTGGCTGGAGGAACGAGAACGGCGTCCGCGCGGCCGGCCGGCGGCGGCCCGGTCCGAGGAGACGATCCGCCCGCCCGATCCCACCCCACGGTCGCGTCCGCCGCGCCCAACGGAGTTCGGCGAATCCGGGGCGTCCGGCAGGTTCGCGACGCCCGCTGGGCCGTCGGAGACCGCCTCCTCGGGCTCGACGCCAGCGGTTGGCCAGCCCTCCGACCTGACGCCCTCGCCGCCGCCCAGCCTGCCGCTGGACGGACCGGCTCCTCATCCGTCGGACGAGCCTGGCCAGCCCTCTTCGATCCAGCCGGCCCAGCCCCGGTCGAGTCAGCTGCCCCCGCGGCTGCCGGTCCGGGCGCCCGCACGAGCTCCGGTACCGGCTCGGATCCCGCCGCCAGGGGAGATCCGAGCAGTGCCGTCGAGACCGTCTTCGGCGTGGTTGCCAACACCGGTGCCGTTGCCACTGCCAGCACCGCCGGTACGGGCGTCGTTGCCGGCGCCACCGGTCCACCCGTCCCAGGGCCAGACGCCGCACCCGGTCCCGACGGCCGGCGCCAGCCCGCTCGTTGACCTCCGATCCGGTGAGGTCCGAGCCGGCGGGCCGAGCCCGCACCATGATCGCCCCGATGCCGGGACAGCGGGTGGGGCGCAGCGGCGGTTTCCACCCACGAAGCCGGCCGAGCGGGGGCTCAACGGCCGTGCCCTGCTCTCGGTGGTGCTCGCCCTGGGCTGGCTGTTCGGGTTGGGCAGCGTGGCCGCGGTCGTCCTCGGCCGGGTGGCCCGAGCGCAGATCCGCCAGCACAACCAGCGGGGGCAGCGACTCGCCACCGTCGGGATCGGACTGGGCTGGACCGGAATCGGGCTGACGGCGACCAGTCTGCTGGTCGTTCTCGCCCTGCGCTGAATTGCCTTGAGCGTCGCGCGGAAACGTTCGAGGCCGACCACGATCGGTGTTGTTCTACTGTGATTTCTGGCATATCACATCCGCGTAGTGTCGTGATCTCCGACACCAGGAATCGCCCTCGCGTGCCCGCTGGTCACGCTGAGCGTCGCGAAATCAGGGCCGGGCCGGGCCGGGGAGCGGGCGCCGGCCGGGCCGTCGGCGTCAGGCTCTCCTCTCATTTGTCCCGTATCGCGGGGTCTGACGTGGACTCGGAGCCGGCCAGGCCGTGGAACTGGCCCGATCGTGGTCAGCCGCCCGGACCGGCCGGCCGTGCGTGGTGGAGCCGTCGTGGCGGTGGCGGCAACGCAGCGCGTGACGCGCGCCCCAACCAGCTCGTCAGTAGGCTCGCAGGCGTTCTGTGCAGCCCTACGCAGCCCTACGCAGCCCTACGCAACCCACCCCGTAACGACCGCATCCGACTGGACGGACCGTGGATCTTTTCGAATACCAGGCGAAGAAGTTGTTCGCCGAACATGGCGTTCCGGTACCCACCGGGAAGACCGCGACCACTCCCGAGGAGGCTCGCGCGATCGCCACCGAGCTCGGCGGCAAGGTGGTCGTCAAGGCACAGGTCAAGGCCGGCGGCCGAGGCAAGGCCGGCGGCGTCAAGGTGGCCGACGGACCGGACGACGCCTTCGCGAAGGCGACGGCGATTCTCGGGATGGACATCAAGGGCCACACGGTCCACTCGGTGCTCGTCGAGGAGGCCAGCAACATCGCGGAGGAGTACTACGCCTCCTTCCTGCTGGACCGGGCCAACCGCACCTTCCTCGCCATGGCCTCCCGCGAGGGTGGCATGGAGATCGAGGAAGTGGCCGCCACCAAGCCCGAGGCGCTGGCCCGCATCCTCATCGACCCACTGGCCGGCGTCGACGCGGCCAAGGCACGGGAGATCGCGGTGGCCGCGAAGCTTCCCGAGGCCGCGATCGAGGGCGCGACCGAGCTGCTCGCCAAGCTGTGGACCGTCTTCGTGAAGTCGGACGCCACCCTGGTCGAGGTCAATCCCCTCATCCTGACCGCGGACGGCCGGGTCGTCGCGCTCGACGGCAAGGTCAGCCTGGATGAGAACGCCGACTTCCGCCACCCCGAGCACGAGGCGTTCGTCGACGTCTCCGCGGTCGACCCGCTCGAGCAGAAGGCCAAGGAGAAGGGCCTCAACTACGTCAAGCTCGAGGGCGAGGTCGGGATCATCGGAAACGGAGCCGGCCTGGTCATGTCGACGTTGGACGTGGTCACCTACGCCGGCGAGGAGTTCGGCGGCAAGCGGCCGGCGAACTTCCTCGACATCGGTGGCGGCGCCTCCGCCGAGGTGATGGCGAACGGTCTGTCCATCATTCTGGGTGACCCGTCGGTGAAGAGCGTCTTCGTCAACATCTTCGGTGGCATCACCGCCTGTGACGCGGTGGCCAACGGCATCATCCAGGCCCTCGACATCGTCGGGAACGTCACCACCCCGCTGGTGGTCCGCCTGGACGGCAACAACGCCGAGGAGGGCCGCCGCATCCTCGCGGAGGCGAACCTGCCGGTGGTCAAGCCGGTCGACACGATGGACGGCGCGGCGAAGCTCGCCGCCCAGCTCGCCGCGGCCGCGGCCTGACGAGCGCGAAGGGATTGCGAACCGATGGCTATCTGGCTTGACGAGAACAGCCGGATCGTGGTGCAGGGCATCACCGGCTCGGAGGGCACCAAGCACACCAGGCGGATGCTCGCATCCGGCGCGAAGGTCGTCGCGGGCGTCAACGCTCGCAAGGCCGGCCAGAAGGTCGACGACGTGCCGGTGTTCGGCTCCGTCACCGACGCGATCGCGCAGACCGGTGCGAACGTCTCGGTGATCTTCGTGCCGCCGAAGTTCACCAAGGACGCGGCGATCGAGGCGGTGGACGCCGCGATCCCGCTCGCGGTGGTCATCACCGAGGGCGTGCCGATCCACGACACCACCGAGTTCTTCGCGTACAGCCAGTCGAAGGGCACGACCCGGATCATCGGGCCGAACTGTCCCGGCATCGCGAGCCCCGGCGTCTCCAACGCCGGCATCATCCCGGCCGACATCACCCCGGGCGGGCGCATCGGCCTGGTCAGCAAGAGCGGCACGCTGACCTATCAGATGATGTACGAGCTGCGCGAGTTCGGCTTCTCCACCTGCGTGGGCATCGGCGGTGACCCGGTCATCGGCACCACCCACATCGATGCCCTCGACGCCTTCCAGGCCGACCCGGGCACCGACGCGATCGTCATGATCGGTGAGATCGGCGGTGACGCCGAGGAGCGCGCGGCGGCGCACATCGAGGCGCACGTGAGCAAGCCGGTCGTCGGCTACGTCGCCGGCTTCACCGCGCCCGAGGGCAAGACGATGGGCCACGCGGGCGCCATCGTGTCCGGTTCGTCCGGTACGGCCCAGGCGAAGAAGGAAGCCCTGGAGAAGGCCGGTGTGCGGGTGGGTAAGACCCCGTCCGAGACCGCCCGCCTGATGGCTGACATCATGCGGTCGTTGTAGATCAGACCGTCTGATGGGTTCCGCGTGCGGTACCCATCGTCGGACGGTCGAGGAGTCGCCTGGTTGACGGGGATGAGGGAGGCACACCGCTTCCCTCATCCCCGCACTGCTGCGAGACTCCAGAGCGGTGCCTCGGCGTACCACGCCGTACACCGACCGACCTGACGAAGTGGGGTTTCCGTCGTGGCACGAATCGGCGGTCGCGAGATCGCGACCAACGACATCGGGGTGATCGCCGCTGGGGCGGTCATGTTCATCGTGAGCTTTCTGCCGTGGTACTCGGCGAAGTTCTCGTTTTTCGGGACCACGCAGACCGGCCACGAGAACGGGTGGGGGCTCGGTTTCAACTCGTGGTTCCCGGTGTTGCTGGTCCTCGCCGTCGCCGGTGTTCTCGCGGCCAGGCTGTTCGCGGGCCTGCGGGTGCCCGATGTCGGCCCGGTGTCGATCCTCTGGGTCCTGCCAGCTGCCTCGGCGCTGGCCTTCCTGCTGTTGATCATCCGGTGGATCCGCTTTCCCGACGTGCCCTCCGGGGTGGACGCGGGCCCCAGCGTCGGCTTCTACCTCGCGCTCGTCGCCTCCCTGGTGCAGGGCGTGTTCGGTGTGCTGGCCGCGCTGGCCAGCGGGGTCCCCCTGCCCGGCCGTCCCGGCAGTGGAGCCGGGGGGCAGGGTCAGTGGCAGTCCTCGCCCAACCAGCCCTACGGCCAGCCCTACGGCCAGCAGCCGACTCCCGGCGCCTACGGCCAGCAGCAGCCGGGCTATGGCCAGTCGCCGCAGGGCTATGGTCCGCCGCCGGCGGGTTACGGTCAGCCGCCCGCGGGTGGCGGCTATGGCCAGCAGCCTCAGCAGGGCGGATACGGTGCACCCCCGGCCAGTGGCGGCCCGAGTCAGCCGCCGTACGGTCAGCAGCCCCAGCAGGGCGGGTACGGTGCGCCGCCGACCGGCGGCGGGTACGGCCAGCAGCAGCCGGGGTACGGCCAGCAGCCCGGCTACGGTCAGCAGCCCCCCGCGGGTGGGTATGGCCAGCAGCAGCCGCCTGGCTATGGTCAGCAGGGTCAGCAGCCGCCCGCCGGCGGCTACGGCCAGCCGCCCTCCTCGGACCGCTGAGCCCAGGCCGCGGGTCACCGATGGCGCGGCGGTTCACACCCGCGCCATCGGCGGCACCGGGCACCTCTCGCCGCCGCGGCCAGGACGTCGGTCGACGGCTCGATCCGGACCTGGGGGGCGTACCGCATTTTGTCGGGTCGTGGACGGCGTGTTGGACCGGTTGACGACTGATCGCATGCGAGCGTCCTGACGTGCCCGCCTCCCACCCGTCAGGGTCCCTTCGACCGGGTCTCGATCACCTGTGGCTGCGGATCGGCCGGCCGGCGGTCGCCGCGGTCGCCGCGTCGGCGGCAGGCCTGATCTTCATCGAGGTCGTCGTCCTGGTGGTGTGGGGGGCCGACACCGGCTCGTCGACCAGCCCGGGCGCGGCACTGCGGGTCGGCGCGGATCTGTGGCTTGTCGCCCACGGCGCCACCCTGCGCCTCTCGGACGGGGCGATCGCCCTGCGTCCGCTCGGGCTTGTGCCGTTCCCGCTGCTCGCGGCCCTGAGCGCGGCCCATCGGCAGGCAGGCCTCTCGCCCTGGCCCGGCCCCCGCGCCGCGCGCGCGCCCGGGCGCTTCGCCGACCACGCCGTCCAGGCGACGAACGGTGACCGCGCTGCGGTGACCTCCGGTGCCGGCCGCGGCGGCGCGGCCAGGTCTGCCAGCGCAGGTGGGGGTGGGGCCGGTGGAACAGGCAGCCCCAGCGGGCCGGGGGCGGGCGCGGCCGTGGGCGATCCCCAGGAAGGGGTCCGGCGGGCAGCGGCCCCGGTGCCGGTGCCCTGGCGTCGGATCGCGGTGGACGTCGTGGAGGTCGTCGTCGCCCAGACATTGTTCGTCGTGCTGGTAGCGCTGGCGGTGCGGTCCGGGCCGGCTCGTCCGACGTTGCTCTCGGCAGTGCTGGGCACGATCGTGCTGGCCCTGCCCGCGGCGCTGGTCGGCGCGTTGGCCGGCCGTCATCGGCTGCGGACCGCCTGGCGGCGGTTGCCCCGGTGGCTGCGGACGCCGCTGGCGTGCGGCACAGCGGCCTTCGCGTCGCTGATCGCGGCCGCGGCCTTCGGCGTGGCCCTGGTGATCGCCGCCACCCTGCCCGAGGTCGCCGGTGCGGAACGGGAGCTCGACGTAGGTGTTCTCGGTGGAGTGGGCCTGGCTGCGACCCAGCTTGCCCTGATTCCCAATCTGGTGGTGTGGGCGCTGTCGTACGCGCTCGGCCCGGGATTCCATGTCGGGTCCGGTCTGGTGCGCGCGGACATGGTGCACGTCACGAGGGCGCCGGATCTGCCGGTGCTCGCATCCCTGCCGCCGAGTGCCCTGCCCCGGGTGGGATGGCCGCTGCTGCTGCTGGTGCCGCTCGTTGCCGGAGCGGTGAGTGCGATGATGATGCACCGGGCGACCGCCGGGTGGCGCTCGCGGGACAGGCTCGGCACGGTGCTGCTCGCGGGGCTGGTCTGCGGGCTGTTGTGCGGGCTGGCCGGAAGCGAGTCGGGCGGGCAGGTCGGCGGCGCCGGTCAGTACGGGCCGGCCGCTGCCTGGGTGTGCGGCCTGCTGGCCGGCGGCGAGATCGCGCTGGTCGGCCTGGTGCTGGTGGGTGGTATCGATCTTGCGGTTCGGCGGGCGGAGCGGCCGTTTCTGGCCCGGGACGCCGAGCCGTCGTTCTGGCGGCGCCGGCTTGCTCCGGTGCGTTCGCGGCCGGCGACATGGACGTCGCGCCGTCCGGACTGACCGATCCGGGTGTCGCGGCGGCCGGGACTGTCGGTCCCCTCGGCTATCGTCCACCTCCAGTGGATCAGCGCCATGGAGGTCTTCGTGCCGGTCACGACTGCCCACGTTCGCGCCGAGGCCCGCCAACTGCGGGCGTTCGGCTGGTCATTTCGCCGAATCGCGTCGCGCCTGCAGGCGCGGCACGGGCTACGCCCACTGGTGGCCTATCGCCTCGCCCACGGGTGGACGCAGGAGGATGCCGCCCGCCGCTGGAACGAGCGCTGGCCCGGCTCCGGCCCGGTCAAGACGGGCAAGGCCTGGTCGTACTGGGAGAGCTGGCCGGGTAAGGGCGGCCGCGCGCCGTCGGCCGTCACATTGTGGCGGCTGGCCGAGCTGTATCGGTGCCGGCCCGGCGAGCTGCTGGACGGCCCTGATTTCGGTGATCTCGACGCGCGGGCGGCCGGTGTGACGCAGGCCGGTGCCGAGGCCAGCGGTGACGTCTGCGTCGGGCTGCTTCCCGTGGCGGTCGCGCTGGCCCGGGGCGAGGAGGGCGACCTGCCGACGACGGCGTCGATCGAGGCGTTGCTGGCCGGCCTGGTCTCCGGGTGGGTGCCGGCGGCCTGACGGCGGGACGGCCCACGGGGCCGGGCGAAGCGGAGAGCCGCCGGTTTGCGCGAAAGCCAGCGAGCGGGCCACGCATTGCGGCCCGCCAAAGCGCTCCGAGTCAGTACAGTCGGACGGTCGCCGTTCGTCCGCCGTTCGTCCACGAAGGTGGCGGGTGGGTATCCGGGTATACCGCGCGCGGCGGCGTGTGCTCGCGGCGGGCGTCGGGTCGTGGGTATCGCAGGCCTGCTGGTGTCCGTGAGTGGTCGACGGCCACGGGTTCTCGGGGTGGCCGCAGTGCGCGCGGCCGTGGATTGCATGCGGCTGCGGGATTCTCGGCGCCGTCCCGTCTGCGTTACGGAGTGTGTTGTGGCAGCTCGCCTTGTCGTCCTCGCCTCGGGTGCGGGAACCACCCTGCAGGCGATCCTCGACGCGGCCGAAGAACCCGGGTTCGCCGCGCGGGTCGTGGCGGTCGGCACCGACCGGCCCGACACCGGCGCCCAACGGCGTGCCGAGGCCGTCGGTGTTCCGGTGTTCACCGTCCGGCTTGAAGATCATCAGGATCGTGCGGCGTTCAACGTGGCCACCGCCGAGCGGATCGCCGCGTTCGCCCCGGACCTGCTGGTGCTCGCCGGTTACATGAAGATCCTCGGCCGCCAGGTCATCGAGCGGTTTCCGACGATCAACACCCACCCGTCGCTGCTGCCGGCCTTCCCCGGAGCCACTGCCGTGCGGGACGCGTTGGCCGCCGATGTCAAGGTGAGCGGGGTGACGGTGCACTGGGTCGACGAGGGAGTCGACACCGGTCCGATCATCGCCCAGCGGGCGGTGCCGGTGGATCCGACAGACACGGAGGCGTCGTTGCGGGCTCGGATCCAGGAGGTCGAACGCGGCCTGTTCGTCGCGACGATCGGTGAGATCGTGCGTTCGGGAAACCTGCCGGGTGCAGCGGCGGCAGGGGTTCATGGTCAGGAGGAATCATGACGTCATCGGGTGAGAACGTGGTTGCGGGCAGCGGCGGGGCCGGTGGTCCCGGGCCGGACGGGGGGCCGGCCGCCGCGGGTTCAGGCGGATCGGCCGAGGTGATTCCCACCGGGCGTCGACCGTTGCGCCGGGCGCTGGTCAGCGTCTACGACAAGAGCGGGCTGGATGTGCTTGCCGAGGCCTTCCTGGCCGAAGGGGTGGAGGTCGTCTCCACCGGCTCGACTGCCCAGGTACTTTCCCGCCTTGGGCTGGCGGTGACGCCGGTGAGCACGGTGACGGGTTTCCCCGAGGTGCTCGGCGGCCGGGTGAAGACCCTGCATCCCCGGGTGCACGCCGGCCTGCTCGCCGATCTGCGCAACGCCGAGCACGCCGCCGCACTCGCTGAGCTCGACATCGAGCCGTTCGACCTGGTGGTGGTGAACCTCTATCCGTTCGCGGCGACGGTCGCCAGCGGGGCCAGCGAGGACGAAGCCGTCGAGCAGATCGACATCGGCGGTCCGGCGATGATCCGGGCGGCGGCGAAGAACCACGCCTCCGTCGCTGTCGTCGTCTCCCCGCAGGATTACGCCGCCCTGGCCGAGGCAGTGCGCGACGGGGGTTACGACCTGCCGGCCCGCCGCCGGCTCGCGGCGCGGGCGTTCGCCCACACCGCCGCCTACGACGTGGGGGTGTCCTCGTGGTTCGCCAGCGTCGTGGCGCCCGACGAGGTCGCCCGGGAGACCGGCTGGCCGGACGTGCTCTCGGCCCAGTGGCACCGGTCCGACGTGCTGCGCTACGGGGAGAACCCGCACCAGCGGGCCGCCCTCTACGTCGAGGCCGGGCACGACGGGACCGGCGGGGGGCTGGCCACCGCCCGCCAGCTGCACGGCAAGCAGATGTCCTATAACAACTACACGGACACCGATGCCGCCCGCCGGGCCGTGTACGACTTCGCCGAGCCCGCGGTCGCCGTGATCAAGCATGCGAACCCGTGCGGCCTCGCCGTCGGCGTGACGATCGCCGAGGCCCATCGCAAGGCGAACGCGTGCGACCCGGTGTCGGCTTTCGGCGGGGTGATCGCCACGAACCGGCCGGTCACCGTCGAACTCGCCGAGCAGATCACCGAGATCTTCACGGAGGTCGTGGTGGCTCCCGGTTACGAGCCCGGCGCGGTGGAGATCCTCGCCCGTAAACCGTCGATCCGCCTGCTCGAGTCCCCCGCCCCGCCGCATCAGCGCGGCATCGAGCTGCGCCCGATCAGCGGTGGGCTGTTGCTGCAGTCGCGGGACGCTGTCGAGGAGCCGGGCGACGAGCCGTCCGGCTGGACGCTGGAGGCCGGTGCGCCCGCCGACGCGGCGCTGCTCGCCGATCTGCGGTTCGCCTGGCGGGCAGTCCGGTCGGTGAAGTCCAACGCGATCCTGCTCGCCAGCGATGGAGCGACCGTCGGTGTCGGGATGGGCCAGGTCAACCGGGTCGATGCTGCCCGTCTGGCGGTCACTCGGGCGGCCGACCGGGCCAAGGGCGCGGTAGCGGCCAGTGACGCCTACTTCCCGTTCCCCGACGGATTTGAGGTGCTGGCCGAGGCGGGGGTGCGGGCCGTCGTCGAACCGGGCGGATCGGTGCGCGACGAACAGGTCATCGCGGCCGCGAGGGACGCCGGCGTCACCCTGTACTTCAGCGGGGTACGCCACTTCGCTCACTGAACAGCGCCTCACTGAACAGGGCCTCACTGGACGGCGCCCCCCTGAGCAGGGGCCACCGCCTGGTGGCCCGCGCCGTGCGGCCGGCATGACGATGTGACCCGCGGAGGGGGCGTGGCGACTACCCGCCCCCTCCGAAATGCGCCGCGTCGCGCGGTCAGGCGCCGGCGTTCGCCTCGGCGGCTGCCGAACCCCGTCGGCCACCCGAGCTGCTCCCGTTGGCGGTGGTTGCCGGCGGGCTGGTCGTCGCGGCGGCCGGCCCCCCGGGCGTGTCGGTCGTCGGCACATAGCGCTGAGCGACCCAGTCCAGCGCGTCCCGCCAGCTCGCGCCGTACAGGACCGAGATCCGGTCGGCCGTCTGGCGGGCCAGCGCCTGGACAAACACGCGGTCGTCGCTGTCCAGATGCCGGGCGTCACCGAAGGTTTCCCAGGCGCGGAACATCAGTTCCTGCAGCTTCTTGCTGTGAGGCGATTCTTCTGCCACGTCGAGCTCCTCCCGAATGGGCACCGCGGCCGGAAGTCTGCCCTAAGGGCACTGGGCACCCACAGGTGGGGGTGTCCGGGATTGTGCGCCCGATGGGTTCGCCTGGGGCAGTGACAGATCGGATCGCGGACATGTGATAGGGGGGATGCCCGCCCGCTTTGCCCTGACTCCGCCCCTGATGAGGGGCCATCCGAGGCGGAAGTCACGGTGCGTCATGGCCGACCGCTGACCGTCGAGCGCAGGTCACTTGAACGCGGGTCACACGGAGTCGACCGGTTCCGGGCGCACGAGCCCGAGACGGATCACCTCGTTGGCGAGCCGGCCTCGCCGGTTCGTCCCGGGCGCGATGTCAAACTTGCGGTAGAGCCGCAGCAGATGCTGTTTGACAGCGCCCTCGGTGACGACCAGAACCTGCGCCATCTGCCGGGTCGACAGTGGGATGACGAACGCTCCCGGAGCGCCGGCCGAGCGCGACAGCGCCCGCAGGACGTCCCATTCACGCCTGGTCAGGTCCGGCGGATCGGGCATGGCGAGCTCGGCGGTATGTTCGCGGTCCGCCAGAGCCATGCCCGTCTCGATGGTGAACTCGATCAGTGGCCGGGTGTCCTGGATTCGCGCGCCCGCGGCGCCGAACCGGACGACGTCGCCGTCGCGCAGGATGTGCCGCCCGGCCGGCCGGCCATTGACTCTGGTGCCGTTGCGGGAGAGGCCGTGATCCCACACGTAGAGGTACGGACCGCGCCGGATGATCTCGGCGTGCAGCCGGGAGACACTGGGGTCGACGAGGAGCACGTCGACACCCGGCCCGCGGCCCACTGTAGTGACCTCTGCGCGCAGGGGAAAAACCTCGCCGGTGACCTCAATCCGAAGACTCGGCCCGTCCACGTTCTGCGACCTCGCTCTCGCCTGGTGGGAAGGTTGCTGTCCGCGCCAGCAACCCCGGGGCACATACCGTTCTCCCGGGCCGGTCCGAGTCTTCTGGGCCTGTCCGAGCGGGTGGGCGGGCCCGGGAGAGGGTGCCTGCCCCGTCTTCGCTTCGTGATCCCCGGTCGAAGGCTGGTAACACGCGAATTGCGGATGATCTGCCTGCAGTCGGGGAGCGGCCTTGGGCGGATCTACGTCCGCGTACCGTGTGACCGCGCTACCGGTCATGCTGGTTGGATAGGTAGCGCCCCGGGTCGCGCGGGGCGCGGCTCCGTCCGGCTGCCGTCCCGATCGGCAACGTCGCGGCCGGCGACCATCCGGCCGCGTCGGGGCGAAAGTGAGCGGTGGTTTTCCTGTCGGCCCGACGGGACAGTTCGTGCCGATCATGACCGGCGCCGGAGGTGGGTGCGGTGGATCCTGGTGGCCACGCCGATCCCAGTGGTTATGGCGCCGGTCGGGGTGTTCCCGGCGGGCGGGCTGCGCGCGACCGCTCGCCACGGTGGACGCCGCACGCTCGGGACGGCGAGGACGCCGAGGGCGGCCCGACGGAGCCGGTGCGCACCTCGCGGCCGCGGCAAGCACCGTCGCGCCACCCCGACCCCTATCCTCGAACCAGCGGCACAGCCGAGTCCCGCGGCGTCGAGTCCTCGGCGGGCCATCCGCCGGTCGGTGCGGATCCGGCCGGGCCGCGTGGCGCGGACGACACGGCCACCCATCCCCGGACGGTCGCCCGCCCAGGCTCCGGTGGCTCCCGGCCGGCCAAGAGCGCCGGGGCGGCGGGTCAGGTGAGCCGGTCAGAGCAGATCGCTCCGGCTGACCTGACGGATCAGGTGAGTCCGAAAGGTCCGGCTTCGGGCGCCGCCCGGCCACATCGGCGCCGTGGACAGCGCACGGCACTCGTGGCCTGGCTGCGCCGGGAGGCGGTTTTCGCCGCAGTGCTGCTGGGGGTCGGCGGTGGGTTTCTGCTCATCTCGCAGAACCGGTGGCGGCGAGGTCTGTTGCTGATCGGGGCCACGCTGGTGCTGGCGGGCCTGACCCGACTGGCTGTGCCGACCCGGCGGATGGGTCTGCTCGCGGTCCGGGGCCGGGTGTTCGACACCCTGTTGCTGCTGGCTCTGGGGGCGGCGGTGATCGCGCTCACCACCGCCGTGCCGTACCCGGCTCCAGCTCCCTGAACGTCCCGACGGGGCGCCCGAGGGTCCCCGAGCTCCCGGCCCCCGGCAGCTGAGCCGAGGCGGACGCCCGTGGCTCAGCGCAGGCCGGTCATCGCGCGCCGCAGGGCCAGCCGGGTGAGGGCACTGGCCGGGATCGTGCCCCGCCCCAGACCGATCTCGACGAGTGTGTCGTACAGCTCGGTACGGGTCCGCGCGGCCCGCACCGCGGCGTCCATCATCGTCCGGCTACGTCCGGCGAGGCCGGCGAGCAGGGTGGTGTGCCGCAGATGGCGGCCGAGTTCGGCGTCCAGGGAACGCCGGTAGAGCCGTCCGGCACCGGCCGGTTGGGTCGCGCGCGCCGCCGCCTGCCCGGCGAGCATCCCGGACAGCACCGCGTAGTAGATCCCCTCCCCGGTCAGCGGGTTGATCAGGGATGCGGCGTCGCCGGCGAGCAGCATCGGGCCGTTCGGCTGCCGCGGCCGGTGGGTCGACAGGGGCAGATGGTGCGCCCGCAGCGTGCTGGGGTCAGCCGGGGTATGGGGGAGCATCCGTTCCAGCGTGCGGTGCAGCACCTGCTTCGCGCTGGCCCCGTCGTCCGCGGCGGCGAGCCGCGAGCGCAGCATGCCAAAGCCGATGTTCGCCCGCCCGTCCCCGATCGGGAACGACCAGGCGTAGGCCGGCCAGCCTTCGTCGGTCATGTGGATGAACTGCTCGGACGGACCCCCGGTGTCCGGAAGATCGGCATAGGCGCGTACGGCGATCGCCATCGCCTCCGGTGGGTTGGCCGCGATTCCGAGGCCGCGCCGCACGGCCGAGTTCGCGCCGTCGGCGCCGATGACGACGCGGGCGCACAGCGCTCCGTTGATGACGACGACCGGTTCGCGTCCGCGGCCACCGGCCCGCGGGCGGTCGGTGAGCTCCAGCGTGCGGACCCGCCGGCGGATCAGCTGGGCTCCCCGTCCTCTCGCCGCGTCCACCAGCCGTGCGTCGAAGACCTGCCGGGGCACGACGTAGCTTGCCCGGATGGAGGGCGTGGCGACCTCGGCGCCGCCCGGGGTGCGCAGGCGCATCCGATCGACCGGGCGGTAGCCGGCCACCGCGTCAGTCACGCCCAGATCGCGCAGGACGTCGAGCCCGTGCGGCGCGATGCCGTCCCCACACGTCTTGTCTCGAGGAAAGGCGGCGGCGTCGGCAATGACGACGGTTGCGTCCGGACGTTCTCGCAGGGCTGCGAGCGCCGCCGCGCATCCGGCCGGGCCGCCGCCGACGACGAGAACGTCGATGGTCCCGCCGGGGACGTTCTCGGGCTCGTCGACGCGCACGATCGGCGTGGCCATGGTGATTGTGTCGGCATCCTTCGCCGGCCCCGCCGGGACGGGGCGTGCGGAGTGGGATGGGCCTGACGGTGACGGCGGGATCTGCACGTCCTCAGTCTTGCAGTCGGTACCAGGATCACCTGCGAGCGCCCTGCGGTGCCGGTTCGTGCGTCCGGGCGGCAGGGCCGCGACTGGAGGAACGAGGCCGCGGCCGGAGAAATTCGTACAGTGCGGTACGTGGACGCACTGGAACAGGTGACGCGATGGCCGGTCGACACGGTGGCGGCCTGCGTGCTCCGTCGTGAGACCGCCGGTGGCCGCGGGGGCGGCGACGGCGACGGAGGCGGCGTACGGGAGCTCGGACGGGTGGGGCCGGCAGATCATCCCTTCCGGCTGGCGTCGGTGTCGAAGCCGTTGGCCGCCTACGCGGCGCTCATCGCCGTGGAGGAGGGGGCGATCGGCCTGGACGACCCGGCCGGCCCGCCGTCGTCGACCGTGGCACACCTGCTTGCTCACGCCTCCGGGCTCGAGTTCAGCGGTGACCGGGTGTTCGCGGCGCCGGGCACGCGCCGGATCTACTCCAACACCGGCATCGAGCGGCTGGGTGCGGTGGTCGCCGAGGCAACCGGGATCGCGTTCGCTGACTATCTCGCCGAGGCCGTGTTCGCCCCGCTGGGGATGACCGGTGCCCGTCTGGTCGGCTCGCCCGCCCACGGGGTCACCGCCACCCTGGACGACCTGCGCCGTTTTGCGGCGGAGCTGCTGGCGCCCACCCTGCTGTCCCCGGAGATGGTCGCCACGGCAACATCGGTCGCCTTTGCCGGTCTCTCCGGTGTCCTGCCCGGTTTCGGCCGCCAGGACCCGAACGACTGGGGTCTGGGGTTCGAGATCCGCGGCCACAAGCAGCCGCACTGGACGGGACACACCAACGCGCCGCAGACGTTCGGCCACTTCGGTCAGGCCGGTTCGTTTCTGTGGGTGGACCCCGTCGCCCAGCTCAGTTGCATCACTCTATGTGATCGCGATTTCGGGGACTGGGCCCGTGAGGTGTGGCCGTCGCTGTCGGATGACGTCGTCGCGGCAGGGCGGCTCCCGGCGGGGGATCCGGCGGTGTGACCAGCCGCGCAGGCCGTGCGCGGAGCTTCTTCGGCGGTACGTTCCGGACGTCCCGCGCGTCCGTCCGGTTCGGGATGGAATGGTTGTCCCCTTTCGGGTGATCCGCACAGGTGGAATCCTCGGTCTGGCGGTCCGCGGGTGACGGACGGCCCTGGTGGGCCATGATGTCGGCATGCATCCTTGCCGACACCGATCCCGACGCCCGGTCGCCGCCCCTGGGTGGGCGTGCGCAAATATACGGAGGGTGACGACTCTCGGTGGGCTAGCCGGGAGCGTGGGTGGCGCGGCACCGGACGTTCCCGGGGCGACCGATGGTGCCCGGGGCGACCAGGTCCGCAGCCATGCCGGCGCAGGTGGCCAGGCATGCGGTCAGGCATGGATGAACGGATGAACGGATACCCGACACCGTCCGATGGCGCTGAAGTCCCGGGCGGGGTGCCTACCTACGGCGCGGACGTCACGTTCGCGGGTCGGGCCGCGGTGACGGCCCATGCCCGGGCGGCGGATCCGTGGCGGACTGCCGGTGGGGCCGATCTTGCGGACATCGGCGTGGCGATCGGGATTCCGGAGCCGTACCGGGGCCAGTTGCAGGACTGGCGGGAACGGCTGGGGGATCCAAACGCGGCCCTGATCGTT
Organism: Frankia sp. AiPa1; assembly: GCF_023243075.1. Lineage (GTDB taxonomy): Bacteria > Actinomycetota > Actinomycetes > Frankiales > Frankiaceae > Frankia. The sequence goes on along the minus strand of NZ_JALKFZ020000001.1, from coordinate 118,253 downwards.
CCGCACGTGACACTGCTCGGCCCGACCACGGTGCGCCTGGCGGATCTGCCGGCAATCGAAAATCATCTGTCCCGCGCCGCCGCGCCGCACGACCCGTTCGCGATCTGGCTACATGGATCGGGGACGTTTCGTCCGCTGTCGCCCGTGGTGTTCGTCGCGCTGGTCGCGGGGGCGGCGCCCTGCGCGGCGCTGGCTGCGGCGGTGCGTTCCGGGCCGCTGGAGCGGCCCCTGGCGTTCGCCTACCACCCACACGTCACGGTTGCGCACGATATTTCCGAGGACGGCCTCGATCGGGCCTATGCCGAGCTCGCCGACTACCAGGCCCGGTTTGAGGTCCGAGGATTCGGTTTGTATCAGCGAGACATCGACCTGCGCTGGCGGGAACTGCGATTCTTCCCGTTCGGCACGGCGGGGAACCGCACGCGGACCACGGGTGACGGCGGTCGGACGGCGGAGGCCAGCCGTCCCTGGTAGCCGGACCGTGGGTCAGGACCGTCCGCGGCGCGGGGCCTTGTAGGACGTTTCGAAGAACAGCTCGCCGGTGCCCTCGTCCGCGAACTCCTCGGGGTACTTCTCGCGGTCGTCATGCCCGTACCCATCATCGTGTCGGTACCCGTCGTCGTGTCCGTCCGCGGGGCCGGGCCCGCTGGCGACGCCGTCGCCGTGCCGTCCGGCGGTCCGGGGGTCGTGCCCGAATCGGGCCGGCGGGCCGTACTCGGAGGCGCCGTCCCAGGCTGGGCCCGGGCGGATCGGCAGGCGACGGACCGGGGCCGTGGGCGGATCGCCGGGCGTGCCCGGCCGATGGTCGCCACGCGGGACCGGTCGCCGGTCGCCGGGCCCGCCCGGCGACCGGCTATCCAGGGTCGGGTGCTGCCGGGGTGGATAGCCGGGCCGGTGGTCCGGCCCGGACGGTCGGCGGTCCCGCGACGGTGGCTCCCGTGCGGCTCGTTCAGCCCGGTCGGAGCTCATCGCGGCCAGCCGTGTGTGCGTCGCCGCGTAGCGGGCCTGCCGAGCCCGTCGGGCTCGCCGTCCCGCCCGCCCGGTGGCCACGGTGACCAGACAGGCGACGGCGGTCAGGGCGACAGCGATCCAGGTCGTCGGGCCAATGTGAGTGAGGATGCCACCGTGCTCGCCCGCCCGCGGCGTGGGCAGGGCGGCGGCCCTGGGGGTCGGGCGCACCGCCCCGTCCGGCCGTGCGGTGTCCTGGTACGGACCGACCGCCGGGCTGGCGGCGGAGTGCGGCAGATACCCGACCGGGGTGATCTGGCCGTCGTGGGCGAATCCCCAGTCGAGCAGGGCGCGGGCATCGAGGTCGAACTCGGGTGCCGTACGAAGCAGGGCAACGACGAGGGTGCGCCCGCCGCGGGTGGCGGCGCCGACGAAGGTGGCGCCGGCGGCGACGGTGTAGCCGTTTTTCACGCCAATGGTGCCCGCGTACCGGGCGAGCAGCAGGTTGTGGTTCTGGATCTCGAAACGCTGGTTGCCGCGCCCGGGCAGCGATGCCCGTCGAATCGTCAGATACTGGCGCACGGTTGGCTCGTGGATGGCGGCGCGGCCGAAGACCGCCAGGTCGTGCACGCTGGTCAACTGGCCGGGGCTGTCCAGGCCGGTCGGGTCGCCGGCCACCGTGTCGCGCGCACCGAGCGAGGTGGCCAGGGCGCCCATCCGGTGCAGTACCGCCGCCGCGCCGCCGCTGGCGTCGACGAGCGCAACCGTCGCGTCGTTGCCGCTGGAGATCAGCATCGCCGTGGCGAGGTCGTGCACCGAGTAGCCGATGCCCGGCACCAGCCCCACCTTCGTACCGTCCACCCTGGACGCATCCTCGCCGACGGTGACGGTCTGGTTCTCCGGAAGACTCGGCAAGATCGTCAACGCGGTGAGGATCTTCATGGTGCTCGCCGGCATGTCCTGATCGTGCAGGTGGGAGGCGGCGAGGATCGCCCCGCTGTCGGCGTCCGCGATCACCCAGTCCTTGGCCGTCAGGTTCGCGGGCGGGGCCGTGTTCGCGTCGGCCGCGCCCTGAGGCGTCGCCGCAGGTGGGGCTGGCGCAGGCGTGGGCGCGGCCTGAGCGGGGACGGTCCGGGCCAACGTGATCAGGGCGCCGGCGGCGAGCAGCGCCAGGACGCGCCGACGCCGCCCGCGGAGGAGGCCCCGCAGCCCGCGGCCCGTCCGGGCCGCCCGGGACGGGGCAGGACGAGAATGACACGACCGGGCGGCATGCACCTACCGAACGCTACTGGCTTGGGCCGGCCCGCAGCGGTCGGTCCTCACACGTGTCGCGTCCGGGTGTCCACCGGCGGAGAATCCGCTGTTTTCGGACGTTCCGCCACCCTTCGGGTAGCCCCGGACAACGAGGCCGACCTATGGTGCGCCCGCCCCGTCGTCGTCCGGGCACTCGCACGGGCGGGGACCCGCGCCGCCGGAATGGCACCAGGATTCCCGGTCCGGGTGGCCTCAACGGGGGGTGGGCAGGTCGCCGAGGCGGCATCGTCGCCCGTCTCGCCGTCATCCGTCCGGGTGCCCTCGGACAGCGGAATGCCATCGTCCGTCGCTCGCGGGCCGGGCGTTCCTGGCGGTACCGCGTCGGGTGGTGGTGCATCGGCCGGAAACGCGTCGGCTGGTGGTGCGTCGGCTGGCAGGTTGTCGCCCGGCGTGGGCTCGGCCCGCATCGCGTCGGCAGAATCAGCGTGGGCCGGCGCGGGGTCGGCGGGCACGCGCGAAGCCGCCGGTGCTGTCGTCCGCGAGGCCACCGGCGCGGGGGGCAGATGGGCGAGCAGCAGATGCTCGACATCGCGGCGGAACGCCTCGAGCTGTCCGGCGAGTTCCCCACGGAGGTACTGGCGGGTGGCGGCCTCGCTCTGCGCGAGCCGAAGTCCCGCGACCTCGCGGGTGAGGAACTCGGTGTCGTCGCGCATCCGTCCGGCGACGGCACGGTCCTCCGTGAGTGCGGCTCGGTCCCGGTCGTCTTGGCGGTTCTGCGCCAGCAGGATCAGCGGCGCGGCGTAGGCGGCCTGGGTGGAGAAGGCAAGGTTGAGCAGGATGAACGGGTACGGATCCCAGCGCAGGAGCGGGACCGCGATGTTGAGCCCGATCCAGACGATCACGAGGGCGGTCTGGATCGCCAGGTAGCGCCCGGTGCCCAGGAAGCGCGCGATCGTCTCCGCCACCCGGCTGGCGTTTTCCCGGTCCACCCGGGGCAGCCGGGTCGCCCGGCTGGTAGCGGGAAGATCGAGTCGGTCGGCGCGCGACCGGTGCCGGTCGGCGCTGCGCGATGCGGTGATGGCCATGACAGCTCCCCCTCCGCGCGCCGGCGATGCCTGGGCGCGTGTTATTCGAGCAGGCCGCACGTGCCGCGCCAGGCGCCACGGCGACCTCAGGTCGACTCACGACGTCGATCGACCGCACCTGCTCGTGCACTGCCTGGCGTCCAAGGCCCTGAACATTCGGGGCCCTGAACATTCGGGGCCTGAAGGCCGGAGCCCGCAAACGCGGGACTCTGAAGGCCCGGTGCCATGAAGGGCAGCGGCGACGAGGTGACCGGACCGCCGTCCGGTCACCTCATGCCACCGCCGCAACCTGCCCGGATCCGGACCACTCGTCGTTCCGGATCCCACGCGGATTCGGTCCCTGCTGGCGGCCTGCCCGAGGCGAAGGCACATTGGGCAGGCCGGATCGCGGTGGCGCCTGCGGCACAGGCGCACGCGGGAATCCGCATTGCGATCACGGCGCGTTCGCGCGGAGGGACCGAAGCCGGTTCACGGCCGGACTTCCAGGCAGTGCCCCGGGAAGTCGTCACCCGGGTCTCGTGGACGTGGGCTGGGGCGCATCGTGCGCACCAGCCAGAGTCAGCCTCGGCTGGCGTCGTCCATGAGCAGGAAGCGGCCGTTACTGGAGCACCCGCCAGAACTCACAGCGGCCACCTCCTCACGCTGGTCCTCGCTAGAGGAAGTTTCGGGAGCTTGTCAAGGATAACCGCACAGATGCTGGTCCGAACGGTCGGGTTGTCGTGATCTCCGTCGCGCGGGCCGCACGTCCAGCGATCTCCTGGTCGCGGTCGGCCCGCGCGCCCGCTCCCCTTCGGCGATCCGGATCTCGACCACACGGCCGCGCTGGACCGGCACTACGCCGAGGGCCTGCCGCCGACATGGCACGAGACGCATGTCAGTGCCAACGCGACCATGCACCCGTGGGAGGACTGGGCCGAGACCTTTGCCCACTACCTGCACATCCGCGACACGCTGCGTACGTCCGCCGAGTTCGGCCTGCGCGTGGAGGGTCCCGGCGCGGCAGCGCCCCCTCGTCCGGCGCGATCCGTCGAACCTGGATGTCCCGCTCTTCCGGCACATCGGGAATGTCCCATAGGAAGCCGGACGCAATCCGGCGTACGGGGAGGTTGTTGCGCGAGTAGCGGGTGGTGTTGGGCGTAATCGGCGCGACCTTTAGCCCAAACGACTCCCAGGCGGTCAGGTGAACGCGGATACTGATCGACAGCGGCCGGGACGGCGGAGGAGTCGCTGGATGATCGTGATCCATCGTGGGTAGGCCGGTCTCACTGATCGTGCGGCAGGACGGACCTTCCTGGTCGGCCTGGTCGCCGCAGTGTCCCGGCCTTGCCATGGTGCAGCCGGCGGCGGCCGAGCTGCGGGACGTGTTGCCCGAAATCTTCACCTGGTATTTCGGCGAGGACACGGAGATCGAGCCCCAGGTGCACTGCGAACGGGAGCTGCACGGAGTCGTCGTCCGCGTCGCCCAGGACGCGTGTCTCTACGAGCGGGAACGTCTCGCCGAGCAGCTCGCCGACGCGCTGGACGAATCCGGCCAGCTGGCCCGGGTGCGTTCCGAGCCGGTGAGCGGCGGCGGCGAGGTCACCCTCGTCTGTGCCCTGCAGTCCGACCGGATCGGCTGGCTCGCCGCCCAGATGGACGACGACGACACCCTCGTCGCCCTGCTCCCCGTCGCCGAGTCGATGCTCTGGGCCGTCCGTTTCGGCTCCGGAGCCGACGCCGACCGTGACGACACCGTGGTCCCGCTGGCCGCCTACCCCGGCCAGACCACCCTCGGCGAGATCATCCGTACCTTCGCCGGCCCCCGCCAGCACCTGCGAATCTGACCATAAAACGTAGCGCGCGTGCCGATCACGTAGGCATCGACCGCGGCGACCACCGGCATGACGATGTCCACCTCGACACCGGCCCAGTGCGGCCACCACAGCCTCCCCTCGGGCCAGGGCAGACCCCGGATGGCCGCCACCGCTCAGGCGGCAAGCCCCGGGGTTTTGTTAGAGCACTCACTTATGACCTAGGTACTCCAGCGAGTCGGGGGTGGCCTTGTGTCTCTCGCGTGTACCCGGGCTATCGGAGATCATTTCTGCTCGTATGGTCGACAGGGGTCTGGTTGATCATGTCGTGGAGGTGGCGGTGAGCGCTTCGCCAGGTGTGGCAGGGGCGGCTAGGCTGATCTCCATGGAGCGAGCGGCGCGGCTGACGGCTGTCGTCACGCACGAGGGCGACTGGTACGTGGCGCGGGCTCTGGAGGTCGAGGTGACCAGCCAGGGGGCCAGCGTCGAGGAGTCACTGGCGAATCTTCGCGAGGCGCTGGAGCTGTACTTCGAGGACCAGCCCTTCCCCGTGACTGCCGCGGACGGTCCCATCGTCGCTCCGCTGGACATCCGCCTGTCGGCGTGACACCCGCGCTGCCCCGGGTGTCCGGGGCGAAGGTCGTGAAGGCTCTGAGGCGTGCCGGCTTCGGTACGGATCGAGGCGCTCAGCGCTCAGCCTGCGCTTGAGCTGGACCGCGAGGGCATGCGACGGGGTCACGGCGTTCGACATCGGGCTACCGGTCTTCTAGACTTCACGTGGACACCCCGGATGGCCTCTACCGCTCAAGGTGGCAAGCCCCGGGGTTTTGTCTGTTCGCCCACCTTATGGCGATCAACGTGTCCGAACTCGCGCCCCCAGAGGGAGACCACGGCTTGCGGCCGGTGCCAGGCTGGTGGGGTGACTCTGTCGAAGCGTGCCTCGTGGTTCCTGGTTGCGGTGGGTGTGTGGACGTGGGCCATCTGGCCGAATTTCCTTCGCAATATCTGGAAAGATGATCGTTCTTGGGACCATGGTCCGACCGGCTTCTTCACGGTCCACCTGATCCTGACCGTCGTCTCCCTTGTCGTCGGCTCCGTGGTCGGCTGGCTCGGTATCCGTGGGGTGCGGGCGGGCCGGCCTGATGTCTCCAGCGGTGCGAACCTGTCCGAGGCGTTGGTCAGGTCCGGCCGCTGATGGCGGCGGATCTTGCTGGAGGCCTGTTGTTCTGAGGTTGTCCTGAGGCGCTCGAGATCCGGGTACCGCGCGCAGGATCTGATGCCGCGCCGCGCCAGCTGAACCCGCCGCACGCGGGCCCGCGGCACACCTGCCAGGCGGGGTCCCGCCCGCGACGGGGCGCGGCGTTGACGGCTCAGTCGTTGACGGCTTTGCCAGGCTGTGCTGTGCCGCCGGCGGTGGGCGTCGGCGCTCCCGCCGTGGCCGACGGGCCCGGCTTGGTCGGGGTGACCGGCAGTGACGTTGAGCCACCGGAGGTCGGCGTTGCTGTCGCAGTCTGTGACGGGGCGGACGGGGGCGTCGTCGGGGTCGCGGGTGCGGTGGTCGTCGGCGCGGCGGGGGTGGTCGTGACCGGCGGCGGGGTCGTCGTCGCCCGCGGGCGGTGGTACTGCGGCGTCTGCGGCACCACCACCGGCGCGGTGACGGGCGGCTGCGAGGTCACGGTAGGCACCGAGCTGGGAACGAGCGTGGGTCCGCCGGTCGTCCCCTGCGGGGAGAGGTCTGTGTGGTCGCCCGACGTGTTCCCGCCGGGCAGCGTGAGGGCCAGTACCACGGCGACGATCGCGAGGGCCGCGACGGCTCCGGCCGCGATGGCCGCCATCCGTCGGTGGCGGGAACGCTGTTGCTGCTCCCAACGGTCGGATCCGGCCGTGCCGCCGCGTGGGGGCACCTCACCGCGGCGGCGTGCCTCGTCCAGAGGCACGAGCCCGGCGGCGTGATCGTCGTCGAACAGGCCGAAATCCGGCGTGGCGATCAGCGGAGCCGTGCCGATCCGGGTCTCGTCGTCGGAGCCGCCGCGGACCGGGCCGGTCGCCTGGGCGTCCGTTCGCCCGATTCTTGTCGGTTCGTCGTGGTCAGCCTGACCGCGGGTGCGCGGGAAGGAGCTCGGTGTGGATGGGGCACGGCGCAGGCCGCCGGTGGCCGGCGAGATGGCCGTCTCGCCCAGGGCGTTCGGGATCGGATCGGCGGTGATCTCCGTGTCGGCGTCGCCCGCGTCGCCCGCGGCGCCCGCCCGGCTGGCCAGCGCCGCTCCTCCGCCCGCCGGTGCCTCGGCCGAGGGCTTCCCGGTACCCGACCCGGACGAGCTGGCAGGGTCGGGCTTCTCGGACGTGCCGCCCGCCCTCGGCCCCGTCGAGCCGGATGAGGATGCCGCCGCCCCGGCCGCCGCGGCGTTGGACGCCGGCCCGAGGCCACCGGCCCGCGGACCGGTGGTCCGGGTCTGGCCGTCGGGGGACCGCTCGGCACTCCCGGCGTCTTCGGCCCCGGCCCCGGCAGCGGCCGCCGCCGCGCGCTTGGACAGCCCCCGCCCGGCCCGGCCTTCCCGCACCGGCGGGGCGGAGGGGTGAGCGTCGTCAAGGTTCTCCAGGCCGACGTCGGCGGCGCTCGGACCCGCGTCATCCTCCCGATCACGGGTGCGGGCGTGCATCACGGACGCCGGGACCGGCGTGGCGTTGCGGGCCACCGGGATGAGCCGGCGGCGGATCTCGGTGACGTCCGGCCGCTCCTCGGCGGGGCGGTCCATCAGGTCGCTGAGCAGGTTGCGCAGTGGCCCGGCCAGGCGGAAGGCCCGGCGACGTCCCTCGACGACGGCGGTGAGCACCGCGTATGTCTCCGGGCCTTCGAACGGCGGCTGGCCCTCGACCGCGGAGTAGAGCGTCGCGCCGAGCCCCCACAGGTCGCTGGCGGGACTGCCGGAGGATCCGCGGACCCGCTCGGGTGCGATGTAGGCGGGGGAGCCGACGAGCGCGCCGGTTCCGGTCAGGGTGACATCGCCCTCGGTTGCGGCGATGCCGAAGTCGGTGAGCCGGACCCGGCCATCCCGCCCGAGCAGCACGTTGCCGGGCTTGACGTCGCGGTGCAGCACCCCGGCGGAGTGTGCGGCGGCGAGTGCGTCGGTCAGGGCGAGGCCGATCGCGGCCACCTGGTCGAACGGCAGTGGGCCGTGGTTGCGGATCACATCGCCAAGGCTGTCCGCGTCGACGAGCTCCATGACGATCCAGTGGCGCTGGTGCTCCTCGACCACGTCGTACACCGAGACGATGGCCGGGCTGTGCAGCCGGGCGAGCGCCCGTGCCTCCCGCAGCACCCGGGCCCGGATCGCGTCGCGCTCGTTCTGCGCGCCGGCCATCGGGACCAGGATCTCCTTGATGGCCACCGGTCGCTGGAGAAGCTCGTCCTCACCACGCCAGACGACACCCGCTCCACCACGCCCAATAGGCGTGTCGAGTCGGTAGCGCTGGGCTACATAACGAGGCGTGCCATGCCGGTCCGTGTCCGGGGGCACGCTTGCCGATTTGGCCATCGTGTCAAGTCTGACAGACGAACGGATCCGCGGCCTCGATGGCCTGCGTGTTTCCGGTCGCCTTGACAGTCAGAAGCCCGGCGAATGCGTACATCACGGGCCCGGCCGGAAGGTTCCGAAGAGACTTGCCATCATCGGTTGATCCTGCAACCAGTGGTCCTCGCGGGTATGCCAGTAGAGGGCATATCCGTGGCCGTTGCGAATCGCGCCCCGATTGAGCACATGCACCATGACCCCGTCCGACCTGCGGTACGCGAACTCCCAGTCGGCCTGGTTCGTGCCATCCCCACCGCCGCTGGGAGCCAGCCGTAGGCGCCGGTAGTCCTGCACGCTCCGAACGAAACTGGCTTCGTTGTACTGCCAGGCGCCGATCGCGGAGGTGTTTGCCCGCCTGACGCTACCCACCCGCAGGAACGAGTCGGAAGCCGGGTCCACGAAATCGACGTTGCCGGCCCCGCCGGGACCCGGCTGGGGCCGCCAGCCGGTTGGATAGGCCACCGACCAGCCGGCGCTCGGATCGGTGTAGGACGCCCAGCCCGGCGGCGGTACGGCGGGCACGGAGCGGGTCGCCAACGGGTCGCGCAGGGCTGCGGCGCGGTCGGCGGAAGGGGCGCCCGGGGATGCCGAGCTGGCGCCGTCCGGCGAGCCGCTGCGGCTGATCAGCAGCAGGATGGTGACGGCGACCGCGGCCGCCAGAGCCGCGAGCACCGACACCAGGACGATCAGACGATAGGCGCCCCGAGCGCGCCTCGGAACCGGCGCTGGGGAGGTGCCCGGTGCCGGTGTGGATCCTGACGCCGGGCTGGTGGCTGGCGTCGTAGCCGGGCTGGCGTCCGATCTGAGAGCCGGGCTGCCGGCTGGCGTCAGATCGGCCCCCGGTGCCGAGCCGGCGGCTGCCTGCCGCGACCCCTCCGGCTCGGGCGATGGCCGGGTGGGCGGGTCGGAGGGGGGCGAGGACGGCCCGACAGGGCCGGGCGAGGGCGGATCGGACGACGGCGTTGGGGGAGGCGACGGCGTGCGTACGGTGGCGGGGGTGGCCGGGGCCGCATGGCCCAGGGCGTTTCTGCCGATCAGGCGAGCCCGGGCGGGAATGCCGCCGAGGGCACGGGTGCGGTCCACCTGGCGCAGCCGCTCGACGGGACGGGTGATGCGCGCCCGCGCCGACGGGGCCGCGGTGCGGGCCAGGTCGGCTCCGCCCGGCGCCAGCGGGGCTGCCGCCGTGGCGACCGTTGCGAGGGTCGCCACCATCCCGGTGGCCGCGACGTCGGCCAGCGCGTCCGCCGGTGATGTCCGGTCGGCCTGGCTCGCGATCTCTCCCGCCGGGATCGGGTCTTCCGGCTCTCCCGCCGGGATCGGGTCTTCCGGTGCGGCCGGTTCGCCGTTGATGTGTTGTTCGGGCTGCCGGTTTCCGTGGGCCGCGATGTGTTTTTCGCGGGCCTGTGCCGCAATGGTCGGATGGTCACTGTCCTCGGCACCGCCCGGGCGGTGTACAGCCTGCGGGTTCTCTGCCGTGTCCACGAGAGGGACGGGTGCGGAATTTCCGGATCGGTCGCCGCGTTTGGCCGGGAACGATTCGTCGATGTCACCGGAAGCGCCGGCTGTATCCGCCGGATTGCCGTCGGGCGAGGGCGATGTCACGCGTACCGCGCTCATCCCGTGAAATTGCTCCGGGAGCGTCCCATCGTTTCGGGCGGGCGTCGTACCGGCCCCTGACATCGCACCGGCGACATCCGCCTTCGCCCCTGCGTCGGCGGCCACCCCCACCACGGCGTCCGCCGTTGCGGCGGTCGTCTCGGTGCCGGCTGGCCGCGTGACGGCGGCCGTCTTCCCGGCGGCGGTCGTCTCCGGGGGCCCGCTCGGCGAGGGCGCGGGGGATGTCGGCGCTGGAGACACAGCCGGGGGCGGGGAGGGACGGGGGGAGCGGTGGATCCTGGTCCCTCCGCGCGCGGAGGAGTGGTCACCGAAGGACTGCACGATGTCACGCAGCCGCCGACGGACAGCTGGCAGCGTCGGGCGGTTCGCCTCGTGCGGAGCCATCAGATCGTCGATCAGCGGTGCCAACGGGCCGGCAAGCCGGAAGGGCCGCCGCTCGCCGCGCATCAGCGCCGACACCACCGCGACCGGATCGCCACCCGCGTACGGCGGGCAGCCCTCGACCACGGTGAACAACGCCGCGCCCAGGCCCCAGCGATCACCAGCGGCGCCGCCGGCGCCGCCCCGGGCGCGCTCGGGCGGCAGATAGGCCGGTGAACCGAGCACCACGCCGGTGTTGGTCAGGCGGGGATCGCCATGGCTCACGGCGATGCCGAAGTCGGTGAGCCGGGCTTGTCCGTCCGCCGTGACAAGCACGTTGCTCGGTTTGACGTCGCGGTGCACGATGCCGAGCCGATGCGCCGCCTCCAGCGCGTAGGCGAGGCTGATGCCGATCCGACAGGTCTCCTCGACCGGCCGGGCGCCGGAGTCGATGATGATGTCGGACAGGGACTGCCCCTCGACGTACTCCATGACGATCCAGGGCAGATCGCCGTCGTCGATGACGTCCAGGACCGTCACCGCGCCGGGATGGTGCAGCCGGCCGGCAGCGCGCGCCTCGCGCAGCACCCGTTCCCGGGCCCGGTCCCGCTCGAGCCCGGTTTCGGCGACAGGCAGCCGGACCTCCTTGACGGCCACCGGCCGCTGGAGCAGTTCGTCGGTGGCGCGGTGCACCACGCCGAAGCCACCGTGCCCCAGCACCCCGCCGAGCCGGTATCGCCCACCGACCAGCGCCGGTGCCCGTCGCGACGCCGGTGCTGGTGCTGGTGCTGATGCTGGTGCCGGCGATGGAGCTGACGTCGAAGCGGATATCGGCGCCGATGCCGGTGTCGGAGCTGGAGTCGGTGTCGGGCCCGCGGCCTGGGCTGCGGGGGACCTGGACTCGCCTGCCATCCCTTCGTCCTTCCGGTCGCCAGTGAGGCTCGCGTCCATGGGATCACATCGTGGGTGGTCCGCGACGGTGGGGCAGGGTGGCTGTCCGCGGCCAGATCGCGGCCACGGCGGCGGACGGACGGATCCTGGCGTGTTCGCGCCATCCCTGCCGCGGACGCGCACGCACCGGCCGGGACGCGTCAGGATGGTGCGGGGCACGGCATCTCATCAGGCATGGAATGGGGGTGGGCTGTGGACGACCAGATGTGGGAGCGGCTGCGGGACGCCGCGAGACGCGTCGCCGAGCATGCCTATGCGCCCTATTCCGGCCTGCGGGTCGGCGCTGCGGCGCTGGTGGCCGATGGGACGACCGGCCGGGCGGATGATCCCCCCTCTGGGGATCCCTGGATCGTCACCGGCTGCAACGTCGAGAACGCCTCCTACGGTCTCACGCTGTGCGCCGAATGCGGGGTCGTCGCCGCGCTGTGCGCGGGGGGCGGCGGCCGGCTGGCGGCGCTGGCCTGCGTGGACGTGTCCGGCCGCCCGCTCGCGCCCTGCGGCCGCTGCCGACAGGTGCTCTACGAGCACGGCGGCGCGGAGCTGCTGATCGCCACCGCGGACGGGGTGCGCCGACTGGCTGAGCTGCTGCCCGGCGCCTTTGGCCCCGCCAGCCTGCCGGATTCGGCTGTTCGGCGACCATGAGCGCCGACTTCGACGTCGTCGATCTGATCCGGGCCAAACGGGACGGAGGCTCGCTGCCGGGCGCCGCCGTGGACTGGCTGATCGACGCCTATACCCACGGCCGGGTCGCCGAGGAGCAGATGGCCGCCTACCTGATGGCGGTCGTGTGGCGCGGGATGGCCCCGGACGAGCTGCACCGCTGGACCGCCGCAATGATCAATAGTGGCGAGCGGCTCGATCTCGCCGGGATCGGGCGGCCCACCGTCGACAAGCATTCCACCGGCGGGGTCGGTGACAAGGTCTCGCTCGTTCTGACGCCGCTCGTGGCGGCCTGCGGCGTCGCCGTCCCGCAGTTGTCCGGTCGCGGCCTTGGTCACACCGGCGGCACGCTGGACAAGATGGAATCGATTCCCGGCTGGCGCGCGGAGCTGCCGCCCGGGCGGATGCGACGCCAGCTCGCCGACATCGGCGCTGTGATCTGCGCCGCCGGCAGTGGGCTTGTCCCGGCCGACCGTCGTCTGTACGCGTTGCGGGACGTTACCGGAACCGTCGAGTCGATCCCGCTGATCGCGTCCTCCATCATGAGCAAGAAGATTGCCGAGGGGACGTCGGCACTGGTGCTCGACGTCAAGGTCGGCGCCGGTGCGTTCCTGCCGTCGGTGGACGACGCCCGCCTGCTCGCGCGCACCATGGCCGGCCTCGGAGCCGCGGCCGGTGTGCGGACCGAGGCCCTGCTCACGGCCATGGACGCCCCCCTGGGGCGCGCGGCGGGCAACGGCCTCGAGGTCGCCGAGTCGGTCGAGACCCTGCGCGGCGGCGGTCCCGCGGACCTGATCGAGGTCACTGTCGCCCTGGCCCGGATGATGATCGAACTCGCCGATGGGCCCGACCCGTCGGGCATGGTTGATCCTGCGCTGGTGCTCGCGTCCGGGGCGGCCTACCCGGTCTGGCGGGCGATGGTCGCGGCGCAGGACGGCGACCCGGACGCGCCCCTGCCACGCGCGTCCACGGTGGCGGTCGTGCCCGCGCCGGCCAGCGGCTACCTGAGCCGGCTCGACGCGCGGGCGGTCGGAGTCGCCGCTTGGCGGCTCGGTGCCGGGCGGGCCCGCAAGGAGGATCCGGTCTCCCCGGTCGCCGGGGTCCGGTGGCACGCCGGCATCGGCGATCCGGTCACGGCCGGCGAGCCGTTGCTCGAGCTGCACACCGACAACCCGGCGACCCTCGAGCGGGCGCGCGCCGCCCTCGCCGATGCCGTCACCATCACGGCGCAGCCGTCACCGGCGAGCCCGCTCGTCCTCGAACGGGTCCGCGCCTGACCGCGGGCATCCGCTGTCGCGGTTCGAGTGTCTGGCAGCAGCCCTCGGTCGCGCCGGGCCGCATCACCGACGTCCGCATCACCGACGTCCGCGTCATCCCGCCGCGGTGCCGCGCGGCCGGTCGGATTCTGTCGGACCCGTGGCCTACCGTCGGGCTGGACATGGAGGAGACGATGACGAGCACGACGGCGGCCAGTGCGATGACGAACAGCACTATGACGGACGGCGCGATGACGGCGGGCACAACGGTCACCGCCCCGCCGCTCGGGGTCGAGGAGATCCGGCGGGTCCCGAAGGTCCTGTTGCACGACCATCTGGACGGTGGCCTGCGCCCGTCCACCGTCGTCGAGCTTGCCGACGAGCTCGGCTATCAGGATCTGCCGACCACGGATGTGCGGGCCCTGGGCACCTGGTTTCTGGGGGGCGGGGCCCGCGGGGGAGCGCACAGCGGCTCGCTGGTCAACTATCTGGAGACGTTTCGGCACACGGTCGCCGTGATGCAGACGCCGGAGGCGATCCGTCGCGTCGCCCGGGAGTGCGCCGAGGATCTCGCCGCCGACGGGGTTGTCTACGCCGAGGTGCGGTTCGCCCCCGAGCTGCACGTCGAGCAGGGACTGTCGCTCGACGCGGTCATCGAGGCCGTCCTCGACGGGTTCCGCGCCGGTGCGCAGGGCACGCGGCTGCGGATCCGCGCGCTGCTGACGGCGATGCGCCACCAGGCCCGCTCGCTGGAGATCGCGGAGCTGGCGATCCGCTGGCGCGGCGCCGGTGTCGTCGGGTTCGACATCGCGGGCGCCGAGGCCGGCAACCCGCCCACCCGCCATCTGGACGCGTTCCAGTACATCCAGCGGGCCAACGGGCACTTCACGATCCACGCCGGTGAGGCGTTCGGGCTGCCGTCGATCTGGGAGGCGGTGCAGTGGTGCAACGCCGACCGGCTCGGCCACGGGGTGCGCATCGTCGACGACATCACCGTCGACCCGGACGGCCACGCCACCCTCGGCGATCTCGCCAACTTCCTGCGCGACGTGCGCGTGCCGCTGGAGATGTGCCCGACGTCGAACGTGCACACGGGCGCCGCTGCGAGCATCGAGCGGCACCCGATCGCGCTGCTGCGCCGGTTGCACTTCCGCGTCACGGTCAACACCGACAACCGGCTGATGAGCGGGGTGTCGCTGTCGAGTGAGTTCGCGACGCTCGCCGAGGTCCACGGCTACGGCTGGCCCGACATCCGCTGGTTGACCCTCAACGCGATGAAGTCGGCGTTCCTCCCGTTCGACGAGCGGCTCGACCTCATCAACCACGTCATCAAGCCGGGCTATGCGCCCTACGTCCAGGAGGAGTACGCCCGATGAGCGAGGACGCGGTGGTCGGTGCGGATGGGCGGGCGCGTTGCCCGTGGGGGTTGTCCGCGGCGGAGTACGTCGAGTACCACGACAGCGAGTGGGGCCAGCCGGTCCGGGACACGGTGGGGCTGTTCGAACGGATCACTCTCGAGGCGTTCCAGTCCGGCCTGTCCTGGCTGACGATCCTGCGCAAGCGGCCCGCGTTCCGGGCCGCGTTCGCCGGCTTCGACCCGGCCGTCGTCGCCGAGTACGGGCCGCCGGACGTCGAGCGGCTTCTCGGCGACGCCGGCATCGTCCGCAACCGGCGCAAGATCGAGGCCACCATCGTCAACGCGCGGGCTGTGTGCGGTCTCCAGACGCCGCTCGCCGAGCTGGTCTGGGCCCACCAGCCACCCGCGTCGCCCCGGCCTCGCCGGATCGCCGACGTCCCGGCGACGTCACCGGCGTCGGTGGCCCTGACGAAGGCCTTACGGGCTTGCGGATTCGTCTTCATCGGCCCAACCACCGCCTACGCACTCATGCAGTCCTGCGGCCTGGTCGACGACCACCTCGCCGCCTGCTGGGTGCCCCGCGTGGCGGCAGAATGACTGCCGCCCCGGCGCCCGGCCGGGGCTGGAGTG
This sequence comes from Frankia sp. AiPa1, assembly GCF_023243075.1. GTDB lineage: Bacteria > Actinomycetota > Actinomycetes > Frankiales > Frankiaceae > Frankia. The sequence continues at coordinate 102,773 of NZ_JALKFZ020000001.1, read as the reverse complement.
CTGGATTGGCGCAGGCACGGGTAAGGCGCCAGGTCGGTCCGAGCGGGCGAGCCGGCCGACCGAGTCGGGTCCGCGCAGGCCGGGCGGCTCAGGCGGGGAAGCCGGCGAGGACGTCGGCGGAGGCGGACAGGCCGAGCCGGGTCGCGCCGGCCTCGAGCATCGCGGTGGCCTGCTCGGCGGTCCGGATACCGCCCGACGCCTTGATCCCGAGCCGTCCGCCGACCGCACCGGCCATCGACCGCACCGCCCGCACGCTCGCCCCGCCGGCCGGATGGAAACCCGTCGATGTCTTGACGTACTCCGCCCCGCCGGCCTCGGCCGCCCGACAGGCGGCGACGATGTTCGCGTCGGGCAGCAGCGCCGTCTCCAGGATCACCTTGAGCACCACGTGCGGCGGCACGGACAGCCGGACCTCGCTGATCTCGGTCTCGATCGCCCGCCAGTTCTCGTCCATCGCGTTCGCGATGTCGATCACCATGTCGATCTCGGTGGCGCCGTCCGCCACGGCGCGGCGGGCTTCCTCCGCCTTGATCACTGTCAGGTGGTTGCCGTGCGGAAAACCGACCACCGAGGCGACGGCGAAGGCCGGCTGCTCAGGCTGTCCGTCCCGGCGGGCGCTGGCCGCGGCCAGGTACACATGCGTCGGCGCCACGCACACCGCGCCGACGCCGAGCTTCGCCGCCTCGGCGCACAGGGCGAGCACCTCCTCGCCGGTCGCCGCCGGGGCGAGCAGCGTGTGGTCGACGAGCCGGGCTACCTCGGCACGCCGCCGGCCACCGGCCGTGGTCCCGCCTGCGGGCTCTTCGGCCGGCCGGGCGGCGCTGTCGGGGCTGGCGGGCTCGTCTGTCATACGTTGCATCATTACCGACGGGAACCGCCGACCGGAATCGCCGACCCACTTCGTGTCCGAGGAGTCAGTTCGTGCACCTGCACGTCGTCGACCATCCCCTGGTGGCCTCGTCGCTGGCTGTCCTGCGCGACGAGCGCACGTCCCGCGCCCGCTTCCGGCCGACCCTGCACGAGCTGGCCACCATGCTCGTCTACGAGGCGACCCGCACGCTGCCCACCATGCCGGTGACGGTGACGACCCCGCTGGCCACCACGGCCGGCGTGCGGGTGGCCGCCGAGCCGGTGGTCGCGCCGGTGCTGCGCGCGGGACTCGGCATGCTGCCCGCCGCGCTCGCGCTCCTTCCCGACGCCCACACGGCGTTCCTGGGCCTGTCCCGGGACGAGACCACCCACCAGCCGACGGTCTACCTGGAGGCCGTGCCCGCCGACCTGGCCGGCCGCCCGGTGCTGCTGCTCGACCCGATGCTCGCGACCGGCGGCTCGGCGCTGCACTGCGTGCGCCTGCTGCACGACCGCGGCGCGCGAGGCGTCACGGTGGTCGCGGTGGTCGCCGCGCCGGAGGGCCTGGCCGCGCTGGAGTCCGGCCTGCCGGCCGAGGCGGCAACCGACCTCACCGTCGTCGTGGCCGCCGTCGACGAACGTCTCAACGACATCGCCTACATCGTCCCCGGCCTCGGCGACGCCGGCGACCGCATCTACGGCATCTTCTGAAATCCAGCGGGACCTCCATGTCTCTGTTCATCCGGTGCCCGTCGTCGACTCAGGGAGCAGCCGGCTGATGTGCCCGCCGGAGACAAGGACCTGGTATGCGGCCCGGACGTTGTCGGGGACGGGTTGGGGGATGGCATGGCCGGCCTCGGCGTAGCGCCAGATGCGTTGGGTGTCCCCGGCAAGCATTGCCATGACCCGGTCGGCGTCGCCGATGCTGGCGACATAGTCGTCGAGGCTCATGGGTTCCGATGCGCACTGGACGTCGACGTCAGGCCACAGTTTCCGGCAGGTGGCGTAGGCACGGCGCTGCTGATATGGGCGTGAGATCAGCGTGATGGCTCTCGGGGTGATGCCGTGGCTGGCGAGCATCTCGCGGGTGCGGGTGATGTTCTCGCCGGTGTTGCGCGCGGTCGGCTCCACGAGGATGGCTGCGTCGGGCACGCCGAGGAGAAGTGCATGCTCGCGATAGTGCACGGCCTCACCGCGCGGAAAGCGGACAATCGTCGTGGGTGCGTTCGCGCCGGTGAACACGATCCGAGAGAACATCTCGCGCTGGTAAAGGTCCGCCGCACACGTGGCCACACCCAGGTCATGGCTGCCCAGGCCCACTCCCACGTCGGACGGGCGGAGCTCATGATGCATGTCGTGGTAATCCCAGAGCACTTCTACCGCGCTCCGCAGCCCACTCGGGATGACAACGGGCCTGGTCATGCCTGGGCTCCGGAGTCGGGGATCTGGAAACGGTAGGTCCAGGAGAACTGCGACGCTGCGTGCACGCCTGCGCCTGCCCGACCCACGACAAGCCCTTCCTCTTTGAGTCGAGTGATCGCGAGGCGCGCGGTCTCGGACGCGACCCCGTACTGCTGGGCGAGTTCCGCGGTTGACGGAAGTGCGGCGTTGGGGCCGAGTCGTCCCGAGGTGATCTGTTCGCGCAAGTCGGCCACCCACCTGCGTGGAATATCACCCGGCGAACGCCGGTTCAGAGTCTGCCGTCCGTCACAGCTGGTCAGGCGGGATGGGGATCGTCCAGGCGGGTCAGCAGCTCGTCGACGGCGGATGTCAACGCGGTCAGACGAGCCTGTGCTCGCGCGCGGGCCGGGCCGACGGCATCCAGCGCGGCGGTCGGTACCGGCTCGATGACCTCAAGGTATGCCTTGAGCTTTGGTTCGGTCCCGCTTGGGCGGAAGATCACCCGGTCCGAGTCGAGGAACAGCATCAGGACGTCCGCGGGAGGCAGCTTGGTCACGGTGCCGTCAGCGGAGCCTTGGGGCACGGCGCCATCGGCGGTGCCCTGAGCCTCGATGTTGTCGGTGGTGCCCCTGGCCGGGGATGGATCGGGATGGAGCAGGTCGCGCTGTCCGGTCACGGTCAGGCCGGCGAGTTCGGACGGCGGGCTGGAGCGTAGCCCGCGCATGACGGCGGCGATTCGCTCCGGGTCGGCGAGGCGGGCCGAATGCTGTGCCGTGACGTGCACGCCGAGCCGCGCGGCCAGCTCGTCGAGGAGGTCGGTCAGGGTTCGTCCACCGCCCCTCGCCGTCATGGCGAGCAGGGCGACGGCCAATGCCGCGGTGATCCCGTCCTTGTCGCGGACGAGGTCCGGGGCGAGCGCGTAGCCGAGCGCCTCCTCATAGCCGAAGACCAGCCGTGGATCTGCCCGCATGATCCACTTGAAGCCGGTGAGGGTCTCCCGGTGCGGGACGCTCCGCGCGTCGGCCAGCGCCCGTAGGCCGCGGGAGCTGACCACCGTCGTCGCGACCGGCCCGGGACGGCTGCGCAGCACGAGGTCGGCCAGCAGCAGCCCGACCTCGTCACCGGTCAGCAGCCGGCCGCCAACGGCGACCGCGCACCGGTCCGCGTCCGGATCGGTGGCCAGTACCAGGTCGGCGCCGACCCGCTCGGCGAGGGCCAGTGCCAGGTCCAGGGCACCCGGTTCCTCGGGGTTCGGCCAGCGGACGGTGGGAAAGTCCGGATCGGGCCGTGCCTGCTCGGTGACGACGACCGGCGCGGCGAGCCCTGCGGCCGTGAACACCTCGGCCAGAACCCGCCCGCCCACACCATGCAACGGCGTGTAGACGATGACGCGCTGACCGAGCTGGTTGCCGGTGGGCCCAGGGCCCGCGGCCGGGGCGCCGACGGGCCGGGTGCCTGCCGTGCGGGTGTCGACGGGAATCGTGGGATCCGCTGAATCTATGAAGCCTGCGGAGTCGTGCGGCGGCGTCGGGCCCACCAGAGTGAGGACCGTCGCCGCGGCCTCGCGGACGTACTGCGTGACCAGCGTCTGGTCGAGGCGCTGCCAGGTGTCGGCGAGGGGGATTGCCGCAGCCGGGCCGGTATCCGCGATCCGACGCTCGATCTCCTGGTCGGCCGGTGCGACCAGCTGTGCACCCCAGCCCGGATCGCTCGCGGTTCTGGCGCCGCCGAGGTAGACCTTGTACCCGTTGTCACCGGCCGGGTTGTGGCTCGCCGTGATCATGATGCCGGCATGGGCGCGCAGTCGTCGGACGGCGAAGGCCAGCACCGGGGTCGGCAGCGCCTCGGGCAGGACCAGCACTCGCAGTCCCGCCCCGGCCGCCACCCGCGCGGCGTCCAGCGCGAACGTCTCGCTGCGATGCCGGGCGTCGTAGCCGATCACCACCGACGGCACCCGGCCGCCGGCCGACGGCACGCCATCCGATCTGGCCTGTGTGGTCTGGTCGAGCAGCCAGGCGGCGAGGCCAGCGGTGGCCCGGCGGACGACGGCGGTGTTCATGCCCGCGGGTCCCGGCCGTAGGGGGCCGCGCAGGCCGGCGGTCCCGAACCGCAGCGGCGCCCGAAGGCTTTCCGCCAACCGGGCCCGCGCGGCCGGGTCGGTGCCGGCGGCGGCGGACAGCCGGCGTAGCTCCTGACGGTCCCGCGGATCGGGGTCAGCGGCGAGCCAGGCGTCAGCCGCCTCGGCAAGCGTTCGGGGGAGTGGTCGCGGAAGCTGTGGCTGCGGCGGCCCTGGCTGCGGCGGCCCTGGCTGCGGCGGCCCTGGTCGAAGCGGCCCTGGTCGAGGCGGTTCCGGTCGAGGCGGTTCCGGCCGAGGCGCGGCTGGCTGAGGACCGCCTGGAGGCACGGCTGGTGGTGACACGGCGTCACATCCTCGGGTCGGGCATCTCGAACCGGTCAGCGGGGACCGGTCAGACCAGCAGGGGCCGCTCAGAGACGAGTGACGAGGGCCGCGAGCAGACGGCCCATGCGCTCGGCGGACGCGGCGCCCGCGGCCAGTACCTCCTGGTGGCTTAGCGCCGCGCCGGTCATGCCGGCGGCCAGGTTCGTCACCAGGGAGATGCCCAGCACCTGCGCGCTCTCGGCGCGGGCGGCGATCGTCTCATGCACAGTGGACATGCCCACCAGGTCGGCGCCGAGCATGCGCAGCATGCGGATCTCCGCGGGCGTCTCGTACTGCGGGCCGGGCAGGCCGGCGTAGACGCCTTCGGCGAGCGACGCGTCGACCTCGCGGGCGAGCGCACGCAGCCGCGGCGAGTAGGCGTCGGTCAGGTCGACGAACCTCGGCCCGACCAGCGGGGACCGTCCGGTGAGGTTCAGATGGTCGGAGATGAGCACCGGTTGGCCGACACGCATGTCGGCGCGCAGGCCGCCCGCCGCGTTCGTCAGCACGACTGTGCCGGCGCCGGCCGCGCACGACAGACGGACGGCGTGCACCACCCGGGACAGCTCGTGTCCCTCGTAGGCATGCACCCGGCCGAGGAAGACGAGCATCCGGCGGTCCCCGAAACGCATCGACCGGGCCGACGGCTGATGCCCGGGAACGGTCGCCGTGCCGAGCGGGAAGCCGCCGAGCTGCGCGAACCTCATGTCGACGACCTCGTCCGCCTGGTCCGCGAGGATGCCGGCCGCTGGGCGCCAACCGGAACCCAGCATGATCGCGATGTCGTGCCGTCCGGCGCCGGTCAACTCCGCGAGCCGCGCCGCCGATGCTGCCGGGTCCGGCTGCTGTGCGGGGTCGGGTCGATGGTGCGCCTTCGGTCGTGCGGGCTGCTCGTCGGACGGCTCCGACGGCTCCACCCCGCTCTGCTGGGCTGGTGGTCGCGGGCCGCCCGGGTGGACTACCCGTTCCGGCTGCGCCCTGGGCCGCGGCTGCTCCTGCACGCGGCGACTGTACGGGGTGGTGGGGGACACTGGCGTTCGTGCCCCTGTTGCCGTCGCATCGCCGAATGCCGACCATCCCGCTCGAACCGGGCGAGTTCACTGAGGTGGTGCTGCGCGGCCGGCTGACCGACCCCGAGGGCGCCGGACGGCTTGTGTCCAGGGCGGAGACCTTCGTGGGACGCCGCGTCGGAATGTCCCGCTGGATCGTGCTGACGGACCGGCGCCTGCTGGTCGTCGCGCCCTTTCCCCGCGAGGGTGACTGGTTTGACGTGGTGTTCGACCGTCGGGAGGTCTCGTCGTCGCGCGGAGTCCGGCACGGGGACGTCATCACCGTGGAGCTCAGCTCGCCGCGCGGCCGTCAGGTGCTGCGCGTCCCGGCCCGGCTGCGCACGGAGGTCGCCCGGTTCATCCGGGCCCTACGCCGATAGCGTCCCGGCGTTCGGGTGGCCGGCGACCGGTTCGGCCGGATGGCCCGTAGACGGCCCGCGGGTGGCCACAGCGGACTGTCGCGGTCCGGCGGCCGATAGGGTCGGCAGGGAACCCACGGCGGGCGTGACGATGTCACCACGGATGACGTCGCCGCATCTGCCCGCGGCGGACATCCGTCGGCCGCGGGCAGATGCGGGCGGCGGGCGTCCTGGATGCGCTGGACGTCCACGTCACAGATGTCGCCACGGCAGCGGCGGACCGTCCGCGGCGCGGTGGGCCGAATCGGACAGCGATGGGAACGACGGACCGATGACTACAACCCAGCCAGCCACCGGCGAGCTACCCATTCCGGGGCGGGGGGACACCCCGTCCGGGGGGCGGCGCACGGCCATGCGCACGCATCTGTGCGGCGACCTGCGAGCCGAGCATGTGGGCCAGATGGTGTCCGTCTGCGGCTGGGTGGCGCACCGCCGCCAGCATGGGGCGGCGCTGACCTTCGTCGACCTGCGGGACCACAGCGGGCTCGTTCAGGTCGTCGTGGACGGCTCGGTCGACGTCCGCTCGGAGTACGTGCTGCGCATCACCGGCACAGTTGTCATCCGGCCCGAGGGCACCGCGAACCCGGGGCTCGCCACTGGCGAGATCGAGCTGCGGGACTGCGCGGTGGAGATCCTCTCCACCGCGACGCCGCCGCCGTTCCCACTGGACGACCGGGCCGACGCCGTGGACGAGTCGACCCGGTTGGCCTACCGCTACCTCGACCTTCGGCGGGAGCGGATGCAGCGCAACCTGCGTACCCGCTCGACGGTGCTCGGCGCGATGCGCACGGCGCTGGCGCCGCTCGACTTCGTCGAGGTGGAGACGCCGCTGCTCATGCCGTCGACCCCCGAGGGGGCACGGGAGTTCATCGTCCCGTCCCGGCAGTTCCCGGGCAGTTTCTACGCGTTGCCGCAGTCGCCGCAGCTGTTCAAGCAGCTGCTCATGGTCGGGGGCACCGACCGGTACTTCCAGTTCGCGCGCTGCCTGCGGGACGAGGACCTGCGCGCCGACCGGCAGTACGAGTTCACCCAACTCGACATCGAGATGAGCTTCGTCGACCAGGACGACGTGCTGGACGTGATCAGCGCCGCGGTGCTCGCCGCCACCCGCGCAGTGGTCCGGGGCCGGGCCGCCGGCGTGGGCGGTACTGACGAGACCGGTGGCGAGGTGCCGCCCATCGAGCGGATCACCTGGCACGAGGCGATGAACCGGTTCGGTGTAGACAAGCCGGACCTGCGCTTCGGGATGGAGCTGGTCGAACTCACCGCGATCTTCGCGAACAGCGGTTTCAAGGCCTTCGCCGGAGCTGCCGCGATCAAGGGCATCCGCGTGCCCGGCGGTTCGGCGGGCCACAACCGCCGGAAACTGGACGACCTCACCGACCGGGCCAAGTCGCTGGGTGCCAAGGGGCTGGTCTGGATGCGGGTCGGCGCTGACGGCACGCTCGAGTCGCCGGTGCGCAAGTTCCTCTCGGACGCCGAGGCCGCGGGCATCGTCGCGGCCACCGACGCCGAGGAGGGTGACCTGCTGCTGCTCGTCGCGGACGAGTGGTCGACGACCTGCGAGGTGCTCGGCCAACTGCGGAACGACCTCGGCCGCCCGCCGGCCGGCCAGGGGCCGCTGCGGTTCGTCTGGGTGGTCGACTTCCCACTGTTCGTCGGAATCGACGCGACGACCGGACGGCCCAAGCCCGGGCACCACCCGTTCACCCGGCCGCACCCCGACGACCTGGCCAAGCTCGAGACCGACCCGCTCGAGGTGCGCAGCCGCGCCTACGACCTGGTGCTCAACGGTTGGGAACTCGGGTCCGGCTCGATCCGGATCCATGAGAGCGAGCTGCAGCAGCGTATCTTCGGTCTGCTCGGCATCTCGCCGGAGGAGGCGAACAAGCGGTTCGGCTTCTTCCTCACCCCGTTCGGCTATGGCGCCCCGCCGCACGGCGGCTTCGCCGTCGGCATCGACCGGCTGGTCGCGATCCTGGCCGGGGAGGAGAACATCCGCGAGGTGATCGCCTTCCCGAAGACCCAGTCCGGCCTGGACCCGCTCACCGGTGCGCCGACACCCGTCGCCGACCGCCAGCTGCGGGAACTCGGCGTGAGGGTCGTGGCCGGATCGTCCGGTGCTCAGGGCGGTGCCGCTGCTGCTGGTGTCTCGGCTGCTGGCGCCTCGGCTGGTGCGGTCGCCTCGGACGGGCGGAGTGCGCCAGGCGGTGCCGCGCCAGGCGGAGCCGCGGGTGCCTCCGGCGCTTCTGGGGTCTCTGCCGTGTCCGGGGCCGCCTTGAACGGATAGCGGCGGCGGCAGGGGGTACTGACCCCCTGCCGAAACGCCCGTGCCGGACGCTGGTGCGGGACGCGTGCGTGGCGGGTCGGCGACGGCTGCCCGAGGCCGGTGTCGGCCCCGATCCGAGGAGCGTGCGTGCGGATTCCCTTCTCATCGTCGACGAGCTCGAGTCTCGGCATCGAGTGGGAGCTGCAGCTGGTCGACTACCAGACCCGGCAGTTGCGGGGCGACGCGAGCGTGATCCTTGACGAACTGCGCGCCAAGCTCGGCGAGCAGGATGCGGCGAAGGCGAAGCACGAGCTGTTCGACTCGACGATCGAGGTCATCACCGGTGTCTGCGGATCGGTGGGCGAGGCCACCGCCGACCTTGCCGGTACCGTGTCCGTGCTACGTGACCTGGCGGAACGCCACGGCATGGGGCTGATGTGCAGCGGCACCCATCCCATCAGCGACTACGCCAGCCAGCGGATCACCGAGGACAACCGGTACGCCAGGCTGGTCACGCAGATGCAGTGGCTGGCCCGCCGGCTGCTGATCTTCGGCGTGCACGTCCACGTCGGCGTTCGCTCGCCGGAGAAGGCCATGCCGATCATGAATGCGCTCATGGCGCACATCCCGCATTTCCTCGCGTTGTCCGCGTCATCGCCGTACTGGCTGGGCGACGACACGGGGCTTGCCTCGTCCCGCTCGCAGGTGTTCGCGAGCCTGCCGACCGCCGGGCTGCCCTACCCGTTGGAGGACTGGCCGGGATTCGAGTCCTTCATGGGGACGCTCATCGCTTCCGGGACCATCGAGACGATCCGGGAGATCTGGTGGGATATCCGGCCGCATCCGAACTTTGGCACCGTCGAGCTTCGTATCTGTGACGGCCTGCCGACGCTGATGGAGGTGGGCGCGGTCGCCGCTCTCGCCCAGTGCCTGGTCGACCGGATGAACACCCAAATCGACCGCGGCTACCGCCTGCCCACGCCACAGCGCTGGCTCGTCCAGGAGAACAAGTGGCGGGCGGCACGTTACGGCCTCGATGCCCAGATCATGATCGACGACCGGGGGGCAGTCCGCTCCGTCCGCACCGATCTCGTGGATCTGGTGGAGGATCTTCTGCCGGTCGCGCGCCGGCTGGGATGTGTCGAGGAACTGTCCGACGTCCTTTCCATCGTCGAGATCGGGGCGAGCAGCTCCCGGCAGCGCGACGTTGCCCGGCGGGCCGGCGGGGATCTTCTCCCGGTCGTCGATACCCTGCTTGCGGAGATGGACGGTGGGCGTCCGATCGCGAAGTGTCCGCACCCGTCAGGTCCGACACCGCCGCCCGGGTCGGCGTCCAGGTCTGTAGGGATTCCCGGACTGTGAGGAGGTGCCCGGCCGGCACATGGAGGCGCACGAGATCGCCGCGGTCGCAGGCTGGTTGGCCGCCCACGAATCCGAACTGATCGCGCTCCGTCGGGATCTGCACGCCCATCCGGAGCTCGGCCGCCAAGAACGCCGCACCGCGGGCCAGATCGCGGCGAGGCTGCGATCCGCCGGGCTTTTCCCGCGGAGCCTGCCGGACGTCCCGGGCCTGTGGTGTGACATCGGGGCCGACGCGGCCGACGCGGCCGACGACCCTGCCGCACCGGTCGTGGTCGTTCGCGCCGACCTGGATGCCCTGCCGCTGCCGGACACGAAGGACGTGCCGTACCGGTCCACGGTGCCCGGGGTCGCCCACGCGTGCGGCCATGACGTGCACACGGTCGTGGTGCTCGGTGCTGGCTTGGCGCTCGCCGAGTACGCGCGCTCGGTCCCGCTGTCCGGCACCGTGCGCCTGGTGTTCCAACCGGCCGAGGAGCTGATGCCGGGGGGCGCCCTCGACGTCATCGACGCCGGGGCGCTCAAGCCGGCGTCCGCCGCGATCGCTGTCCACTGCGACCCGGCCCTCGACGCGGGCATGATCGGCCTGCGAGCCGGGCCGATCACCTCGGCCGCCGATGCGCTGGAGATCACGTTGGCCGGTCCCGGCGGACACACCTCGCGTCCGCAGAACACGGTCGATCTGGTCTACGCGTTGGCGCGCCTCGCCGCGGATCTACCGGCTGCGCTGGGGCGCCTCATTGATCCGCGCTCGAGCCTGTCGCTGGTGTGGGGCCAGATCCAGGCCGGCACCGTCACCAATGCCATCCCGCGCTCCGGCCAGCTCCGCGGCACCCTGCGCACCTTGTCCCGGGAGACCTGGGAGGCCGTTCCGGAGCTGGTGACGCGGCTCGCCGAGCAGCTCGTGGCCCCCTATGGTGCCCAGATCGTGGTCGACTACCACCGCGGTGTCCCGCCAGTGGTGAACAGCGCGGAGGTGGTCGACGTGTTCCAGTCCGTCGTGGACGCCGCGCTGGGACACGGCGCGTCCGCGACGGTTGCGCAGTCGCTGGGGGGCGAGGACTTCGGCTGGTACCTCAATCAGGTTCCCGGCGCGCTGGCCCGGCTCGGGACTCGTGTCCCTGGCGGACCCACCTACGATCTTCACCAGAGTGCCTTCGACGTCGACGAACGGGCGATCGGCGTGGGGGTCCGCCTGCTGGCCGGTTCTGCTCTCGAGCTGCTTCGCCGGCCGCCGGCTGTCGAGTAAGGGCCGCTGGCTGTCGAAGCCCACTGGCCGTCAGAGCTGGCTGAGTGGGCTCGCCGTCACCGCGCCGTCTTCCGTCCGTGCCCAGTCGTCCCGCGCCGCGCCTTCTGCCCGAGGTCGGACGCCGCAGCTGCCCTCCACCTGGGTGTTGCGTTATGCGGTTGGGCGAGTGCGAAGCTCCTCGACGTAGTCGGCCGGCGCCCCGGCCTTCTCTGCCGAGTCCGCGATCATGTTGAGGTACCAGCGCGACGGCAGTCCGCCTTCGTAGGAGTTGAGGATGTACGTCCACGCGAGTGCCTCGCCGTCGAGAGTGTGCACCCGTACCCGGATCCGGGTGTACAGCCCGGTGTCCGCTCCTTCCCAGATGTCCAGCCGCTCCAGATCGTGCCGATCAAGATCGTAAAGAAGCGCGTACGCATGCGCTCCAGGCGCCTCAACGATGGTCGCGAGCGCGCCGTCCCATCCGACGTCCTCGCCGCCGAAGGTCAGCCGCCAGCCGTTGATCCATCCGGTGCCGGTCACGGGTGAATGCGGCGCCCGCTCCTTCATCTGCGCAGGGTCGAGGTTGCCGGCATAGGCCGCGTACAAGGTCATCGGAATCTTTCGGGTTACGGTGTGTTATCGGGTCTGCGCGATTCTGCTTGATTGCGGAGCCTTCGTGATCTATGGCGCCCTCCCGGCGGAGACATCGCCTGTGATCCTACGGAGCTGTCCGTACCGGGAGGAGCGTCGATGTCGAGACGGGGGAAGATAAGCACAGGTGAGGTTGGATTGGGAGGACTCGTGACGCGCATCGTCATTCTCGGTGGGGGCCCAGGGGGCTACGAGGCGGCACTCGTCGCGGCGTCGCTAGGGGCGTCGGTGACGGTCGTCGACGTGGACGGCGTCGGTGGGGCCTGCGTCCTTACCGACTGCGTCCCCTCCAAGACGCTTATTGCTACGTCGGAAACCATGACAAATATCGCACTTGCTCCGGGGCTGGGCATTCGGCCGCGGGGACTCGGCGTGACTGCGGACGTGACGGTGCCGGCGGTCGCCTGGGGAATGCCTGGGAGTTCGGAGTCGGACGCACCCACGCTCACCCCGCCCGAGGTTGTCGGGGTTGACCCCGAACAGGTCTACGAGCGGGTCCGCGACCTCGCCAAGGCACAGTCCCGGGACATCGAGCGGCGGCTGGAGCGAGAGAAGGTCGAGGTGGTGCATGCAGCCGGGCGCATGGTCGGCCCGCACGCGGTCGAGGCGAGCAACGGCGAGACCTTCGTCGGCGATGTCGTCCTCATCGCGACGGGCGCCTCTCCGCGGAACCTGCCCACCGCGCAGCCCGACGGTGAGCGGATCCTGACCTGGCGTCATCTGTACGACCTCAAGGAAATTCCAGAACATCTCGTCGTCGTCGGCTCGGGTGTGACAGGTGCCGAGTTCGCGAGTGCGTACCGGGCCCTAGGGGCGGAGGTCACCCTGGTCTCCTCTCGGGAGCGGGTTCTGCCGGGCGAGGACCCGGACGCCGCACGCGTCATCGAGGACGTATTTGTGCGCAGAGGAATCGAAGTACTCAACCGTTCGCGAGCCTCCTCCGTGCGTCGGATCGGGGACGGAGTGATAGTCGAGCTGTCCGACGGCCGAGCGGTCACCGGTAGCCATGCACTCATGGCCGTCGGTTCCGTACCAAGGACGCGGGACCTCGGGCTCACTGGTGTGGGTATTCGCCTTGGACCTGGTGGGCACGTCAATGTCGACCGGATGTCGCGCACATCGGTGCCCGGCGTCTACGCGGCCGGGGACTGCACCGGCGTCCTGCCGCTGGCCTCGGTCGCGGCGATGCAGGGCCGCATTGCGATGTGGCATGCCCTCGGTGAGGCCGTCAGCCCTCTTCGGCTCGGCACCGTCTCGTCCAATATCTTCACCGAGCCCGAAATAGCCACCGTCGGCATGACGCAGGTCATGAAGGATACCGGAGCGGTGGCCGCCGAGGTGACCACCGTGCCGCTCATGCGAAATCCACGTGCCAAGATGATGGGTATTGAGGATGGCTTCGTAAAGCTTTTCTGCCGACCGGGTAGCGGTAGCGTTCTCGGTGGAGTTATCGTCGCGCCACGAGCATCCGAGCTTATCCTCTCCATCGCTCTTGCGGTCGAACATGGTCTCACCGTCGACCAGATCGCTCACACCTTCTCTATCTATCCTTCGCTGTCCGGATCGATCACCGAGGCGGCGCGGGTGCTGCGGCCACGCGACTTCTTCGCGGGTTTCGACAACCCGGCCTGACTGGAAGCTTGCTCTCTCCACGTGGTTCGGGGCCGCATCTCGAGCGCCCTCCCTGGCCAGGCGAACTCTGTTGCTGGCCTGCTGGCGGCCGCGTGTTCTCCCGTGTCGGTGATGGCCCAAGCATAGGACGGGCGGGCGTGCATATCCACCATCCGCCGAAGCGAATTCTCCTCGGTGTTGTGGTCGGTATCTTTCTCGAGGTTCCTGTCGGGTCCGTCGGCCACGTTCCGCTGGTGCGCGTGGACGCACGTGATGGCCGCTATTTCTGCTGATGGTGCCACCCAGGTTCGAGACCTTCGGCCAAGCTGCTTCCTCGAGGTTGTGTTCACGGCCTCTGGACGTCGGCGAACCGTGCCGCCAAGTTTTCTTCCGGGGCTTGCCAGGAATTCGCCGTCAGACTAAGATTCGAATGTGCGTTCGAATGTGATGCCGGGTCCAGCCGGTCGGCCTTCCCATGATTTCGCAGGAGTACGTCCTTCTTTTCTTGCCGGCATCCTGGAGGGGTGGGCGATGATACCCAAGTCGTGTTCCACGACGGAGCGGACATCCTCTGCCCGGGGAGGACTGGCGGCAGTGACGGGTGTTGCCTTGACCGGCGATGCGCAGGACTGGTGGGCTGACATACGGGTGGGAGGGCGCGGACTTGCCGAATCGGAGGACGTGGATTGTCTGACGCATGATGAGTCGGCCGCGAAGGTCGCGGCGCGGGCACAGGCAGAGCGGTTGTCGGTTCGCGCCAGATTCGCCGAGATGCGGCCGGCTCTCCCCGCGGTGGACGGGACAGAGAATCCCTGGCCGACGGCGGACGGCGAGCTGATCGAAGTTGCCGACCGGCGCTATCCGTCGGCGGCCCTGGCCCGGAAGGTGCGGCTACGGAACACCGAGTGTGTGATGCCGGGCTGCTCCACACCGGCCACAGCCTGCGATCTGGACCACACGGTTGCCTGGTCGGAGGGGGGTCTACCAGTGAACGGAATCCTGGGCCGTTGTGCCGCCGGCATCATCGTGCCAAGCATCGCCGGGAGCGGCAGACCTCTCACGGGCGGGGCGGGCTCGCGGCGGCCGTCGGCGGGCCCGCCTGGAACTGGGATCTGGAACAGCCCGAGTCGGGCAACCTCACTTGGCGGACGCCGACGGATGATCGGCTCCATGCCCGCCTGGACGACTACCGTGACTATTGATCAGCTGCTCGTGGCCGGGGCGCCTTCACTCGGCATCTGCCGGATCATCCGGTGGGGAGGAGACAGGCGGGAATCCGTGTTGCTCGAGGCGCCGGTTCCGGAAGTAGTTGCCGGTGGCGAACCCCAGGCCCAGGCCGGCCAGCAGGATGAATCCCACGGCGACGGCGCGTACCGCGGGCTGCCCGGGAAGAAGGGCGAAGACCACGGCGAAGGGCAGCAGCAGAAGAAGGGGACGCATGGCCTGCCGCACCCGCCATCCGGGCCCGGTCAGGTCATGCGACACCCATGCGTTGTAGGCCGGAGGGAGAGTTCCGCCGAGCAGGTAGTGAACCCGGCCGGTCAGCGGCGGCCGGCCGGTGTTGGCGCTGTCCACCGCCGACGGACTCGCGTGCTGGCCGCCGGCCGTCCGGCTGTCCTCACTGCCGTTCATACCCGCAGCTTACGAAGCGACGAGGCGCAGCGAGGACAGCGAACGGCGAGGAGGTGGCGTCTAGTCCTTGATCTCACAGAGGACCGCTCCGCTGGTGACGACCGAACCGACCGCGGTGGCGAGATCTGTGATCTTACCGTCACGGTGGGCGTTGATCGGCTGCTCCATCTTCATCGCCTCGAGGACGATGATGAGATCTCCGGCTGCCACCGTGTCACCCTCGCTGACCGCCACCTTGACGATGGTGCCCTGCATGGGGCTGGTCAGCGCGTCCCCGGTGACCTTGGCGGCCGCTGCGCCGCCCCGGGAGCGCCGCTTGGGCGCGGAGCCCTTCCCCGCGGCGCCGGCGGCTGTCGCGGCGCCGAGGCCGGCCGGAAGCACCACCTCGAGGCGCTTGCCGCCGACTTCGACGACGACGGCCTGCCGCTCGGGCACGGTGGTGTCGGCGTCCGTTCCGCCGATGAACGCGGGAATGGTGTTGTCGAACTCCGTCTCGATCCACCGATTGTGGATGCGGAACGGCTCCGTGGCGTCCTCGGGCGCGAAGGCCGGATCCCGGACGACGGCGCGGTGGAACGGCAGCGCGGTGGCCATGCCGTCGACGACCATCTCGTCGAGCGCTCGCCGGGCACGTTGCAGTGCCTCCTGGCGGGTCGCGCCCGTGATGATGAGCTTGGCGAGCAGCGAGTCGAACGCGCCCCCGATCACGCTTCCGCTCCCGATACCCGTGTCGAGGCGGACACCTGGGCCCGCCGGCGCGACGAACGTGGTGACGGTGCCCGGCGCGGGCAGGAAGTTGCGACCCGGGTCCTCACCGTTGATCCGGAACTCGATCGAGTGGCCCCGGGGAGCCGGATCGGTGAAGTCGAGCGCCTCGCCCTCGGCGATCCGGAACTGGGCCCGTACCAGGTCGACACCGGAGACCTCCTCGGTCACCGGGTGCTCCACCTGAAGACGGGTGTTCACCTCGAGGAAGCTGATCATTCCGTCGCGGGCGACCAGGAACTCGACGGTTCCCGCGCCGACATAGCCGGCCTTGCGGCAGATCGCCTTGGAGGCGTCGTAGAGCGAGGCGAGTTGCGCCTCGGTCAGAAACGGCGCCGGGGCCTCCTCGACCAGCTTCTGGTAGCGCCGCTGCAGGGAGCAGTCTCGGGTGCCCACCACAACCACGTTGCCGTGGGTGTCCGCAAGCACCTGGGTCTCCACATGCCGCGGCTGGTCCAGGTAGCGCTCGACGAAGCACTCGCCCCGCCCGAACGCCGCAACCGCCTCGCGCACGGCGCTATCGAACAGCTCGGGCAGCTCCTCCGCCGTCCACGCGACCTTGAGGCCACGGCCGCCACCGCCGAACGCCGCCTTGATTGCCACGGGCAGTCCGTACTGATTCGCGAAGGTGACGACCTCCTCGACGCCGGCCACCGGATCCGCTGTTCCAGGGGCAAGCGGGGCGCCGACCTCCAAGGCGATGTGGCGGGCGGCGGTCTTGTCCCCGAGCCGCCGGATGGCCTCGGGCGGAGGTCCGATCCAGGTGTGCCCGGCGGCGATCACGGCCTCGGCGAAGTCCGCGTTCTCGGACAGGAAGCCGTAGCCCGGGTGGACGGCGTCAGCACCGGACGCCTTACAGGCATCCAGAATCTTGTCGATACGCAGGTAGGAGTCACCGGGCGTGTTTCCACCGAGGGCGAAGGCTTCGTCAGCGACCCGCACGTGCAGTGCGTCGATGTCCGGCTCGGCATACACCGCGACACTGGTGTACCCGGCGTCCCGGCAGGCTCGGGCCACCCGAACCGCGATCTCGCCTCGGTTAGCGATGAGGATCTTACGCACGTTGCTCCCGTCCTCGTCCGGCCTGCCTGATTTTAGGCGGGTCGGTCCGCCCTGCTCGCTCTTGTTGACCTTCGGTGTGACGGCACAGACATTCCGTCCGCACGGTCAGCACACCGCTACGCGTCTCATGCGCCCGTATTGCGCCAGAAAGACGTCATCTGCTCACCATCCGGCGCGGGTGCGGACGCCCGGGCTCAGCCCGGACCGGCGCCAGGCGCCTGGTCCGGCGTGGAGCGGTCCGCGGTGCCCCTGTGCGGGATCGGACCATCCGGACCGGACGGAAGGTGGCTCCGGTTCCGCCGCCACCGACTGGGCCGCCAGCAGCGCCACCACCGCGGCGATCTCCTCCGGGGTGGCGTTTCCGCGGATCAGTCGCAGTGTGGGTCGACCGGCCTGCCCGTCCTCTTCCTGGGCCACGTTCCTCTCCCTGCTCGACGTGTTACGGCGGTGCCGCCGGGGATGTCCGCCTACGTTGATGCGTCCCGGTGTAGGTGCCGGTTCCGCGCGGCGGGCCCGGTACCAACACCGGGGCTGATGGGAGCCTGGCGCCGGCCCGGGCGATCGGCGCCTGGGCGCCCGGCGCCGGCACCGGGGATCTGCGCTGGCCCGCGGCCGGTGATCCTCTCCTCGGCGTGTTACCGCTCCTTAGAGCGGGATGTTCCCGTGCTTCTTCGGCGGCAGCGACTCACGCTTGTTCCGCAGCAGGCGCAGTGCGCGGATGATCTCCCGGCGGGTCTCCGACGGATTGATCACGGCGTCGAGGTAGCCGCGTTCCGCGGCGATGTACGGCGTGGCGAAATGGTCCGTGTAGTCCTGGATCAGCTCGGCGCGGCGGGTCTCCGGCGAGTCGGACTTGGCGAGCTCGCGACGGTAGATGATATTGACAGCGCCTCGGGCGCCCATCACGGCGATCTCGGCGGTCGGCCAGGCCAGGTTGATGTCCGCGCGCAGGTGCTTGGAGCCCATCACGTCGTAGGCGCCGCCGTAGGCCTTGCGGGTGATGACGGTGACCTTGGGTACCGTTGCCTCCGCGTAGGCGTAGATCAGCTTCGCGCCGCGGCGGATGATCCCGTTCCACTCCTGGGACGTACCCGGAAGAAAGCCCGGTACATCGACGAGCGTGAGCACCGGAATGCTGAACGCATCGCAGGTGCGGACAAAACGGGCGGCCTTCTCGCTGGCGTCGATGTCGAGAGTGCCGGCGAAATGCATCGGCTGGTTGGCGACCACGCCGACCGAGCGGCCGTCTACGCGGCCGAACCCGACGATCAGGTTCTGCGCGAACTGCGCGTGAACCTCGAGGAAATCGCCCTCGTCCAAGAGCCGCTCGATGATCTGGTGCATGTCGTACGGCATGTTGGGCGAGTCCGGAATGAACGTGTCGAGATCCGGATCGACCTCGTCATCGAGGTCGGCCACCGGGTCATAGACCGGGGCGTCCTCGAGGTTGTTCGAGGGCAGGTAGGACAGCAGAGCCCGAGCGAGTTCGAGGACCTCGGCCTCATCCGCAGCCTGGAAGTGGGCGACACCGCTGCGCGAGTTGTGGGTGGCGGCTCCGCCGAGTTCCTCCATCCCGACGTCCTCGCCGGTGACTTCTTTGATGACGTCCGGGCCCGTGATGAACATGTGGCTCGTCTGGTCGACCATCAGGGTGAAGTCGGTGATTGCTGGGGAGTAGACCGCCCCGCCCGCGCACGGCCCCATGATCAGGGAGAGCTGTGGGACGACGCCCGATGCCATGACGTTGCGGTAGAAGATCTCGCCGTAGAGGCCGAGGGAGACGACTCCCTCCTGAATGCGGGCTCCACCGGAGTCGTTGAGGCCCACGACCGGGGAGCCGGTCTTGAGCGCCAGATCCATGACCTTGACTATCTTCTCGCCGAAGACCTCGCCGAGGCTTCCGCCGAAGACCGTGAAGTCCTGGCTGAAGACGCAGACCTGCCTTCCGTCGACCGTTCCGTATCCGGTCACCACACCGTCCCCGTACGGACGGTTGGCCTGGACGTCGAAGTCGTGCGCTCGGTGGCGAGCGAAGGCGTCGGTCTCGACGAACGAGCCCGGATCAAGGAACGCGGTGATCCGCTCGCGGGCAGTCATCTTGCCCTTGGCGTGCTGCGCGTCCACGGCCCGCTGAGAGCCAGCATGGACAGCCTCATCGTTCACGCGCCGCAGTTGAGCAAGTCGCCCTGCGGTTGTGTGCGGGTCGGGTGCGGAATCCTCAGCGGTCGCGGGAAGAGCCATAGGCCGCAGCGTACGACCGTTGCGCGCCCACGCGCTCGACTCATGTGGAGTTGATCTCATCGATTACGCGCCTTCGGTGGGTCCAGAGGTGTCCTGTCGTATCGCACGTCACAGAACTAGCGTTTCGCTGCGGAATGCCGTCACTCGGCCTCGCGGCGGTGAGCCGGCGGCGGATCAGGCCCGGCGGCGGTGCGGCGGCGGTGCGGCGGCCCGCGGGCCGGGGGCGTGCCGGTCTGCCACGCTGTGCTGGTGCACGTGCCCTCGGACACTTCAGATACCTCGAATATCTCGGACATCTCGGATATCTCGGGCACCCGTCGTCCCCTCGACGCGGCCCGCCTGGCGGCGCTGCTTGCCGCCTCCGGGCTCGGCGTCACGGTCCGGTCGGAGATGGACTCCACCAACGCCGCCTTGGCGCGGGTCGCCCGCGGCACGGTGACCGACGCCACGCTCGTCGAGGCGTCCCGCAGCTGGCGGGGCGCCGACGCGCCGCGCGGCTTGGTGCTGGCCGCGGAGCGGCAGTCGGCTGGTCGCGGCCGACTGGACCGGACCTGGGAATCCCGTCCGGGCGCCGGGATCACCGTCTCCCTGCTGGTCCGCACGGCGGTCGAGCCCGCGCGACTGGGCTGGCTTCCGATGGTGGTGGGTACCTCGCTGGTGTCGACGGTGCGTACCAGGGCAGAGGTTCCGGCCGTACTCAAATGGCCCAACGACGTGCTGGTCGACGGTGCGAAACTGGCCGGGATCCTGGTGGAGCTCGTGCCGACTCCGGCGGTGCCTCCCTCGGTGGTCATCGGATTCGGCCTGAACGTGCACGCGCGGCGCGACGAGCTGCCGCCACGGTCCACGAGCCTGCACCTGTGCGGCGCACAGCCGGCCAGGCTCGACCGAACGGAGCTTCTCGGAGCACTTCTCGCGGAGCTGGCCGACGCCCTGACGCGCTGGGAGCTTGATCCGGGCGCCGCCCGCGCCGACTACCTGAGGGTGTGTTCCACCCTCGGGCGCCAGGTCCGGGTCGAACTGCCCGGTGGACAGGCCCGGATCGGTACGGCGACGGACATCGATCCTGAGGGGCGTCTGGTGGTGGACGGCGAGGCCTACAGCGCGGCGGACGTGATTCACCTGCGGTGACGGCCGCGGCCGACACTCCTGGCTGGCTCCGGAGGGCGGCGTGTGGTCTGCCGGGTAATAGTGCGACGATCGTCACCGTGGCGTTCCCCGATGACATCCTCGCTCCGGACGAAGAGGTGGTCGTCCACCTGCATCCGCACTGGGTCAGCCTGATCGTCCCAGCTCTGTGGACGGTGGCGGCCCTGGTGTTCGCGGTCATCGGCGTCTTCTTCGCGCCGGGCGGCGTCGTCCAGAAACCCATTCAGTACCTGGTGCTGATCGTGGCGCTGGGCGCGATCGCCTATCTGGGCGCGTTGCCGTGGCTGCGCCAGTTGACCACCCATTACGTCGTCACGAACCGGCGGCTGGTGATCCGGGAAGGCGTGGTCACCCGGTCCGGGCACGACGTTCCGCTGGCCCGGCTGATCGGTGCGACCATCGCGCAGAGCCTGTTCGAACAATGGGTGGGATCCGGCCGTCTCATCGTCGACACAGGCGGTCAGCGGGGGCGGATCGCCCTGTCCTGCGTGCCGCACGTCGAACGCGTGCAGGAGACGCTAGGCGGGCTCGCGGCGCGGTATCAGGCCGGTGGCTCGTCGGAGAGCCCCCGGCGCGGCGGATGGTCCGCGGGCGGATGATCTGATCGCGCGCGGGAGCGTGCCGTCTGACGAGCACCGCGCCTGATCGGGTGGCCGTCAGATCGGGTCGTAGTCGCGCCACCAGGCCAGGAACTGGTCGGCGCTGGGTTCCTCGGCCGCGAAGCCGACCGTGGAGTCGTCCACGGTCCAGTAGACCGCGAAACGGCCGGGGGAGGCCTGGCAGATGAAGGTGCCGCGGCGGTGGGAGCTGTGCGCCCAGCGCTCGGCGCTGCTGCGTCCCTGCGCGCAGCCTCCGCCGGTGTCGGTGAGCCCGGCCGACCGCCGACGGACGTCGGCCTGAAGGGTGTCCGCGGAGGCGAACCTGACGATGAACAGTGCCGCCGGTGCGGCCGCCGCGGTCGAACTGCCCGGCGTGCAGCTCACCGCCGCCACCACACCGGCTCCCTCTCGTGGAGCGGAATGACAGTCAGTGACAGCGAAGGGGCGCAGGGCCGAGACCAGGCTGGTATCGGCCGGATCAAGGGTTGGCGTGGACGCCACACGTGGCACGCCGGTGGCGGTGGACGCCGTGGGGGACGCGGATGCTGGCCCACCTGAGCCGTCGCCCGTGTGCCCGCCGGCGAGCAGGCCCAAGACGATCCCGCCGCCCGCGAGGACCACCAGCAGGGTTGCGGCGCCCACCAGCCGTCGCGGCATCGAACCCCGCATGGGCGAGCGCGACCTCCTCCTCAGCCACCTGACAAACGCGGTGGTTCTAGTGACGCAGTGGGTCGAACGAGTGCCACCAGGAGTTGAGCCGGCCCGCATCCACGTCGTCGACGGAAAACGCGATCAGCCGGTTGTCGTACGTCCAGAACTCGTAGAAGTTCTTGGCGTAGAAGTAGCAGAGTCGGTCGCCGCCCCCGGCCTCTGGTGAGCTCCATCGTTCGGAACTCTGCTGACCGTCATCGCAGTTCCCTTCGTCGAAGTAGAAAGCCTCGCGGGCGCCGATCTGACGGTCGACCGCGGACCGGTTGGGAAAGTGGAACGCGGACACCTTGACGCCGCCAGGGGTCTGGCAGTTGAGCGTCGCGTCGGCGTAGGCGCTGTCGCTGCGGGCCGGAGCCGTGCAGCCGGTCATCACCGTCTGGTTCAACTGGGCCCGCAGTGCGTCACGGGGGTTGCCGGAGGCGGCGGGCGCTGGTGCCCCCGCGGCTGCCTCTGCCGTCGGGCCCGACGAGTTGCCGCCGAGGAAGGTGAGGCTGGCGAAGACAACGACGAGGACAAGCAGCACCCCGGCGCCGGCGAACAACAGACGCCGGTCGATCGCGATCTTGTTCCGGTCCGCCCCGTCCGGCCCAGCTGTTCCCGCTGGCACGCCCGTGGGCAGGGGCGAGGGCAGGGGGGACCCGAACGGCCCGTCTGCGGTAGGCATGGGAGGCATCGGCGGCGCGGGCAGGCCGGGCGACAGGCCGGGCAGCTGGTCCCGATGGTCGACACCCTGCTCAGGGGAGAAAAAGGGGCGTTCGAGCGGGGAGAAAGGACGTTCGGATGGGGCAAAGGGGCGCTTGGGCTGACCCGGTAGGACGCCGTCCGGTATGACCGGTAGAGGCAGGCTGGTGAATCCGGACGCGTCGTCGGGCCGGTCGGATCGCCCGGTCGCCGCGCCGGACTTCGACAGAGCCACGCCCGAAGAGGCGGGCGTGCCGTCGTGGACGGTCTGTGCATCGCCGCCGCCATCGGGCGAGCCACCCGGTGCGAGGCCACCGGGCCCGCCCGGGCCGCCAGGACCTGGGACGGCGGAGGTGAAAGTGGGACTGTTTCCCGTCGCGCTCCCTCGCCGCGCCGTCGGCGCAGGACCGCCACCTGGCCCGGTGGGTGCCCCCCACGGATCTGACGGTCCGGTGGACCTCGCCGCTGGGGGGACTGGTGTGGGAGCCGCGGCCGGTGCCGGCGGGCTCAACCGGTAGGTGAGCCCGTCCTCGTCGCTCCCGGTCGGCTCGCCGCCGATGACGCCAGAGCCGGGCGGCCCGCCGGTGTACGAAGCGGGCCCGCCCGCGTTGGGCGTCGCCGGCGGCCCCGCGGGGTGCGCCGGGTGGCCGGGGGGTGCGTGGTACAGCGGCCCTGGCGGCCCAGCCAGACCACCAGACGGCCCTGGCGGAACCAGTCCTCTCGACACGGCCGGTGATCCGGGGGGAACGGGCGACCCGGGGACGCGACGCGGTCCGGTGGACGCGGGTGAACCGGGCGGCCCGGACGCGACAGGCGGGCCGGGTGGCCCCGGTCGCCTGGGGAGTCCCACGGTCCCCGGCGAGGTGTGCGGCCCGGGACGCCCGGGCGGTCCCGGGGGCATGCTCGGACTGGGTGGTGTCAGGGCTCCAGGCGGCACCATCGGACCTGGCGGACCTGGCGGACCTGGCGGGCCCGGTGGCCTCGCCGTCCCCGGTGGCCCGAAGGGTCCGGCCTGGCTCGGCGGCCCAGCCGGACCACCGAAACCGCCGGGTGGACCACCGCGCCAGGGTGGCGGCGTGGCCGCAGGGGGGCCGGGCGGTCGCATCGGTTCGCGGGGCCCCCCGGCCGGGCCGCCGCCGAAGGGAGGCGTCTGCGGCCCGTTCGGCACAGCCCAGGGGTCGCCGCCGGGCCTGGGAACCGGCGACTGTGGGCGGGAGGGCTGCAGAACCGTCCGCTCGGTGTCGTCGAACTCCGTGCTCGGGTCCGGACCGTCCCCGGTGAACGGCTGGTACGGCGGCTGTTCGGCGGGGCGTGGCGCGTCCTCGTCGCCACTGCCGGGACTCGGCACGGTTCCTCCCGAGTTGGTGACGGATACGGTTCCCAGCGTAGGCGTATTACCGTCCGGATACGTTCGGTATAGGGCTACTGGTGAACAAATGCAGCCCTATTGCCGCCCGCCGAGATCGCCAAGATCCGGGATGGCTCAGCCTTGCGGAACCGGATCAAAGCTGCTCCACCACTCGTACAGCGCGGCGCCGTCGGATCCCGTGGCCATGAACCCGACCAGTTTGGAGTTGTATGACCAGTAGAGGAAGTGATCGCTGCTGCGGGTGTTGCAGATCGCGGTGCCTACTGTCTGGCCCTCGTGGAAGTTCCAGGTGAAGACCTCGTCCTGGCCGCTCTTACAGGTGCCATCCGTGGTGGTCACCAGGGACTTGCGCACCTCGACGTCGGCGTCGAGGTCGCTACGGGTGGCGTAGGAGTACGCGGCGACGACCTTGCCATCGTCGGAGTGGCAGTAGAGCGAGGCCAGGATGTGGCCGCCCTCGGCCGCGCTGTTCGGCTCGCAGTCGGTCATCGAGGAGGTGTCCAACGTGGCCAGCAGCGAGCTTTCCGCGGGACTCAGCCCGCCGGCCGCGCTCGCTGACAGGCTCGGGGACGGGCTGGGCGAGTCCGACGGTGTCGGGCTGGGGGTGGTCGGTGCCGACGTGCTCACGACAGGAGGCGCCGATGCGGAGACCGTCGGCTTGTCCTTGTCGTCCGAACCGCCACTGAGCAGGATGACGGGAATGATGATGATGAGGAGCAGCACGACGGCCGCGGCCGCTCCG
This sequence comes from Frankia sp. AiPa1, assembly GCF_023243075.1. GTDB lineage: Bacteria > Actinomycetota > Actinomycetes > Frankiales > Frankiaceae > Frankia. The sequence goes on along the minus strand of NZ_JALKFZ020000001.1, from coordinate 78,546 downwards.
ATGATCAGGGCTCGCTTGCGGCCCGAGCCGCCCTGCCCCGGCCCGCCGCCGGTAGGCGGGTAACCGCCGTAACCGCCCGCAGGCGGATAGCCCTGCGTCGGATAGCCCTGCTGGTCATAACCCTGCTGTCCGTAGCCCTGCTGGTCATGGGGCTGTTGGTACTGCCCGGCGGCAGGGTAGCCGGGCTGTCCGTAACCCTGCTGCGCGTAACCCTGCTGTCCGTAGCTCTGCTGCGCGTAGCCCTGCTGTCCGTAGCTCTGGGCGCCCCCGGACCCGGTCTCGGGGTAGCCACCCTCCGGATAGCCGGACGGGGACGAATAGCCGCCCGGCGCCGCATACCCCGACTGCTGCTGGTACCCGGCGGATGGGGTGCCGTACGGGTCCGCCTGCGACCCGCCCTGGCCGGCGTAGGGATCCTGACCGTAGCCGCCGGGGGCCGCGCCGCCTGGCCTGGGCGGCGGATAGCCGCCACTGCCACCGGCCTGACCGGGACCCGAGTACGCGTTCGTCGCGTAGCCGTCCGGCAGGACCTGGGTCTGCGGCTCCTCGCCGCCGGGCTGCGCCGGGTCGGAGTATCCGGCCGAGCTGTTCGGATATCCGCTGTTCGACGGCCATCCGCCGGGCTCCTCGCCCACGATGCGGGTCTGCTCGTCGTACGGGTCCGGGTCCGGGTCCGGGTAGCGGGAGCCCGGTGGCTGCATGATGCGTTCCTCCTGTGCCGCGCGAAGGCGCTTGCCGTGCGCATTCCGTCGCGCCGGAGGGAACGGCATCCTGATGGTCGGCCACTCCGTTGCGCTGGTACCCGGTGGGCGACGGGGCACCGCGGACGGTCAGCCCCAGACCAGGTTCGTACCGATGGTAGGGGGTCGGCCGGCGAAGCGGGTAGACGGTCGCCTTCTGGACACCGAACGGCCGACCGGCATCGATGGGGCGATCAGTGCAGAGGGGGTGATCGGCGCAGAGGGAACGATCGGTATCGATGTGACGATCAGGGCGTTCGCGGGAACACCGAAGCCGGCCGCGGCGATCCGGATCCCGGCGGTCACGACCGTGATCAGACCCGCCCGGCGTGCTCCGGGACTCGCTGTGGGCGGGTGTCCGTGGTGAGGGTGGTGGGCCGGGGCGACGCCTTGGGGTCGTCCGGGTGCAGGAAGACCCACTTCTTGTACGCCCAGAAACGGAACACGGTGCCGAGCCCGGTGCCGATCACGTTGCCGAACAGGTTGAAGGCGAGGACACCGCGCAGGTCGAGCACGTAACGGGCGAACCCGAGACAGCCAAGCGCGATCACCAGGCCGATCGCGTTCAGAGCGAAGAACAGCGCGTACTCGCGACGCAGGCCGGTGCGGGCTCGGTGGTTGAAGGACCACTGCCGGTTCCCGATATAGGAAAAGGTGGCCGCGACCACAGTCGAGATCGTCTTCGCGCTGAGTGGGCCCATTCCCAGAAGCGTGTGGCACAGGTTGGAAACCAGGAAGTCGATGGCGTAGCAGACGCCGCCGACCAGCCCGAACTTGCCCACCTCATGGATGAGTACGTGCACCGGCGACCGTGCCTGTCGGTGCTTCACCACGGGCGGCCTCGATCGAATCTCACCACCCGAGGAGAGTACCGGCTGCGTGGAGACCGACGCCGGGCCACCCCCTCCGTCGGGCGCCGGGAGGGCCGCCGCGGCCGTCGACCCTCCGGACGTGATGTCGCCGACAGCGATCGGATCGTCGGTGCTCGGTGTCTGATCCACCGTAGCGGTGTTCCCCGTTCTACGGTGGGTGATGCAATGGTTCCGTAGCGGTGGGCGATGCGGAGTGGCGGAGCTGACGAATGTGGGGATTGCTGGCGAGCCCGGGCAGCGGGACGGCATCCTGACATCGCGGGACACGGCACCATCGATCGGGAGGGATGGACACCATGAACTGCGCAGACAGTCACTCGGTCCACGTCGGCGCGCGGCTGCGCGGCTGATGGCGATGTCAGTTCAGCGACAGGTCGTGACGGACGTCAACGAGTCGGCGGTGCCAGGTCAGGCGGCACAGCGAGGGGCAGTGGGACCCGTCGGGGCCGTGGCACCCACCGGGACGGGAGCCGTGGGCAGGCCGCGCCCGGCGGGTGCGGTGGATGACGGGGCGACGGCGACGGCGACCCTGCTGACCTACGCTGCCGGCAACCCGGCCCGCCGGGAGGAGGCGGGGCTGCGCGGGGCGCTCCCGGCCCCGCCGGAGCTCGGCGTCGCCGTGGTGGCCTGCATGGATGCCCGCATCAACGTCGAGGCACTGCTGGGCCTCGCCGAGGGGGACGCGCACATCCTGCGCAACGCCGGCGGGGTTGTCACCACGGACATCGTGCGATCGCTCGCGGTGAGCCAGAACGCCCTCGGTACGCGCGAGATCATCCTGCTGCACCATACGGGCTGCGGCATGGAGATGATCACTGATGTCGGATTCCGCGACCAGCTCGAACGCGACACCGGAGTTCGGCCGGAGTGGTCGGTGCAGGCGTTCGAGAACGTCGAGGAGGACGTCCGGCTGTCGCTGCGTATCCTGCGGTCCTCACCGTTTTTGCAGGCCACGACGTCGGTGCGCGGCTTCGTCTACCAGGTGGACACCGGCGCCCTGGTGGAGGTTCCGCTCTGAGCGGTGCCGCTCGGACAGCTGGTGATCCGGATGGCGCGGGTCCGCCTGGAGCCGCTCTCGCAGCTGGCTCGAGGCGGCGTGACGGGTCATGCCCGGGCCGGCCGGCCGGCCGAGGGCTCGGTAGGTCCAGCCGGCTGCCCGCCAGGCGAGCGGGTCAAGAACGCCCCGGCCGTCGATGACGACCGGCCGGGCGACGTGTCGGCGCAGGGCGGACGGGTCGAGATCACGGAACTCCGGCCATTCGGTCAGGACCAGCACGAGCTCGGCACCCGACACCGCGCCGATCACCGAGTCGGCGACGTGCAGGTTCGGATGGCGAGCCCGCACGTTCGCCGTCGCGGCCGGGTCGTACACGGCGACGAGCGCGCCGGCTCGGCGCAGCGCGGTGGCTACACCCAGTGCCGGTGAATCGCGGATGTCGTCAGAGTTCGGCTTGAACGCGGCGCCCAGCACGGCGACCGCCCGGTTGACCGGGTCGCCGCCGAGGACCTCACGGGCCAGGTCCACCGCCCGTTCCCGGGCCCGGGCGTTGATCGAGTCCACCTCGCCGAGAAAGGCGAGCGCCGGGCCGACGCCCAGGTCACGGCCGCGGGCCTGAAAGGCCCGCACATCCTTGGGCAGGCATCCGCCGCCGAACCCGATGCCGGCCCGCAGGAACAGGGGCCCGATCCGGTCGTCGTGGGCCAGGGCGCCGGCGAGGTCGACGACGTCGGCTCCGGCAGCGTCGCACACCTCGGCCATGGCGTTGATAAAGGAGATCTTCGTGGCCAGGAACGCGTTCGCGGCGACCTTCACCAGCTCCGCGGTGGCGTAGTCGGTGACGACGACGGGCGTCCCGTCGTCGATCATCGGGGCGTAGAGTGCGCGCAGGACGGTCTCGGCCCGCCCGCCGGGTGCGACCCCGAAGACCAGCCGGTCGGGATGCAGGGTGTCGTCCACGGCGAAGCCCTCGCGCAGGAACTCGGGATTCCAGGCGAGCTCGGCGCCGGGCATGGCGGCGCTGATGCGAGCCTCGAGCCGCGCGGCGGTGCCCACCGGGACCGTCGACTTGCCGACCACGAGGGCGCGCGGCCCGAGGCCGGCGGTGATCAGCCCGCTGACCGCCGCGTCCACATGACGCAGGTCAGCGGCCTGCGAGTCGGGGCGCTGGGGTGTCCCGACGCAGATGAAGTGCACGTCGGCATGGTCGACGGCCTCCGCGAGCGAGCGGGAGAAGGTAAGCCGGCCCGCCGCGAGGTTCCTGCGGAGCAGGGCGCCCAGCCCCGGCTCGTAGAAGGGAACCTCGCCCGCGGCCAGCCGGCGGATCCGGTTGGCGTCGATGTCGACACCGAGAACCTCGAAGCCGAGTTCGGCCATGCACACCGCGTGGGTGGCGCCCAGATAGCCGGTGCCGATGACGCTGATCGGCGCGTTGATCTGTCCACCCACGCTTGGCTCCTCCGCTTCGAGGGAGATCAACCGTTCCGGGGATATCGGCTGCCCGGGCGGAGCCAGAACCATGGCCTCGCCTCGGTCGGACGCGTCACCAGCTCCATGGGTGACGCGTCGACTCCCTAGCGTAGCTAATACCCACGACGGCCGGCTGGACGTGGAGCGCCATCGTGCCTCATCCGCAAGGGGTCATCCCTCACCCTGAACGGGGTGGTTTCAGTCCGGAGGTGGCAGGTGAAGGGCTCGCACCCCCGTCGCGGAGCCCGCGCGGGCCGCCGCGTCACCCTTCCCGTCACCCGCGCGGTCGGCGGCCCCGTCCGCGGCAGCGCCCGCCGGGAATGCGGCGTCGGTCGGCGTGGCGGCCACGATCGCGGTGACGCGTTCGGTCCGCAGGCGACGGCTGAGCAGGTCAGGGTCGAGCCGCCGGCACAGAACGACGGATGCCCCGGCCGCCAAAGGAGCGAGCAGGCCGCCGAGAAGCCCCGGCGCGCTGTGCGGCGCGGCGGTGACCAGAAGCCGGTCCGGCGCCGCGAGCCGCCACGCGTGCGTCGTGCGCAGCGCGGCCTGTACCAGCTCGAGCTGCGCCGGCGGTGCCGGCGGCGGGACGAAACGGTCACCGTGCGGCGGTACCTCGGCGGCGAAGTCCAGTACACCGGGAACGGACCGGGTCATTCTCCCGCCCAGAGGGCGCAGCGAAAGCGCGACGGTCTCCTCGGTGACCAGCTCACCGGTCGCGTCGAGCCGGTCCTCCGCGATGAACAGCGCACCCAGTCGGGTGGCGCCGAGTCGGGAGGCGCCCGGGCGAGTAGCGTCCGGCGGGCCGCCATCCGCATGATCGACACTGCCGTCCGTGCGATCGACGAGGAGTAGCTCGCCGCCGACGGACCAGGTGGCCAGGGCCACGACCAGGGCGAGCCAGTGGGTCGGTAGGTCCATCCCCACCTGGTCGCCTGGCCCGAGGCCGAGGGTGTCCACCAGAAGGTTCGCGGTCTTGGCCACCCAGTTGTCGAGCGTCGTCGCGGAGAACTCGACGCGCTCGCCCGTCGCGTCGTCGTAGAACGTCACGAGCGGGCGAGCCGGGTCGGCGGCGACCCGGCGGGCGAGCAGGTCGGCGACACCGCGCGCGCCCGTTCCCAAAGCTCCCGAGCCGACCGTCGTCGGGGCCTGCCCGGATGGCGTGTGGTCGCCGGGCGGGCCTTGCGTCGGTGTCGGCGCGGACGTGGTCACCAGATGCGCCGCGGAGGTCAGGCCGGCCGGGAGTGCCAGCCGCGCGGAGGGGGCGGTCACGGCGTGCAGGAGGTGTCGGCGGGGGTACCGGCGGCCGCGGACGTGATGCCCGTGATCGCGGACGCGGCGTCGCCCGGGGTGGCGCTGGCGGCCGGTGTGCTGCGCGCCGAGGACGATCCGGTCGTGGTCAGCCCGCGGAAATCGGCGCCGAGGACGACGACGATTCCCTGCGCGCCCGCCGCGGAGCCTGCCGGGCCCGATGCGGAAGAGGTCGCCGTGGTGCCCGCGGAACCGCCGAGGCCGCCGGTGGAGCCGGTCGCCCCGGCGCCTGCGCCCGATGTTGGCGCTGGTACGGGCGCTGGTGCGGTACCCGCCACCAGGCGGCTGCCCGGCAGACGGGCGGCGAGGACGCGGGCCTGGTCCTGCAGCCGCGGCGGGTAGTAGATCTCCGTCCGGTCCGCGGCGACGGTCGTCGAGGTCGTCATCGGTCCAGTGAATCCGAGAGCCCGCAGGCCGTCGACTGTGCGGGCGGCGAGTCCGGTGCGCTGCGTGGCGTTGCGGACGGCGGACACGACCACCGAGGAAGACGGCACCGACGGCAACGGGGCCGCGCCGGCGGACGCCGCCCCGGGGGTGCTCTCGGGGTCGGCGGTCGGGAGCGTCACGCCCGCGGGCAGCAGCGGGGTGAGGATGCGGTCCAGTCCGGCCTGGTCGGCGATGAGCACGGCGCCGTGCGGCGGCACGGTGCCGCGGCTGTCGATCGCGCCGTCGGCGGGCAGGGCTATGCGGGTGGGAACGGTGAGGAACCGGGTCTGCCTGCCGGCCTGGCTGGCTCTGCGGGCGAGGCCGAGCAGAGCGGCCTGGTCCAGTCCGGAGTCGACCCGCAGCGAGCTGCCGACCGCGCCGAGCAGTGCGGAGATCTTCGCCGGGTTGGTCAGCACACCCGCGCTGGTCGCGGCCTGCAGCAGCCGGTCGAGGAACTGCTGCTGGCGCAGGATGCGCAGCCGTTCGTCACCGAGCGAGTACCGGGTGCGGACGTAGGCGAGGGCGGACCTTCCGTCCAGCCGGTTCTCGCCGAGCTGGCCGTTCCAGCCGGACATGATGTCGTGCAGGTTGCGGGTGCTGCCGTCCGGCAGGGGGGTCACGCACACGGTGACGCCGCCCACGGCGTCCGTCATGGCGCGGAAGCCGGCGAGGTCGATCGAGATCGTGTGGTCGATCTTGAGGTTGGTGATCGACTCCAGGGTCGCGACGAGCCCGGGGACCCCGGCAAGGTTCAGCACCTCGGTGAGCTTGGCCCGCCCGTCGTGGGCGGACGCCTTGCCGCGTGGAAGCACCGGAACCAGCATGTCCCGCGGGAACGACAGCAGCGTCGCCGAACCGTCCCGGGCGAGATGGACGATGATCGTCGTGTCCGAGCGGACGCCGTCCACCGTGCCGTACTCGCCGCCCGTGCCCTCTCGGCTGTCGTCGCCGAGCAGCAGGATGTTCTCGGCACCCACCGCGCCGACCGGCCGCGTTCCGGCGATGTTCCAGTTCTCCCGGGTGACGGCGTCGTCGAAATGGCGATAGGCCGCCCAGCCGAGCGAGGTGCAGGCGAGCACCAGCCCGGACAGCGCCGCGCACGTCGCGAGGATCAGACGCTGCGGGAGCGGACGCCGTCGACGGCGCCGTCGAGGATCAAGATGCGGCGGAAGCAGGCGTTCTGGCCGGGCGGGCCGCACTCGCGTGGGCGTGTCCCGTCCTCGAACGGGCGTGTCCCGCCCGGCTGGGAAGGCGCTCCACGCTGAGGGCCCGCCAGCTTTCGCCGTCCCGGAGCTGGCTGCTGTCCCGACCCTGGTGATCCCGGCCCCGGGGCCGGGGCCGGGATGCCTGCGCTCGACCGGGCTGTCCGCGCGACCGGCGCCGCGATGGCCTGGCTCGGCCGGCCGGTGTCGACGGTCAGCCGAAACCCGTCCGGGCTCGGTGGGCAGACGCGCGGGTGCATGGGCGGGGGCGAGGCCGGGAAGGCGTCCCGGTGCTCGAGACGACCCGGCAGCGGGTGCCCGGGACGACACCGGCGCGGACGTTCGGCCGGGGGAAATCGCGGGAAGACGGACCGGTATCCGGTGCGATGTCGTCTGCGCGCCACGCACCGGTGCGGCGGAACGGGTCGGCGCCGACGCGTGCGGGGGCGGCGGAGTCCGGTCCGGGCGGTGGCGGCCCGACACCGGTAGGGGAGCTGGCTGCCGGTTCTGCCGGTCCGTCCAGTCCGTCGCCGCGGTGTGTGCGGGCGGTCCCGAACCCAGCTGCTGCTGGCGGTTCCCACGGGCCCCGCGGGGACGGGGCACGATCGTCGTCGGTGGGTCGTGCCGCGGCCACGCCGACGGATCCTCCTCCGGCCCCCGGTAGTGGGCCGGTTCCGGCGGTGATGGCGGTGGCGCCGGCCGGGAGTGGGATGTCACGGGGCGCTGGCGCTCCTTGGTTGGGCGGCCCGCGGACGGATAGCCGGGTGATCGCGTCTGCGGCCTGTGTCGTCGCCTTCACTCCAGCACAGTTCCGCCGATAGAAGCGTTTGTCGGGATTGTCGACTTGGTGGCGGTCGACGAGATACGCCTGATCAGGCACCAAGGGCGTGGCCCATCGGTGGGCCCCGGCCGCCCACCAGTCGGGCACCCACGCGGCGAGCGAGCCACCTCATGCCCGCCGTCTGCCTGCTCATGCCTGCTCCTGCCCGCTGCCGCCCGCCCGGCCCGCGCCGCCCGTTCGTCCGCCCGTCCGCCCGCCGTCCCGCCCGTGCCCGTGCGCCCTGCACGGCACGGGCGCGGGGCGCACAGGCGGGTCGTCTACCCTTGCGTGAACCATGGATGCACCGGAACCGCCGTCCCCTCACCAGCCCGGGGCCTCCGTCGGCGCGGACGCCGTCGACCCGGTTGCGGCGCTGGTGCCGGTGGACGAGCCGCAGTCACGGACACGGCGGGTGCGCAGGGCGCGGCGCGGGCCACTGCTCCTCGCGCTGATCACGGCCGCTCATCTGACGTTGCTGATCAGCTATGCGTTCGTCTACCCGACCTGGACCGGCTACGACGAGGCGCAGCACGTCGACATGGTCTACGGGTTGCAGCACGGCGACGGCTGGCCCGCTCCCGGGAAGAAGATGATCGCTACCGGCGTCGCGGCGACGTCCGACGACTTCGATCGTGGCCGCTACGCGGACATGTTCCAGTCCGGTGGTAAACGTCGGGGCGCCGCCCCGTTTGCCGAGATCGACCCCACACCGCGCGGCGAACGCCGCTCGTTCGACGCCCTGGGCGGACCGACACCGGTCGACGACGGCCGGCTCTCCAACCAGATGGTGCAGCACCCGCCGATGATCTATGCGGCTGGCGCGCTTGCGCTGGACGCGCTGCCCGGCTCGGACCACTGGTCGTATGACCAGCAGGTCCTCGTGCTGCGCCTGCTGAACATCCTGGTCGTGGGGCCGTTGCCGCTACTGGGCTGGCTTGCCGCCCGCCGGTTCGGGCTCGGCGAGGCCGCCGCGCTGAGCGCCGCCGCCCTGCCGCTGGCCATCCCCGGTTTCACCCGGGTCGGCGCCACCTTCAACAACGACGGCATCCTCACGCTCACCACCGGCGCACTCACGGTGGTGCTTGCCGGGGTCATGCGCGGCGACCTGCGCCGGCGCACGGCCGCGTGGGCGGGTGTGTGGTTCGGGCTTGCGCTGCTCTCCAAGGCGTTCGCCCTGACGGCGCCGGTGGTGATCGTGGCCGCCTATCTCGTCGGCTGGTGGCGCGGCCGGCGAGCATCGGTGCTTCGCGAGGACCGGGCGCCGTCGCGACCGCGTGCGGTGTGGGCGATGGTGCGGTCGCTGCCCTGGGTCAGCGGGGCGTTGGCCGTCGGGCTCGGGCTCGTGGTCGGCGGCTGGTGGTGGGTACGCAACTACGTGCTCTACGGCGCGGTCCAGCCCAACGGGTGGGCGACGAACCCGCCCCGCCGCGAGCCGCTGCTTCTCCCCGACTCGTTCGTCACCTGGTTCTGGTACTTCTTCCGGACGATGATCTCGCGGTTCTGGGGCGGCCTCGGCCTGTTCGAGCCGCCCCAGCTCACCCCGATCGCCATCGTGGTCGCCACGGTGGTTGTCGTCGGGCTGGGCCTCGCCGCGGTTGTAGGGGGCGGCCGGGCGAGGAAACCGCAGGCCGGGGTCGAGGGGGCAGGCGCCGGACGTGAGGTGCGGCTGCGCGGCGCGGCCTCGGTGGTCGTGTTGCTGTTGCCGATGGCGTTCGCGTACCTGTCGGTGGGCCAGCGCAGCTGGGCCGAGTACAAGATCTACACTCGCGGGATCGCGGTGCAGGGCCGCTACCTCTATCTCGGGATCGTCGGCCTGGGCGTGGTGGTCGCGCTCGGGCTGGGCCGGGTGCTGCGCGGTCGTGAGCGCTTCGGGCCCGTGGTGGTGCTCGTCGGCGCGGCGGTCATGCAGGGTGCGGCACTGTTGGCGATCTGCAGCTACTACTGGCTGCCGCGGCGGGTGTCGTTCACGCCCACCCGGATACCGGGCGTGGTGTCGGCGATCGGCCGCTGGGCACCGTTCCCGATCGGCATCACCGTCGCCATGTTTGTCCTGACTGCCGTGCTGTTCGCCGTAACCCTCGCAGCCGTGACCGTCCATGCCTTGCGGGCCCCACTCCCGCCGGCTGCTGACACGCTGACGCGGTCCGCCACCGACGGCCGGGCCCGAGCCGGGATCGTTGCTACCGATGATCCCTCTCGAGCGGGTATCCCGGCGAGTGGCGGGCAGGGATCGAGCGAGGTTCCGGCCCAGGCGTCGGCGACCACCGACAGCCAGGGCGCGGCCACCCCGGGCTGACACCGCCCCGACGGACGCTGGTGCGGTCGATGGTTCCGGCGCGGGGCAGGCCGAAACCCGCGAGGCCACCGGCGTCTCCTGGCGCCGTCCCCGGGGAACCCGCGACCGTGGCCGCTACCAGCCCGCGGTGGTGGCGACCGAGACGCGAGAGTGGTCTCCGAGCATGAGGCGGTGGGCCCTGGGCAGGGCGGCTGACGGCACGACCTCGACGTCTCGTCCGATCAGCGAGTCCTCGATGCGGCCGATGCCGCGAATCGTCGCCCGTTCAAGGACGATCGAGTACTCGATCTCGGTCCGCTCGATCGCGCACGAGTGGAAGATCGAGGTGAACGGCCCGACGTAGGTGTCCACCAGGGTGGTGCCGCGGCCGATGATGGCGGGCCCGCGCACGGTCGAGCGGACCAGCGAGGCGCCCTCCTCGACCACGACCCGGCCCACGATGGAGCTGTCCGCGTCGACGCTGCCGTGGATCGCCGGCTCGATCGACTCGAGCAGGTGGCGGTTGGTCTCGAGCATGTCCGTGAGGCGTCCGGTGTCCTTCCAGTAGCCCTCGACGAGATGGGAGGACACCTCGCGGTGTCCGTCCACCAGCCACTGGATGGCCTCGGTGATCTCCAGCTCGCCGCGGGCGGACGGCTTGATCGAGCGCACCGCCTCGTGGATCGCGGTGCCGAACATGTACACGCCGACGAGCGCGAGGTCGCTCGGCGGCACCAGCGGCTTCTCGACCAGCCGGATGATCCGTCCCTCGGCGCCGAGCTCCGCGACACCGAACGCGGACGGGTTGTCGACCTTGGTCAGCAGGATCAGCGCGTCCGGCGTGGTGCGACGGAACTCCTCGACCAGGCTGGCGATGCCGCCGATGATCAGGTTGTCGCCGAGGTACATGACGAACGGCTCGTCGGCGAGGTACTCCCGGGCGATCAGTACGGCGTGCGCGAGACCGAGCGGGGCCTCCTGTCGGATGTAGGTGACCCGCAGCTCGAACGCCGAGCCATCGCCGACCGCGGACTCGATCTCCGTGGCGGTCTCGCCGACGATGATGCCGACGTCGACGATGCCGGCGTCCCGGATCGCCTCCAGGCCGTAGAAGAGCACCGGCTTGTTCGCCACCGGTACGAGCTGCTTGGCGGAGGTATGGGTGATCGGCCGCAGACGGGTTCCTGAGCCACCGGCGAGGACGAGGGCCTTCATGATCCGGAACTCTATCGCGTGGACCGGAACGCATAGAAAGTTACACATGGTGTGTCATCAATCACGATGCGTGTCTCCCGTGGAACTGCGATGGGGATGCTGGTCATGTGCTTCGCTGGACCGTCCCTTGGCCGCCATCGGACGGGTGACGGGTAGGCGTAGCTCGGTACGGGTACGTTGAGTAATCGAAAGGATCGCCGCTGCACCGCAGATCGTGCCCGGCCACCTGGGAGGGGGACTCGGTGACCGACGCGCCGCCGCGACCACCAGATGGTCCGCCTGCTGAGCATCTGGTGGAGTCGGACGCGCCGCCCGCCCGGGAACATTCCCTCGCGCGCCGCCTGGCCCTGCTGCTGGCGGCAGCGATGTCGGCCATCGTGCTGGTGACCACCGTCGGAACCTGGACCGCATACCAGTACTTCGGGGCACAGATCCACCGCATCCGGCTCGGGCTCGGCGATGACCGGCCGGCCGACTCCGCCACCGGCAACCGCAACTACCTGCTGGTGGGGTCGGACAGCCGCGCCGGCACCGGCACCGAATACCAGCGCGGAGGCGCCGTCTCCGACGAGCGCTCCGACACCACCATGCTCGCCCATCTCGACGCGAACGGGACGACGACCATGGTCTCGTTCCCGCGTGACACCCTGGTGCGCGTACCGGGTCACGGCCGCGGCAAACTGAACTCGGCGATTACGCTGGGTGGCCCCAGCCTGCTGATCAGAACGCTGGAAAACCTAACGGACATCCGCATCGACCATTACGTCTCGATCGATCTGGCCGGCTTCAAGTCGATGACGGACGCGCTGGGCGGGGTCTCCGTCTGCGTGCGGGCGCTGCCGGACGGGTCGAGGGCGAACCTGTACGACCCGTGGTCGCAGTGGCGCGGCCACGTCGGCGACAACCGGCTCAGTGGCGAGCAGGCGCTCGCTTTCGTCCGCCAACGGCACGGCCTGCCGAACAACGACTTCGACCGGATCCGCCGTCAGCAGCAGTTCATCAGCGCCGTGTTCGCCCAGGCCACCTCCAGCGGGGTGCTCGCCAACCCGGTACGGCTCGAATCCCTGCTGAACGCCGCGACCAGGGCGCTCACCGTCGACGACGGCACCACCATCAACGACCTGCGGGGCCTCGCGACCCGGCTGCGTGGCCTGTCCGGTGACCAGATCCGGTTCGAGACCATTCCCGTGCACACGCCGACCACCGCCGAGGGTGCCAACGCCATCGGTGAACTGCCCCGCTTCGGCGCCGTCCAGCTCTACGATCCGCTCACCCTGGAGAAGTTCCTCGCCCCTCTGCGCGGCCGCCCCGGCCGTGCCGGCACACCCGCGAGCGCGAGCCCCGTGACGGGGTCGCGCCCCGCCACCGGTTCGGGCTCGGGTTCGGGCTCGGGCTCGGATGCCAGGGCGGACCCGGGCTCGTCGTCAACGGTGCCGGTCGGTCAGGTCAGCGTGGACGTCTACAACGCCGCCGGGGTGTCGGGCCTCGCGGCCAGGACGTCATCCCGGTTGCATCACGCGGGTTTCCAGGTGCGTTCGGCCCAGGCCTGGCCACACGGTCGGCTGACGGCTACGCAGGTCCGCTACCACCCGGGCGACGCCAGCCGCTCCGGCGGCCAGGCCGCGGCCGAGACGGTGCGGGCCGCTGTTCCGGGAAGCCAGGCACGCCCGGATCCGGACGTCCCGGTGGGACGAGTCAGCCTCGTTGTCGGCAGCGCCTTCGATCCCGACATGATCACTGCTCCCCGCGCCGGCTCCACACCGGCGGGACCGGCCGGTACCGGTACCGGCCCGACGGCCACCCTGCGCCCCAGCGCCTCCGGCGCGTCCAGCGGATCCGCTGCGACGGAGAACGGCGGGCAGCCGACCACCGCCAGCGCGCTGACGGCCGACTGCACCTACTGACCCGGGGCCACCGGGTCGCGCAGGGCCGGCTGGCTCGGTGCCAGCAGCCGCCAGCGAGGCCGCGGTGCCGGTGGCCGCGGTGCTGGTGGCCGCGGTGCCGGTGGAAGCACAAGGGGCGGCTGCGCCGAAGCGGTGGCGGCGTCTGCCAGACTCGGGCCCGTGCGCGTACTCGTGACCGGTGCTGCCGGACAACTCGGCGCCGACCTGTGCCGGCTGCTCGAAGCCCGAATGGCCGACCCCGCCTCTGCCGTGCGGGCCTATGCGGGCCTGCACCGGGCCGAGCTCGACATCTCGGATCCGGCCCGCGTGCGGGCGGTCCTGCGCGACCAGGCCCGTCCGGCGAAGGTGCAGGGTGGGCTGGTCGTCATCAACACCGCGGCCTGGACCGACGTCGACGGCGCGGAGGTGGACGAGTCGGCGGCCTACGCCGTCAACGCCACCGGCGCCGCGCATCTCGCCGCGGCGTGCGCCGACGTCGACGCCATCCTGGTCCAGGTCTCCACCGACTATGTCTTCGACGGGACGGCGGGCAAGCCGTACGAGGTCGACGACGAGACCGGTCCGGCCGGCGCCTATGGTCGGACCAAACTCGCCGGGGAGGACGCCGTCCGCACGCTGCTGCCGGCGTCCTCGTACGTCGTGCGCACTGCCTGGGTGTACGGCCAGACCGGCCGGAACTTCGTCAAGACCATCAGCCGGCTCGCCCGGGAACGGGGCGCGGTCTCGGTCGTGGACGACCAGACCGGTTCGCCGACCTGGTCCGCCGACCTCGCCGCCGGCCTGCTCGACCTCGTGGCCGCCGCACCCCCTCCGGGCATCTACCACTGCACCAACTCCGGCGAGACCACGTGGTTCGGTTTCGCTCGGGCGATCATGGCCGAGATTGGTCTCGACCCGCAGGTGGTCTCGCCGATCACCACGGCCGCCTTCCCGCGACCCGCAGCCCGCCCCGCCTACTCCGTGCTGTCCTCCCGCTCCTGGCTGGACGCCGGCCTCGCCCCGCTGCGCTCCTGGTCGGAGGCCCTGTCCGCGGCCTTCGCCACCGCCGGCACTGACCTGCGCGGCGACTGACCTGCGCGGCGACTGACCTGCGCGGCTGACCTCGGCGTCGAAGGCGGCCGTGCCACCGCCGCGCCACTTCCGCGGGGGCAAACCGAACAAAATGGACCCAGCGCCCCCGCGCAGGGGTCGGCGTGCCGCCACCACTACGGCCCGAGTCACGTTCCGTAACGGATCCCCCGGCGCCGGGTTGGTCCAAGATCCCAACAGGTCGTTGTGGGCGAGTTCGTGTCCGATTTGCCCCCCACGGGGACCTGTGTAGCCGGATCTTGCTCTGCCGCCCAGCGCGGACGGTAGCGATCCGCGAGGGAGGACACGGGCGCTGGTGATTGTCCCGCGCTGGCGGCGTGGACGCACCATGCGTGATCAGAAAGGGACCGATCCCTGCCCGGATGAGAGTCCCTGCGAGACTGGCCGGGATGGGCGGTGTCGAGAGTTCCCACGGTGCCATTGACGGCGCTGTCCGGGATGCTGGCGGCGGCTCGACGCCGACGGACATCCGCACGCCACAGGGAGCGGACGGCCATCGCGAGATCCGGGGTGACCGGGGGCCGGTGATCGGTGGCGGGCTGGTCGCCGAGACGCGTGTCAGCGGTGGTGCGGCAGCAGCCGGTGGCGGGCGGGTCGCCGAGACGCGTGCTAGCGGTGGTGAGGCGGTAGCCGGCGGTGGTGATGGCGGTGACGGTAGCGGCGGTGGTGACGGCGGTGGCGGTGGCGGTGGCGGCGGCGGTGAGGTGGTCCGGTCCGTTCAGCGGTCCGTTCGGCGGTTCGTGCGGCGGCACGCGGTGTTCGCGGTGCTTCTCGTCCTCGGTGGGCTCGCGCGAGTGTGCGTGCTGGTGGCCTACCCGCCGGCGTTGATGTACCTGGGTGACTCGGGCGCCTACCTGGATCAGGCGTGGCGGGATCTGTGGCCGGGGGACTGGCGGCCGTCGGGATATCCGATCTTCCTGCGGATGATCGACGGGCCGAGTCACATCACCCGGATCGTGGTCGTCCAGCATCTGCTGACGTTGCTGGTCGCCGTCCTGCTGTACGCGGCAGCGCTGCGGGCGGTGCGCCGGCCCTGGGCGGCGGCGCTGGCGGCGGCCCCGGCGGTGCTCGCGCCGTGGGTGCTGGATCTGGGGCAGTTCGTCCTGGCGGACAGCCTGTTCGGCGTGCTCGTCGGTGCGGGGGTCGCCATGCTGGCCCGGCCGGCGCGTCCTGGCGCCGCTGTCGCGGCGGGCGCTGGCCTGCTGCTCGGCGCGGCACTGTGCGTGCGAACGGTCGGTTATGGTCCGCTGCTGGTCGCGGTGGTCGCCCTGCTCGCCGGTGTCGCCCGACACGACGGTTCGGGCGAACCGGTGCCGGGAGTCGGCGCCTCGGGCGAGCGGATGCGTGCGCAGGGCGTCTCGGGTCGAGGATCGCTCCGGTCGCGGCGATGCCGCCCGGTCGCGCGCTGGTCCGGGCGGCCGCTGCTGGCGCGGATGGTGCCGGTGGTGGCGTTCGGGGTGGCGGCGGCGGCGCCGATCGGCGCGTACGCGGGGTGGAGCGCGGCCGAGGGACAGGGCTTCACCGTCTCGGCGCATTCGGGTTTCTTTCTGTATGGGCGGGTGGCGCCGTTCGCGGACTGTGCGGGGATCACCCGGGCGGACCTGCGTACCCTGTGCGATCCGCGGCCGGTGAGCGAGCGGGGCGCGCCGGTGCGCTATCTGTGGCCAGCCGCCTCGCCGCTGCGTCAGGGCAACCGGCGGATCCCGCCGGGCCGGGAGGATCTTGCCGCGACGTTCGCGCACGAGGTGGTGCGGGACCAGCCGTGGATGCTCGTGCGCTCGACACTTGGCTATCTCGTCGGCTATCTGGACCCGGCGCCCTATGAGACGGCCAAGACGTCCCGGGCAGACACCTGGGACCTGCCCACGACACGCACGAACGCGCTGCCCCCGGACGATCCACACGTCGATGACGGCTATTTCGTCGCCACCGACGTCCGCGGCCCCGCTGGTGCGCTGGCCGCCTGGTCACGGGTGTCCTCTCCCCTGATGCCGTTCGTGGGGCTGGGCCTGCTCGCGGGGCTCGCCGCGGCCGTACTCGCCGCGGTCCGCTGGTTCCGGAGTCGCGGGCCGGCGAACGCGACGGTGCCGGCTGACGCGACGGTGCCGGCCGATGCGAGGGGCCTTGCCGATGCGAGGGGGCCGGCTGATGCGACGGTGCCGGCGGTGAGCTGGGGGCGGTTGTTCTGGCTGGCGGGGGGCTCTGGGGTATCGACGTTGGTGTTGTCGGCGTTGACGTCCGGCTTCGACTACCGCTATCTCGGCGCCGTCATCGGGCCGATCGGACTGGCCGCCGTCGTCGGCGCGACCGCGCTGATCGACGAGACGCGCAGGCGCCACGCCACGCCACGCCCTGATCCTGGCCGACCAGCGGGGCTCGGTGACGTCCCCCACTCGGTAACGCGGTAGACAGACATACCGGCATATCGGCCACACTGGTCCAGCGAACAAAGAGGCACGACGGGAGCGGCAGGCGCAAGCGCACGCCGAACTCGCCGGACTCGGCGAACCGAGCGAACTCAGCGGGCAGAACAGCACAGCGAGCGCGCGACGGGTTGAGGAACACAACGGCATAGCGAGCACGACCGCGTGGCGAGACGCGGAGCGGGTGAGCGAGACGGGGGCGCACAGCGTGCCGATCGGGGGATCGGGGTGAGCGGGTTACGGGCTTCGACCATCGCGCCAGCGCGCGATCGGCCGGCCGGTGGGGTCGGCGCGCCGCGCGCCAGGACGGTACGGCGGTGGCTCGTGGTCGGGGTCAGCGGTGCCGCATTGCTGTTCGGCGCGCTGGGCCTGCTCGTCGCCGCGGTCATGCCGCCGTTCGCGAGCGCCGACGAGGCCCAGCACACGGCGTACGCGTTCGAGGTCTCGCACGGCCGGCTGCCCGAGCTCGACACGCCGGTGCGCTCATGGCTGCCGGGCATGCCCGGTCTGCCCGCCACCTGCGAGCTGAGTCCCGCGCAGGCCAGGGCCGCGGTCGCCGCACGGGCGCGGTCGTTGTGCGGAGTGCGGCTCGGGCATCCGCTCACCAGATTCGACCTCATCTACACCGCCAACCATCCGCCGTTGTTCTACCTGGTGGAGGGCGTTCCGCTGCGTGCCGGCGTCGCGCTGGGCCATCCGCACGCGGGGTTCCGCACGGCCCGGGTGCTCAACATCATGTTCGGGATGAGCCTGGTCGTCGCCACCGCGGCGCTGTGCCGGGCGCTGGTGCCGGGTCGTCCGGAGGTCACCGTGGGCGCGGCGGGCATCGTCGGGGTCGTCGGGATGGTCGTCTCGGTCTCCGGGCAGGTGTACAACGACACTCTCGCGACGGCCACGGTCACCGGCCTGCTCGCGGGCGTGGTCGCGCTGGCCCGCCGGGGCCCGCGACGGTGGACGCTCATCGGCCTGGCGCTCATCGGGCCGGCGGCGGCGGCGAGCCGGGCCAGCGGTGCCGTGGCACTGGTCGCCCTGCTGCCGATCATCGGGATCGGGGTGGCGCTGCACACGCCGGGCGGTTTGGGGCGCCGCGCCGTGCGGGGGCTCGCCGCGGCCACCGGGCTGCTGGCTCTCGTCAGCGCGGCGATCGGCTGGTTCTACCTGCGCAACATCCGGCTCTACGGTGATTTCGCCGCGTCCCGGCGGGTGGCCGCCATGTTCCCACTGGGCGGGCGGCATCCCACGGTCGAACAGGTGCTCGAGAACGGGCACCGGTGGCGGCTGGTGCTGCTCGGGCTGTTCGGGCGCCCGCGTCTGGTCACCGGGCAGGTCGAACGGATCGCGCTCATCGTCGCCGTCCTGACCATGGCCGGTCTCGCCGTGGCTGTGCTGCGCGTCGTGATCCTCTGGCTGGTCGGCCTCGTCGCTCGGGGCACCGCGGGTGCGGCGACCACGGCGGGAGCCGACGCCGACGCCGGCATCGACACGGGCATCGACACCGGCGCGGGGACGGGAGGCGGCGGGACGGCCCGTGGCAGGTCGGTGGGCCGGTGGGGCACGGTGGTGGCAGGGGTCGCGGTGGTGGGGCACTGTCTGATCGTGATCGCGGTGTTCGTGGCCTACGTGCGGGCCGGGGGCGCACCGTTCAGCCGCTACCTGCTGCCGATGGTGCCGGTCCTCGCGGTCCTCGTCGCGGCGGCTGTGTGGTCGTTGCCGCTGGGGCGACGCTTCGGGCTGCCAACCGTGGCGATCGTCGTGGGCCTGGCGGCGAGCACCGTGGTCCTGACCGGTCGGGAGCTCGCGTGGAAACGGCCCGCGCTCGCGTCCCTCGGGGTCTATGGGCGGCTGCGGGCCGGCTGGGCGCACACGGGGCCGGGCTGGCCGCCGCTCGGGCTCGGCGTCCTGACCGGATGCGCCGTGTGCGGACTCATCCTGTTCTGGCTCGCTCTCGGCTGCCTGGGCCACCACGCCGCGGTGAGTGCCGCGTCAGCCGGCCCTGTCTCAGTCGCCTCTGTCCCAGTCGGCCCTGTGCGCGCCGGCGCTGTCTTCGCCGGCCCTGTGTCAGCCGGTCTGGGCGACGCGCCGGTAGACCTCGGCGGTGCGCTCGGCGGTGCGCCGCCAGGTGAAGTCACGGGCATGGCGGCGGCCGGCCTCGGCATCGCCGGGGGAGGCGAGCAGGTCGAGGATGGCCGTGGCGAGATCGTCGGCGAAGCTGTCCCGGTCCGCCTGCCGGACCAGCCGGACGGGGCTGCCGAGGGTGGGCTCGGACGCGCCGAGCAGTCCGCCGATGACCTCCCGGACGGTGGGGATGTCGGCGGCGGCGACCGGGACGCCCGCCGCGAGGGCCTCCAGGGGCGGTAGGCCGAACCCCTCGTAGCGGGACGGGAAGCACAGCACACTCGCCCCGGCGACGGTCGCCCGCAGCCGGTCCGCGTCGAGATAGCCGGCGGTCACCACGCTGCCGGACGGCATCCCGGCGAGGTCGAGGACAGGCCCCCAGCCGGGCGGTCCGACGAGGACCAGCGGCGGCGCGTCGCGGTCGGCGGCGTGCAGCCGGCGGACGGCCTCCAGCAGCACCGGCAGGTTCTTGCGCGGCTCGACCGAGCCGACGAACAGCAGATACCGCTCGGGCAGCCCGTGTTCGCGCCGCCAGGCCGGATCGGGCGCCGAGGTGGCGAACCAGGCCTCGTCGACGCCCAGCGGGGTCGGGGTGACCAGCGCGGGATCGAGCCGGTAGGCGGCGATCACCTCGTCGGCGACGGCCTGGCTCGGTGTGAGTACCGCCGCGGCCCGGCGCAGCCCCCGGGGGACGAGCTCGGTGTACCGGGCGGATGCGGCGGTGACCGTGTCCGGGGTGCGCAGATAGGACAGGTCGTGCACGGTGAGCACGCCACGGGCGGCCCGCAGCGGTGGGAGGACGAAGTTCGTCCCGTGCACCACGTCGGCCGGGCCGGTGAGCCATTCGACCGCGGGGTGCTCGCCCCGGATCCAGCTCTCGTGCAGCAGCCGTGCTGGCGCCCGGCGGGCGGCCGGATGGACTCCCGGTGGAAGGCTGCCGGCGAGCTCGTCCAGCCCCCGCCAGGTGAACGCGGTCGCCGCCAGCTCCCAGTACGCCGCCGCCCCCGCGTCCCCGGACTGCCCGCGGGCCTCGGTGACCAGACGGGCTAGGCCGGCGAGCAGATGCTCGGTGTAACGACCGATCCCGGTGCGCCGTCCGAGCAGCGGAGTGCCATCCAGAACGATCCTCATCCGGCGTCCGGTCGGTCTGCCTGGTAGAGGCGGTGGCGACGGGCGATGTCACCCCACTGGGCGGCGAACGCCGCGTCGGAGAACGCCGCGGCCCGCTCGATCGCGGCGGCGGCGAGCCGGGAACGCAGGCCGTCCTCGGCGGCGAGGCGACGGGTGAACGAGGCGACCTGCTCGGGACCGGTCCACCGGTAGCCGTCGATGCCGTGCCGGACGATCTCCCGCTGTCCGGCCCGGTCGATGACCACGGGCACGCACCCGCCGGCCATCGCCTCGACCGTGGTCATCCCGAAATGTTCGGCTGTCCAGGGGCGGCGGCGGTCGTCCTCGCCGTATCCGGTGGCGGACCAGAACACCGAGCCGGTCGACAGCAGACGTTCCACCTGTGCCCGCGGCGCGTTCGGGTGCAGGTGCACCGGCAGCCCCTCGCCGGCGGCGCGGACCTGCTCCAGGTACGGGATCTGCGAGTCCTCACAGCCGCCGACGACGTGCATCGACCAACCGGGCAGCTCGCCGGCCCGGTACAGCTCGGCGAACCACCGCACCATCTCCAGCTGCCGTTTGGCGTGCCCGAGCCCCGGTGCGAAGAACCGCCCGACCGTGATGACCGTCTTCTCCCGCACCGGTGCGGGGTGCAGCCGGTCGACCTGGATCGGCGGGAACAGCACGTCGGCGTCTCGCTTCCACAGCCGGCTGATCCAGCCGCGGGTGAACTGCGAGTTCGCCATGATGACGTCGTAGTCGTCGAGGTAGGCGAGGTCCGCCGGGTCGCGCAGCAGCCAGGGGAAACGCAGCGGCAGCCGGGCGATCGGCCCTTCGCCGCCGTCGGTGACCCGCGGGCGGCTGACCGCGACCCCGAGCTCGCGCACGTCGGCGGCGCCGGGCGAGAACGCGTCGCTGACCAGGGTGAGTTCGGTGCCGTCGGCGGACGGGGGCAGTGGCACCTCGAACGGGGCGAAGCCCGGGCCGATCTCCAGCTTGGCCAGCACGTCTCCGGCGGCGTCGAGGACCCGCAGGGCGGTGCCGCCGGCGGCGCCTGGGCGGCCGATGTCGGCCCGCAGGGTCCGCTGCTCGCCCGGACTCACGGCGAGGATGGCGGACCCGTTCGTCCAGGTCCACTGGCGCCTTCGGCCGCCCTCGGGCGGGTACCAGCCGACGCCGAAGCTCACCGCCGGGCGCACGCCGCGCAGCAGCGGCCCGGCGGTGCGCACCGCGGCTTTGCGCCAGGGCGCCATGTCGTGGTCGAACGGTGTCGGGAAGAAGCACAGGTACGCCGAGCGGGCCGACTCCGGTTCGATCCGGCTCATGTATGAACCATTGACGAACAGGTCGTAGCCGGCGGACAGCGCGGCGATGGCCTGTTCGCCGCGGTCGGGCAGCCGCAGGTAGCGGCAGCCGCGTAGGTCCAGCCCGAGGTGGCTGCCGAGCGCGTCAAGGTTGACGTCCGAATGGCCGAGGATCTCGACGTCCGCGCCGTCGGCCGCCAGCACCTGGGCGATCATCCCGTTGTGCCGCTCGCCGCCGCCCATCGAGTGCCAGAACCGGTTGTAGACCGCGGCCCGGACTCCTCTGGCCGGCGCGGACGACGCCGTGGCCTCCTCGCCGCTCATCGGCGGACCAGCCAGCTCTGCAGGCTGCCACGGCGTTCCGTGGCGGTGGCACCGATCTCCTTGCGGGCCCGCAGCATCGCGGGCAGCAGGCGCAGATAGGAGGCGATCACTCGCAGGCGCAGCAGCGTCGGGCGGACCGCCGGGCGGCTGCGGGCGCGGCGCGCCTGGCGCAGCGTGCGCAGCGCGATCGACGCCGTCGTCGCCGGGTAGCGCAGCACCGCGGACAGCGCGAGCCGGGCGGTCGCGTCCTTGGTGAGCATCAGCAGCCGGTTACGGTCGGTGTGGAAGACGAACAGGGGCGACCACTCGACGCTCGACGCCGAGTGAACGTGCCGCAGGACGGCGCCCGGCACGTAGCGGATGGCGAAGCCACGGGCCCGGATCCGCCAGGACAGGTCGGTGTCCTCGTAGTAGAGGAAGAACGCGTCGTCGAACCAGCCGAGCTCGTGGCCGAGCGAGCCGCGGATCGCCATGCCGTTGCCGCAGGCGGTGAACACGTCCTCCGGCTGGTCGAACTGGCCGGTGTCGACCTGCTGGTAGCCGCGGTCGGCGCCGTAGCCGTCGGCGAGCACGATCCCGCCGACGTTGTTGATCACATCGAGGCGCGGGGCGTCCCCCCCGACGGTGACGGTGACGGTCGTCGACTCCGGGCCGACCGCGAGCTCCGCCTGGCCGCCGCCCGCCACGCCCACCGCCACGCCCCCCGCGGCGGCAGCAGCCTGGCCGGCGACAGCCGTCGCGGCATCAACACGGCCGGCGACAGCCGGTCCATCATCGACACGGCCGGCGACAGCCGGCCCATCCCAACTGAGGGTGACCTGCTTGCGGGACTCCGCCGCCCAGGTGAGACCGAGGGTGACCGGCCCGCCGTCGGGGATGGGCACGCACAGCTCACCGTCCCCGCGGGTCCAGAAGTACGGCGCTCCCGGCGGTCCCTCGGCGCCGTAGGTGAGTTTCTCCCAGAGGACCTCGCGCAGCACCTCCAGCCCGTCGACGGTCACCGAGGACACCCGCACGCCGAGCTCGCGGGAGTCGTGCGGGCCCGGGACGAACGTCGGGGTGTGCAGGCGCAGGCGCAGGAACCGGGGCAGGAACACGACCTTGCCGGTCGTCGCGCCCAGATGCTGGCCGCCAGGCTCGGTGAACGGCGCGAGCAGCGCGGACAGCCAGGTCGGCTCGGGGATCGCGTCGTTGTTCACCAGCACCGCGTACTCGGTGGTGACCTGACGCAACGCCAGGTTGTTGCCGCCGGCGAAGCCACGGTTGCGGTCCGAGGCGACGACCCGTACCCAGGGGTAGCGCTCGGCGAGCAGGTCCCGGGAGCCGTCGGTGGAGGCATTGTCGACTACCCAGGTCTCGAAGGCGATGCCTGTCTCCTGTTTGGCGATGCCGTCGAGGCAGGCCGGCAGCAGATGCGCGCCGTTCCAGTTGACGATCACGATCGTCGCGAGCGGCTCCACCGGCCCGCCGGAGCCGGCGGGATCGTGCCTGGGCGTCTGGTCCGTCATCCGCGCAGCCTCGCCTCGTAGTCGACCTTGAGAAGTCCGCCGGCCTGGGTCCCGTTGACGCCGAACAGCTCCTCGAAGCGGCGGGTCGTCACCGGGGCGCCGGTGGCGGCGTCCGAGACGTGCACCTTCACGGCGAACGCCCCGAGCAGCTCGGGCAGGCGCGGCACGGCGAAGTCGACGACATGTCGACCGGGGCCGAGCCGGAACCCGCCGAGCGGGGTTTCCATCATCCAGATCGGGATCTCGTCCTGTCCGACGATGTAGGTGTGCAGGTACACATGTTCGGGAGCGGCGTCGGTGAGGTCGAGCTCGACACTGATGACGAGCTGGTCGCCGGGGTCGTACTGCACCGTGGTGGGCCCGCCGAGATGGTGGCTGAACGTCACGGAAGACGGCCGTACCGTCGCGTACTGCCAGTCGACCGGGCCGTCGGCGGGCAGGCTGCCAAGCTTCTGGCGCAGCAGCGTGGTGCCGACCGTCGGTGCTCCGTCGAAGATCAGGGAGCCGGACTCGAGGACGAGAACCCGGTCGCACATGTCCTCGATGAGGCCCAGCGAGTGCGTGACGAACAGGATCGTGCGGCCCTGCTCCCGGAACTCGGCGATCTTGGCCAGGCACTTGCGCTGGAACGCCTCGTCACCGACGGCGAGCACCTCGTCGACGAGCAGCACATCCGGGTCGACGTGGACCGCCACCGCGAAGCCGAGGCGCACGTACTGGCCGGACGAGTAGTGCTTCACATCGTCGTCGATCTTGTGCCGCAGCTCGGCGAAGTCGACGATGGAGTCGAAAAGTCGGTCGATCTCCCGTTTGGACAGGCCCAGCAGGGAGGCGTTGAGGTAGACGTTGTCCCGCCCGGACAGCTCGCCGTTGAAGCCGGCGCCGAGCTCGAGCAGGGACGCGATGCGGCCCTGCACCGACACGGTGCCGCTGGTCGGGCGCAGGATGCCGGCGAGCACCTTGAGCAGGGTGGACTTCCCGGAGCCGTTCGCGCCGGCGAGGCCGACGGTCTGCCCCCGGCCGATCGTCACGTCGATGTCCCGCAGTGCCCAGAAATCCTCGCCGGCCGGGCCGCCGCGCCGGACGAACCGTTCCTTCAGGCTGGTCGCGCGATTGCGGTAGGACACGAACCGCTTGCTGATCCCGGCGGCCTGGATCACCGCCGTCCCGTCGACTCCGACCCCGGTGGGACCGGCGGCCGCGCCGGTGCCCGCAGTGACGTCCGCGCCGTCGGCGACGTCCGCGCCGTCGGCGACGGGGGCACCGGGGCCGGTGCCCCCGGCAGGGCCGGTACCGGCGGGGGCGCTGGGCGCGGTGACCGAACTGAGCTCAGTGGCGGTGCCGGGACGGAGGACGGCGACGGGCGCGTCCAGACCGGCGGGCGCGTCCAGACCGGCTGGAGCGTCCAGACCGGCTGGAGCGTCCAGACCGGTGGGAGGGCCCACGTCGGGGAAACCGTCCGTGCCGGCACTCCCGGCACTCCCGGCGGTCGCGGAACGCCGGCCGGGCAGCGAGAACGCCGAACCGCGCTGGGGTGCGGACGAGTGTCGTGCCACTGCAACTCCTTGCTGGCCACCGGGCGCCGACCATCATGATCGCACCATCCCGGCCGGGGCTCGTCGCGGGGCACCGGCTCGGGCGGGGCGCATCGTCTCCGTCCGCCGGAGCGTCCGCCTACACGTGCGCTCGGGCTACCGATCCTCGACTAGAGGTCCTCGGCGAAGTCCGCCTGCATGGTGCGGAACACATACAGGCCGATCCACAGCAGGACCAGCGAGATCGCCCCGGCGACGGCGAGATGTTCCAGATAGAACTGGTAACCCACGTGGGCCGGGGGCACTGGTTTTCCGGCGGAGCCCGCGGGAGGAGGGCCGTAGATCGCCCGCTGGAACGCGATGGTCACGACTGCCATCGGGTTCAGCAGGTAGATCCAGGTCCATTCGTGCAGCTTTTCCTGGATCAAGCTGAAGGAGTAGACCATCGGATTGAGCCAGAACCAGGCGAGAAGTGCGACGTCGAGCAGGTGTGAGGTGTCGCGGTATCGCACGTTGAGTGCACTGACGAGCAGGGACAGGGCAACCGTGAAGACAAGTGCCACCGCCCCCGCCGGGACGAGCAGAAGCAGGTTTGGTCCGAGCAGATGATACCCGAGAACCAGGATCACCACGAACAGCACGAGCAGCTGGAGCAGGAAGTGCACGGCGGCGAAACCGACCGCGGACAGCGGCAGCACCGCCAGCGGGAAACGCACCTTCTTGACCAGGTTCGCATTTGCCACAACGGCGCCGCAGGCCGCGGAAACGCTGCCGGAGAATGCGTTCCAGACGAGCAGCCCGGACATGAGGTAGATGCCGAAGCGAGGAACACCGTTCTTCAGGACGATCTGGAAGACGAAGGTGTACACGACGAGCAGCAGCATGGGGTTCGCCAGCGACCAGGCGAACCCCAGCGTCGAACCCTTGTACTTGACCTTCAGGTCCTTGCGGACCAGGTTGCGCAACAGTTCCCAGCGCACCTTCGTCTGCGCACGGCTACGACGGGCCAGCCGGCTCGGGTCCGAGGCATGGCCCGGCCCACCCGGCGGGCCGGGCGGCGGGGACGCCACCACCCGGCCCGCGGCCGGCGCCGGGGCGTCAGCGAGATGTGACACGCCCTGTCCGCTCCTCACTTCACCCGACCCGCGCGCGGGTCGGCCACACGTGGACCGATCTGCCACCCTGACCGGCCCCCACTCGACACGACCGAGATCCGACAGTACCGAGAACCGCCGCAGGCATGGCCCGCGGTAGGACCACAACGTCGCCGACGCCCGGCTCGGCCGGCGTACCGCGGACCGGCGGGCGAGAAGTGATGGCGGAAGAGCAACCATTCGTGCACGATGAGGGGGCAACCCGTATCCAGCCGGGAACCTGACGTTACCGTGCCGGCGGCAGGGCCGTGATGCCGCCTGTCCGGGCCGTCATCACCCAGTCCGGTGGTCGGCGTGTGCAACGGGCTCCCTAGTATCGATGGCGTCCATCTGGCTTCGGCCGGCTGACGCCGCTGGGGAGTCCCCCGATGTGCGGTGCGCGGTCGGGGGCCACCCGGCGGAGGCGGCCGTCCCGAGGCCGCATGAAGGGGACGGCCGTGTTCACCGACGTCCGACTACGCGAAGTGTGGTCGCACCTGGAGTCGGGCGGGGCACAGGCCCTGACTCTCGATGTGTTCGACACCTTGTTGTGGCGCATGGTGCCCGAACCCACCCACGCGTTCGTGCTGCTCGGCCACCGGCTCGCCGACGCCGGGCACCTGCCCGCGAGCGTGTCGCCGGGCGAGTTCGCCCGGCTGCGGGTGCACGCCGAGCATGTGGCCCGTATGCACGCCCACGACACCCGCGGCACGTACGAGGTCCGCCTGGACGAGATCTGGAACCTGCTGCTGCCGGCACTTCCGGGAACGGCGGGGGCGCAGGACCTGCTCGACGCGGAGGTCGCGGTCGAGCGTGAGCTGTGCCGGGCGGACCTTGCCGTGGTCGAGCTCGCCGAGCTCGCGATGACCAAGCTCGGCCTGCCGGTGTACCTGCTGTCCGACACCTACTTCTCGGCCAGCCAGCTCGAGCGCCTGCTCAACCGCCCGGAGCTGGCCGGGGTGCAGTTCACCCGGATCTTCACCTCGTCGGACGCCGGGACGTCCAAGAGCGACGGGTTGTTCCGGCACATGCTGGCCGCCGCCAACCTTCAGCCCTCCCGGGTGGTCCATCTCGGCGACCATCCCGTCGCCGACGTCGAGGGCGCCCGCGAGCACGGGTTCGTCGCCATCCACTACCCGAAGTACGCCGGCTCCCTGCGCCAGACCCTCGAACTCGAGGGTCTGCGCGGTCAACCCGGGGATGACACCGCGATCGACCCCGTCGACGGGGACTTCGGCATGACCGCCCTGCGTGCCCGGGTCCTGCACCGCGCCGACGCCACGGCCGTCCCGGCCGGGCTGCGCCGGTACTGGGAAACCGGGGCGACCGTGTTCGGGCCGGTCTTCGCCGGTTTCGCCGAGTGGGCGGTGGAACGCGCCCGCGACTTCGGTGCCGACCACATCCACTGCCTGATGCGGGAGGGCGACTTCCTGTCCCGGCTGCTCGTCGACCCCGGCGAGGACATCGGGATCACCACGTCCACCGTGTGGGCGTCCCGGCAGGTGTGTGCCCTCGCGAACGTGTTCGAGGGCAGCCCGGATGAACTGAAGAGCTTCCTCGTCCGCCGACATGCCCCCAGCGTCGGGCAGCTGCTGCGTCAGCTCGGGGTGCGCCTCGAGAACGTCGCCGGCATCTCGGCGCTCGCCGACCGCCGCCTGGACGTGCCCGGCCTGCTCGATGACACGCTCGAGGCACTGTGCTCGGACGAGCGGATCCGCAGCGAGATCGTGCTCACCGCGACGAGGCTGCGCGAACGCTACGTGAGCTACCTCGACGGCCAGCTGCCCGAGTCGGGCCGGGTGGTCGTGCTCGATCTCGGCTGGGGCGGCACCATCCAGGCGCTGCTGACGAGGCTGCTCGCCTCCACCGGGCGGCGCCTGGACATCCTCGGCCTGTATCTCGCGACGAATCCGGCGGCGATGACCCACCGGCTCGCCGGGCTCGAGCTCGAGGGCTACCTGGCCTCCGGTGGCCAGCCGGAGATGCTGGCCGCCCAGCTCATGCGCAGCCCCGAGGTGCTCGAGCAGCTGTGCATGCCCGACGTCGGCTCTCTCGTCTCGTTCGACGAGATGAGCAACCCGGTGCTCAGCATCGACCGCACCTCGCGCACCCAGGTCGCCCAGCGGGCCGCCGTGCAGGACGGCATCCTGGCCTTCCAGCGGGAATGGCTGCGCTACCGCCGCTCCGAGACGCCGATGCCGTCACTGGCCGCCCCCGGGGCGCGCCGCGCCGGCCTGCGCATGCTGACCCGGTTCATCGCCCGGCCCACCGCCGCCGAGGCCGCCGCGTTCGGGTCGTGGGCGCACGATGACAACTTCGGTTCGGACACGACCGAGGGCCTGCTGCCGCCGGAACTGGTGCGGCGGATGCCCTATCTCACCCCGGCCGACGTCGAGCGGATCTCCATGCGGGAGCTGTACTGGCCGGCCGGCGTCGCCGGGGTCGCGAACCGGCCACTGGCCGTCGTCGCGGGCCTCGCGGCGGCCGCGGGCGTCCCGGCCGAGGAAGTCTCGCCGGAGGCCGCGGCCGGGCCCGTGGAGGTCTACGTCGATACCGGCGCGGACTTTGTCAATGGCCCGAAGGGGTCTGTCGTCACCCGTTCGGCCCGCGACGGCCTGTCGCTGGTGCGCCTGCACCTGGAGGCCGTGGGTGCCCGGCGGATCCGCATCGACCCTGCCGGCCGCCGAGGCCTGCTGCGTCTGGACTGGCTGACGCTGTCGTTCCACATCAACAACCGCAGCGAGCCGTACAAGGTGACCATCACCTCCCTGGACGACCCGGCGCAGCAGCTTGCCCTGGTCGGCCTGCGACTGCTGCAGCCGAATCTGGTGGAAATCGTCGGCGACGACCCACAGTTCGTCTACTCCATCGATTTGGTATCGCAGCCACAGCTGGCCGGGGTCTACGCTCTGGATGTCGAACTGGCCTTTGGCTGGATGGGCATCCGCGGCGATCCGCTGGCGCTGCCCGTGGCCGGCCCGGCCCGCGATGGGCTGCCGGTCCGGGCGGCCCGCAAGATCCGGCGCGAGCTGGGAGGACTGCGGTGATCGAACAGGCGGACCCCGTTCCCGACCCCCCTGGGTCCGGGCCGGTCGCCGGGACCGGCGGCCTGGAGGTGTCCGGGAATCCGACCCCAGCGGCGTCCGTCAGCCCGTCCGGACCGGTACGGGAGTCCGCGTGGTCCGAGTGGGCCATATGGTCCACCCAGGCGGAGGAGCGGGACGACCCGGGCCCGGAGGTTCCCGCGCGGGGGCCGTTCGAGGTGCGAGGCGGGACCGGCGTGGCGCGCCCGTCCGAGTCGCCAGCGCCTGTCCTCCCGGCCTGGAGGCCCCCCGACGATCCGGCCTGGGATCCCCTCAAAGACCCGCTCACCGGTCCGGTGGGCCGCTCGGCGGGCGCCCGCCCGTTCGCCCTCGCGGCCGCCTTCGGACACGCCGCGACACCGCCCGCGGACCCCCACGCCGATGACTCGCAGCCCATCGACGTGCCACCTGCCGTGACCGAGGCCCATGGCCCTCAGTCCGCTGCCTCCCAGCCTTCCGGCCCCCAGCCGGCGGACACGCCCGAGGGCTTTCAGCCCGTCGAACAGGGGACGGCCGGCAGCCAGCCCGACGGTATCGTCGAGATCAACCCTGCTGGGGTGGCTGCCCCTCGCGACGCCAGCGGCGAGGTCGAGCCGCAGGCGGTGGCAGCCGAGAACCCGGTGGATCCGGGCACGGTGCGGTTCAGCTTCGCCGAACTCGCGGCCGTGACCGAGCTCGCTGGGGCGAGAACGGCGGGGGCGGGCGCTGTGTCAGTCCGCGCCGGCGAGCACGCCCAGGAGGAGACCGAGGCGGCTGTGCCCACACTCGCCCCCTTGCTGTTGCACTCGCTGGCCGATCTGCGGGAGATCTGGGTGCCGCTGATCGAGGCGTCCGGAGCTCGCAGTATCGCCGAGATCGGCTCGGAAAGCGGTGTCACCACCTCGCTGCTCGTCGACCTGCTGCGCCGCGGCGGCGGTGGGCGGCTCGTCGTCGTCGACCCGGACCCCGGCGTGGAGCCGGCCTCGGGCGGGGGCCTGGACGTGCACGTCATACGCGGTTACAGCCCGCAGGCTCTGGACGACCACGCGCCCACCGACGCGTACCTGCTCGACGGCGATCACAACTACGCCACGGTGCGTGGCGAGCTGGCTGCTATCGCCGCGGCGGTCGTCCAGTTCGGCCGTTCCTATTTCCCGCTGGTGATCCTGCACGATGTCGGCTGGCCGGCCGGACGCCGTGACCAGTACTACGCGCCGGACCGGATCGCGCAGGACTACCGCCAGCCCCACTCGTGGGATGTCGGCGTCGAGATCGACAATCCCGGGGTGGTCCGCGGTGGTTTCCGCGGCATGGGCGCGTTTGCCTGGGCGCTGACCGAGGGCGGGGCGCGTAACGGGGTGCGGACGGCCATCGAGGATTTCGTCGCCGAGCACCCTGACCTGAGGTTCTTCACGGTCGCACCGATCTTCGGACTCGGCGTCGTGGTCGACCGGCGCGCTCCCTGGGCTCGCCGCGTGGCCGATCTGCTCACCCCCTGGGTGTCCAATCCGCTGCTGTCCCGGCTCGAACGCAACCGCATCGACCTCTACCTGCAGGTACTGCGGCTACAGGACACCGCGGCCACCGTCGCCCGGGCCCGGCAGCGGGAGTGGTCCCGCCTCGACGAGGAACGCAGCCGGCTGGCCGCGGCCGAGCTCGACCACCTGGCCCGCATCGCCGAGCTGGAGCATGAGCTCGCCGAGTCGCGTCGGCAGGCGACCGCGCCCGGTGCCGAGGGCGGCCCCGGACCTTCGGGTGCCGGTCCGCTGGCGGACGGGTCCCGCCTGGCCCAGGTCGCGCGGATCGCGGGTACGGCGCTGCGGTCCCGGCTCAGCCCGGCCGGCCAGGACCGCCTCGACCGGGTCCAGGCCCGGGTCGCTGACGTCACGGTTCCGGCTCGGACGAACCTGCCTGTCCTGCGAGGCCGCCCCGGCTCTCCCAGCCGCTGAGCGATCCTGCGGCGGGGTCTGGTCAGCAGACGGGCTGGTAGGGAACGTCCGAGATGTAACGTCGCCACTCGGTCTCGGTGATCTGGCGGGACGGGTCGGCGCAGGCCGCGGCGATCAGGCTGGCGTCGTCGATTCGGCTGATGCGCACGGTGTAGTCGTCGCTTCCCGTCGCGATGCTCTTGCCGTCAGGTGTCCAGGCGAGGGCCTGGATCCAGTCGCCGTGGCCGCCGATCGTGCCGACGGCGGCCGGTCGCCCGGAGCCGGTGACGTCCCACAGGTGCACGGTCGTGTCCCAGCCGGCGGTCGCCAGGGTGCGGCCGTCGGGGCTGAAGGCGACGTCGAAGACCCATTTCTGGTCCGCCGGGAACGAGGTGACCGCCTCGGGCCGGGACGGGGTCGACACGTCCCAGAGACGAGCGGTGCCGTCGTAGCCGCCGGTGGCCAGGAGCCTGCCGTCGGGGCTGAACGCCACCGCCCACACGTAGTCCGTGTGCGCGGTGATCGTGGCCAGCGACCGGGGGTGGCGCGGATCGGCGATGTCCCAGATGCGGGCGGTGCGGTCGGCACTGGCGGTGGCCAGCAGCCGCCCGTTCGGGCTGAAGGCGACCTCGTTCACCCAGCTGGTGTGGCGGTCCAGCACGGACAGCGCCTGTGGATGGCGTGGATCGGTGACGTCCCACAGCCGTGCGGTGTTGTCGTAGCCACTGGTCGCGAGGATCTTTCCGTCCGGGCTGAACGCGGCGTCCAGCACCCAGCCGTCATGCCCGAGGATGGTGGACAGCTCGACGGGGTGCCGTGGATCGCTGATGTCCCACAGGATCGCGCTGCGGTCGTAGCTGACAGTGGCCAGGATCTTGCCATTGGGGCTGAACGCCGCGTCCAGTGTCCAGGACCGGTGCCGGTTCAGGGTGGCCAGGCGAACCGGATGGGCCCGGTCGGCGATGTCATAGAGCTGGACGAGATTGTCGGCGCCGGCCGAGGCGAGCATCTCTCCGTCCGGGCTGATGCTCATGCCCAGGACGGAGGCGGTGTGCCCGCGCAGCACGGTCGCGGTCGAGGCGGCGAACGAGGTGCGCAGGGCCGCGCGGGCCTCGGCATCCGGGTCGATCCGGTAGGCGGCCAGGGAGAGCCGGGCAGCAAGGTCGGTATCGGAGGTGCGTACCGCCTCCGCCGCCAGTGCCACGCGCTCGGCGATCTCCTCGCGGCTTGGCCGGTCAGCGCCGCCGGAGGTCAGGGCCAGCGGCACCAACGCGGTGATCAGGGCGACGGCGAGCAGCGGGGCGGCGAGCAACGCGACCCGCCGCCGACTCCACCGCCGTCGCGTCCTGGTCGCCGGTTGCGCCGCGCCGCCGGTTCCGCTGCTCGTGACCGTGTCCACCGGGTCGGCTGGTTCGAGCGGCATGCCACCCGGACCGAGCCGCGGGCCGCCCGGATCAGCGGACGTTCGCTCGTGCCCGGCGGCGTCGGGCATCCGCTGCGGGGGCGCCGCCAGGGATGTCGTGGAATGGATGACCCTGGTCACATCGGGGTCGGGATGCGTCGGCGGCCCCATGCCCACCAGGCGCAGGAACAGGTCCCGGGCGGTCGGCCGGGCGGCCGGGTCCTTGCGCATCGCCTCTTCGACGATGGGACGCAGGTTCGGGTCCAGGCCGTCGAGCAGTGGTTCGCGGTGGACGACCCGGTAGAGCTGCACCGGTGTCGGCCCGTCACCGAACGGGAACGACCCGGTCCCCGCGTAGGTGATGAGCCCGCCCCAGGCGAAGACGTCCGCTGCGGCGGACACCGGCTCACCGTTGGCCTGCTCGGGCGCCATGAACGCCGGGGTACCGATCCGCTGGATCTCCTGGCTGAGCATCGTCGGCGCGTCCATCGCCCGCGCGATCCCGAAGTCGATCACCCGCGGGCCGAGGGAGGACAGCAGCACGTTCGAGGGCTTCAGGTCGCGGTGCACCATCCCGGCGCCGTGGATCGACGTCAGCGCCGCCGCGACACTGACCGCGAGCCGTTCCAGGTCAGCCGAGTGCAACGGTCCCTCGGCGGCCACGGTCTGCGCCAGGGTGAAACCATCGATGTACTCGGTGACGAGATACGGCAGGCCGCCCGGTGGGTCGACGACGTCAAGCACCTCGGCGGTGCAGAACCGGGCGACCCGGCGGGCGATGTCGGCCTCCCGGCGGAACCGGGCCCGGAACTCGGGCACGCGGGCGAGGTCCGGTCGGATGACCTTGACCGCGACGAGCCGGCCCGCGTAGCCGGCGACGTGCGCTCGGCCCCGGCCGAGAAAGACCGTTCCCATCCCGCCCTCGCCGAGTCGACCCAGCAGCTCCACCCGGTCCAGCTCGGTCGGATCGGCGGGCTCGAGCGGGCTCACCAGCTCCGTGGCCGCAGGCCCCGTCCGCCCGGTACCGCCGGCCGCCTGGTGGCCGCCCGTGCCCGGGCCGGACGTCGCCGGGCCGGCTGGCCGCTGCCTGCCCACCGGTGCGGCCTGCGGGGCGCCTGGCTCCGACGTCATGCGCGCGGGCGTGCCAGCGCCGACCGGTGCGGACCCTCCGGCTGCGGCGAGGCTCGCGCCCGGGCTGACGGGCCGGCCGGCGGACGGGACGGACGACCGAGACGGATCGGAGGGCGCGGACGTCGCACTGGTGGCGCCGGAGGAACGGAACCGTGCCGCCGGCGGTGGCCCCGGCAGCGGCACGGGGTCCGGCGCGGGATCGGGATCGGGCTGGGCTGGCGCAACCCGCGGTGGTGCGGACGAGGAGGCCGCTCGGGGCCCTCCGTCCATCTCCCGCTTGCGGCGCACGATTCCCCCCGAGCTGAGTCGGCCGCCCCGCGGACGCCGGACCGCGCGATCATTGTGCCATGATCCGACGATCTCGCCAGGCGGCTGGTTGGCCACGCGAGCGCACCTGACCGGCCGACCTACTCGCCGGTAGGCAGGGTCCGCACCGGTAGCGGCTGCCCGGGGTCACTGCTCAGTCTGCCTTCGTCCGCCGTGGCGCGCATGCTCCCCAGTGGATATCGATGAATTGTCATAGATCGTTACTCTTGGTGGTCGGGCGGGGGGTCCGTGGTGGCTGTCCGATGTGGGTCGCGGCCGGGGTCGCGCGGGCCCTCGGCGGCACGGTGGCGTGCGGCTGCCTGCAGTCTCGGCGACCTGCCCGCGGTTTCCCCGCCCGTGGCGGTCCGGCCGGCCCGACCAGCCCCTGCTGACCGGCTCCGGCTGTCGCGACCGACCGGGCCGGAACCGACGGTCTGGCCAGCCCTGGCGCCCGGACCTGGCCCGTCGTCCAGAACCGTGCGCAGAGTGCCCGCGTCGTGCGGCGAGCTCCGCTCGTACGGGGCGGGCACGCCGTACGGAGCGGCGGTGTCGTCCGCGGCGATCGCGTCCGGCCCGCCCGTGCGATCCCGATCGCCCGTGCGATCCCGATCGCCCGTCCTGCCCCGACGAGCCGCGTCGAGCGGGCCGGACCTGTCGCCGCGCGGGGCGAGGGAGGCGGTGATCGCGGTGGGAGCCATGGCGGACAGGGCGTCGGACCCGGCCGTGCTCGGGTCCGCGGTGCGGGTGCGCCTGACCAGGTGAACCCTGAGCACGCCGACCCGGACGCAGGCGGCCAGCGTCGCGGCCGCGAACACACATACCGCGACGGCGAAACCCACCAGGACGGTCTCCGGCCACGGCGCCCAGGCCGCCATGTCGGTCCACGCGTCGCCGAGGTCGCCCCCCTTCGGCTCCCAGAAATGCGGGAACACCTGGCGAACCGACAGGAACTGCAAGGTGGCCGCGCCGACGAGGAACACCAGCGGCATGACGCGGGACACCTGACGGCCCAGCGCCGCCGCGCCCATCCCGACCCCGATCGCCAGCGATGCCAGCCCCGCGTAGAGGTAACGGCCGGAGATTCCGCTGACGTGGAACTCGTGGTTGAAGTTCTTCGCCGACTGCAGGGTCATCAGGCCAAACAGGCCCCAGGTGACCCAGAGCAGAAACAGCAGATCGATCCGGGTCCGCCAGTTCCGGGCCCGGATCAGGGCAAGGGCGAACAGGACGATGACGACCGCCGTCCCGGTCCGTACCGGGATCGTGGAAAGGTTCACCTCGAACCAGCCGATCGACCCCCACCAGCGCAGAATCGTGCCGTTGACGAGCACCTCGGTGTAGGCGCCCCAGTCGTTCCCGAGGTACTGACCGAGGGGGAAACCGGGCGTCTCGGGCTGGAACGTGCCCCAGCGCACGACGTTCACCACCCACCACCAGCCGCCCAGGGCCGTCATGACGATCCCGCCGACCACGATCTGGCGCCAGGGCACCCGCAACTGCGCCGCGGATGGTCCGGCCGGCCCCAGGCCGTCGAGACGGAACGGCCGGCTGTCGTCCCCGGCACCTCCGACGTCCCCGTTGGCCTCGGCGTCCCTGCCGGCCCCGATCTCCCTGCCGGCCCTGATATCCCTGTTGACCCCGAGGTCACCGTTCCCCGGGATGCGCGCGGGGTTTCGCGCGGCCAGGACGCGAGCGTCCCGGCGAGCCCGTGACCAGGCCACCACGTAGGCGAGCGCCGCCATCGGTACCAGCACGATCGCCAGCGACTTCGTCATCAGGGCGAGCCCGACAAAGGCCCCGGTGTAGACGGCGGTGCGCAACGAGGTGTCTCCGCGCAGCACGTACACGACCGCCACGGAGGTGAGGCCTCCGGTCAGGACGAGCAGGTTGTCGTTGTTGACGCTGGAACCGATGTGGGTGAGCTGGGGAACCGCCAGCGGTACGAGAGCCGCACAGGTGCCGGCGATCCGGTTGCCGTCGGAGAGCCGATGCGCCCCAGCCCAGGCGAGTAGCGGCAGCGGCGCGACCATCACCACGCTGACCAGCCGCAGGATCCCGATGATCTCATCCCAGCGCAGGTGGGTGCCGCCTCCCGGGATGGCCTCGAGGACCACGGCGTTCACCCAGTAGTACAGGGGCGGGTGCTGGACGATCTGCTGGATGCCGCCTGCGGGCGCGGGGGTGCGTTGCAGGGTCTGCCAGCTCGGCCGGTACTCGCGGGGCTCGGCCTCCTGCGCTGTGAACGGGCCGGCGGTCAGGTCGCGTGGCGCCTCGTCCGAGCCGTACGGCGAGACCATGATCGACCCGACGCCGCCTCGGGTGACCTTGACGTCCTTGGGATGCGGCCAGCCCATGCCCTCAACCAGTCGCATGACGGCGTCGACGTGGTTGGGCTCGTCGGGGGCGTGGTACTGGGGCACCAGGACCGACCAGCTGGCCAGCATCGCCGTGAACAGCAGGGTGATGGCCCAGACTGCGGGCGGCGCCGACCGCACGATGCGCCAGGGCCGGAATCTCGCTCCCACCGGGGGCACTACCGGGGCGGATCCGGGGGTGGCGGTACGGGCCGCCGCGATCGATTCCAGCGAGTCAGCCAAGACTGCACGGTCCCATCGGACGAAGGTGGTGTCATGTTACGGACACCCGTTCCCGGTTGACGGCCGGGGCCTCGTACCTCTGGCCCGCGTCCGGTGGGGTTCCGTCTGTCCGGCGCCGCGGGATGCAGTATCCCGCGGCGCCGACGCCGCCGCGAGCCTGGCACCGTGACCTGCGGTGTCCCCGGTCTAGCGCCAGCCGTCGATGTGGCCGACGATCTTCGCGGGTGAACCGGCCGCCACGGCTTTCGGCGGTACGTCCCGGGTCACCACCGAACCCGCCGCGACCACGGCACTCTCCCCGATGGTGACCCCCTTGAGCACGATCGCGCCGGCGCCGATCCAGGCCCGGTCCTCCAGGATGATCGGGCCGCTCATCGGCTGCTCCACGCCGTCGACGATCATCGGGTGGAAGTCGTTGTCAAGTAGTTGGGTGTCCCAGGACACGTTGCAGTAGGCGCCGATGGACACCCGTTCGCGGACGAGGATCTTGGCGAAGCCGTTGATGTTCGCGTACGGCCCGAGTTCGAGCACGCCGGAGTCGACGACGACCCGCACGCCGCGCTGCAGCGACACGACGCCCTCGCAGCGCAGCCGCCCCTCCGGATGCACCCGGATGATCGACGAGTCCCGCTTCGAGGTCAGACCGAACGGGGCGAGGCCGACCCGCAGCGCGGCTCCGTCGGCGAACTCGATGCGTTCGCGCCCCTCGATGACGGTCGGCGATCCGATCCAGATCGGCTGACGGTGGGCGAGCGGGTAGCGCAGGCCGGCCACGAACGAGCGGGCCGAGGTCTCCCGGGCCGCCCGCAGGGCCCGGACGTGCCGTACGTACTCGCGGAGATCACTTCTGAACGCGCTCACCGGCACAACAGTAGGCGCCGGTGTGGGATGGCCGTTGGCCGGCATTCGGGCGCGATCCCGCCGGCATCCGCGCGGCCGGGAGGCGGTCAGGAGCGGCCCGGCGGGTCGGGCCGGGCGATGTCCGGGGCCGTACCCGCAGCTGGCCGGGAGGTGGGCCGGTGGTCGGCCGGTGGGGCGCGGCATGCCACTCTAGAGCGGCGCTCCGACGGGGGACGGGTCGCGGCGACCACAGCCACGCCGTCGGCGTCCGCCGGTGGGAACCGCGGGTGGAGACCGGTTGTGGGGAAGATGTCGGGCCTCACCGTGATTCCAGGCGGGCGGCCAGCCCACCGGACCCGGCGGGGCGTGTCAGTACAACGGCGGTGCGGACCGCCGAGCCGGCGGCGCTCACCGCCGGGAACGAGGAGCGGGAGCCACACCGACGTGAGTGTCAGCGCCATCCAGATGCCCGACGGTTCGCGCAGCGACGAGCCGATGCGCCTGCAGAACGAGGCTCTCGTCGAGCCCGACGCAGGCATCCCGTACGTCACCATCGTGCTGCCCTGCTACAACGAGCAGGATCATGTCGTCCGCGAGCTGGAGCGCATCGGCGCCGCGATGGACGCCAGCGGCTACGCCTACGAGATCCTGGCGATCGACGACAAGTCCACGGACAACACCCTGGCGGTGCTGCGCGAGGCCGCACCCCGCTTCCCGCGGATGCGGATCATGCCGTTCCGCCGCAACGGCGGGTCGGGCACGGCCCGGCGGATCGGCACCCAGGAGGCCCGGGGGAAGATCGTCGTCTGGACCGACGCGGATATGACCTACCCCAACGAGCGCATCCCCGAGTTCGTCCGCTACCTCGACGACAACCTCGACGTCGACCAGGTCGTCGGCGCCCGGCTCACCGAGGAGGGCACCCACAAGTGGGCCCGGGTGCCGGCGAAGTGGCTGATCCGGATGATCGCGCAGCGGCTGTCCGGCATGAAGATCCCCGACCTGAACTCGGGTCTGCGGGCCTTCCGCCGCGAGGTCTCGCTGCCCTACCTGCGTCTGCTGCCGCCCGGGTTCAGCTGCGTCACGACGATCACGATGTCGTTCCTGTCCAACCAGCACCCGGTCGACTACATCCCGATCGAGTACGCCAAGCGTGCGGGGACCTCGAAGTTCCATCCGTTCAAGGACGCGCGGCGCTACATTCTGCAGGTCCTGCGGATGGTGATGTACTTCGACCCGCTCAAGGTACTCATGCCGCTTGCCCTGTGGATCATGGGGCTGGGCTTCATCAAGCTGATCGTGGACCTGGTCCGCTACGACTTCCACGTCGCCACCTCGACGCTGCTCGCGATCCTGGTCGGCTTTCAGATCGTCGTGCTCGCACTCATCGGTGACCTGGTAGCCAGGTCACGCAGCGGTACCTGAGCGGATGCGGATCGCTCTGGTCGGGCCCACCCATCCGTACAAGGGCGGGATCGCCCAGCACACCACCGAGCTCGCCCACCGGCTGGCCGAGCGCGGCCACGACGTGGTGATCGAATCCTGGTCGGACCAGTACCCGGCACGGCTGTACCCCGGTCAGGCTCGGGTCCGTGAGCCGGAGATGGAGCCGTTCCCCGCCACCCGCTACCCGCTGTCCTGGCGCCGGCCCGACGGCTGGCTGCGGCTCGGCCGGCGGCTGCGCCGCACCGCGGACGCCGTCGTACTGGTCGTCGTCACTCCCGTGCAGGCCCCCGCCTACCTCGCGATCCTCGCCGGGCTGGGCCGGACCGCCCCGGTCCGGTCCGGCATCGGGCGAGCCGCGCCTGACCGGACGGTGCTGGGCCGGCGGGTCCGCGGCGGGGGGACGCCGCGGGTCCTGGCGCTGTGCCACAACGTGTTGCCGCACGAGCGGAGCCGGATCGACGAACCCCTGATCCGCATGGTGCTGCGCCGGGCATCCGCGGTGCTGGTGCACACCCCGGCGCAGGCCGAGCTCGCCGCCAGTCTCACGCCCGTCGCGGTGGTGACGGCCGAGATGGCGCCCCACCTG
This sequence comes from Frankia sp. AiPa1, assembly GCF_023243075.1. Taxonomy (GTDB): domain Bacteria; phylum Actinomycetota; class Actinomycetes; order Frankiales; family Frankiaceae; genus Frankia. The sequence goes on along the minus strand of NZ_JALKFZ020000001.1, from coordinate 39,478 downwards.
TGGTCCTCGCCCACCCGCCGCCGTCCACCGTCGCCCTCCAGCGCCGTGCCGCCCTCGAGCGCCGTGCCGCCCTCGAGCGCCGTGCCGCCCTCGAGCGCCGTGCCGGCGCCCGTGGCTGGCACCGAGCCATCCCGTCGGTTGTTGTTCTTCGGACTGGTACGGCCGTACAAGGGCCTGGACGTGCTGCTGCGGGCGCTGGCCGACGGGCCGTCCGACGTGCGGCTCACCGTGGCCGGCGAGTTCTGGGGGGACCTGGCCGCCACACAGCGGCTCGTCGACGAACTCGGTCTCGCCGACCGGGTGGAACTGCGGGCCGAATACATCGACGCCGCCGACGTCCCCGCCCTGTTCGACGCCGCCGACGCGCTGGTTCTGCCCTACCGGGCCGGGACCGCCTCACAGAACGTCGACCTCGCGCGCCTGCACGGGCTGCCGGTGATCGCGACGACGGTGGGAACGCTGGCCTCCTCCGTCCGCGACGGCGTGGACGGCCTGCTGGTGCCGCCGGACGACACCGCGGCACTGGCCGCCGCCCTACACCGCCTCTACGCGCCGGGTGTGCTCGCGGATCTGCGGGCGAAGGTCGCCCCGCCGGATGTGCCGGCCGCCTGGTCGCGGTATCTCGACGTGACCCTCGCCGCGCTCGCCGACGGTGCTGATGGGAAGGTGGACCGGTGAGTCCCGTACGTGACGACGCCCTCGCCTATGTGGGCCACCAGGTCCACGTGATGCGCCGGCGCGAGGTCGGCACGCTGCTGTCGTGGGCCGGTGAGCTGGCCGGGCGCACCCTGCTCGACGTGGCCGGCGGTGACGGCTACTGGGCCGGGCAGGCCGTCCGGCGCGGGGCGCGTGCCGTCTGCCTGGACCTGGCCCGGCACAAGCTGGCGTTCGGCCGGCGCCTGCGCGGCCACCCCGGTCTGGTCGAGGGAGACGCGCTGGCGCTGCCCTTCGGGGACGCCACCTTCGACGTGGTCATGTCCGTGTGCGCGATCGAGCACTTCGACGACGGCCCGGCGGCGCTCGCCGAGATGTCCCGGGTGCTGCGCCCCGGCGGTGACCTGGTGATGTCCGCGGACGCGCTGACCCGCGCGGCGGACTGGCCGGAACTGTTCGAGCGGCACCGCGAGCGCTACCACGTCAAGCATCTCTACCCGGGAGACGTGCTGCGCGGGCTGCTTGCGGACGCGGGACTGGACGTCGTCCGCCAGACGTACATGTTCCGCGGCGAGCGCGCCCAGCGGCTGTACCTGACGCTGTCCGCCAAGGGCGGGCGGGCCGGCTGGAACGCGGCGGCGGTGCTCTCCCCGGCGATCGCGCTGGCGGACCGGCGGACGCCGGACGAGGCGGGCAGTGTGGTGCTCACCCACGCCCGCAAGCGGGGGAGCTGAGGTCGTGGTTGCTTCGCGTTCTGGCCGCTCCGGCAATGGCCCGCGCCGCACTCCGCCGAGCGCGCCACCCGCGGGTGCGGGTTCGGACTCCAAGGCTCGTGGCGGCCACGCACCGCGGACCGGGCCGCCGCCACCCCCGACGTCCCGGCTCGCGCAGCGCTCCCTCGCCGTCCTGCTGACCGTGCTGGTCTTCGGCGTGGTCGTGTTCGGCGCGGGCGCGGCGACCGCCACGTTCGGCGAGCGCTGGTGGGGCTACGTGGTGGGCGGCACGTTCTGCGTGGTGATGGTCATCGGCGCGCTGCGCGGCAGCCGGCACTGACCACCATTCGGTAACCCTCCGTAACCGCCGGCGGCGACGGCGCGCGGCGCGAGTGCGAGGTGGGGGGCCGTCCCGACAGCGCGACGTGCCGGGGGCAGACTGTGAGCCGTGCGTGTGGGCTTTCTGGTCGAGCAGCTGCTCGCCCCCGTGCCGGGGGGTACTGGCCGGTACAGTGCCGAGCTCGCCGCCGCGCTCGCCCGCACGGCCGCCCCGGGGGACGCGGTGGCCGGCTGGTGCGCCGCGCACCGGGACTTCCACACCGCGGCGCTGCCGGGCGTCCTGGGCCCCATGCGGCTGCCCCTGCCCCGGCGGGCGCTGGCCGCGGCGTGGTCGCGTGGGGTGGGTCCGGCGCCGCGCGGTGTCGACGTCCTGCACGCGCCGACGCTGCTGCTCCCACCCGCTGGCGGTACGAACGGCCAGGCGGTCCGGGTGGCCGCCGACTGGCTGCGTGGTGGGCCGGCCAATCAGGAGTGGCAGCTGGCGCGGGGCGGCCCCGGCGGGATGGGTGACCCGAACGAACGAGGCGAGCAGGACGGCAAGGGCGGCCGAGAGAGCCAGCGCGCGCCGGGCGACGGGGGTGCGCCGCGCGGGCGGATCGGCTCCGAATGGACGTGGCGGGGCTCCCTCGCGGATGCCCTCGAGCGAGCCCGCCCACGGCCGAAGCTGGTGGTCACCATCCACGACGCGGTGCCCTGGACCCATCCCGAGACGCTGACCGCGCATGGCGCGCGCTGGCATCGGCAGATGGGCGAGCGGGCGGCCCGACTCGCCGACGCGGTGATCGTCCCGACCCTGGCGGTGGCCGTGGAGGTGGCCCGGCATCTGCCGCTGGACCCGCAGCGGCTGCATGTCATCGGTGAGGGCGTCGCGGACGCGGTCGTCCGGGTGCCGCCGGACGCCGAGGCCCGGGCAGCCCGGCTGGGCCTGCCGCCGCCGGGCCGCTACCTGCTGACCCTGGCCACCCTCGAGCCGCGCAAGGGGCTGGACACGGCGCTGGCCGCGCTGGGGCACCCCGATGATCCAGGCCTGCCACTGGTGCACGTCGGCGCGACCGGGTGGGGCGGGTTGGATGTCCGGGCCGAGGCTGGGCGGATGGGCCTTGGCACTGATCGGGTCCGCACCCTTGGGCGGATCAGTGACGAGGATCTCGCCGTCGTGCTCGCGCGGGCCGGTGTGCTGCTCGCGCCGAGCCGGTCGGAGGGCTTCGGCCTGCCCGTTGTCGAGGCGATGGCGCACGGTGTGCCCGTGGTCGTCTCCGACGCCCCGGCGCTGGTCGAGGTGGCCGGTCAGGCGGCGCTGGTCGTGGGGGTCGGAGACGCCGCAGGCGTAGCGGGGGCGGTGGCCCGCATCATCGGCGATCCGCTGCTGCGGGACCGGCTGTCGGCTGCCGGACGCTCCCGGGCCCAGACGTTTACCTGGAAGGCGGCGGCAGAGTCGACGTGGGCGCTCTACCGTCGAGTCTGCGGTTCACCTGCCGTGTCCGTCGTTGACGACGGGCGGGCGTAGTGTTGCCCCCGTTGAGTAGCAAGCGGTCACCGTGAAGCGAGCAGCCACCCGTGCCAGGGTGGCGCGTCAGGGAAGGAGCGCCGTGGGACCCCGGGTGCTCGTCGACGCGACTTCGGTCCCGGCGGACCGTGGTGGCGTGGGGCGTTATGTCGACGGGCTGGTCGCGGCGCTGGGCGCGGCCGGCGCTGACATGGCGCTCGTCTGCCAACGGTCGGATGAAGAACGGTACAGCCGGATGGCACCACACGCCACCGTTCTGTCCGGGCCGGCCGCCATCGCCCATCGGCCGGCGCGGCTGGCGTGGGAACAGACCGGCCTGCCGTTGGTGGCGGAACAGGTCAATGCCGCCGTCATCCACTCGCCGCACTACACCATGCCGCTGCGGGCGCAGCAGCCCGTCTGCGTGACCATCCACGACGTCACGTTCTTCACCGAGCCGGATATGCACACGGCCGTGAAGGGCACGTTCTTCCGCTCGGCGATGCGTACCGCCGTGCGTCGCGCGGCGCGCATCATCGTGCCGTCCAAGGCCACCCGCGACGAGCTCGTCCGCGTGCTCGATGCCGAGTCCACGACCACCGACGTCGCGTACCACGGCGTCGACACCTCGACTTTCCACCCGCCGACGGAGGAGGACCGGGTGCGCGTGCGCCGCCGGCTCGGCCTCGGGGACTCCCGTTATGTGGCGTTCCTCGGCATGCTCGAGCCGCGCAAGAACGTGCCGAGCCTCATCCGCGGCTGGGCCGAGGCGGTGCACTGGCGCGACGAGCCTCCCGTGCTGGTGCTGGCCGGCGGTTCCGGCTGGGACGACGACGTGGACGCCGCGGTGGCCTCCGTGCCGAGCCACCTGCGGGTGATCCGGCCAGGCTATCTGCGCTTCTCCGACCTGCCCGGGTATCTCGGCGGGGCGACGCTCGTGGCGTACCCGTCGCACGGCGAGGGGTTCGGTCTGCCGGTACTCGAGGCCATGGCCTGCGGCGCGCCGGTGCTCACCACACCGCGGCTGTCCCTGCCGGAGGTCGGCGGTGACGCCGTCGCCTACACCCAGCCGGACGCGGACTCCATCGGCCGGGAGATGGGCAACCTGCTCGACGACGCCGAACGGCGGGACGCCCTCGGCCGGGCCGGCCTTGACCGGGCCCGGGAGTTCACCTGGGCGGCCAGCGCCGAGGCGCACCTGGCCAGCTACGCCCGGGCGGTCGCCGAGCGCTGAGCCGGGTCGATGCGCCGACGGCCACCCCGGGGCGCAGAGGGTCGCAAAGGCCGCGCTACGGTCTTCGTGGCGTACCCGCCCGGCGTCCCGGCCGTAGGCGGCGCCGTCGGGCCACGCGCGGGGTCGCGTCTGAGTCGCCCGAGGCGGGGGCGCCGGTCACGGTGGGGTCGGCGAGACGGGCGGGCGTGGACATGGATGTGGGGCCGGAGATCCGGATCGTGGTCGTGACCTATCAGTCCGGGGAGATCATCGGGGCCTTCCTCGACTCGCTGGAGAAGGCCACCGGCCGGTCCTACGAGGTCGTCATCGTCGACAACTCACCGCACCTGGACGCGGGTACTCGCGCCGTCCAGACCAGGCCGCGGGTGAGCCTCGTGCGGCCCGGGCGAAACCTCGGCTACGGCAGCGCGATCAACCGGGGGGCCAGCGGCGCGGGCGGGCCATGGCTGGTCTTCGCCAACGCCGACATCGCGTTCGCCCCGGGCGCGCTGGATGACCTGATCGCCGCCGCCGGGCGCTGGCCCCGCGGCGGCGCGTTCGGCCCCGGCATCACCAACCCCGACGGTGCGCTCTACCCGTCCGCCCGGGACCTGCCCTCCCTGGGCCGCGGCATCGGCCACGCGCTGCTCGGCTGGTGCTGGCCGACGAACCCGTGGACCGCCTCCTACCGCCGGGAGCGGGGGGCGCCGCGCGAGATGGCGGCCGGCTGGCTGTCCGGTTCCTGCCAGCTGCTGCGCCGCGAGGCGTTCGACGCGGTCGGCGGCTTCGACGAGTCTTACTTCATGTTCATGGAGGACGTCGATCTGGGGCAGCGCCTCGGACAGTCGTCCTGGCAGTCGGTGTACGTGCCGTCCGCGGTGGTGGAGCACCTCGGCGGGCACTCGACGAAACGGTCGTCCCGGCGGATGGTGCTCGCCCACCATCGCAGCATGTTCCGCTACCTGTCCCGGCAGTACCCGGGACCGGCGAAGGCTCCGCTGCGGCTCCTGCTCGGCGTGGGGCTGGGTGCCCGGCTCCTGCTGGTCCTGGCCTTCGCCAAGGACAGCGCGGGGGCCCGGGCGACGCGCTCCGCCCGCCTGCTCCCGGCCCGCGGCACCGCCGCCGAGGACTGATCGCGGTCCCGCGGACCCCGGTCCGGACCGGGCCGCGGCTCCATCGCGGGACGATGCGGACCGTGTGGGCTTCGTCGCATTTCGCGCCGCGGGTGGGAGGGATCCTGGCGGAGCGTGTCGTACTGGTGCCGACCGCCGCGCTCGAGAGAGGTCAGGTGCCCGCATAACGTGTCGGACTGATGACGTTGTGTTTGGGCGAGGGTTCGCCCTTCTAGCTCCCTCGAAGAGCTACCCCGTGTTCTGCGACACTGCGCTGCATGGACGCAGTGATGCTTGTCGGCGGTCAGGGGACCCGTCTACGCCCTCTCACCATGTCGGCGCCCAAGCCGATGCTGCCGGTCGCGGGGGTGCCGGTCACCGCGCACATGCTGGCCCGGGCGCGTGACGCCGGGATCGACCGGGTGGTGCTCGCCACCTCCTATCGCGCCGAGGTCTTCGAGGAGTACTTCGGCGACGGCAGCGCACACGGGCTGGAGCTCGAGTACGTCACCGAAACGGAGCCACTGGGGACCGGCGGCGCCATCCGCAACGTCGCCGGGCGGCTGCGCAGCGGCCCCGACGAGCCTGTCGTGATCTTCAACGGGGACATCCTGTCCGGCCTGGACATCGCGGCGCTGGTCCGTCGGCACACTGACACCGATGCCGCCGTCACCCTGCATCTGACCCAGGTCGTCGACCCCCGGGCCTTCGGTGTCGTTCCGACCGATGGCGCCGGCCGGGTCACCGCGTTCCTCGAGAAGACGCCCGACCCGCCCACCAATCTGATCAACGCGGGCTGCTACGTCTTCCGTCGCTCGGTGATCGACACGATCCCGGCGGGTCGGCCCGTCTCGGTCGAGCGGGAGTCCTTCCCCGGGATGCTCGCCGCCGGCACCCCGGTCTTCGGCTACCCGGACAGCACCTACTGGCTCGACCTCGGTACTCCGGGCGCCTTCGTCCAGGGTAGCCGCGACCTGGTGACCGGGCGGATCGCCTCCTCTGCCCTGCCCGGCCCGGTCGGGGACTGCCTGGTCCTGGCCGGCGCCGTCGTCGCCACCGACGCCAAGATCGGTGGGGGAGCCACCGTCGGCGCGGGCGCCCGGGTGGGAACCGGCGCCGCCGTCGACGGCGCCGTGCTGTTCGACGGCGCCGTCATCGAGGCGGGTGCCTCGGTGCGGGACAGTGTCATCGGCCGGGGCGCCGTCATCGGGCCTGGCGTCGTCCTTGACGGTGTCGTCGTCGGCGACGGTGCTGTTCTGGAGGCGGGTAACGAGCTGCGCGCGGGAGCCCGGGTGTTCCCGGGTGCCCGGTTGGCGGCCGGGGCCGTCCGCTTCAGCTCGGACCGCACCTGACCCGCCGGGTGTCTGGCTCGGTACGGTCGGAGCGCTGCGCCGGGCCGGATGTTCCGGATCGCACGGGATCGGAGTTCGCGGCGGATCGGGCGGTGCCCCGGTAGGTCCGCGGACGACACTGGTACCCGTGCCGGACAACGCCTCGGAGGGTCTCACCACCATCACCGTGCGCACCCTCGCGGTCCTGCGGGTGCTGTGGGGTGTCACCGCGGCACTGCATCTGGTGGTGTGGTGGTCCTGGTATGAGCGGCATCTGGCCGCGTTCGCCGGGATGCTGATGGTCCTGGCCTGGGCTTTCGCCTATCTCGCCGTGAGTCTGCTCCGTGGGCTTGGCCCCGCGCTCGTGGTCGCGAACGTGGCGGTCGGGGTCGCGGCGGCGCTGCTCGCCGGGGCTCTGCTGCCGCCGGCACTGGTCGGCGGACTCGGTACCGGCGTGTTCCTGGCCTGCTCGCATGCCGCCATCACCGCGGGCTCCTGCGCGGGTCGCCGCGTCTTCGGTGCGAGCCTCGCCGCTCTTGCCGCCGCGCTCGTCGTCGGTGCCGTCCTCGCGGGCCAGGTCGCCGCGGCGTTCGGCGGCACCACCGCCGGCGACCCGCCGACGGTGGTGCGGGCCGCCGCGGACCCTGGTGACGGGCCGCGCCGGGTCGCCGTCGCGATCCTGCTGCTCGTCTCCATGTCCCTGCTGGTACGGATGGCCGTGCGGCACCTCGGCGTGATCACTGCCGAGGCCGACGGCTGGCTGCGGGCCGCCGCCGACCAGCACCGGACCGAGCGGATCGCCGCCGCCCGCGCGCAGGCGGAGCGGGAACGGGAGCGGGTCGTGCACGACACGGTCCTCAACACCCTCGCCGGCATCGCCTGGGGAGCCGGCGACGACCGCGCGTTCACCCGGGCGCAGTCAGCCGAGGCGATCCTTGCGGTCGGGGGCCTGTTCGACGGGCCCGCCCGGGCCACGGAGGATCTCGACACCCGGCTCACGGCCGTCGTGGCGAGCGCCGGCCTACGCGGCCTGGACGTCACCCTGGACGGCCAGTGCGGTCGGGTGCCAGGTCACGTCGCGCACGTGCTGGTCGCGGTGGTGGGTGAGCTGCTGACCAATGTGCGCCGCCACGCGGGCACCGGGCAAGCCTGGGTCACGGTGCACCGCGCGCAGGGTGTGGTGAGTGTGCTGGTCCGGGACTTGGGGCGTGGCTTCGACCCGTCGGCGGTGCCGGCCGACCGGTTTGGGCTGAGCCGCTCCGTGCGGGCGCGGGTGGTGGAGATCGGCGGCCGGGTGCAGGTGGACTCGGCCCCCGGGCGCGGCACCCGGGTGCTGGTCACCTGCTCCGGCCTCGCCCCGGCGCAACCAGCCGGGTCCGGCCGGCGACGCGAAAACCCCGGTACAGCGGTCGCCACCGGCCCTCGTGCCGTGGGCCGCGAGGCGACCGGCTCCCGGGTCACGTCCACCGAGGCGCTGCGCGCAGCGTACGCGGCGGGATTACGACGGGCGGCTGTGCGGGCACTCGCCGTCTGGTATCCGTGCACCGGGCTGGTGGCGCTGGCCGCTCCGGGCAGGGGGGTCGGGCTAGGTGGATGGGTGCTGCTCGGGGCTGGTGTCCTGGTGGTCGCCCGGCGGGTCCGGCACCGCCCGGCGACCCGGACGGAGGCCCTGGGCCTCACGGCGCTCACGCTGGCAGTGATCGTCGGGACGGCCGCGTTCGGCACCGATGGCCATTTCAGCGCGGGCCGGCTCGCGATCTGGGCCGTGCTGCCCCTGCCGCTGATCCTCATGCTGGTCACCGTCTGCCGCCCGCGGGGCGAATGGCTCCTCGCACTTCTCGCCTCCGATGCGACCCTCGTCGTCCTCGCGTTCGCGCCGGGAGTACCCGGGCCGATCGCGGCGACCCAGCTCATCTCCGAGCTGGCGGCCACGGTGGCGCTGCAGGTCATGGGCGCGATGGGCGGCCCGGTGCTGCGCCGGTCGGCGCAGGCCGCCGCCCAGGCCTTCGACGCCGAGGCCCATGCGGCGGCGGCCCGTGAGGCACAGCTGCTCATCCGGACCGACCGGAAACGCACTCTCGCCATGATCGACCGAGACGTCCTGCCGATGCTCGCCGCGGTGCGCGACGGGCAGGTTGATCCGCGCGACCGGACCGTGCGGGACCGCTGCCGATACTGTGCCACGAGGATTCGGCGCACCCTGGCCACCAGCCAGGCCGGGGCGCTCGGCGATCTGGTCGTCGCTGTGTACGAGGCGGAGGAACGCGGGCTGCGGGTCGAGATCCAGGCGGCCGGAGAACTGCGACTCGCGCCGGCGGCCGTGCCCATCGAGCTGGCCCGGATGCTGCCGCGGGCGCTGCGGGCGGCACCGCGTGGCGAGGCGCTGCTGACCTTCCTGTGCTCGGCCACCGGCGCGGGGAGCCTCACCCTGACGATGGCGGGCACGCAGATCCCGCCCGGCTGGACGGGATTCGGCCGGCCCGGACCGGTGGGCGTGCATTCCGACCAGGACGACGGCCGGCTCGCGCTGGAATTCCACTGGGCCGACCGTGCCCCCGAGGCCTCGGTCGACGCCTGCGGTGACGCCCTGGGCAGGCCGGTGCCGGTCGACGGGCGGTCGCGCGGGAGGCCGAGCGGACCGCCGAGCGGTGCACCGGAGGGTCGCCGGGTGGCGCCAGACGTGGTCCAGGTGTCGTCCGCGGCGTCTGCCGGTTCGCCGAACACGGACACCGGCCGGTGAATGCGGCGATTTCCGGCTGGTGACGGGGACAATCGGGCCCATGAGGTTCAGCGTGGAACGCGACGTGTTCGCCGACGCGACCGGCTGGGCCGCCCGGCACCTGCCCAGTCGTCCGGGTCTGGCCCCGAACGCCCTCGCCGGCCTGTTGCTTGAGGCCACCGGGCCCACCGAGGGTGCCGGGGCCGTGCCCGGCCTGCGGGTCTGTGCCTTCGACGCCGAGGTCGCGGTGCGGGCGCAGGCCGAGGCCAATGTGGCCGAGCCGGGCCGGCTGCTCGTGCCCGGGCGGCTGCTCGCCGACATCGTCCGCAGCCTGCCCGCCGCGACCATCGATGTCGCGGTCGAGGGCGACCGGCTCGTGCTGCGCTGCGGCAGCGTTCGCTTCACCGTTCCGCTGATGGACGTGGTCGACTATCCCGAGCTGCCGCGTTTTCCCGCGACGATCGGCGAGGTCGACACGCTCGGGTTCGCCGCCGCGGTCGGCCAGGTCGCGCCGGCGGCCGCGCGGGATGAGACCGTGCCGGTGCTCACCGCGATCCGGCTGGAGATCTCCGGGCGGGGGCTGACGCTCGCGGCCACCGATCGCTACCGGTTGGCGGTGCGGGGGATCAGCTGGCAACCGACTGTCGAGGACCCATGCGCGCTGGCCCACGTTTCGGCGCGGGTGCTTGCCGAGGTCGCCCGAACCCCCACCCCGGCGTCCCGGATCGTCGTCGGTCTCGACGTGTCCGACCCGGCCGGCGCCCGGCTGGGTCTTGCCGCCGCCGGCCGGCAGACGATCGTCAGCCTCATCGAGGGCGCATTCCCGAACTACCGCAAACTGCTGCCCGACTCGGCCGCGTACACGGTCACCGCGCCGACCGCGACGCTGGCCGCCGCGGTGCGCCGGGTGGCCGTCGTCGCCACCCGTACCGCCCCGCTGCGTTTCACCGTCGCCCACGATCAGATCATCGCCGAGGCCGGCGACGGCACCGGCGCCCAGGGCCGCGAGACGATCCCGGTCGAGTACTCCGGGCCCGAGCTGTCCGTTCTGTTCAACCCGACCTACCTGCTGGACGGGCTCGGCGCGGTCGAGGATGACGAGGCCACCGTCGGCTTCGTCGACGCTGACCCGGCGCAGGCCTCCGCCCGTCCCGCCGTCCTCACCGGCAAGCTCCCCGGCAGACAGGACAGCCAACCCGGTGCGGACGGCGCCTTCCGCTATCTGCTCATGCCGATCCGCACCGACCCGGCACCCCCCGTACCGTGACACCCTGACCAGCCGGCCCGCGCGCCACGCGTACGTGCCGGCCGGTCGGGTGGCCCGACCGAGGAACCTGCCTGGTCAGGGAGTTGGCGTGGGGGTGCTCGGGGGGGCCGTCATGGTGCCGGCGCCGGACGTCGCGGAGCTTGCGGCGCCGGCCAGCGGGCCGTCCGCGGAGACGTTCAGCGTGCCGCCGGCCGCGCGGGACTCCGGGGCGGTGGGCGAGTCCCAGGTCGCGCCCGACGGGTCGGGGTTGGCATGCTTGCCGACGAACTGCTTGATGACGTCCGCGGACACGGTGGTGCACCGCTGGGTGCGGTCCCAGGCCGTCAGGACGAAGTGTTTGCCGTCCGGGAAGGTGCTGCGCGTCCAGGGCACGCCGATGAACCGTGGCCCGGCGTCACCCGCGAGCGAGCGAAGCTTCTCCACCTGGGCCGCGGGCAGGCTCTTGTCGTACCAGGCGACGATGAAGCCGTGCTCCAGGTTGTGCACGGCCCGCTCGATCGGGATGCCGGAGGCCGGGTTGTAGAACGGGATCCCGTCGGGAAGCGGATCGGGGTTGTGACTGCCCGAGGAGGGCGGCGACGCCTTGTAGTTCACCGTGGTGGCGACATGCGTCGAGCCCTGGGACGCGTCGTTCACCGTGCCGGTGCACCCGGCCGCGCGCGCCGCCGACGAGGCGCCCTCAACGTAACCCACCTCGTGGGTCCTGCTCTTCGCGTTCGCGTCGGTGATCGAGTAGATCACGATGCTGACCAGCAGCGCGACCACGACGAGTCCCGAGGTGCCATAGATGAGCAGCGCTCGGCGGCGGGCCTTGAGCTTCTGCTCGCGGCGCAGCTGGTCGAGTCGGGCTTTGCTTGCGGCGCTCTTCTTCCCCACGATCGCTGATCCTACGAAGTGTCGAACGGCTCTTCACCGCCAGGATGCGTGCGACTCGCCGGTCGACACCCGGAACGCCCACTCCGGCTGCTCACCGCACCATCAATACCCACACCTTCCCTTCCATACCCCCCAAACAACCCACACCCCCTCTCCCGTCGCCCCCTCTCCCGTCGCCCCCGGGCCATGATCCGATTGCGTCGAACGTGTGGAGAGGATTTCGGCTCGGTTTTCTTCTTGGCCTTCGGCGGGATGGCGATCATGCCGACTCCGTGGGTCTGTCGGCGGGGCGGCTGGGGGGCGTCTGGATCGTGGAGGGGGGCGGCGAGTGAATCGGGGGTGGGGGAGAGAGGCGGGGGGCGAGGGACGTTGGGGTCCGTGGTCAATGGGGTGTCAGCGGTGGAGGATGAACTGGTCGGGGGAGCGGGGTGGGCGGGCAGGCGCGGGGGCGGCGGGATGGCCGACGCCGACAGTGCCCATGGGAATCCACGCGGTGGGGAGATCGAGAACGCGGATGACCGCCTCGGCGCAGAACAGCGTCGAGGACACCCAGCAGGATCCGAGCCCCTCGGTGGCGAGGGCGACGAGAAGGTTCTGCACCCCGGCACCGACCGCGACGGTGAACATGCGCTCCTCGGCCCGGGCCCGCCGCGCGTCGGGGTAGGCGTGCGCGCCGTCCAGGACCATGACCGGGACGATCAGCAGGGGCGCGCGGCGCAGGACGTCGCCGCGGCGTAGGCGCCGTGCGATCGACGCGTCGTCGAACCCGTCGCCGCGCAGGTCACCGGTCCAGGCCTCGGCCATCGCGTCGAGCAGCTCGTCGCGGCGGTGGGCGACCAGGACGAACCGCCAGGGTGTGGTGTGGTGCGGTGCGGGGGCGGTGAGCGCCGCCGAGACAGCCCGCTCGACCGCCGCCGGGTCGACCGGGTCGGCGGTGAACTCCCGTACGGTGCGCCGCTCGGACAGGGCGGCGCGGCGGGCCTCCAGGCTGCCAAGGCGGAACATGTCCTCGTCGCTTGGGCGGACCAGGGCCCGGGCGCCCGCGTCGCCGCCCTCACGCCCACCTCCACCCCGACCGCCACCGTCGCCGGGCGTGCCGCTGCCTGCGCCGCCGGCCGGAATGCGGCTGTAGCCGCGGACGACCGCCACCGGGGTGGCGCCGAGCTTGCCCTTGACCAGGTCTGCGGCGCCGGCGAGCTCGTCAGCCTCGGCGACCTCGGTCATGCCCAGCTCGTTGCCGTAATCGTCCACGTCGCCGATGTGGCTGCGCAGGGCGGCCATGCCGGCGACACCGATGGCCAGGTCGGTCAGGCCACGGCGCCAGGGGCGCCCGGCGGTGTCGGTGATGACCACGGCGACGTCCACGCCGAGGTGCCGGGCGATGTCGGCGCGCAGCCGCTCGGCGCTGGCGTCCGGGTCGAGGGGGAGCAGAACCAGCCAGTCCCCGGAGACGTTCGACGCGTCGACGCCGGCGCTTGCCAGGACGAGGCCGTGTCGGGTTTCGACGATCCGGGTCGGCCCGCGGCGGGCCACCTCGCGTACCGTCTCGGCGTCGATCGCGGCCTGCCGGGCGGCCTCCCGGTCGACACCCGCGGGCACCAACCGCCCTTCCGCCTTGGAGACGATCTTGGACGTGACGACGAGAACGTCCCCGTCGAGCAGGGGACGGTCGCCCGCGACGACCTGGTTGGCCAGCAGGCCGGCCAGGTCGTCACCGGGACGGATCTCGCCCAGGCCAGCCAGCCCGAAGATCTCCAGCGTCGCGCTCGGCGGCCCGCCACGTGCCCCGGCCGCCGCAGAGCCGGTACTGCTCGGCCCAGGCCCATCGCAGCTGGTCGGGTCGGGGTCGGTCGGGTCAGACACCGGCGAGTTCCAGGGCCGCGCGGACGATCGCGGTCGTCTCCGCCAGGTCCGTCATCAGCAGCGGGCGGGCGGCGACGGCGGCCCCGGGGACGATGGTCGCGGCATCGACCGGGTCGACCAGCCAGCCGTCGAGCAAGCCCGTCGCCGCGCCGCCGGTCCGGCCTCGGCCGCCGTAGTGCTGGCCGACCGCCTGGGCGGAGGTCTCGACGCCGATCGCGGTCAGGCACGCGTCGGCCATGCCGCGTACCGCGGCCCCGCCGATGATCGGAGAGACACCGACCACGGGTGCCGACGTCTTCGCCACCGCCTCCCGGATGCCGGGGACGGCGAGGATCGTGCCGATCGACACCACCGGGTTCGACGGTGGGAGCAGCACGACGTCGGCGTCAGCGAGCGCGTCGAGCACCCCGGGGGCGGGCGTTGCCTTCTCGGCACCGAGCGGGACGATCGACGTCGCCGGGGTGGCGGCGCGCAGCCGCAGCCACCATTCCTGGAAGTGGATCGCTCGCTGACCCTGCTCGTCGGAGATGATGACGTGGGTCTCGACCCGCTGGTCGCTCATCGGCAGCAGGCGCACGCCCGGAGCCCAGCGGACGCACAGGGCGGCGACGACATCGGAGAGCGGATGGCCTGCGTCCAGCATCTGGGTGCGGACCAGATGGGTGGCCAGGTCGCGATCACCGAGTCCGAACCACGCGGGGCCGACACCGTAGGCAGCGAGCTCCTCGGCGACGACGAAGGTCTCGGCCTCCCGGCCCCAGCCTCGTTCGGCGGAGATACCACCGCCAAGGGTGTACATCACCGTGTCGAGGTCGGGGCAGATGCGCAGTCCGTGCAGGGTGATGTCGTCACCGGTGTTGCCGATCACCGTGATGTCGGCGTCGGGCAGGGCGGCGCGTACGCCGCGCAGGAAGCGGGATCCGCCGATCCCGCCGGCCAGGGCTGTCACCTTCACAACCGGTGATCCTGGCACCGCGGGAGAGCCGGTGAGCCACCGGCCGGGTTACGCGGCGGGCGTCAGCCTAGTTTCGGCCGGGCGAACAGTGGTGCCACCCAGCCGTTGAACTCCGTTCTGGCTGGCAGTGGTGCGTCCCGGCAGAAGGACGTGAGCAGGAAGTGCACGAGGTGGCTGGTCGGCCTGGTCGGCGCCGGGTTGGCGAGGCCGCCCTCGATCGTGGAGACCACGGCCTCGGCGGCGAGCGCGCGGTCAGCCTCGGGCACGAAGTCGCGCACGGCGGCGAGGGCCAGCTCGTGCAGCCACGAGTGCAACCGCTCGTGATATTCCATGATCGGCTCGGCATGCGGGGCGCGTTCGGCGACGCAGGGATGCAGCGTGCGCCGCCGCTCCACCGAGTCGAGCGCGAGGAACAGGCGCTCGGCCGGGTCGCCGGGCAGGGCGGCGATCCGCTCCACCTCGACGTCGAGCAGCCGGTTGAGCACCGCCGCGAACGCGTGGTCCTTCGAGCGGAAGTACCAGTACACACTTCCGGGCTCGATCCCCGCCGAGCGGGCGATCTCCGCGATGGAGGTACCGGCAAAGCCCCGGGCCATGAACTGCTCTTCGGCCACTGCGAGCAATGCGTCGATCCGCTCCTCGCGGGGGACGTCCTGGCGATTACGTGGCACCTGATCAGCGTAGCGACTTCGGCTCCCACGAAGGAGGTATTCCGGCTTGCGTCACACCAAGCTGCGTGCCCTACCCAGCCGCCCGGCTCCGCACACCCGACGGCACCCGCTGGTGATGTGAATCACATGAACTGCCATCACCTTGGTGCATGATCGCCGAGGGTGGGGATCTGCCCAGGTCGGCGGCACTGGCCGGGTTCGCGTGGCCGGGATGAACAGGGCGTCTCGGGGGATGAGCGCCGTATGGCCGACGCCCCACGGGCCCGCTGGGCGTCGGGAAGTGTCGTCCGTCACCCGGCATCTCTTGATTCGGCTTAGAGAGCGCAGTGAGATGAACTCGAGCTCTCCACGTCGCTGGAAGGACCGTCATGTCCGAGATCAGGACCACCAAGAGCCTCGAAGCCCTGTCCGCCTCCCTCAACCGCGCGCTCGCCGGTGCGCGGGCCCCCCAGGTCGTCGCCGCCCGCCGGGCGCAGCGGCGCGAGTCGGCGTCGGCCCCGGTCCAGGGCGACGCCGCCCGGCTGCGTCGTGCGCAGGACGCGACCGAGGTCCTCGCCGCCCGCTCCCGGACGAACATGCTGATCGGCACGCTCGACCGGCTGCGGCTGCGGCCGGCGGCCACGGGCTGGCGCGCGCACCGGGCCGCTCCGCCGGTCTGACGCTGGATCGGCGCGGTGCCCTCGGCCCCGGGGTGCCGCATCCGATCACCTGCCTGTGGTGTCGTCTCGCTGGTCGCCGGCCGGTGGACGTCCCCACAACCGCCTTCCACCCATCACCTGGCACCACCCTCTCGGCACCACCCTCTCGGCGCCGACTCCCGACATCAGCCTCCCGACATCAGCCTCCCGAAATCCACGTACATGCGACGCCAGCCAGGATCCTTCGACGATCCGTGCACCTGCGAGACCCGGTGGCGGTGAGTCTGGGCCCGCCCGCCCTGCCGGCAGGCGCCCTGGCATCCGTCGCCAGGAGCAGAAACCGCAGAAACCGAGGAACCCATGACGACTACGGCGGCGACATTCGACGGCGAGAGCGGGACACAGACCGCGCCGTCCCCGTCAGCGCTGCGCCGGGCGTTGCGCCGGGCGCGGGACGGCGCGACCCTCGACCCGGTCGAGGCGGCGGTGCTGCTGGCCGCCCGGGGCGACGACCTCGCCGACCTGTGCGCCTCCGCGGCCCGGGTACGCGACGCGGGCCTTGCCTCGCTCGGCCGGCCCGGAGTCGTCACCTACTCGCCGAAGGTCTTCATCCCGCTGACCCGGCTGTGCCGGGACCGCTGCCACTACTGCACCTTCGCCACCGTCCCACACCGGCTGGCCGCGCCGTACCTGTCGCTCGACGAGGTCCTTGAGATCGCCCGGGCAGGCGCGGCGGCCGGCTGCGCCGAAGCGTTGTTCACCCTTGGTGACCGGCCGGAGGACCGTTGGCCGGTCGCGCGCGAGTGGCTGGACGCCCACGGCTACGACTCGACGCTGGGCTATCTGCGGGCCGCGGCGATCGCGGTGCTTGAGGAGACCGGGCTGTTGCCGCATCTGAACCCGGGTGTGCTGAGCTGGACGGAGCTCGCTCGGCTCAAGCCGGTCGCGCCGTCCATGGGCATGATGCTGGAGACCACCGCGAGCCGACTGTGGTCGCAGCCGGGCGGCGCGCACTTCGGCTCCCCGGACAAGGACCCGGCCGTGCGGCTGCGGGTGCTCACCGACGCCGGGCGCCTGTCGATCCCGTTCACCACCGGCCTGCTGCTGGGGATCGGCGAGACCCGGGCCGAGCGCGCCGAGACGATCTTCGAGCTGCGGGGCGTCGCGCGCCGGTACGGGTCCATCCAGGAAGTGATCGTCCAGAACTTCCGGGCCAAGGACGACACCGCGATGCGCGGCGCGCCCGACGTGGGTGCGCAGGAGCTCGCCGCCGCCGTCGCGGTGGCCCGGCTGGTGCTCGGGCCCGGGATGCGGGTGCAGGCGCCACCGAACCTCGTCGACACCGCCGAGTGCGCGCTGTTGCTGTCCGCCGGCGTCGACGACTGGGGCGGGGTCTCCCCGGTCACTCCGGACCATGTCAACCCCGAGCGGCCCTGGCCCGACCTGGACGTCCTGCGTGAGGCCACAGCGCAGGCCGGTTTCACCCTGCGCCCGCGCCTGACGGTCTACCCGACTCACCTGGGCGAGCCGTGGATCGACCCGCGCCTGGCCGGGCATGTGGCCGCTCTCGCCGGCCCGGACGGTCTGCTGGACGCCGGCGCGCGCCCCGCGGGCCGGCCGTGGCAGGAGCCCGACGGCGGCCTTGGCGACACCGGCCGCGTCGACCTGCACACCGCGGTGGACACCGAAGGCCGCCACAGCGTGACCCGAGCCGACTTCGACACTGTTTACGGCGACTGGGAGTCGCTGCGCGTGCAGGTCAACGCCGCCGGAACGGGCGCTGACGGCGTCGTGGGCACCGGCCGGCGGGCGCCCGCCGCGGTGGCCGGTTCCGGGCCCGGGTCCGCCCCGGAGCGGCTCGACCCGCAGCTGCGCGCCGCACTGCGCCACGCGGGCACCAACCCGAGCGGCCTGAGCGACGCCGAGGCGCTGACTCTGTTCGGCGCCCGCGGCGCGGCGCTGGAGGAGCTGTGCCTGCTCGCGGACGGCCTGCGTCGGGACGCCGTGGGCGACGACGTCACCTACATCGTCAACCGCAACATCAACTTCACCAACGTCTGCTACACGGGCTGCCGGTTCTGCGCGTTCGCCCAGCGGCGCGGGGACGCGGACGCCTACACCCTCTCCCTGTCGGAGATCGGCACCCGGGCCGCCGAGGCCTGGTCGGTCGGGGCGACCGAGGTCTGCATGCAGGGCGGAATCCATCCGGATCTGCCCGGCACCGCCTACTTCGACCTGGCCCGTGAGATCAAGCGGGCCGCGCCGGGCCTGCACCTGCACGCCTACTCGCCGATGGAGGTGCACAACGGCGTCACCCGGACCGGGCTGTCCATCGAGGAGTGGCTCACGGCGGCCCGTGAGGCGGGTGTCGACTCGGTGCCCGGTACCGCGGCCGAGATCCTCGACGACGAGGTTCGCTGGGTGCTCACCAAGGGCAAGCTGCCGACCGCCTCCTGGGTGGAGGTGATCACTACGGCGCACCGGGTGGGCCTGCGCTCGACCGCGACGATGATGTACGGCCATGTCGACACGCCGGCGCACTGGGTTGCCCATCTGAGGTTGTTGCGTGGCATCCAGGACGAGACCGGAGGGTTCACGGAGTTCGTCGCGCTCCCCTTCGTCCACCACTCCTCGCCCATCTACCTGGCTGGGGTAGCCCGTCCGGGCCCCACCGTCCAGGAGAACCGGGCGGTGCACGCGATGGCCCGCATCCTGCTGCACCGCTCGATCGACAACATCCAGTGCTCCTGGGTGAAGCTCGGCGTCGAGGGCTGCCGGCAGGTCCTGGCTGGCGGCGTCAACGACATCGGCGGCACGCTGATGGAGGAGACGATCAGCCGGATGGCCGGCTCCCAGCACGGTTCGCGGCGCTCGGTGGCCGAGCTCGAGGAGGTGGCTGCATCGGCGGGTCGTCCCGCTCGGCAACGGACCACCACCTATGGGCGGGTCCCGGACGAGCGCTTCCACGCTGCCCGAGGAGGCCCCGTCCGGACCATGCTGCCGGTGGTGTCCTGACACCCGCCATGTCCCCGGGCGAAAACTACTCTTGGTAGTCGAGTGAAGCTCGCTGGGCGGCCCGCGCGCCCGGCATCCGGCCGAAAGTGGGAGGAGGCGGACCGCAGACTTGCCCGTTTAGGCCTTTATATCCGGTCCTGCCTGGCGCAATAATGCGAGCATCGTCGCCACACTGGTTGCACTCAGTTACTGATCGGACGGTTGTCCAGACCCACGGCGAGGATGCATAGTGACTGTGAGCTATGTTCTCATCGCTGGTTGTAGAAGATGTTGCGCTGGTGGGGTTGACGCGACCGAGTTCGGAGCGTGTAATTACCGGCGTGTCATTCCCCTCGCTGGCGGGGTTCGTGCGGTAGTGCGACGCCTGACCGGTGTGGAACCAGTCACCTGCGCGCCGGCCGCCCAGGGGGTGGCCGACCGCACCGCGAAGGGTCTGGAGGAGTCCCCATGGAGCACACCGACGCGGGCGTCCACACCGTCCTCGCGGATGTCGAGCGTCCCGCTGAGCATGACCCGTTCGGTGATCACTCCGATCGGGTGCTCACCGAACGACACACTCAGGCCACGGCGCATCCGCGGGCGGTGCCTGGCACGGGCGTGCCTGGCGCGGGCGTTGGCCCGGCCCGGCCCGGCCGACCCGATCAGCCGGTCGGGAGTCCGTCTCTCGGCGGCCCGATCGGCGTCTGCGATCCGGACCGTATGCATGGCGGCGGCAGGCCCGAGATCGTCGACGCGTGCAGTGCCGCCAATGTCCAGCGTGGCGGCGTTCAGGCCGTCGACGTCCAGGCCGACGAGGATGACCTCGAGGATCTGGCGGATGATCCGTCCCTCGACGACCAGGTGGAGGACGCGGGCGATCTCGCCTCGGTGATCGATCTGGGCCTTGGTGACCTGCTCGGCGAGACGATGGAGTGGCAGGAGCGTGCCCTGTGCGCGCAGACCGATCCCGAGGCGTTCTTTCCGGAGAAGGGCGGGTCGACCCGGGAGGCCAAGCGCATCTGCTCCGGTTGTGAGGTCCGGGCCGAGTGCCTGGAGTACGCGTTGGAGAATGACGAACGTTTCGGGATCTGGGGCGGCATGTCCGAACGCGAGCGACGCAAACAACGGCGCCGCGCGGTCTGACCCGGGTCGGTGGGAGAAGTCCGGCGGGGGATGAGCGGCCCGGCCGCGCTGCGCGCCGCCGACGGTCGGCCAGAACCCGCTGGCCCGGTGGGCAGCACGCCGGAGGTGGTGCCGGTCGTGGTGGTGTGCGTGCATGGGCGCCGCGCACATGTCGGCCGGGCGGCATATGCCGCCGGAGCGGCGGCCAACGGCTGGAGCGCCCGGATGCCCGATGCCCAGGTTCTCGATGACGCGGTGCGGCTCCTCGTCGTCGACGTGTACGTGGGCATCGACCCACCCGGGCCGGCGTCGCCCACGGTGCTCGCCCAGCCGGCTGGTACCCCGCTTGGCCGGGCGGTCACCGCCGCGCTCGACCAGGTCGGCGGCCCGCCTCCCGGCGGATACGTGTGGCTGCTCGACGACAGCGCCGTTCCCGCGCCGGACACCCTGCGCACCCTGCTGGCCTATGCGCGGATCGACCCTGGCGCGGCCCTGCTCGGCCCCAAGCTGTGCACCCTTGCCGCGGAGCCGGTCGTGCTGGAAACGGGCGTGAGCGTGGACCGTGCCGGTCGGCGCCGGACCGGTATCCGTGCCGGGGAGCCGGACGATGGCCAGCACGACGGCGTGCGGGATGTTCTCGCCGTCTCCTGCCGGGGGCTGCTGGCCCGCTCCTGGGCCTGGCGGCGCCTCGACGGCCTCGATCCGGACCTCGACGCCGGCCACGACCTCGATCTGGGCTGGCGTGCTGCCCGCGCGGGACTGCGCACCGTCGTGGTCCCCACCGCGGTCCTCGCCGTGCCGGTCGGGAGCAGTCTGGCGCCGGGCGGGGAGCTGCTCTCGGGCGGCGAACTTCTCTCCGGCGGCGAACTTCTCTCCGGCGGGGAGTTGCCGGCAGGCGGTGGCCTGCGGGCAGGCCGGGGGCCGGCCGAGTCGCCCCGGGCCGAGCGGGTCGCCGCCCTGCGGATCAGGCTCGCGCACACGACGCCGGTGCTGCTCGCACCCGCCGTGGCCGCCTTGGCGCTCGGTGCGCTGGCCCGGGCGGCGCGGCTGCTGGCGATCGGCCGCACCCGGGCCGCCGCACGCGAGCTCGCGCTGCCCGTACTCGTTCTGGGACGGCCTCGGGTGGTGCT
Source organism: Frankia sp. AiPa1 (assembly GCF_023243075.1). GTDB lineage: Bacteria > Actinomycetota > Actinomycetes > Frankiales > Frankiaceae > Frankia. The sequence continues at coordinate 18,395 of NZ_JALKFZ020000001.1, read as the reverse complement.
GCGGATCCGTCGTCGTACGGCGCGCACCCGGGCCGTGCCCGCGCGGGCCATCCGCTCGCTGTTCCCTCGACGTCGGTCGCGCCGCTCGGTGTCCAGCGCCCCCGCCGTGACCCGCGCCAGGCCCGCCGCCGTTGCGATCCCCAACCCGCGCATCGCCACTGATCGTCCACTCTCGCGTGATCGCCCACTCTCGCGCGCCACCGCCGCCCCGACGGTGTTCCCCGCCATCCCGGCATCTCCCGCCGTCCCGACGATGTCCCCGACCGGTCCCCCGACCGTCCCCGAACTGGCCACCCCCGCGGCGGCCATACCCCTCGGGCCGGATGTCCTCGGGCCGAATCTCCTTGGGCCGGGCACGTCCGGACGTCCGGTGGCCGTGCTTGTCGCGCTGCTCGGTGTCCTCGGCGTGGTGGCGATGCGGGGTATGCCGGTGGATGCCCTCGGAGCCGGGTTGCCGCTGCCCTCGGACGTCGGCGAACTGTGGTCGGCGCTCTGGTCTGGACACGTGCGCGGGCTGGGCGGGCCGCTGGACGGGGGGCAGCCGGTGCCGCCGGCCGTCGCGCTGGTCGCGGCCGTCGCGAGTCTGCTCGGCGGTCGGACGGCGGCGGCCAGCTGGTTGGTGCTCGCCGCGGGTCCGGCCCTGGCCGGCTGGTCGGCCCATCGTGCGCTCGGACGGCTCACGTCCGGGCAGCTCACGTCCGGTGCGGCCGCGACCCAGCCGGTCGTGCCTCGTCGGGACGGGGGCCGTGCGGCCGGGAGGAGTTCGGTCAGGAGGCGTCGGGCCCGGATGCGTCCGGCCCTGCGGTGCGCGCTGGCCGCCGCGTATGCGCTGAATCCGGCGCTGACTGGTGCGGTGCTCGCCGGCCGGGTCGACACCGTCGGCGCGCTGGTCCTTCTTCCGCTCGTGCTCGCGCACGTCGACGAGGTGCTGCGCGAACCCGATGGCCGTGAACCTGATGGCCGCGAACCCGATGGCCGTGAACCGGGTGCGGCGCGGGATACCTGGGCGCGGCCGTGGGCCGCGCTCAGGCTCGCGGTGAGCCTGACCGTCATGGTCGCGTGCGCCCCGCCGCTGGCCGGCCCGGCCTGGGCGGGGCTGCTCGTGGCGGCGCTGTTCGCGCGTCGGTCACGCCTGCCGGATGTGGGCGTGGCGCTCGCCACGTCGATCGTCCCGCTGCTCGCGGTGCTGCCGGCCGGCCTGGGGGCGGAACCGGCGCGGACGCTGGCCGCTGTGCCGCGACCGGCCCTGGGCCTGCTGGCGGGTGCCGGGACGCGGCCGAAGTCGGCGCTGGTCGGCTTCCTGGCGGTGTGCGTGGTCTGCTGGCTGGTGGGGTGGTGGCGGGCGACCGCGACGGCTCGGCGGGCGGCCGGGATCGGCTGGATGCTGCTCCTGCTCGGGCTGGCGGACGTGCTGGTCACGCCGCGGTGGGCCGTCGGCGTCGGGCGCGGGGGCGCTGGGGCGCAGGCCTGGTGGGCCGCGCCCCAGTACGGGCTTGTGCTGGCCGGCGCGCTGCTGGCCGCCGCCTCGTTCGCGCTGAGCCCCGGCCGCGGGGAACCCAGCGGGCGGGCAGCGGGCCGGCATGAAAGCGGGCGGCAGGGATCCGGCCGGGCGAGACGCGAGCGGTTCGCCTGGCTGACCGCGCTGCCGATGAGCACCCTGATACTCACTGGCCCGGCCGCGCTCGCCGCGGATCGGATCGCCACCGGCTCGGCCTGGCGCGGCGGCCCGACGTCCTGGCTGCGCGCCGGCACCAGCGTCGATCCTGCCGCCAAGGCCGTCGCCGCCGTCGACGGATCGCCGGGGGCGGGCGCGGATCCCGGCATCGTCGACCCGGGTCACCCGGCCGCGGACAGCCCGGTGGCAGGCGGCCCGCGGGACGACACGTCCGACGGCGGTGCCTCGGGGGCACTGGCGGTCTGGTCCGGCAACGCCGACTGGCCGGCCCGGGACACCTCGGCGGTGGCCCGGGCCATCCTCGCCCGGACCCGGACCGAACCCGCCGGATCGCGCCTGCTGCTCCTGGACCGCTCGGAGCGTTCTGGTCTCGTCCGGTTCGCTCTGTCCACCAACGTGGCCGACGGTGCCGTCGGGCGCTATCCGGCCGGCCTGGTTCCGCCGCGACGGCAAGCTGCCGACTTCCTCGCCGCCGTCGTGACCGGTCTGTCCAGCGGATCGGCCCGGGCGGGTGGCTGGCTACCGTTGCTCGGCGTCACCGCCGTGGGCGTGCCCGCGACGGATGCGTCCCCCACCCTCGTGGCCCGTCTGGACGCCAGCGCCGCCCTGATTCGTGACCGAACCCGCCCAGGCCTGCTGCTGTGGCGCCCCACCGAACTGCCCGGCACCCCGGCCGTCGGCACGCGGCCGGTCACGCCAGACGGATCCACCGCCTTCGTCGTGGACGCCGAGCCGTCCGTGAGGGCGCCGGGCGCGGGCGGGCTCCCGCTCGCGCCGGCTTCGGCCCGACCGCTGCCAGCCGACGGACGGCTGCCGGGCCCGGCAGCGGTGTCACGTCCGGGTTCGGCCCGGACGTCCGCCGCCGGGCGTGATCGGGGGCATGACCTGGTCCTGGCCGTGCCGGCGGGGACCGGCTGGCGAGCCCGGTCCAACGGGCGACCGTTGCCGTCGTTCACCGCGTGGGGCTGGGCCGCGGGGTTCCATCTGCCCACCGACGCGCCCGCCGGTAGCCAGATCCGGTTCGACCGGGACGACAGCGGCGCGCACGTGCGGGCCCTGGTGCAGGGCGGGGCGCTGGCCCTGCTGCTGCTCGCCGCCGCCGCGGTCGGCATCCGGTCGCGTCTGGCCGGACGGCCATGATGAGCGTCCACCCGTCCGCCGGTGAAGGCGCGCACCGTCACACATCCCCGAGGCGGTCACCAGGTGACCGGTTGCTCGTGGGGCGGATCGCGGCGCGCACGGTCATACCGCTGGCCGTCGTGGGTCTGGGCGGCGCCTTCCTCGTCGACGAGGGCGCCGATCCGTCAGCGCCTGCCCGAGTGCCGATCACGGCGGCGCGGATCGCCTGCCCGGACCCGACCCTCGTCCAACCGGGCGCGCACTCACCGTTGCTGCCCGGCTCCGCCCGGCTCGACGTCGTCCTCGGCGGTGCCCTGGACGGGCACGTGCGGGTGTCGCCGGCGACCTCGGGCGGCGTCCCGGTTCCCGTCCAGCGTGGTGAGGGATGGCTCCGCCTGGCGCCGCAGGAGCGAGGCGGCACGGGAGCGCGAACGGTGTCCGGCCGGGACGCCTCGGCCGCGGGCCTGTCCGCGATGGTGACCGTTGGCGGGGACGGCGCCGGCCCCGCCCTGGTCGGATGCACGCCGCCGCGGGCGCGCACCTGGTTCGCCGGGCCGTCCACCATGGCCGGGCGTGACCCGCTGATCGTCCTCGCGAATCTCGCCGGCGTACCCGCCCAGGCCACCGTGCGTGTTCTCACCGACGGACCGGTCGGGCCCACCCAGAACATCACCGTGGCGGCTGGCCACGCGGTCGTGCGCCGACTAGCCGCCCTCGCGCCGGAGGCCGCGATGACCGCCGTGGACGTCCAGGTGCGCACCGGGCGCCTGCTCGCCTGGATGGTCGACAGGTCGAGCACTGGCGGTCCGTTCACCGCCCCGCGACTCGTACCCGCCACAGCGCCGCCGGCCCGGCGCCTGGTGCTCGGCGGGCTGGTCGTTCCGCCAGGCCCGCCCGTTCCTGACACCGTCCTCGTCCTCGCGGCGCCAGGACGGTCCGCGACGGTCCGGGTCAGCGTGCTTACTCCGGCCGGCCCACACACCCCACCCGGGTTCGCCGCGGTCCGTGTCCCGGCCGCGGGGACGATCTCCGTCCCGGTGCCGTTGCCGGTGGGGCTGGCGAGCGCCGTGCTGGTCGAGTCGGTCGGCTCGGCGTCCGGCTCCGCGTCCGGCGCTGGCTCCGTACCAGGGTCTGAGATCGGGCCGGCGGCCGGGGCCGGCGAGGTAGGTGGGCTCGGGCTCGGCGAGCCTGTCCTCGCGGAACTGGGGGTGGCCTCGGGATGGACGGGCGTGCGGACCTGGGCGGGCGCCACCCGCATCGAGCCGTCGTCCGGCCGGCAGGGCCTCGACGGCTATGGCCGCGGCGTCGGCCTGACCGACCCGGACGGCCCGGCCGGCGGCGCCGGCACCGCACCGGACGCCGTCGTCACTGTGCCACCCGTGCCCGCGGGCGCCGCCGGCGCTCTGGTCCTCACCGCGCCGCTCGGCCCGGTCACCTCCCGGGTGGACGGCAACCCCGTGCGGCTGGAGGCCGGCACGGTCGCGGTGGTGTCGCAACGGTCGCGGCCACCCGCCGGCCGGCTGGAGGCCACCGGTGGCCCGTTGGTCGCCACCGTCATCGCCGGAGCCATGCCGTCGGCCGATGGGCCGCCGGCCGATGGGCCGCCGTCAGCGTCTGCGCGATTGGGGAGGCTGCCTGTGCTGCCCCGCATCCTGTCCGCCGTCGTCCCGTTGCGCGGCGCGCCCCGACTGCTGGACGCGCCATCGGCTGTCGCCGATCCCGTTCTCCCCTACCGTTAGTGGTCGTTGCCGAAGGTTCCATGATGGTGACGCATCCAGGTCAGCGGCCCGGGCCGGCGAGGAACACGTGGCCGTGGCCGGAAAGGGTCACGTCGGCCGGGGATGTCACCAGGGCCGATTCGCCGCGACGCAGCGTGAACGGCGCCGTGCCATCCGGCGCTGCGCCGTCCGTCTTATCCTGGTTGGCGGGCTCGTCCGCTGGTGCCGTGAGCCGGACCGTGGTCTCGCCCTCGACGGCGAGCAGCACCGTCGGGCGGCCTACCGGCAGTTCGCCGCCGGTGCAGACGGCCTCGGTCAGGGCGAAGTCGGCGACGGGGACGTCCCAGCCATGCAGCCGTCCGCCGGGGCCGGTGGCGAGGGTGCGGGCGGTCAGGACCGGGGCGTTACTCGGCGCCGGGTCCAGGGTCCGCAGCAGTTCGTCGACATCGATGTGCTTGGGGGTGAGGCCGCCGCGCAGCACGTTGTCCGAGGCGGCCATGATCTCTAGGCCCAATCCGTCGACATAGGCGTGCAGCAGACGCGCCGGCTGGAACAACCCCTCGCCGGGGCGCAGCGTGACGTCGTTGAGCAGCAGCGCGGCCGCGATGCCGACGTCGCCCGGATGGGCCGCGGCGAGCCGGCCCACCAGATCGGCGGCCCGAGAAAGATCATGACCGGCGGCACCGGCGGCACCGGGGCCTGCGTGGCGCAGGCGGGTGGCGGACGCGACCAGTTCGGCGATGAGTACGTCCGCGGGGGCGGCGGGCATGGTCAGCAGGGTGCGCAGGACGGTGGCCGCGCCGGCGCGCGGCTCGGCGGCCAGCGGGCGGAAGGCGTCCTGGAGCGCGGCCACGCCGAAGCCGGCGACGACCGCGAGGGTGCACCGGGGGTCGCGGATGCCCGCGAGCGCCCGGAACGGCGTCAGCGCGACGATGAGCTCAGGCTTGTGGTTGGGATCCCGGTAGCGGCGCGCCGGATCGTCGAGGGCGAGGCCCGCCGCCTCCTCGGCCGCGAAACCCACCCGAGCCTGGTCGGCGTCCGGGTGCACCTGCAGCGAGAGCGCCCGGTCGGCGGCCAGCACCTTCAGCAGGAACGGCAGGACGCCCACCAGTTCGGCGGCCGGCCGCTGCCCAGCGGCGGTCTCGACCAGACTCGGGGCCACCGGATGCGTGCCGAGCCAGAGCTCGGCGACTGGCTCGCCGCTCGCAGGGATGCCCAGCAGGGTCGGGATGGCGGTCGGCGAGCCCCAGGCGTACGTCTGCCTCACGCCGCGCAGGGGCAGCACACGGGCGCGAGCCCTGGCCCGGGCTCCGGCATCGGCGGCGTGGCCGCCGGACGGGCGGACGGTGGTGCCCTCAGGCGCCCTCGGCGGCACACGAACGGGCACCGGGGGCGGGGTGTTCCTGGTCACGATCTCCCTCGGGGATGTGCGCGGCGGCGGTCACCGTCACCGGGCGCCATCCGGTCAGTCCTCCTCGCCCCAGCCGTGGCCCTCGGGGTCGATCACGGCGGGGTCGACACCCATCATCTCGGCGACCTCGTGAATGATCGCGTCGAGGACCAGCTCGGCGAGCTCCTCGTTGTCGACGGTGCGGGCCTCGATCGGTCGACGGTAGACGACGATCCGCTGCGGGGTCGCTGACCGGCCCTTTCCCGTGGCCGGCTGGAATCTCGCGAGTGGGATCTCCTCGTCGCCGACCGCGATCGGCGGCACGTCCTCGACGGCGAACTCGACGTCTGCGAGCTCGGCCGACCAGCGGTGGTCGAGGTGTTCCACCGCGTCCAGCACGAAGTCGTCGAAGCGGTCGCCGCGGGTCGCGTAGGCAGGTACGTCGGACGGCAGCAGCATGCCGCGCACGCCCCGGCCGCGCCGGTCGCGGCGACGGCGGACGCGAATCGGCTGGGCGGCCGACGGGAACCGCTCGAGGTCGGTCACCCAGTGAGCGTAGCGTTTGGGGACGGGACTTCGACCGACCTCCGTCGGGCGCCTGCCCACCTCGGCACTTTCCGGGGCGTGCGGGCGTCCGTCCGGCGCCGGCCGTCGGCCCCGACCGGTCGCTCGCGCGTGGCCGCGACCGGCCATGCAACCGTGGGACCCACACCACCCGAACCACCCGAACCACCCCAGAGTCCCTCCCTGACCGAGGAGGTTCCATGAGCCTGACGATCTCGAAATCCCGTGAGGCACCCCTGTCGCGCGGGGGATCGGATGCGGGCCGCAATGAATCGGTTGACAACGCGTGACGATTCAGCCTCGCGTCACGCGACACGACGATAGGTGGTGGCCGTCGTCCGTTCCGGGGGCTACCGTCCGGAACGTGAAGCCTCGGCGCTGCTCCCGCTCGGCCTGTTCGGCAGCCGCGGTTGCCACGCTCACGTACGCCTATGCCGAATCAACCGCGGTGCTGGGGCCTCTGTCTCCGTACGTCGAGCCGCACTCGTACGACCTGTGTGGCACGCATGCCGACCGGCTCACCGTGCCTCTCGGCTGGGCCGTCGTCCGGCTTGAGGCAGAGGTCGAGGCGGCGCCGGCCGAGGGCGGCCGCGAGGTGGCCGGGGATGACCTGGAGGCCCTCGCGGACGCTGTGCGGGAAGCCTCCCGGAGGGGGCCCGAGTCGCCTCGCCGTGGTCCCGAGCCGCCACCCCACGGCGGTCCTGGTCCGCACGGCCCACAGGGTGGCGGCAGCGCGCCCGGTCCCGGAGGCCGGCGCGGACACCTGCGGGCAGTACCCAGCCCGTCCTGAGGTGAACCGGGCGGGTCGCGGCGGACCATGGGCCGAGGTGCCCGCCCGTTGTCCCGGGCGTGGGCCTCGTCGGGTCCGGCCCCGGCACTGTCGGAGGCGCCGGATATCGTCGTGCCGGACGGCGGCAGGCGCCGCGTGTGCCGGAGCACTCGCTCGCCCGTGGGTTCCACCACGGGTCGGGTCACGGCGGGTGTGCTCACGACCGGCGTGGGGGACAGCCAGGCGAAGGGCGGGGACCGATGCGTGACCTCTCGCGGATCTTCAAGGCATATGACGTCCGGGGGGTCGTCCCGGCCGAGTTCGACGTGGACGTCGCGCGCGCCACCGGGGCCGCGTTCGTGCGGCTGCTTGGCGCCGAGCGGATCGTGACGGCCCATGACATGCGGGAGTCCTCGGTGCCGCTGGCCGACGCGTTCGCGCAGGGCGCGGCGCAGCAGGGCGCGGACGTCATCATGGCGGGCCTGGGGTCCACTGACCTGCTCTACTTCGCTGCCGGTTCCCTGGACATCCCGGGTGCGATGTTCACCGCCTCGCACAACCCGGCGAAGTACAACGGCATCAAGATGTGCCGGGCCGGCGCCGCGCCGATCGGCCAGGAGACCGGGCTCGCCGAGATCTGCGCGCTGGTCGAGCAGGGCGTGCCCGTCGGCCCCGGTCGGCTCGGCTCGATCACCGAGCGGGACCTGCTCGCCGACTACGTCCGCCACCTGCGCACCCTGGTGGATCTTGCTGGCATCCGGCCGCTGACCGTCGCCGTCGACGCCGGCAACGGCATGGGCGGGCTGACCGTCCCGGCGGCGTTCGCGGGCCTGCCGCTCACCGTCATCCCGCTGTACTTCGAGCTCGACGGCACCTTCCCGAACCATGAGGCCAACCCGATCGAGCCGGCCAACCTGCGCGACCTGCAGGCGGCGGTGCGCGAGTCGGGTGCCGACCTCGGGCTTGCCTTCGACGGCGACGCCGACCGCTGTTTCGTCGTCGACGAGCGCGGGGAGATCGTCTCCCCGTCGGTCATCACGGCGCTGGTCGCCGATCGTGAGCTTGCCCGGGAGCCGGGTGGGACGATCATTCACAACGTGATCGTCAGTCGGGGCGTGCCGGAGCTGGTGGCCGAGCGCGGCGGTGTCCCGGTACGGACCCGGGTCGGCCACTCGTTCATCAAGGCGGAGATGGCCCGGACCGGCGCGATCTTCGGTGGCGAGCACTCCGGCCACTTCTACTTCCGCGACTTCTGGCGCGCCGACTCCGGGATGCTCGCCGCCCTGCACGTCCTTGCCGCGCTCGGTGAGCAGGCGGGGCCGTTGTCGGGTCTGCTCGGCGGATACGCCCGGTACAGCGCCTCCGGCGAGATCAACTCGGAGATCGCCGACGCCGCGTTCGCCATGCTCGAGGTGGAGAAGGTCTATGCGCCCTCGGCGGACACCGTCGACCATCTGGACGGGCTGACCATCACCTTCACGAATGGCTCCTGGTTCAACCTGCGCCCGTCCAACACCGAGCCGTTGCTGCGGCTCAACGTCGAGGGCCCGGATGATGCGACGATGAGCGGTCTGCGCGACGATATCCTCGCGCTGGTCCGGAGCCGAAGGGAAGCCTGATGAGTCTCGATCCGCTGCTGCTGGAGATTCTCGCCTGCCCGTGCAGCAAACATGGTGAGCTGCGGCCCGACGAGCTCGACGGCGCGCCCGTGCTCGTCTGCCTCGCCTGTGACCTGGCCTTCCCGGTTCGGGACGACATCCCGGTCATGCTGCTGGACGAGGCCGTTCCGTTCTCCGGCACCGCCGCGACAGCGTCGCACTGACGCGGCGTGTACATAGACGAGGCTGCACTCGACGACCCCGCCCGGCTTGAGGCTGGCAGCGTTGCGGATCTGCTGCCGCAGATCGCCTCGGCCGGCCCGCAGATCCGTCACAGCGCCGTGCTCGCGCAGGAATCCGGCTTTGCCCGCCTCGCCGCGGACGGCCGGCCCCGAGCGCTCCTGGTCGTCGGGGTGGGCGGCGCGGCCCTGGCTGCCGACATTCTCGCCGCGGTGGCCGGGCCGGCCAGTCCCGTGCCGGTGCTCGGCCACCATGCGCACGGGCTGCCGGGATGGGTCGGCGTCGCCGATGTGGTTCTCGCGGTGTCCCCGACCGGGACCTCGGCGGAGGTGCTCTCCGCCGTCGAGGAGGCGGACCGCCGCGGGGCCCGCCTCGCCATCGTCGCGCCGCCCGACACGCCGCTGGCCCATCTCGCCGCCGTCGTGGGAGCCCCCTGGGTGCCGCTGCCCGGCGCACGACCGGCGAGTTCCGTGCTGTGGTCGCTCACGGTGCCGCTGCTCGTCGCCGCGCGTGCCCTGGGCGTGCTGCGGATCGAGGGCACGGCGATCGAGGCTGCGGCGGTCCGGCTGGAGGACGTCGCCACCCGGTGCCGTTCGTCCAGCGAGTCGTTCGTCAACCCGGCGAAGACCCTCGCCCTGGAGCTTGCGGGCAACCTGCCACTGGTCTGGGGCACGTCGGCCGTGACAGCGGTCGCCGCGCGTGGGGCCGTGGCACAGCTTGCGGCGATCGCCAGGTATCCGGCGCTGGCCGGCGGGCTGCCGCACCCGGCTCACCTCCAGATCGGCCTGTTCGACGGGCCTTTCGGAGCGGGGACGGGCGCCGGACGCGGCGTGGGATCAGAGCCCGGTGCCGGCATCGGCATCGGGAGTGGGGTCGGCAGGGCCACGGACGATCTCGAGGATTTCTTCCGTGACCGGGCCGAGGACTCCGAGCCGCCGCTGCGCCTGCGGCTGGTCCTGCTGCGTGACCCGGGTGCCGAGCGGGTCGAGACCATCCGCCAGGCAGAGGCGGTGGTCGCCGTGGCGGCCGAGCGTGGGATCCGGGTCACCGAGCTACGCGCCGAGGGCGCCGACCCGGTCGAGCGGCTCGCTGCCGTCCTCGGCCTGTTCGACTTCACCGCCCTCTACCTGGCTCTCGCGCTCGGTGTCGACCCCGCCCAGACCCTCGCCGCCCACGGCCTCGGCCACTGACGACCACCGTCCATCTGTAGGGGACGTCACCGCCTGGGCATCAACGCCTGCCCGGACCGCCGCCCCCCTGACCGCCGCCTGCGCCTTGGCCGCCGCCCCCCTGACCGCCGCCCCCCTGGCCGCCGGCTGCGCCGCCGCCGCCCTGGCCCGCGCCATCGGCGCCGCCGCCGTTCTGGCCAGTCTGAGGATTGCCGGCGGCGCCGGGTGCGAACTGCTGGCCGAGGTTCTGCAAGAGGTCAGCCATACCCGGGGCGGGAGTGGGTGTGGCTGGCGGCGGTGGGGTGTTCTGCAGGCCGCCCTTGGTGCCGCGGGCCACCGTCGGGTCGGCGCCGGGTAGCTGCTCGACGGGCTGGTTCGCGAGGGCCGCCCGCATCGACCTGCCGAAGATGATCGCGGGCAGGTCGCCACCGAAGACCCGTGCCCAGGTCCGCCCGTCCCCCACGACGTTGCGCAGCGGGTGCGATTCCGCGCCCGACGGGTCACCGACGGAGACCGCGGCCGTCATCTGCGGGGTGAACCCGACGTACCAGGCCGCCGAGTACTCGTCGGTGGTGCCGGTCTTGCCGGCCGAGGGCCGCCCGATCGCCGCATTGGTACCGGTGCCGTGCAAGGGCACGCCGGCCAGCACGCTGGTCACCGTGTCCGCGATGCCCTTGCTGAGCACCTGCTCACACTGCGGCGTCCTGGCGACGTCCAGTGAGTCCTTGCTCGAGTCCAGCACGCTGGTGGCGAATCGTGGCGTGCAGCGCAGCCCACCGCCGGCGATCGTCGCGTAGGCGTCGGCCATCTGCAGCGGAGAGACGTACATGTACTGGCCGCCGCCGATCGCGGTCGCGCCATCGGTGGGGCCGATCTTGTCCACCTGCGGCGGGCTCACCCCGAGCCGCTTGGCCATCTCCACGACCGCGGGAATACCGACCTTCTCCGCCAGCTGGACGTAGAACGTGTTCACCGAGTCCCAGGTGGCCCGGGAAATGTCGTAGACGCCGGCCTCGGCTGGGTCGGAGTTCGAGTACCCCTTCGGGCAGTCTCCTTCCCCACGGTCCAACGGAAACTTCGGACTGACATAACAGGATGGCGAGTAGAAAGCGGTTGATGTTCCGTATCCAGCCTCGAGCGCGGCGGCCAGAACGAACGTCTTGAACGTCGAACCCGGTTGGAACGTGGCGTTCGTGGGCAGCGGGACCACGGTCTGGTTCGCGGCCGTGTCGGAGCCGTACACCCGGTTGACCGCCATGGCCAGAATGTTGCCGGTACCCGGCTGGATGACGACCTCGGTCGCCGACACCCGGTTCGTGGTGGCGATCGTCGAGTTCACCGCTTCCTGCGCCGCCTGTTGGACCTGCAGGTCCAACGTGGTGCGGATGACCAGGCCGCCCTCGTAGATGCGCCGGTTGCGCTCGTCGAGGGTGCTGCCGAGCGCCGGGCTCGCCTGAAGTTGTGTGCGGACGTAGTCGCAGAAGAACTGTGCGGTGGACGCCGCGCACGAGTCCGCGGTCGGCGGCGGCGCGGGCACCACGTTCAACGGCACCTGTTTCGCCGCGTCCGCCTGTGTCGCGGTGATGTACGTGTTCTCGGCCATCTTGTCCAACACGGTGTTGCGACGGGCAAGGGCCGCCTCCGGATGCGCCGCCGGGTTGTACCGCGACGGGCTCTGGACCAGGCCGGCGAGCATCGCGGCCTGTTCGACGTTCACGTTGGCGATCGACGTGCCGAAGTAGTGCTCGGCAGCCGTCCCCACGCCGTACGCGCCGTCGCCGAAGTAGGCGATGTTCAGGTACCGCTCAAGAATCTCGTCCTTGGACAGCCGCTTCTCGATGTCGAGCGCGTACCGCAGCTCCTGGATCTTGCGGTCGAGCGAGTCGCCGGCGACTATCTCACGTTCCGCGGGAGTCCGGGCGTTCTGCAGCAGAACGTTCTTGACGTACTGCTGGGTGAGCGTCGAACCGCCCTGCGCGACGCTGCCGGACTCGCTGTTGCGCAGCGCGGCACGCAGCACGCCCTGCGGGTCCACCCCGCCGTGTTCGTAGAACCGGGAGTCCTCGATCGAGACGATCGCCTCCCGCATGACCTTGGGAATCTCCTTGCCATCGACGACAACGCGGTTCTCCGCGCCGCTCAGCGTCGCAATCACCGTGCCGTCCGACGCGAGGATCTTCGAGCTCTGCGGCAGCGGCGGAGTGATCAGCTCACTGGGCAGGCCGAGGAAATGATCAGCGCTGCCCTTCGCGAACAGCCCAAGGGCGCCCACCAGGGGCAGTGCGAGCAGCGCGAGGACCAAGCCCAGCGCACCGGTGGTCAGCGCCGTCTTGCGTAGCACGACCCGTCGGTTCACGGGCGGCCGGGCATACCCCGCCGGCTTGGCGGCGGATCCTGTTGCCCCGCCGCCCGCACGGGCGCTGCCGTCGGCCCCGACCGCGGGGTCCCGGGAGCCCAACATGTCCTGAGCGAACCCGCCGGTGTCTCGAGAATCCCGGGGTTCGGTGGAACGCGGTGCGATGCCGGTCGCCACGGCTGCCGTCGGCTGCGAAGGCCCTGCCGCGGTCGGGGACCCCACGGCAGGGGCGGCGCCGGATGAGGCCGGGCGGGCCGAGGCCGGGCGGGGTGGTGTGGCCACCCGCTCGGCCGCGCCGGCACGCGGCCTGCCGTCAGCCCGCGGCGGCACGGCGCTCGCCACCCCGTTGCGCGGCGACCCGGCTGCCGAGCCGGCGCGCTTTGGCCCGGTGGCCGATCCCGCCCGCGCCGACCCCGCCTGTGATGAGGCTGATTCCGCTTCCGCGCACGGCGTTGCGTCTGCTGCCGGCGTGGCCTGGGATGGAGTGCTCGACTCCCGTCTGCCAGACGTCGACGTCACCCCCTCGGCGGGCCGGCCGCTTTGCCGGATCCCCATCTTGATCGGATCTTCGTGTCTGTCGGATCTTCGTCCGACCGCGGACCGGCACGCGCGAGACCAGCATGCGCGAGCCGGTGCTTGGTCGCTTCCTGGCACCGTTGCCCCCGGCCACCGGCGGGGCGGACACCTAATTTCGCTCCGGTTGGCCGGGACGGTCCGATACCGCAGGTAACGGTAGACGAGGGATTCCGGACGGAGCCAACCGGCGGTGGCCCGGTGTGCGGTCTTCCCTCGTTTGTTTAGGTGACGTTAAGGGTGTGGGGCTCCGATGGGCTTGTGTCCCCAGGTCGGGAGACCTCGTAGTTCGGCGCGGTCAGTATCCGCGGGGTGCGGGTCGGGGCTGGGTCGCCGAGCGCTGCGCGATCAGGCGCACGTAGCTGCGCCGGGTACGCTCGGCGAGCACGGCCGACAGATAGGCCCAGCCCGGCGTTCCCGGCGGAGGAGGCGGGGTGACCGCCGCCCGCATCTCCTGGACCAAGCCGCTACCGAGGCGTTCGAGGGCGGGTGCGGACAGACCGTGCGCGCGACTGAGGAACTGCCGGGTGCGCAGCGCCAGCGAGTCGTCCAGCCCGGACAGGTCGAGCAGGCTGACCCAGCCGAGCAGGGCGGGCGGGACGTACGGTGGCGCGCCGACCGTGCGTGGCACACTGACCTGCAGGACGACCGTCCCGGCGAACACGTCCCCGAGCCGCTTGCTGGTCCGCGAACTGATCATGCAGAGGATCGCCGGAAGGCCGATGAGGATGCCGGGTCGCTCGACGACCGCGCCGAGCAGACCACGGACGAAGGCGTGCCGGAACCGGATGGGACCGCCGTCATCGCGTACGACCCGCAGCCCCAGTGCCATCTTGCCGAGCGTCCGCCCGCGGCTGAGCGTCTCGCAGGCCACCGGATAGCCGATCACCACCGTGATGTAGGTCAGCAGGACCATCGCGGCCGCCAGCGCGTCGTCGCCGGGCCGCACCACGAGCAGGACCAGTGCCCCCAGCAGACTCAGCAGGTAGAACTGTGCGAACAGGTCGAGCAGCCCGGCGACCAGCCGGGAGCCCAGCCGCGCCACCCGCAGGTCGATCGCGACGGCCTCGCCGGTGATGATCGTGTCGACGCCCATCGCCGGGCGCTCCGATGCCCGCCGGGGTCCCGGCGCCCACGGGGAGGGCGGGGCGCCGCGCACCGACTGACTCACGCCTCGTCCGGTCGGGCATCGACATGGTCCGGCATCGTCATGCGGCGGCTCCCGGAATCCCGATGTGCGATCAGCCCCGAGCCTACGGTGTCGGCCGGGACCCGGTGGGGGCGATCTGTCCGATCCGCGCGCCTGCCGTCTGAAAGGATGGGGCGGTCATGGATCTCGATGCGTACGTCGCCGTGCACCGACCGGAATGGGTCCGCCTCGGGCAGCTGGTGGACCGTGCCAGCCGTCCGCGCCGGATGCGGCCGGCGGAACTCGACGAACTGGTCGACCTCTACCAGCGGACCGCGACCCACCTTTCGGTCATCCGCACCCGGTCATACGACACGCACCTGGTTGATGACCTAACGAATCTGGTCACCCGAGCCCGAGCGGCGGTCGCCGGGGCGTCCGACCCCGGCTGGCATGTTCTTGGCCGCTTCCTCACCGTCACGTTTCCGCTGGCTGTTTACCAGCGGCGTTGGTGGGTTCTGGCCACGGCGGGCGGGTCGGTGATGCTGTCGGTGGTCATCGCCCTGTGGATCGTCAACGACCCGCAGGCACGAGCCGGGGTGGTTCCGCCGAGTTCGGTGGAGCAGCTGTGTCGCTCCGACTTCGCGTCCTACTACTCGGAGAATCCGGCGTCGTCGTTCGCGAGCCAGGTGTGGACGAACAACGCCTGGGTGTCGGCCGCGGCGGTGGCCAGCGGGGCACTACTGGGGATTCCCACCCTGCTGGTGCTTCTCACCAACGCGGTGAACGTCGGGGTGGTCGGCGGCTATATGGCGGGCTGCGGCCAGAGCGGTCAGTTCTTCAGCCTCATCCTTCCGCACGGCCTGCTGGAACTCACCGTGGTCTTCATCGCGGGGGCTGTGGGGCTCCGCCTGGGCTGGTCGATCATCGCACCGGGGCCTCGTCGGCGGCTCGAGGCACTGGCGGCCGAGGGCCGGGCGGCGGTGCCGATCGTGCTGGGCGCGGCGCTGGCACTGGCGGTCTCCGGTGCCATCGAGGCATTCGTGACTCCCTCCGGGCTGCCCACGGTGGTGCGGCTCGGCATCGGCACGCTGGCCTGGGCGGGTTTCGTTGCCTACGTCGTGCTGTACGGCTCGCGGGCCGCTGCCGCCGGGGAGACGGCCGACCTGGACGCCGACCACGGCGCCGCCGATCTCGCCCCCGTCGTCTGACCCCGCGTCCTCGGAAGGTTGGGGCCATCGTGGATATGGTCTCGCCCGGGGCGCCCGAGGGTCTCAGGACCTGCTGATCGGTTGCCTTGCCAGTGAATATCGTGGGTGAAAGGCCTGGGGGGTCGTGGACGACAGTCAGAGCCGGCCGAGGGATTTCAGGGTGAGGTAGGCGTCGGTGACGGCCGCCGCGTAGCTGGTCGGCGGCGCGTCGACGACCTCCACACCACGTCGGCGCAGCGTCTCGGTGAGCTCACGGCGGCGCATGCGGGTCTGCTCGGCGGCCGCGGCGGTGTACACGGCGCGGACGTCCTTGCGGCCGGCGGCCAGTTCGTCGAGGCGGGGGTCGCGCAGCGCGGCGACGACGACGGTGTGCCGCGAGGTCAGGGTCGGCAGAGCGGGCAGCAGGCCCTCCTCGATCACCGCCGGGGAAAGCTCGGTGAACAGAACGACGAGGCTGCGCCGGGACGTCGCGCGCAGAACGCTGGTGACGATTCCGGTGTGGTCGGCCTCCACGATCGCGGGTTCCAGCCCGGCCATCACGTCGCTGACCCGGGCGAGGTAGGCCTGGTCGTGGGAGCCGGGCAGGACGGCCCGCGGCACGCTGTCGTGGGCGAGCAGACTGACCCGGTCGCCGGCCCGCAGCGCCACCGCGGTCAGCAGCAGGGCCGCGTCCAGGGCATGGTCCAGCCGCGGAGTGTCGCCGACCCGGCCGGCCGAGGTGCGACCCGTGTCCAGCACGCAGACGACTCGCCGATCCCGCTCGGGCCGGAATGCCCGGACCACCACCGCGCCGCGACGTGCGGTGCCCCGCCAGTCGATCAGTCGGACGTCGTCGCCGATGACGTAGTCGCGCAGACTGTCGAACTCCGAGCCGGCCCCGGCCCCGCGGATCGCGACCTCGCCCTCGATCTCCCGCAGCCGGGCCAGCGCCGCGGGCAGCTGCCGGCGCGAGGTGAACGGCGGCAGCACCCGGACTCGCCACGGACAGTGATGTCTGCCCTGGCGCCCGGCGAGCCCGAACGGCCCGAACGTACGCACCGTGATCCGGAACGGCTCGCGGTCGCCGCGTCGAGTCGGCGTCAGGGCGGTTTCGAGGAACCGACGCTCCCCGGCGGGTACCACGACCCGGTGGATACGCGGCCGGGCTCCCGCGGACGGTGGCCAGGCGTCGCGGATCTGGGCGCGCACGGTGCGCGTGCCGTGGTTGGCGACAGCGAGTACGAGCGGCACCGGCTGACCGAGCCGAGTCGCCGTCGGGCCGGACCGGCTGAACGCGAGCGGGCGCACCGCCCCGGCGAGCGCCACGTCGGCAGCGACCAGCACCACGAACAGCAGGTTGACCAGCGCCAGGGTCAGGCCAGGCGCCGGGGAGAGCACGACGAGCAGCACCCCGCACAGCGCCAGCGTGACCGCACGGCCGCTGATCGCCACCGTCCCGCCGCCCGCTACCGGGGCGCCGGGACGGTGGCCAGCACCTGTTCGAGCACCACATCGGCGGTCACCCCGTCGAGCTCGGCCTCGGGCCGCAGGCTGATCCGGTGTCGCAGCGTCGCCCGGGCCAGCGCCTTGACGTCATCCGGCGTGGCATAGCCCCGCCCGGACAGCCACGCCCAGGCCCGCGTGGTCGCCAGCAGCGCGGTGGCGCCGCGTGGCGACACCCCGAGCTGGACGCTGGGCGCCGTCCGGGTGGCCCGAGCGAGGTCCACGATGTAGGCGAGGACATCGGGATGCACCGCGACGGTACCGACCGCTGCCCGCGCCGCGGCCAGATCGGCGGCCCCGGCGACGGCGCGTACTCCGGCGGCGGCGAGATTCGTGGGGTCGAACCCACCGGCGTGGTGGGCAAGCACCCGGATCTCGTCGTCGCGCGGGGGCAGTGGCAGGGTCACCTTCACCAGGAACCGGTCGAGTTGCGCCTCGGGCAGCGGATAGGTCCCTTCGTGCTCGACCGGGTTCTGGGTGGCCAGCACCGCGAACGGTGTGGGGAGCGGCCGGGGCACCCCGTCGACGCTGACCTGACGCTCCTCCATCACCTCCAGCAGCGCTGCCTGTGTCTTCGGTGGGGTGCGGTTGATCTCGTCGGCGAGCAGCAGGTTCGTGAAGACCGGCCCCTCGCGGAAGGTGAACTCGGAGCTGCGGTTGTCGTAGACGAGCGAGCCGGTGACGTCGCCAGGCATCAGGTCAGGGGTGAACTGCAGCCGTTTGGTGTCCAGCGACATCGCGGTCGCCAGGGTTCGCACGAGCAGCGTCTTCGCCACTCCGGGCACCCCTTCGAGCAGGGCGTGGCCGCGGCAGAGCAGGGCGACGACGAGGCCGCTGACGGCGGCGTCCTGGCCCACCACTGCCCGGGCGACCTCGCCACGCAACGCGATCAGCGCACGCCGAGCGGCATCCGGATCCGGTGCCGCGACCGCGCGTTCACCACTCGGCGGAGGGCGGTGCGAGGGCGCGCTTCCCGGCGGGAACGGACCGGGCTGGCGCACGGTCGACCCTCCCCGGCCGCCGTCCGCGGCGCCGGCCCCCTCGGCGGTGGCCTTGCTCCCCTCGGCGGTGGCCTGCGAGCCATAGGGGACGGACTTCGTCCCGTCGGGAGCGCCCGGAGGCACGCCGCTGGGCCCCACCCCGGTTGGCGTGGCCCCGGTAGGCGGCGGGGTGTCGATGTTCGGGGAGCTCACCGTTCACCTATCTGTCGGTCGAGATCGTCGAGTGCCTCGGCGAGGGCCATCAGCGCTCGATCCTGCTGTGCGGTCCCGCTGACCGGCCGCCTCCGCCGGGCCGTAGGTGCACGGTGGGGGGGGGGGGGGGGGGGGGGGGGGGGGGGGGGGGCGCGCGGGGGGGGGGGCGGGGGGGGGGCCGGCGCCGGGTGGCCGGCCCGCCCGCGCCG
>NZ_JALKFZ020000185.1 GCF_023243075.1 Frankia sp. AiPa1 | reverse complement strand
GGAGCGGGTCTCCCACGCGGTCGCCGCCGCGCGGAGCCTGCCCTTCCCGTTCGTCATCACGGCACGTGCCGAGAACTTTCTTTACGGCCGTGCCGATCTCGAAGACACGATCCGCCGGCTTCAGGCATACGCACAGGCCGGGGCCGACGTGGTCTACTCGCCGGGGCTGCCCGACGCGGACGCCATCCGCGAGGTCTGCAAGCGGGTCCAGGCCCCGGTGAACGTGCTGGTGGGCCGGCCGCCGTTTCCCTCGGTGACCGAACTGGGCCAGCTCGGCGTCCGCCGGATCAGCTTCGGTTCCCTGCTGCCACGGATCGCTTTCGCGAGCGTCCTGCGGGTCGCCCAGGAGATCCACGAGGAAGGCACGTTCTCCCGTATCACCGAGGCGATACCTTACGCCGAGGTCAACCAGCTGATGTCTCCCGAGCCGCGGCACTGACTCACTTACCACCTGCTGCCGCAAGCCTGACAGAGAGGGAGTCCCGTCCCAGTTGTGAGGATCCTGCGCGTGACGGCTTCAATGGAAAACCAGAAAGCCAACCATGCCAGGCGACCGAATGGTGCCCTGATCGCCGTGGGTGTCACCGTTGTCCTGTGGGCCTCGGCGTTCGTCGGTATCCGATCGGTGGGACACACCTTCGCCCCGGGGCCGCTGGCGCTGGGACGGCTTCTGATCGGGGCGGTGACGCTCGGGATGATCGTGGCGGTGAAGCGGGGACCGGTCCTGCCCCGAGGTAACTCCTGGTGGTTCATTCTGGCCTACGGCGTGGCCTGGTTCGCTGCCTACAATGTCGCCCTCAACGCCAGCGAGCGGCATCTCGACGCCGGCACCTCGTCGATCCTGGTACAGGGCGGCCCGCTGCTGATCGCCCTGTTCGCCGGCCTCCTGCTCAAGGAGGGATTTCCGCCGCGGCTACTGGCCGGGTCCGTCACCGCTCTGATCGGAGCGGTGATCGTCGGCGCGGCCTCCGGCGGCGGGCGCCACACGGACCTTTTCGGGGTTGTCCTGTGCCTGGTGGCGGCCCTTATGTACGCGATCGGCGTCACGGCCCAGAAGCCGGCGCTGGCCCGGACCTCGGCGCTGTCGGCGACCTGGTTCGGCTGCCTGATCGGCGCGGTCGCCTGCCTGCCCTTCGCTCCCGACCTGTGGTCCGAGGGCGGTGACGCCTCGGCCGGTGCCATCGCCGGCCTGGTCTATCTCGGCGTCTTTCCCACGGCCATCGCGTTCACCACCTGGGCGTACGCGCTGGGTCGCATGCCCGCGGGCCAGTTGGGCGCCACCACCTATCTCGTACCCGTTCTCGCGACCCTGCTGTCCTGGATCATCCTGGACGAGGCGCCCGCGGCACTGTCGTTCGTCGGCGGCGCTCTGTGCCTGGCCGGGGTCGCGATCACGCGGTCGAAGGCGACCATCCGGCGCGGCACGCGCCCGCGTCCGGCCCAGGCCGGTGGTCTCGGAACCGAGAGCCGGATACAGACCGATGGCCTCGGAACCGAGAGTCGGACACAGACCGACGGGCCCGGAACCGAGGACCGGCCGCAGGTTCCGGTAGAATCCAACGCGCTGCCCGGCGGTGTCTCCGGTGGACTTGCGGACCGTTCCTGATCGTTCCGCCCGTCGAGTAAAGGTTGGGTGGGCCACGCGTCGAGGTGCCCGCCTGAGACGGGTCCTTTTACGGCTCTTCGCAGTTGACTGCGGCGGAGAGCCAACCTCAAAGTGCGAGCCAAACGTCGCTCATGCATCACGGCTACGCAACGCGTACCAGCCACCGAAGACCAACGCCGCCGTCCATACAGCCATAATCGGCAGGCCCAGCCACGCATCGTAGACAAAATCGGAATTCGAATGGAGGTTCATGGCTGCATACAGCGCAGCCCGGTCAGGCAGGAACTGGGCGACAGTCCGTAGGCTGGGAACCTCCATGCTCAGCGGAGACACAAGAAACAGGAGTGGCAGGAAAATTCCCATTGTCGCCGCCAGAGTGCGGAAGATCGCGGCGAGCCCCACACATAGGAGGGTCAGCAGCGGGAAGTAGAAAATCAGAGAAAGCACACCGCGCACTGTGCCGGGATCACCGAAGGAAACTCCGTGCTCACCCAGCAGACCTTGTGCCACAAAATACGTGATCAAAGTGGCCGGGATCGCGACGGCCAGAGAGAGGCCCGAGGTCACCAGAAGTTTACCAACGTAAAATCGGGCCCTTTGGGGAACCACAGTGAGAGAGGTAGCTATCGCGCCTTTATCATATTCGCCCCCCATAGCCAGCATCGCGAAAACAGCCACTGCGACCTGGGCGAAGTTCACCCCCCAGAAAGCCAGCGCCAGCGGATCAAAATCTTTTTGGGCAGCTTCGCCATCGCCGTAAGCCCCGCAGGCAAAGGAGCCGAAGCCGATGAGCAGGACAGCGGCCACCGTCAGCGCCCAAACGATCGATCGAACCGACCTAATCTTGGTCCACTCCGAGTACAGCACCGGTTGCAGAGTCATATCAGCGCCTCTCGTCCAGCAGCGGCGGTGAATTCGGCGGAACGCGCGGTCATCCGTAGGAACGCCTCCTCCAGGGAGTCTCTGTACAGTTCCAGTTCCTGGAGTGGCACGCCTTCGCGGGCGGCGACAGCGCCGATGTGGTCCGGCTGTGCCTCAGGTACCTCCCACATCCCGCCGTTCATCGCCGTCAGGGTGAGCCCCTCGGCGGCCAGTGCCTTGCCCAGCCGTTCGGGCCGGGTCGTGCGCAACCGGACCCGGCCGCGGCCGTACCGGGCACTGAACTCGGTCATGCTGACGTCGGCCAGCAGCCGACCTCTTCCGATGATGACTAGATGATCGGCGGTTACCGCCATCTCGTTCATGAGATGACTGGAGGCCAAGACCACCCGACCGTCTTCGGCGAGTTCCCTGAGCAGCTTCCTGATCCATTGGATGCCCTCTGGATCGAGGCCGTTGAGCGGTTCATCCAAGATCAGAACCTGAGGATCGCCGAGCAGCGCGGCCGCGAGCCCGAGCCGTTGACGCATGCCCAGGGAGAATCCACCGATCCGGCGCTTGGTTACGCTGGACAAGCCCACCCGGTCAAGCATCTCGTCGACCCGCACATCTGGGATGCGATTGCTCCTGGCGAGGACCAGCAGTTGGTCCCGAGCCCGCCGCCCGGGATGCACAGCAGCAGGGTCGAGAAGCGCGCCCACGTGCCGCAGCGGCTCCTCGATCCGCGCGTACGGGCGGCCGTTGATGAGCACCTCGCCGTCCGACGGTCGGTCGAGGCCAAGCATCATCCGCATGGTGGTCGTCTTGCCCGCGCCGTTGGGCCCGAGGAAGCCGGTCACTCGACCGGGTTCGACCTGAAAGGTGAGCTGGTTCACAGCGACAGTCGATCCGTAGCGTTTGGTGACATCCCGGACGTCAATACGCGCCTGGGGCAGTGATTCCTTCTCGGTCGCCATGGGTCCTAGTTAGCGACACGCGGGGCCACGCGCGGATCCCCCAACCGTCCTCCCTCCGGTGGGGGAGGTGCACGGGGGACCATGGTAGGCATCATGGAGTGGTGCCGGTCTTTGTCTCCCTGCTACTCCGACCCGCTGTCTACACGCGCTGGCTGCACCTAGCCATGGGCGGGGTCTTTGCCGGCATCTGCGTCATGGTCGCGCCGGGCTTCGATGAATCCCTGGCGACCACCCTGCTCACCTGCCTGGTGTCCCCGCTACCGTTGCTGACGCTCATCGCACTCGTGCCCGGGACCCGCCAGGCGGAAGGCATCCAGGCAAGGTTTCTCCTGAAGCCGCAGGACAGTGCAAAGATCAGTGTCGCCCGCTCGCGCACTCTGTCCGACTTGCGCAGGACCGGGCTCTGGTTGTTCTTCCGCGTCTGGTTCGGAGTCGCTGTTCTAGCCCTGACGGTCAACGCCGTTGCTCTTGCCGTCCAGCTCGCGTTCGCACCGTTCCGGCAGGGACCCCTGTACACCGCAGGAATCGAGGTACTGGACAGCGACCACCTGACGCTGGGTCCACTACTATTCCCGCCGTTGATCCTTGCTCTGCTATGGATGGTAGTCGCTGCCGGCGAGCTGCAATTGCGAGCGGCCCGGGCCTTTCTCAGCCCGTCTCCGGCCGAACAGCTGGCGGAGGCCGAACACCGGGCGGAACAGCTCCTGGAACGTAACCGACTCGCCGCGGAACTGCACGACTCCATCGGCCACGCGCTCACCCTGACAGTCCTACAGGCTGGCGCGGCCAGGGAGGTTGTGGGCACCGATCCCGCGTTCGTCGAGCGGGCCCTGACCGTCATCGAGGAGACGGGACGACGCGCCATGGACGACCTTGAACGAACCCTGGGGATACTGCGCGACACTTCTGCAGGCGTGCGCGCACGTCCCACGCTCGCCGAAATCGACGTCCTGCTGGGTATCGCTCAAGCTGCCGGCACCCCGGTCATCGCCGATGTCAGTCCACGGATCGGCGACATCCCCGGCGTCGTGTCCCGAGAGGCCTATCGGATCCTCCAGGAGGCGGTGACTAACGCACTGCGGCATGCGCAGGGCTGCCCGGTGATGATCGACATCAGTGTCGACGACGTGTCCCTGGAGCTGCGTATTGTCAACCCAGTCGCTGGCAGATCCATCAGCCCTCCCCGCCTTGGAGGCAAAGGCCTGCGCGGATTACGGGAACGGGCTGTCCTCCTCGGTGGCGAGTTCAGTGCCAGACCCCAGGACGGCCACTGGATCGTCGAGGTCCGACTCCCACTTCGTGTCGGGTCCACGAGGCAGCAGACGGCCCCGCGTAGAGTAGCCCGGTGACGGTTTCTGTCCTGCTCGCCGATGACGATGAGCTGGTTCGGGTGGGACTGCGGGTCATACTCGAGGCAAGTGGCGAGATCGCCGTCGTCGGCGAGGCCAGCGACGGCTCGACGGTCGTACCACTGATCCGGGAGACAGCACCGGACGTCGTGCTGATGGACATTCGTATGCCGAGGGTTGACGGGCTAGCTGCCATCCGGGAGATCCTCGCGGAGATTACCGACCCACCGAAAATTCTCGTACTCACCACTTTTGAACTGGACGACTATGTCTATGAAGCGCTCCGCGGTGGCGCCAACGGATTCCTACTCAAAAGAGCACGTCACGCAGAAATAGTCCAAGCCGTTCATTTGATCGCATCGAGCGATACCTTGCTGTTTCCCGAAGCGATCCGATACATGGCGAGCAGATCGGTGGATCAGGCGGCTCAAGAGGCGATGCGCCGGGCCACGCTCACAGGCCGGGAGGCCACCGTACTGCGACTAGTCAGTCAGGGATTGACCAATAGCGAGATCGCCGACCGGCTATTCCTCGGCGTCCAGACCGTCAAGACCCACGTGAGCAGCGTGTTGGCTAAACTCGGCGCGCGTGACCGCACCCAGGCAGTCATCATCGCCTTCGAGTCCGGCTTTGTGAAGGTCGGTAAGCATTGATCAGGACCTACCCCCACGTCGCGCGACGCGCCGCCCCGAGCCGTTTCCCCGTCAAGAAACCCGGCCAGCGCGGCACCCGCCACCCCGTCCCACCCACGATCAGGCTCGCCAACCCCGTAAAACCCCAGGCGGCAGCTTGATCAACTTAGGCTGAGTGGCATTGCCGGTCGTCACCGCAGGACAAAGCTCCGGATCGGATTCAGGACCGGTGTGCCCATTTTCATGGATCCTGGCAGATCACTGCCGTTGGCCAACACGCCTCCCGGCGGCGTCTGGGGAGCCACGGTAACAGTGGCGGCGGGCGCTACCCGGCGGTGGCGGCCGCCTTGCCGGGAACGGAGGGTGGACGCGACGGACGAGGCGAGCGCGGAGGCGAGCGCGGTGTCGTGGACGGACAGGCCGAGCTCGGTACCGGAACGAGTGGGCGCGTGTCGGCCGACCACTCCCACCATGTGACGTCGGACAGTGGTTGTCTGATTCCCCAACGCGGTTGACGCCGGAGGATGACCGGCCACCGTACGGGAGGCAGCGATGCGGTCGAGGCGTACTGGGGCTACGACGCGTGCGACGCGGTCGGGATGTACCAGGGGTGCGGCGCGGCCTGCGGTGCGCCCGGGGCGCGCGGTCAGGGTGGCTGCGGCGGCGGCGATGACGGCGGCGATGACGGCGGCGGCGACCGGGACCATCGTGGTCCTGTCGGCCGGGGCGGCGACAGCGGCTCCCAGCACGGCGGTGTCGAGGGCCGCGGGCGACGATCCGATCGTGACCGTGTCGCCGGTCGACCTCGGGGCCCTGCCGAGCTTCACCTACGTCAGCGCCACCTCGATCAACGACCGTGGGGACATCGTCGGCTCCGGCTACAGCGCGCCGTACGACACCCACGGATTCCGCTGGTCACGGGGTGCCCTGACCGCACTGCCCGACACCGCGCGAGGACCGTTGCGGATCAACAACGCCGGGCAGATCGCCGGGAGCATCCCGGGCCGCTTCTACTCCCCCGGCTTCGTGCTGCGCCCCGACGGGTCCGTCGTCCACCTCGACTTCTCCGTCTCCGACCAGAACGAGCGCGGGCAGGTGGTCGGAACGGGGCCGCTCACCGGCGGGACGCACGCGATGCTCTGGCGTGACGGCCACACCGTCGACCTCGGCGCTCCGGCGGGCCAGAGCAGTGGCGCCCGCGCCATCAGCGGCAACGGGTGGATCCTGGGCGACGTCCAGACCAACGACCACGCCCACGACCACTCGGCCCGCTGGATCCGGGGACGCTGGGTGCCGCTGCCCACCGCGACCGGCTACGGCTCCGACATCAACAACCGCGGCGACGTCGTCGGCTGGGCCGCGACGCCGACGGGAGACACCCACGCCATGCTGTGGCAGGGCGACCGCGCGACCGACCTGGACCCGCATGACCCGCTGAGCACGGCGGTCGCCATCAACGACGCCGGCCAGATCCTCGGTTCGACCTACGACCCCGCGACCAACGTCGGGCACATCCTGCTCTGGGACCACGGCCGCCGGACCCAGCTGGGCGACTTCGGTGGCCTGTTCGCGCGGCCGGTCGCCCTCAACGAGCGGGGCGACATCGTCGTCGCGACCAGCACCGCCGCCTTCCGGCGGAGCCACGGCCGGACCGAGCGGCTCGGCGGCTCCGCCCAGCCGATCGCGATCAACAACCGGGGTCAGGTGGTGGGCTCCACCTCGCTGCCAGACGGCACCAGCCACGCCGCCCGGTGGGACTGGCCTGAGCGGCATCCCTGACCGTGAACGCCGCCAGGGCCGCGGCGAGGGTACGCGCATCGTCTGCGGTTGAGCCCCCTCCTGGGCGGAGAGCGCCTTGGGACTCGCCGCGCCAGGCCGGTGCGGCCGCGAGAGCACGGACATCTGGGTCAGCCCCAGTGCGTGGGCCGGGCGCTCCTGGCGCAGCCGGCGGGCCAGCCGACCAACCGAGACCCTGACCTCACCGGCAGGCGGCCGCCGGGCCCTGAGGCCAGGTCGCCGCGGGACTGGTCAGCCGGAGCGGTCGGCGGTGACCTCGTCGCGGGTGTGCAGAGTGGCGAGGTCGGCGGCGGCGCGGCCGGAGGCCCAGCCCTCGGGGTCGGTGGCGCGCACGGCCTGGGCGACGATCTGCGGGAACATCGACTCGGTCGCCTCGCGGACGGAGTCGGTGCGGGCGGCGAGCACCGGCAGCAGGCGGCCATCGCCCGTCTCCGCCGCGGCCTCGGCATGGGCCTGCTCGGACGCGGCGCTCAGACGCTGACCGATGCGGGTCGCGAACGAGGCGAGGAACGACTGGCGAAAAGAGCGGGTGCGGGACCGTCCGGCGCCGTCCTGGCGGGACCCGGCCCGCATCATCGCCGTGGTCGCCTGCACCAGCAGCGACGTGTAGAGCAGCTCGACGGCGTCCAGGTCGGGCTCGAAGCCGATGACGGTGGCGAACCCGAGGCTCTTCGACCACACCGTGCGGCAGCGGTTGGCGTCGGACACCACGTCGAGCAGGCTGGCCTTGGCGATCTCATACGGGTTGTCGATGCCGACCCGGCGGCCCGCCGGGGTCTCCCGGGCGCCCTGACCGGCTGCCAGCAGCGCCTCATCGATGCTGTGCCGGGCCATGAGCTGCTGCGCCTTGGCGGTCAGCGCCTCGGCTTCCTCGGCGAACTCGGTCGATTCGGCCTTCGCCAGCAGCGCGCGGACCCGGTCGAGCATGCGCCGGTCGGATCCGCCGGCAGCGGTTGCGCCGACACTCGTCGGGCCGGCATCGGTCGCGCCGGTGGCCGTCCCGGTGGAACGACCCGCCCCGGACGCCCGACGACCCCCGGACGCGGCTCGTGCCCCGGAGGAGGAGGAGGAGGCTCGTGCTCCGGAGGAGGATCGGTCGCCGGCAGTGGTGCGGCCCCCGGACGCGGCCCCGGACGTTGTGTCCCGGCGGGCGCTGCCTGGCGGGGGGCACAGCGACTCGAGCGGGGGCAGCGAGTGCACGACCGCGAGCAGTTCCACGGCGTCGGCAAGTGTCTGCGACCGGTCCAGGCTCTCCCGGTGCCCCCAGCGATCCAGCCATTCCTCGTCTCGTTCCCACCAGACGGTGGCGCCCAGGCCGCGCAGCTGGGCCTGCCAGCGCTCGTCGACGGTGGCGGCGGCGTAGCGGCGCATCTCGGCGGCCATGGCATCGACGGCCAGCCGCGCGTGCCGCGCACTGGCCCGGCGGCCCACGATGCGGTGCACGTCCACCGGCTGCCAGCCGCGCTGCCAGGCGGCCTCGACAACGCGGTCGAACCAGGCGAGCAGGCACCGGTTGACGACCTGCCGCCCCCGCGCCTCCTGCGGCACGCCGACCAGTGCCTGCACGCAGTTCGTGAACTGGTCGGCGTCCTCGCGCAGCCGCGCGTTCACCGCCGCCCCGATCAGCTGGTCGACGATCTCCGGAAGGGTCCCGTACGCGGGGCGTCCCCCGTTGAACAGGCCCCGCGCGGAGTCGGTCTCGCCGCCCGCCGCGGACCGGCCGGACTGCGCGCGGCCGCGTTCCGTCCGCGCCTTCTGTCTGGCCTTACGACGTTCCCGATTCCGGATGCCCACGCTCACCTCTTCCGCTGGCCCGCACCGCACGGCAAGTATCCCCACCGCCACGGATACCGCGGTGGTCACCCACCGGAGAGCCCACGGGCTCGGTGTTGTCTCGGCGTGAGTCGCCGACCAGACGGCCCGCCCGCGACCCATACGCCAAGACCGCCCGCCGCCTGCCGGGGGCACAGAGCCGGCCCCTTCTGAGCCGGCCCTGCCGGCGGCCCCTGCCACGCACCATGTCGCCGGGGACGAACGAAGCCATCCAAGCCCCGCGGACCGCGGCCGAACGGCCCGGTGCCGGCGATCCGCACCTGGTCGACTACGGTCGTGGAGCATAAGTGGTGACATCGAGATTCGGGCGCGGGTGGCAGAGCTGCGGGGCCAGGGGAAGTCGCCGAAACAGATCGCGCGCATCCTCGGAATGTCGCCGTCCGTGGTGAACCCGATCGTGCGGGCGGTCGCGGCCGAGGCACAGGCCGCGGCTGGGGAGCCGGCGCTCGTCGGCTGCTGGATCAGCGCCGGCTGGCGGCGGGGTCTCATGGTGGACCCGGCGCCGGGCTGGGTGGACGTGGCGGACACCGTCGACGGCCCCGACATCGCGGCCGCCCCCGCCGAGCTGGACGGACCGGACAGCATCCGCGAGCTGGACCGGCCCGGCGGGCGGACCATCCTCGGTGGACTGGTCGCGGTGCTGGTCGCCCGCCGGCACCGGTGGGGCAGGGTGTCGGTGTGCGGTTACCTGGCGGACTGCTACTGCCTCGGCGTCAAGAACGCGCTGGGCCCGACGATCATGTCCGACGTCGAGCTGCCCGGTTTCCGCGAGACGTACTTCGCCTCCCAGCCCTACGGATGGCAGGACGCACCGCTGGACCTCGCCGCCGATGTCGTCCTCGGTTCCGTCGAGTACGCCCGCGGCCTCGGCTTCGAGCCGCACCCCGACCTGGCTCCGGCCGCCGCTCATCTCGGGGCCTGGGAAGGACCGTCCGCGATCACGTTCGGCCGGGGCGGCCAGCCGTTCTACATCTCCGGACCGTATGACGACCCGGCCAAGGTCATGCGGACGTTGCAGGCGACGTCGCCCGGCGCCCCGCCGGCCCTCATCGTCGGACAGGCCGGCTGAGACTCCACCCGGCCCAGGGTCGGCAGCCGCGGTCGATGCGGCCTGTCAACCTCCAGGCCGACCTTGTCCCGGTCCCGCGTCTCGTCCGCGCCACTTCGACGCCAGGCTCGGCGGGCACACGACGATCACCAACGCCAGGCTCGGCGGGCGCACGAGGATCACCGTGCACGCCCGGTGTCGGCACGGCAGATCGGTCCCGCGGCGACGAAACTGTCGGACCCGGTCACTAGGCTCGGACGCAAGGGATCACGAGAGTGCCCCTGGGCCTGAGTGGGTTCAGGGCACCTCGGCAGGTTCAGGGCACTGGCAGGTTCAGGGCACCTCGGCAGGTTCAGGGCACTGGCAGGTTCAGGGCACTCGGCAGGTTCAGGCACGGGACGCACAGGGGGTAAGGCAGTGGCTCGGGAGGTCATCTCGATCGTCAACGTCTGGTGTGACAACAGGGGGCAGCACCCGCACGACCGGATCGCGGCCACAACGACCGCGACGCTCGCCTTCGACGGCAGTCTCGTCCGCCTGGACCTGTGCGCCGAGTGCCGGGACGAGCTGTCCTCGGTGCTGGGCGAGTACGCCGAGTTCGGTGAGGTGACGCCACTGACCCGTGGTACCCGTGTGGACACGGCCTGGACCGCCATCGAGGAGAACGACGCGGCGGCCACATCGCCGACCGCACCCGCTTCGTCGGCGGCGCGGTTCCCGGCGGCCCGGTCATCGGGAAACCGCTCGTCGGCGGCGGCCCGTTCGGCGGCGGCACCAGCGGCCAGCGTCTCGGCCGAGCCTGCCGAGACGCTGGCCGGCGGGGGGCAGCGGTCGCAACGGCCACATCAGGCCGCCTCGACGACCGTCGTCCGCGCCTGGCTGCTCGATCATGCGGGCGACCTCGACGTGCCCGTGCCCTCCCGTGGAGCGCGGTTGTCGGCACAGCAGAAGGACGCCTACGACCAGGCCCACGGCTGGGAGAAGACGGGCGGCACCTGGCGCCCCGCGGCGACCACCGAGGCCGTTGGCGACCCCGCCGACGCGGAAAGCCCGAGCAGAAAAAGGAGCGCCAGCGACACAGACGGCGCAGGCGCGGAGCCCGGTCCCAGCGAAGCCGCCGCCGAGCCGGTCGCAAGCGGTCACGTCCACTGATCGTCTGCCGTCGTCCGGACGAGGCGGCGGGACTTCCGCGTCTGCCGTGGGTGAGGCAAACAGTTGTCTGGCGCATCGGGCCTCGACTAGAACCAGCAGGAGGTGAGCTGGTTCACATCGGACGGCGACGGAGGCGGTCGTAGATGGATCTGGGTCTGGGCGGGGCGAAGGTGGTCGTCAGTGGCGGCTCGAAAGGGATGGGCCGCGCGGCCGCGGAGCGGTTCGCCGCCGAGGGCGCCGAGGTCGCCGTGCTGGCCCGAGGCAAGGAGGCCCTCGACGAGACGGTGGCTGCCCTGCGGGAGCTCGGCGCGCCCGAAGCGTACGCACTCCCCACCGATCTGACCGACCCGACGTCCGTCCAGGCGGCCTTCGACTCGGTCACGCAACGGTGGGATGGCCAGTTGAACGTGCTGGTGAACGCGGCCGGCCCGGTGGACGTCGGTGTCCGCGGCTTCGACGACCTCGACGACGACGAATGGCAGGCCACCTTCGACATCGGCACGCTGAGCGCGGTGCGCTGTGTCCGTGCGGCGCTGCCCGCGCTACGGGCCGCGCAGTGGGCGCGGATCGTCAACGTCAGCGCCCACTCGACCCGCCGGCAGTCGCCGAGGCTGGTCGCCTACACTGCCGCCAAGGCGGCGCTGACCAGCCTGAGCAAGAACCTCGCCCAGTCCCTGGCCACCGACGGCATCCTCGTGAACACGGTTTCGCCGGGTTCGTTCCTCTCCGCCGGGTTGAAGTCCTACCTGGGCGCCCTGCCATCCGAGCGGAACATCGACCCGGAAAGCCTCGTCGACGCGATGCGGGTCATCCGCGAGGACTTCCACCACCCCGCCTTCCTGCCCCGCGCCGGCGACCCGGCCGAGATCGGCCCGGTCATCGCCTTCGTCGGTTCCCGGGTCAACACCTACATGACCGGCGCGGACATCAACGTCGACGGCGGCAGCGACTTCTGAGCCGCCGCGTCGCCGCGCCGCCCGGTCCCCGCCGCGGACGGCGGTAAGCGGATATTCGGGTGACGTCGGTCCGTGGCCGGAGTAGGACCAGACTCATGACGCTCGAACTTCCGGCCGGGGTACGGGTACGTGAGCCGCGGGAAGACGACCACGGGCGGGTGCTTGCGGTGCTGGATCTGTGGTGGGGCGGGCTGAAGGGCGCGTCGGGAGCCTGGGAGCGCCGGCTCCTTCTCCCCCGTTTCCTCTTCCAGCACTTCACCCCGAGCAGCCGCCTGGTCGAGGCGGACGACGGGACGCTACTGGCCTTCCTGATCGGTTTTCTGTCACAGACGGATCCGGCCAGCGCCTACATACACTTCGTCGGGGTCGCCCCGTCCGCGCGTCGCGCCGGCCTCGGATCGTGGCTGTACCAGGATTTCTTCACCCGCGCCGCCAGCCACGGCCGGCGTTGGATCCACGCGATCACCAGCCCCGAGAACGCCCGTTCCATCGCGTTCCACACCAGCCTCGGCTTCACCATCGCCCCCGGCGGCAGCGCAGTCGACGGAATCCCGGCCCATCCGGACTACGACGGCCCGGGCCTACCGCGCGTCGTCTTCCGGAAGGCGAGCTGACGGCCAGGACCGCCGGGGATCAAAGAGATACTTCGGACCGGGCCATGGGCCACCGGACGAGGGCGGCGTCACAGCGCCCCCGTCCGGCTGGTCCCGGCTGCGCTCCGTCAGGCGGTGATGAGGGTGAGGGCCTCGTTGAAGGTGACCGACGGGCGCATCACCTCGGCCGCCTTCACCGAGTCGGGCTGGTAGTAGCCGCCGACGTCGGCGGGGCTGCCCTGGACGGCGAGCAGCTCGGCGCTGATCGCCTCCTCGGACTCGGCGAGGGTCTTCGCCAGCGCGGCGAACGTCGAGGCCAGGGCCGCGTCGTCGGTCTGGGCGGCGAGTTCCTGCGCCCAGTACAGGCTCAGGTAGAAGTGGCTGCCGCGGTTGTCGATCCCGCCGACGCGCCGGGCCGGCGACTTGTCCTCGCCCAGGAACGTCGCGGTGGCCCGGTCGAGGGTGTCGGCGAGGACCTTCGCTCGGGTGTTGCCGGTGACGGTGGCGAAATGCTCGAAGCTGACCGCCAGCGCGAGGAACTCACCCAGGCTGTCCCAGCGCAGGTAGTTCTCCTTGACCAGCTGCTGGACGTGCTTGGGCGCCGAGCCGCCGGCGCCGGTCTCGAACAGGCCGCCGCCGTTCATCAGCGGGACCACCGAGAGCATCTTCGCGCTGGTGCCGAGCTCAAGGATCGGGAACAGGTCGGTCAGGTAGTCACGCAGCACGTTGCCGGTGACCGAGATCGTGTTCTCGCCGCGACGGATCCGCTCCAGCGAGAAGGCGATCGCTTCCTCCGGCGCCTTGATCTCGATGGTGAGACCGGCGGTGTCATGCTCGGCCAGGTAGGCGCGGACCTTCTCGATCAGCTGGGCGTCGTGGCCGCGGGTCTCGTCGAGCCAGAACACGGCCGGGTCGCCGGTGGCGCGGGCGCGGACGACGGCGAGCTTCACCCAGTCGCGGATGGGCGCGTCCTTGGTCTGGCAGGCGCGGAAGATGTCACCGGCGGCGACGGCATGCTCCAGGACGGCCACGCCGGCGGTGTTCACCACCCGGACGGTGCCGGTCGTGGCGATCTCGAAGGTCTTGTCGTGGCTGCCGTACTCCTCGGCCTTCTGCGCCATGAGACCGACGTTGGGTACGGAACCCATGGTGGCCGGGTCGTAGGCGCCGTGCGCGCGGCAGTCGTCGATCACGACCTGGTAGATGCCGGCGTAGCTGGAGTCGGGCAGCACCGCCAGGGTGTCCGCCTCCTGGCCGTCCGGTCCCCACATGTGGCCCGACGTGCGGATCATCGCCGGCATGGACGCGTCCACGATGACGTCGCTGGGCACGTGCAGGTTGGTGATGCCGCGGTCGGAGTCGACCATGGCGAGCGCGGGGCCCTGCGCGATCTCGGCCTCGAACGAGGCGCGGATCGCCGCACCCTCGGGCAGCGCCTCGAGGCCCTTGAGGATGCCGCCCAGACCCTCGTTGGGGGTCAGGCCCGCGGCGGCGAGCGTGCCGCCGTGCGCGGCAAAGGTCCTGGGGAAGAAGGCACGGACCACATGACCGAAGATGATCGGGTCGGAGACCTTCATCATCGTGGCCTTGAGGTGCACGGAGAACAGCACACCCTCGGCCTTGGCCCGCGCGATCTGCGCGGTGAGGAACTCCCGCAGCGCCGCGACCCGCAGCACCGAGGCGTCGACGACCTCACCGGCGAGCACCTTCAGCGCCGGCAGCAGCACGGTGGTGGAGCCGTCGTCACCGACGAGCTCGATGCGCAGCGTGTCGCCGGCCGCGATCGTGACGGACTTCTCGGTGGAGCGGAAGTCGTCGGCGCCCATGGTGGCGACGTTCGTCTTCGAGCTGCCCGACCAGGCGCCCATCCGGTGCGGATGCGCGCGGGCGTAGGCCTTCACCGAGGCGGGGGCGCGCCGGTCGGAGTTGCCCTCGCGCAGCACCGGGTTGACGGCACTGCCCTTGATCTTGTCGTAGCGGGCGCGGATCTCCCGCTCGGCGTCGGTGGCCGGTTCGTCCGGGTAGTCCGGCAGCGCGTAGCCCTTGGCCTGCAACTCCGCGATCGCGGCCCGCAGCTGCGGGATCGACGCCGAGATGTTCGGCAACTTGATGATGTTCGCCCCCGGCGTCTTCGCCAGCTCACCGAGCTCGGCGAGCGCGTCGTCGATGCGCTGCGCGGGCTCCAGGTGCTCCGGGAAACTCGCGATGATCCGCCCGGCCAGCGAGATGTCGCGGCTGTCGACCGGGACACCCGCGGCCGCGGCGTACGCCCGCACCACCGGCAGGAACGAGTACGTCGCCAGGGCCGGCGCCTCATCGGTCAGGGTATAGATAATCGTTGACTCAGTCACCGACACTCCGCTTCACGTCTGCTCCGTCTGGGTATCACGATATGCCGCGAGCTCTCCGCATTCTGGCCCGGCGGCGCCGAGACGACCTGATCGCGGGTGAAGCCCCACGTCGCAGCCAACATCACAGGCTGCCACGCTCTGGATCGGGAGTGCCGGACCGCGCCCGCAGGAGCGGACAGACCTGCGGGAGCACAGCGGGAGATATCACAGCAGGTCACGATGATTCCGCTATGGGTTACGGAGGTGCGGCAAAACTCGGCAACGGATGCCGACGGGCTCGGCATCGGTCCGACCCGCCGTTCACGGGCCGGGGCGGAAGGAGGCGACGATGGTGCGCAGCTTCGCGATGTTGGCCGCCCACTGGTCGTCGGGGACACGCCAGCGCAGTCCGTAGCCGTGGCCGTTGCGCACGACGCCCAGGTCGAGGACGTGGATCGTGCGTCCGCCCGAGGCGAACGTGAACTCCCAGGCGGCGGCGGTCGTCCCGGCGCCACCGTCGGCCGGGCTGATCGAGAGGCGCCGGTAGCCGGGGGACGTCGCGCGCACGGCGCCCTCAAGCTCGCGCCAGGCTCCGATGGCCGACGCCCCGGCCGTTCGCTGGGTTTCGATCAGCAGGTCGGGATATCCCGACGGGTCATCGGCGACCAGCCGCCCACCGCTGCCGGACGTCCGCCAGCCCGACGGCAGGGCGACGGACCAGCCGTCACGGTGCGCCGCGTATCCGGCCGGGACGCTCGCGGGCGCGGTGGAACTCGGGACCAGCGTGCCGAGATCGTCGAGGCCCCCCGTCGCGCCTGCCGTGCCGGCGGTGGAGGACGTCCCGCCACTCGTCGCGGTGGGACGCACGGAGGCGCCCGGCGTGGGCCGCTCCCCCGGCCCGACGGAGGCGGCGGCGGACGCGGTGGGTCTGGTCGCGGAGGCGCCGGGCTCGGGACCGCCGGCGTCCGGACTTCCGGATGGCGTCTGCGCCGCGGCCGCGCGGCCACCTGACCGGGCCAGATCGGCCCTGGGCGGAGAGGACGACGGGTCCGCGCCCGTGAGCACCAGCCCCAGGGCGATCCCGACGGCGACCAGTGCCGCCGCGGCCGCCATCACCACTATCCGACGCCGCCGACGGCCGTGCTCTCCTGCGGACGAGCCGGCCTGCGCAGGCACCCGCGCCGAAGGCGGACCGTCCGCATCCACCCCGTCCGGTCCGCTCGCGTCGGCGCGAGCGGACCGCGGCTCGAACGCGCCCCGCTCGTACGGATCGGGTTCGTACGCGGCAGGTTCGTGCGGGGCGGCTTCGTACGAGGCAGGTGGGTAGGGGTCAGATGGGTACGGGTCAGGTCCGGACGGGCCACGCTGGGGCGCCCCAGCTTCGGCCGGCTCGGACTGGTCAGCGACGCCGGCCGTGCGTCTGGTCAGATCGGGCGATTCCGGCACCACGGCGTCGGCCGGTTGCTCCGGGACGGACGTGGCCACGGACGCAGCGTCCACCGCCCACTCGGGTGAGGCAGGCCTACCGGACGTCGCGCCGCCCGCCCGCTCGGGCGGTGCCGACGGCGCTGTACCGGCCGCCCGCTCGGGCGATGCCGGTGGCGGAACCACGACGCCGCTCCTCCGATCGGGTGGTGGCATGGACACCGCCTCGAGCGTGCGATCGGGCGGGAGCAGGGACTGTGAGGTGCTGGTCCGATCGGGCGGGAGGATGTCGAGCAGGGGGGTCTCGTCGGCCAGGCGCTCGGCAACCTCGCGCAACCGACCACGGGCCTCGGCCAGGGAGGGACGGTGGGCCGGGTTGGCAGAGAGCAGTTCAGTGACCACGCCGCGCAGCGGGCCGCTGTACCGGAAGGGGCGTCGCCGGTCTTCGACGACGGCGGCCAGGACGCCGAGCGCGCCCTCCCCCTCGAACGGCGGGACCCCCTCGACCGCGGTGAACAGCGTGGCGCCGAGCCCCCAGACATCGGCGGCGACACCGACCCGGGCGCCGCGGGCCCGCTCGGGCGCGATGTAGGCGGGAGAGCCCACGAGCATGCCGACCTCGGTCAAGGTGGCATCACCTTCGGTGACAGCGATGCCGAAGTCGGTCAGTCGGGCCTGACCATCCGCAGTGACCAGCACGTTTCCCGGTTTGACGTCGCGGTGGACCACACCGGCGCGGTGCGCCGCCTCCAGGGCGTAGGCGAGGCTGACCCCGATCCGGGCGACCTCCAGTGCCGGCAGCCGTTCCCGCTGACGGATCAGGTCGGACAGGGACATCCCGTCGACGTACTCCATCACGATCCAGGTGCGATCGTCCGCGTCGAGAACGTCATAGACGGCGACCAGCCCGGGATGGCGCAGACGGGCGGCCGCACGGGCCTCACGCAGCACCCGCTGGTTGAACAGCTCCCCTTCCGCCTCGGACGCCGCTGGCGGCCGACGCAGCTCCTTGATCGCGACTCGGCGACGGAGCAGCGTGTCCTCGCCCTCCCGGACGATCCCACCGCCGCCCCGCCCGAGAATGCGCCCGAGTCGATAGCGGCCCGCGAGGCGCCGCTCCTGACTGGCGCTGTGTTCCTGGCTCGCGCCGCGATCCTGGCTCGCGCCACGGTCCGGGCTCGCGCCACGGTCGGTCGGCGTCGGCATGGCCTGCTCTGCCCCCTCATTTCAGGGATGTCACCGCAATGCCCCCATCCTCCGACGTGCGCGCTGCCCAGGCAGGGCATATGGCACGGCGAGCCGCGACCCACCTCGCCGAGGTGACGGTCGGTGTACACGGACACGCAGGTGAAGGAAGGTGGAGTCATGCCGAAGGACACGCCTGCCCCGCTCGCCGCGCCCCGGGCAGCCGAGACGATCCGCCCCCGCACGTCCGGGACCGCCGCCATGGCCCAGACGGCCCAGACGGCCCAGACGGCCCGTCCGCCTCGCACCCCCAGCACGGCTCGCAGCGCCGGCACGCCGCTCACCGCCGGCACGGCCCGGGCAGCCGACGGGGCCCGGGCGGACCAGGCTGGTCAGCTCGCGTCGGCGAGTGACGGGTTGCGCGAGGCGTTCCGTCGACACGCGGCAGGTGTGGCGGTGGTCACCTTCCCCCGTCGGGGCGAGCCGGCCGGATTCACGGCCACCTCGGTGACGTCCCTGTCGCACCGTCCGCCGCTGTTGTCGTTGGCGCTGGCGAGGACGTCATCGCTGGTTCCGACGCTGCACGCGGCCGAGACCCTGGTCGTCCATCTACTCGGGCACGACCAGCGGGAACTGGCGAGACGGTTCGCCGAGCCGGGTGCCGACCGGTTCGCCGCACCCACCCGGTGGCGCCGCCTCGGCACCGGTGAACCTCTGCTGCTGGATGCCGCCGTCTGGCTGCGCTGCCGTATACGCGAGCGCATCGCCACCGGTGACCACTGGCTCGTCGTCGCCGAGGTGCTCGACAGCCGGATGGAACGCCCGGCCGCGCCGCTGATCTATCACGACGGCAGCTACGGCACGTTCCATGAACCGCCCGCCGCCTCGGGTGCCACAGGCTCCTCGGCCACCCCTGCCACCTCAGTCACCTCTGCCACCAAGGACACACTGGACACCGGCACCAGCAGCGGAACCGGCACTGCGGGCACGGGCGCGCGCACAGCGGCGGGCACCGCGGCCGGAATAGTCGCCACCGCCGGCAGCGGCTCCGGCAGCGGCGCAGGAACACCCGTCGCCGGGCCCGGCACCTCCGACGGAGACCTCGGCATCCGCTCGGCGCCGGCGGTTCGGACCGGGCCGGTGGCAGGGAGTGCCTGATCCGGTAACACCGTAGGAACCACCCCAGGGTGCCCGGGCGTGCCGGTGGCCGTCCGCGGCGTCGACGGCCCTGTCCGGCGGACGAGACCATCGGTGTGCCGTGCGGCACGGACTTGTCCCCAGCGGCGGCGATCATCCGCTGGGCACGTCCGGGGCATCGAGGACGGGCAACCGGGTTCCGACGGCGCGCCGACCGACCGAAAAGGGTCGGCGCGAACAGGCTACTCATATTCCGGGGGCATTTTCCGGGCACAACCCGCATCCATCCCGCCAGGCCGGTGACCGCCGGCAAACGCTCAGCCGGCCCACTGGTGGCGGCCGATTCGAGAATCAGCCGTTATCCCGAGCCGAATGGACCAGGCGAGTCCGGCCGGAGGGCTCCTGACTCCCCTTCATTTCCGGGCCCGCTCCCCCACCATTGGAGAGTCATCCGGATTCTGGCCTGAGGGCCATCGACCGAATGCGGCGTATCGGAGCTCTCCAACCTGGCCTCACCGCTATGAAGTAGCAGGTCAGAGCGCTACCAAGGCACAGACCTGCAGGCATTGCCCAGCGAGCGGAAGCGCCGCGGCCGACCCGTGGGGCACTCTCGGGGCACGACCATAGGAGTGCGTGACAACAATCGCGGGCACAGATCGCGGCCGCCGCAATCTTCACCACACCCGGCCAGTTGTATGGTGCGATCGACCAGTTATCCGGATAACGTGCCGGGAGTTCTCACGAAAATGCAACGGACTACGCGCTCCCTCTCGAAATCGGGCGCCCGAACGATCGGCGCCGCGACAGCCTCGTTTTGCCTGTCGCTGGGCATGGTCGGCGCGGCATCAGCGACCACTCCGGGGCAGGACGTCGGTCTCGCGCCCACGGCGGGTGGCCTCTCGGGCGTGACGGCAGGCATCACGTCGGACCAGCAGGACGTGATTCGCAATCTCGTCGCCTCAGCGCTCGACGACACGGGCCAGCCCCGGATCGGCGCTGGCCCGAGCAGCATCGGGGTCACGGCCACTGCCGCCGCATCGATCAGCCCGGTTGTCAAGGACGTGCTCTCCGCACCGGTGAGCGTCCCGTGCAAGGACGGCGTGCCCGCGAAGGACGGCTGGGCCTGCCCGTCACCGGTGCCAGCACCGGCACCGATCGTCAATCCCGCGCCGATCGTCGGGCCGATTATCATCCCGGGGCCGATCGTCGGGCCCATCATCATCCCGGGATCCGTGGCGGCGCCCGTCCCCTGCAAGGACGGCGTGCCGACCAAGGACAATCCCACCTGCACCGGCGTGGGCGGCGTGGGGACGCCCGTCATCTGCAAGGACAACGTCCCCACCAAGGACAACCCCACCTGCATCGGCGGGGTGCCCGGCGGCGGGATCCCAGGCGGCGGCACGCCAGGCGGCGGAGTTCCCGGAAACGGCACTCCCGGTGGCGGCTTCCCGGGTGGTGGCACACCCGGCGGCGGCGTTCCCGGAAGCGGCACACCGGGCGGCGGCACGCCCGGTGGCGGCTTCCCAGGTGGCGGCACACCTGGTGGCGGCACGCCCGGCGGCGGCTTCCCAGGTGGCGGCACACCCGGCGGCGGCACACCCGGCGGCGGCTTCCCAGGTGGCGGCACACCCGGCGGCGGCTTCCCAGGTGGCGGCACACCCGGCGGCGGCTTCCCAGGTGGTGGCACACCTGGTGGCGGCACACCCGGCGGCGGCGCACCAGGTGTAGGCGCACCAGGCGCGGGCAGTCCGCAGCCTGCCTCCTTCGGTGCTGGACCGGCCCCGGCCGTGCCCACCGCGGTGAGTGCCGGTAACAGTGGTCTGCTCGTGGCGGGTAACCGGCTGCCGGTCGTTCCGCTGGGCGCACTGGGCCTGTCGATCGGAATCGCCGGAACGCTGTTCGGCTGCCAGCGCCGTCGCACGCACCTGGCTCGCCGCCGGGGATGATGCCCGACACGGGACAGGCGGACGCAGCCGATCCGTCCGGTCCCGAACCGTCCGGTTCCGAGCCCCCTCGCGCGGACCCGGGCGCCGCGCTGTCCGGCGGCAGCCGAGCCGGCGACCCCGCAGCACCATCCAGCAGTCGACAGCACAGGGCCGCCTGGACCCGATGGCATCGCCGCGGTCAACACCTGATGATCGTGACAGCGGTGCTGTTGGGCGTGGTCGGCGTCACCGGCCTGACCGGCTGGATGACATCCCGGCCCCCGGCGGACACCGGCTCGCTCGACGCCGGCACGGCGGCAACCGGCTCCCCGGGGGCGCACGCGTCCCCGGGGGCCGCGGGGGCCGGCCAGCGGGCTGGCCAGTCCGGTCCGCCCGCAACACCGGCCGACGAGAGCGCCCGACCCGCCGCGGCCCGGGCGCAGCGGCCGACCACACTGTCCGTGTCGGACGTCCGGATCAGCGCACCCATCGTCACGAGCCTGGTCGACGGCAGCGGCGCCCTCGAGGTACCGCGCGATCCGGCGACCGTGGGCTGGTGGGCCGGGGGTGCGGCGCCGGGAAGCCCGGCAGGGACGGTCGTGCTCGCCGGGCACGTCGACTACAACGGACGTCCCGGCGCCCTGTTTCCGCTCGACACCGTCCCGATGGCCACCGTGGTGACCCTGACGAGCATCGACGGCACGTCGCACTCCTACCGGGTGGTCGCCCGCCGTCATGTGGCGAAGACGGCGCTCGCCACGACCGGCGTGTTCCAGACCGACGGCCCGCCGCGGCTCGCCCTCATCACCTGTGGGGGTCCGTTCGACCGGGCTACGCACAGCTACCGCGACAACCTGATCGTCCTCGCTCTCCCCAGCTGACGCCCCGCGCGGACGACGACGGACGACAACGGACAACCCGCGACCGGCGCGCGACCAGCGATATCCGGACCGCACGAACGGAACATCAACGCACTGTATGCGGAGCATTCCTCTCGTACGTCACGATCAATATCCCGACAAGGGTTTACCTCGCGGCTGATGCCCGACACTGCCGCATCCGCACGTCCAGCACAGCGGCACCGGCGGTTACGGCGACCACCCCCGCCGCCTGGTCCGGATCTGTCTCGCCGACCTGCCCGCCGCAGCGGCGACCGTTGCCTGATCAGGCTGCCCGTCCTGGCCGACCCCGTCGGCACGGCTGGACTGGCCGGATGGCTCGGGCTGGCCGGGGTCGAAGGCATGGTAGAGGGCGGCGCCGATCCGGGCGTTGCCGTGCGGGGAGGCGTGCAGGCCGTCGGCGGCGAACAGGGTCGGATCGGCGGCGAACGCCCGTGACACTGACGTGCGCATCCGTACCGCGATGCCGCCGGCAGCGAGAACCGCCGGGGCCTGGGCCCGCTCGAGGTGCCAGCTCAGCAGCCACACGACCTGCCGCAGCGGAGGACGGACCGCCGCGATGACGCTGAGGTCGGGGGTGGTGCCGACGATCACCGATGACCCACCGCGGCGCAGGTCGGCGACGGCCACGCCCAGGTGGCGGGCGGCCTGCGCCGAGGGCGTGCGCGCCCGGATGTCGTTCACGCCGATCGAGACGATGGCAAGGTCGGGCGGCGCGGGGGCGAGCTGGGCGATCCGGGCGACCTGCGCGGCGAGGTGCTCGGCGCGGGCGCCGTTCGCCGCGGCGCTGACGACCCGCACATGCCGGCCGCCGGCGGCGATCCGGCTGGCGAGCCAGCCGCCGAGAGTGTCGTCGTAGTGGTGTACACCGGTGCCCTGCGCGCTGGAGTCGCCGACCATGGCCAGGACGAACGGCGGATCCGCCGGGTTGCCGTAGTACTCGCGCACCGGCGGTGCGGGGGTCGTCAGCGGCCGGACCTTCTGATCCGCCGCTGTGCCCTGCACCAGCGCGAGCCGCCACAGCCCGACTCCCGCCCCCACCATGGCACCGCCACCCGCGGCGGTGGCCGACAGCACGATCCCGCCCCGTCCGACCATCGCGTCCCTCCCGGCCCGCCCCTGGCCCCGCCCGTGTCTGGCGGGATCGTAACCAGGCCGGGTCCCGCAGCGCTTGACATGAAGTCAGATTCATCCTTGAGGATCGGCGCAGCGCGGGACGCCACCCCGGCGTCCGCACCGATCTTCCCGCGGGAGCCTGCGTTGGTACCTCCGACGAGCACATACACGACCCCGAACACGCATACGGACGCGGCTTTCGTGACGGGGGACGCGCCCGAGGCGATGCACGTGGCCGACCCGGCGAAGCATCGGGCCCGTCCCCTGAACCTGACGGTTCTCCTCAGTAGCGTCCGGCCGGGACGGCTGGGGCCGATGGTGGGAACGTGGTTCACCGACCAGACGCGCGGGCGCGACGATGTTCGCCTCGATCTGGTCGATCCGGCCGCGGCCCCGCTGGATCATCCGGGGGCCGACCCCGGCGATCCGGCGCTTGCCGAGGCCCGCTTGGCACTCGGCCGGCGCCTCGCCGCCGCGGACGGCTTTGTCGTGATCACACCGGAGTACAACCACAGCTATCCGGCTGCGATCAAGCACATTCTGGACTGCTACCGGCAGGAGTGGTTCGCCAAGCCCGTCGGCTTCGTCTCCTACGGCGGGGTCAGTGGGGGGCTGCGCGCCGTCGAGCACCTGCGCGGCGTGTTCGCCGAGCTGCATGCCGTCGGTGTCCGAGACGGCGTGAGCCTGCATGGCGTGCGCGGCACGGACTTCGCCGCCGATGGCCGGGTGGCCACCGACCCACAGGCCGCCACGGCCGCCGCCCGCCTGCTCGACCAGCTCGCCTGGTGGGGACGAGCTCTGCGCGAAGCCCGCGAGACGGAGCCCTACACGGTCACCTGACCTGGCTGGCATCGGCGGCCCGACTGGTCAGCACACGGCCTGTCGGGGCCACCCCAGCTTCCAACGTTCGGGAAAACTTCCACGACGCACGCCGCGGGGCAATGCCAACGGGTTTCCGCCCATCGAAAGCCAGGCAGTCATGGTCAGGACGACCGCCCGGCGGCACCGGGCGAAAACCATCACCAAGGCTCCATAATCTTGGACATGACTACCCGAATTCCCGACGCGCGACACAGGCGTGTCGCGCGGGCAGGTTCACCGATTCCGACGCCCGCGGTCTACTCTCCAATCCGCACGTGGTGGTAAGCGGTGCAGCCATTCCATCAAAGCGGAAGGAGCAAGCATGTCCTCGGGAAGGCAGATGCGGATGTGGGCTGCGGCGGTAGGGGCTGCCGCCGGCGTGGTGGCCCTGCCCGCGGTGGCGTCGGCGTCCACATACGGGGGTCCGCACGCAAACATCCGGAATCCCGGAAACGCCGCGCATGGTCCGGACTATTACCGTCCGGGCCACCGGATTGACCCGCCCCGGCACGGGCCCGTTCACCGGAACCCGCCGCCCTGGTACCCACCCGGTCACCACAACCCGCCAGGCCACCGGAACCCGCCGCCCTGGTACCCGCCGAACCCCCCGCCCTGGTACCCGCCCGGTCACCACAACCCGCCGGGTCACCCGAACCGGCCAGGCCACGATCATGGCCCAGGCCATCAGAACGGCCCGGACCCCTGGTACCCACACCGTTAGAACAATCGGCGCTGCAGAGTCGTCGGTGCCGCGACTTGTCTGTCATGCGGATCGCGTAGCCGGCGGCACCTTTTCTCCTCCGGCGATTCGCCTCGGCCCAGACTGTTCGCATGGCCAGC
The DNA here is from genome assembly GCF_023243075.1 of Frankia sp. AiPa1. Classification (GTDB taxonomy): domain Bacteria; phylum Actinomycetota; class Actinomycetes; order Frankiales; family Frankiaceae; genus Frankia. Next base: position 63,077 of record NZ_JALKFZ020000185.1, on the reverse strand, counting down.
CGATCACATGACGTCGACCGTGCGGATGGCGAGCCAGCGCGGGCTTCGGTCCCGCCAGCAGGAAAGCGGCCGGGTCGAGCGAAAGCCTCCGCGGCTCCGACACTTCGACCCGCCACCGAGGGCCCAGGACCGGCACCACGCCGGGCCTGGGCCCTCGGCCATTTCTCGCATTCCCGCGCCCCTGCGCCGACGGGGCCCATCCCGCTCATCGGACGTCACGCGGACGGAACTGGACGCTGATCCGCGGGCCGACGTGGCGCGCCGTCTTGGGAACGGCGTGATCCCAGGTGCGCTGACAGCTCCCGCCCATGACGACCACATCGCCGTGGCCGAGGTCGAAGCGCAGCGCCGAGCCGCCATTGCGCGGGCGCAGCAGCAGCGGACGCGGGCTGCCCAGCACGACGATCGCGACCATGGTGTCGACCCGCGCGCCACGGCCGATCCGATCGCCGTGCCAGGCGACACTGTCGCGCCCGTCCCGGTACAGACACAGCCCCGCCGTGGCGAACGGCTCCCCGAGCTCACCACCGTAGTGCTCGTCCAGCGCGTGACGTGCCTGGCCGAGCAGCGGATCGGGCAGCACCGCCCCCTGGCCGTACCAGGCGAGCAGACGCGGAACGGCGACGACCCGGTCGTGCATCGGCCGCTGCTCGGCCCGCCAGGGCACCTCCTCCCGCAGCCGGGCGAACACCACGTCGGCCCCCTGCACCCAGCCGCGACGCACATCCACCCAGGCGCCATGTGACAGCGGATGCCTGCGCACGGCGCCCCCCAGCGGCCCGAGTGCCGCCGACGGGGCGTCGTCGAGCAGTGCGCCATCGAGCAGCGCGCCATCGAGCAGTGAGGGCTGGAACGGCGCTACTCCCATACAGCAAGCATATCAAACATACGTTCGATCGCACCCTGGCCGCCCCTTCGGCCCGACCGAAGGCAGGCGTGCGCCGGGCGGGAGCGCCCAGGGCGCTTCCGTAGGGGCACTCGGACATGACCACCTTCGCACCCCTCCATCGGGCCGCGGTGGCTGGCCTGCGTCGCCACCCGCCGACCGCGGAAGGGTCGGCGGGTGGCGACGAGGTCCCAGACGACAGCGTCCCAGACGGCAAGGCCTTCGGCGTCAAGCCGCCACCGCCGCCGGAATGCCAGGGCCCGACCCGCGGCCACCCAGCACCACGGCGTATTCCGAAACGCCCATGCGGCTGCGGGAGACCGGTCATCTCCCAGCTCCGGGAGGAAAACCGCGGTCGAGTGCGCCGCAGGACCCGGACCAGCACGGAGAAGCCAGGCCAGACAAAACGTTATGAGCATTCTTCCCGGCCACCGCCAGACTTGCGGTGCACGCCGAGGCGCCCATAGCACGACCACTACGACCCGACCATCGCGCGCACTTCCACCACCAGTTCCACGGCCCCGCCATCGAGCCACCGCACGCACCCCAAAGAGGCCGAAAAAACCCTACATGAGGACCGGATCCAGGCCACCAGGACACCTCCGGCCAAAAGCAGAGAAAGAGAATCGACGTTTAGCACGATCCCCGCGGCATCGAGAGGTGCCACGCGACCTCCTGATTGTCGGTCGGGCGACACACGCGTGTCGCGGCTGCGAATGCGCGGATCTCCAGGTGCACGGTCTACTCTTCATTTCAAGATGGCCGTAGGGGGTGCGGTCCAATTCATCGATACATAAGGAGTTAAATGTCTCGGCAAAGAAGGCACGTGCGCGTGTGGGCGGCGACGGTGGGAGCCGCCGCCGGGATCATGGTGATGCCGGCGGTGGCCTCGGCGGCCACCCCCGTCAACCACGTGGAGCAGACCAACCGCTACACCGACAACTCCCGGGTCGACAACTCCCGCGACGACCACAGCTCCGGCAACTACCGCAACATCGGCGGCCGCAGCAACGTCGGTCCCAACAGCGGCAACGACCGCGACAAGGACAACGGCGACAACCGGGACAACCGCTACACCGATAACTCCCGGGACGACCACTCCCGGGACGACCGTTCCTGGGACGACCACTCCCGGGACGACCACTCCCGCTACGACGACCACCGCCGATACCATCCGGTCAGCTACGACCGGTCGCGCAACCACCGGCCATACTGGCGTTACTAGAGCGGCCAGTTCGTCGAAGGGCCGCCCGGCACACGCAGTACTGAGCAAACAGCGTCATCCTCGGCGTGACATCGATCACGTCCAGCGGGATGTCAGCGGCGGCGAGCACCGTCTCCACACGCACTGACCCCGCCACTGAGGGCCCCAGGCCGGTATCATGCCGAGCCCGGGGCCCTCAGCCGATCCCGTGGCCGCCCCGTTCTCCGCGGACGGCCGAGCGCGCCCACTCAACGTGGCGCGCACGGATGCGGATGAAGGATCCTGATGTTCCCGGCGATGCCACGATTCGTGGCCACCCGGTACGCCCCTACACTGTGGGGACGTCCCCGGAGGACCCGGACGAGCATCGCCCAGATCCTCCCCGAGGCCCGGCCTATCGGAGGTCCGCACGGTGAGCTACGGGCTCGGCGTCGATCTCGGAACCACCTTCACCGCCGCGGCGATCGGGCAGCCGCGCCAGGATGCACCGTCAGCACAGGCCTGGCCCGGCGCTCCCACCGATCCCGGCTCCCCCGGCCATGGCCTGGCCGGGGCGGCTGGCCACGGCCTGATCGCCCCGGCCGGTCACAGCCTGCCGGGGCGGGCCCGTCCGCTGCACACCGAGATGGTCAGTCTCGGGACCCGCAGCATCGCCGCCCCGGCGGTCGTGTTCGCCGAACGCGACGGCCGGCTGCTCAGCGGAGACATGGCGGCGCGGCGGGCACCCCGCGCCCCCGACCAGGTGGCGTGGGGCTTCAAGCGCCGGCTCGGTGATCCGACCCCGGTGATGCTTGGCGGTGCGCCGTTCTCGCCATCGGCGCTGCTCGCGGCGAGCCTCGCCGACACGGTGCGCACCGTCGCGCAGATGCACGGCGGGCCGCCAGACCAGGTCGTGCTCACCCGGCCCGCGGTGTGGGGCCGCTTCCGCCTGGAGGAGTTCGACGAGGTACCGCGCCTAGCCGGCTTCGACGCGCTCGGTGTCGCCGCCGTCACCATGGCGACGGAGCCGGTGGCCGCCGCCACCCACTACCTCGCGACACACGCGCTTGCCGAAGGTGACGTCGTCGCCGTCTACGATCTTGGCGGCGGCACGTTCGACACGGCTTTGCTGCGGGTGACCGGCCGCGAGGCCCGCATCCTCGGCGTGCCGGAGGGTGTCGAGTGGCTCGGCGGGGTCGACTTCGACGAGGCCGTGCTGCATCACGTCGACCAGGAGCTCGGCGGAGCGGTGAGCGCGCTCGACCGCCACGACCGGGAGTCCTCGGTTGGGCTCGCCCGACTGCGCCAGGAATGTGTGCTGGCCAAGGAGGCGCTGTCCTTCGACGAGGAGACCGCGATCTCGGTGTTCCTGCCGACCGTGCGCGCCGAGGTCCCGCTGACCCGGGCCCGGTTCGAGGAGATGATCACGCCGTCGATCGATGCCACCGTGGAGGCCCTGCACCGCGCGATGCGCTCTGCCGAGGTGGGTCCCACGGACCTCACGGCGGTGCTGCTGGCCGGCGGCTGCTCGCGGATACCGCTGGTGGCACGCAAGGTCGAGGCGGCTCTGGGCCGTCCGACCGTCGTGGACGCCCATCCCAAGCACGTGGTGGCGCTCGGTGCGGCCCGGATCGCGGCGGCGGCCATCGTGCAGGCACCACTCACCAGGGCACCGTCGGCCGCACAGGCGATGGGCACCGGTGCGCCCATGCCCCAGCGGGCCGGGGCGGTCGCACCGCCGACGGCGTCGGCTGATCCGACCATCCAGGTCGCGGCCGGGGCCACAGGCGGCACCGACCCGGTCGGGATCGCTGCCACCAGACCCCGCACCCCCGCGGCACCGCCGGTGCCGGGGGCGCCCGGATTCCCCGGCGGCCCGGCCAGTCCCGGCGGACCGACCAGTCCCAGCGGCCCCGCCGCTCCCGGCGGACCGACCAGACCTGGCGGACCGGCCGGTCTTGGCAGCCCAGCCACATCTGGCTGGCCGGGCAGTCCTGGCGGGCCGGGTGGAGCGGCGGCGCCCGCCGGCCTGGGGGACGGCGATCTCTCGGTACGCCAGCGAGGTCTCGTCGCGCTGGCCGTGGTGATCGCGATCATCGGGCTGATCCTGGCCGCGATCATCGGCGTCCGGTACGGCCACATGCACTAGCCGCAGGATGGCCTGTGCGCGCCCACTGCATTCTCGCCGCCCGGGCCACCCGATCCCCCGGTAGGGACAGCCCTACCAGGATCGGGTGCCGACCCACGCCCGGGTAGGGACCACTCCGTAGCTACGATCAGGCCAGCTGTCGCAACGTTCGGTGTATGACCTGTCTGACCCGCCGTCCCGTCGACGTCCCCGTTCCCGTCGGCGCAACCGGGATTTCCGAGGCCACGAGATTCGATCAGGACGACAGATCCACGGGCGCCACGAGATCAGCCGACTCCGTGGAATCCGTGCACACCGAGAAATCCGATGACTTCGAGACGCCGGCTGGTACAAAGACATCAACCGATGCCGAGAAATCAGTTTGCGTCGACACATTCATTGATGTCGAGAAGCCAGCCGCCACCGCCGCCTCCGCCTCCGCCGGAGACAGTTCCGTCGGAGGCAGTTCCGCCGGAGTGGACGGTGAGCGTTTCTACGAGCTCGCGCTCGCACATCGTGCGGCCCTGCTCGCCTACTGCACGCATCTGACCGGCGGCGACCGGGCCCGGGCCGAGGATGTCGTCCAGGAGACCCTGCTGCGAGCCTGGCACCACCTCGACCGACTGACCCCCGAGCGGGGCTCGGTACACGGCTGGTTGCGACGGGTCGCGCACAACCTGGTGGTCGACGGTCACCGTTCGCGTCAGACCCGGCCTGCGGAGCAGGAGCTCGCGCCCGAGCATTCCGAGGTGGCCGCCGCGCCGGACCACGCCGAGGGGGTCGTGGCAGCCGCGGTCGTCTCCGCCGTGCTCGACCGGATCTGGCCCGAGCACCGGGCGGCCATCGTCGAGGTCTATCTCCATGACCGCACCTGCGCCCAGGCCGCCTCCGTCCTCGGCCTGCCCGAGGGCACGGTGAAAAGCCGCCTGCACTACGCCCTACGCTCACTACGCCGCGAGGCCGAACGGATGGGCCTGCGGGCCGCGTAGACGCAGCGCCCTCGAACGACGAGGCCACGCCACGGTCCGTGACGGCTAGTCCAGAGCCGAGTGCACCCAAGATCCAACCAGGTCGCCGTGGGCGGGTTCGTGTCCCTTTTTACCCCCACGACGACCTGTGTAGGCGGATCTTGTCCGGCGGCCGACCGCACCGCGTGACGATCGGGGGATACGGCCGCCGCGCGGAGGCTGGTGGGGCGCATCGTCGCGCAGGGCGGGACGATCAGGGAGACCGACTGGCCCCGCGAGGCCGGTGCGATCCCGTCAGCGGGGGGTGAAGGCGGCGAGGACGTCGTCGGCCAGGAGCTGTTGGAGGTCCTCGGTGGTGGGGCGCTCCAGGGCGCGCAGCCGTCCGGCCTGGCGGACGATGACGCGGTCGAGCACCTGGCGGGCGTACCGTCCGTTGCCGAAGGTCTCGCCGCGGTTGACCTCGCCGAAGTGGCGGCGCAGCAGCTCCAGAGCCTGGCCGTGTGGCTCGTAGCCGCCGGCACCGGCCAGCCGCTCGAAGATCGCGACGAGCTCGTCGGGGGCGTAGGACGCGAAGGTGATCTGGTGGCTGAACCGCGAGGCCAGGCCCGCGTTGCTGGCCAGGAAGCGGACCATGTCGCCGGTGTAGCCGGCCGCGATGACGACGATGTCGTCGCGGTGGTCCTCCATCAGCTTGACCAGGGTGTCGATCGCCTCCCGCCCAAAGTCGTGGCCCTGCCCGGTGCCGGACAGCGTGTAGGCCTCGTCGATGAACAGCACGCCGCCGCGGGCCTTCTCGAACACCTCGGTGGTCTTCACCGCGGTGTGCCCGACGTACTGGCCGACGAGATCGGCGCGGGCGACCTCGACGAGCTGGCCGGAGCGCAGCACGCCGAGCGCGCCGAGCAGCTCGCCGTAGAGGCGGGCCACCGTCGTCTTGCCGGTGCCGGGCGGCCCGGCGAAGACCAGGTGGCGGGACAGTGACGGCGCGGGCAGGCCCGCCTCGACGCGCGCCTTGGCCGAGGCGATGAGGTCGACGAGGTCCGCGACCTCCCGCTTCACCTCGGACAGTCCGATCATGGTGTCCAGCCGGGCCAGCAGCCCGTCGACGGTCCGACGCTGCTCGTCGCCCGCGTCCCGCCCGCCGTGCCCATCCGCTCCCCCACCCGGACCACCCGCGCCGCTGGCGCCACCCCCGAAACCTGGAGCACCCGCGAAGCCAGCGCCGCCCGAACCGCCGGACCTGGCTGAGCCGTTGCGTCGGGTGACGCCGAGATCCTCGGGCAGCAACCGGGCGAGTTCGAGTTCCGGCACGTCGGGGACGGCCGCCAGCCGGTACGCCTGCCGGCCGAGCATCTCCTCGAACACCTGCCGGGCCACCCGGGCGTTGCCGAACGTCTCCGACCGGGCCAGGGACGCGAAGTGGCCAAGCAGCTCGAGCTGCGTCTCGTACTCCAGGGCGTAGTGGTGGTTTCGACACAGCCGCTCGACGATCGTGACCAGCTCCTCATCCGAGTAGCTGTCGAACTCGATGGTCCGGGCGAACCGGGAGCCGAGGCCGGGGTTCGCCGTGAGGAACGAGCGCATCTGCGGCGAGTAGCCGGCGACCACGACGACGATCTCGTCCCGGTGGTCCTCCATCAGCTTGACCAGGGTGTCGATCGCCTCCCGGCCGAAGCCGTCCCCGCTGTCGCGGGTCAAGGTGTAGGCCTCGTCGATGAACAGCACCCCACCGAGCGCCTCGTTGAACCGCGCGGTCGTCTTGACCGCGGTGCCGCCGACGTGCTCGGCGACGAGGTCCGCGCGGGCGACCTCGACCATCGTCCCGGCGGACAGCACCCCCAGAGCGGCGAGGATCCGCCCGAACAGCCGGGCCACCGTCGTCTTGCCGGTACCGGGCGGCCCGGCGAACACGAGATGGCGTGACATCGGCGGCACGCTCAGGCGTGCCTCCCGGCGTCGCTTGGCCACCTGGTGTAGCCCGACCAGGGTGGCGACCTCGTGTTTGACCCCGTCGAGGCCGACGAGTGCGTGCAGTTCGGCCAGCAGCGCCGCCACCGTGTCCGTTCCCCCGGCCGGACCGGCTCCGCCGGGTGACGACGGTGCGGGGCCCTCGGGCGAGGAGGGCGCGCCCCCCCAGGACTCGTGCGGGGCGGGTGCGGCCGAACCCGGCCGGTCCGGCGACTGCCCGGTCACCGACCCGTGCCCGGGCGATCCGAACCGGTCGGACGGATGGTCCGCCGTACGCCCGGGGGACGCCGGGTGCGGCCACGGCGCGCCGCCAGACGCGGGCGGGAAGCCGGACGCGGGCGGGAAGCCGGACGCGGGCGGGAAGGACGACGGACCCGCCGCGGACCCCGAGCCGGGAGAGCCGGGAGCGGAGCCGGGCGACTCGACGGAGGGGCGCGGCGCGGATGGGGCGAACGGCGCGGGCGGCGCGGCCGATGAGGACGGTCCGGCAAAGGATGACGGTCCGGATGAGCCAGACGAGGCGGACGCGGCGGGGGATACTGACGGCGCCGCCCGCGACTGTCCGGCGGCGGCGGCCGGGGCCGGGGCAAGCGAACCAGCGTCAGCATGTGCCGGGGGGACGTCCCGGTATCCCACCGTGATGTTGTTGTGCCCGGTGTCGACGCCGATGATCCGCAGCCGGTTCGTCGGCACCGTCACCTCGACGGCCTCGCCGCCGTTGCCCCGCACCATGCCGCCGGAGATCGACACGTCCTCGGTGGTCTCGACGAGGATGCCGGCGCCGTGGTTGCCGACCACCTCGACCTCGGTGATCGTGGCCCTGCTGCCGGGGCCGAGGACCAGGCCCGCCCTGGCGCCGTCGTGGGCGCGGATGCCGGCCACCTGCGCCCAGGCGCGGTCACGCACGAGCATCCCGGCGTCCCGGGCGCCGTTGACCTGCACGGCGCGCAGCCGCGGCGTGGCCCGTTCGGCGATCTCGATGCCGACCCGGCCACCGGTGACCCACACGTTGTCGACCTGTGTCGCCGCGTCCCCCGCAAGGCGGATCCCGGCCCGGCGGACGTCGTGCACGGCGCTGTCCGCGATCCGCCCGGCGCCGCCGGTGGCGTGCACCCCGTAGGTGACGCCGTCGATGGACAGGCCGCTCAGGACGGGCGCCGCGGACCCCTCGATCGTGATCGCGACCGGGCTGTCACTCAGCCGCACGCCGTCCAGGTGTGCCGCCGACTCGCCGAGCAGCAGCACCGCGACGTCACCGCAGCCCACGACGGCGCCGGCGTGCAGCACCGGGCCGGCGTGCTCGTCCGCGACGACACCGGCCGCCCGGCTGGCGTTCACCTCGCAGCGTTCCAGCACCGGCGCGGACCGGCCGGCCGCGTGCAGGCCGTGGCCGGCGGGTGCCTCGATCGTGCAGTCGACCAGTCGCGGAACCGCCCGGTCGCGGGTGACCACGCCGTGGCCCGCCGCCTCGCGCAGCAGGCAGTGGTCGAGCACAGGGGCGGCGGAGTCGGTCACCAGCAGGCCGGCCTGACCCCCGCGGATCTCCGTGCCGGCGATCCGCAGCCGTGACTGCTGCTGGGCCAGGACGGCGACGCCGAGGGCCGGACCCACCTGGCAGCCCTCGAGCATCGGCGATCCGCTGCCGGCCGCGACCACCGTGACGCCGTCGTCGCTGCGGATCGTGCAGCCGCGCAGCACGGGCGCGGCCTCGCCGCCGACGGTGAGGGCGGGCCCGCCGGAGGCGTCCAGCGCCACGTCGGTGAGCTCCGCCCCGGCCCGTCCGTCCGCGACCAGCGCGGCACCCGCACCGTTGGTGATGCTCCCGCCCCGCACCGATGCCCAGCCACCCCGCAGGTGCACGGCGGCCGCCCCGTCCGCCCGGATCTCGCAGCCCTCCATTCGCAGCCGCCCGCCGGCGACCTGCAGCAGGGGGTAGTCGCCGTCGCCGCCGCGCAGTTCGAGGTCGCGCAGCCACACCTCGCCGCCGGCGACGAGCAGGGCGCTGCCCGCGGGCACCTCGATGACGACGCTACCCGGCCCCTCCTCGGCGACCAGGATGACGTCGCGGGTGAACACCAGCGGTTCCCGGTACCGCCCGGGGCGCACCGCCACCGTGTCGCCGGCGGCGGCGGTGACCAGGGCCCGGGCGATGCCGGTCACGCAGTCGGCGTCCGTCGCGGAGACGGACAGGACGGACGCGCTCATCACGGTCTCCTCCGGGAAAGCGTCAGGCGGGAACAGGCCGGGCGGCGGGGCAGACCCCGACGGGCAGCGCGGGGACGACCACCCCGGCACGGGACTCCCCGGCGACGGCCGCCCCGGCGACGGGCACCGCCCAAGCGGGTGATGCCACGACGGGAGCCGTACGGGCGGGTCATGGGGTCGGGCCCGGTTCGACGTCGGGTGCCGGTCGGGCACCGTCCGGGTCGAACAGTCTGCCGTCGGCGCTGATGCCGATGGCGGCCCGCGAGGCCCACGGCCGCGGGCCGGCGGCGTCGTCACCGTGATCCGCGCTGACGGGGGCGTCCCGCGTACCGGCGGGGGCGGTGTCGGCTCTGGTCTCCCGCAGCCGCCCCAGGATCCGCTCGTCCAGGCCGGGGTCGGCACGACGGCCCGCGAGCACCTCGCGCAGCAGCACCGTCACACCGCCGGTCTGCGCCGGGCCGGGCTCCACGGCGAGGACGACGAAACAGGTGCCGGCGCCGAGCAGGGCGTCCGGGGCGTCCGGACCGCGTCCGGCGAGATCAGCGGAAAGCAGACCGGTCCGCCGGGCCGTGGACGACCAGATGACGTAGCGCACCGTGCCCGGGATAGCCCCCACGGGGGGCGGCCCCGCGGACGGCGCGGTGGGCACACCGGGCGGCATACCTGGTGCCCCGGATGGCGCGGTGGGCACACCGGGCGACATGCTGGGCGCACCGGACAGCGTGGTCGACACCTCGAGGAACGCGGGCTCGGTGAGCAGCTCGCCGGGCCGGTAGTGCCTGATCACGGCAAGGTCGGGGACCGCGTCGTGGTACACCGCGCCGACGACCGCGGGCAGTCGGGCCAGGCCCACGGCCGCGCAGCGGGCGATCAGGAAGGCCTCGGCAGGTGTGGAACCATCGCCTCGCAGCGCCAGGTCCACCGCCCGTTCGGCCTCCGTCGGCGTGTCGTGCGCGTCGGCCCGGCCCGCGCCGGCCGCCGGGACGTGCGCTGCCAGGTAGGCACGCGTGCAGACCAGGCCGGTCAGGATCTCCGGCGAGCTGCCTGCGGACCGCAGGCCCGGGTGGAGGGCGAGCGTGCCGAGGACCGCGCGGGCGTGGGCCTCATAGCGCCAGCCGAACTGGGTCCGCAACCGGTCCCGGTCGGTCGGGGTGATCCGCGGCCGCACCTGCCACCAGCTGCGGCGGCCTCCCGGCCTTGGCACCGACACCGACTCGGGCTCTGGCTGCGACGGCGATGGTGCCCCTGGCCTCGCGACCGCGACCGCGACCGGCGCTGGCACCGGCATCGGCATCGGCATCGGTTCAATCACCGCTCCCGAGGCCGCCCATGGGATGGGCTCGGGCGCCGCACCCGCCCAGGGCATGTGCTCATGGATGGGCGGGACAGGCCGCACGGGCGGCACAGGCGGCACGACCTGGCCATTACGCATGCCTGGATGCGAGGGCCCAGCAGGGACCGAGGCCGGCGCTCCCCCCATCGGGCTGGGGGGCAGCGACCGGCCGCCCTCACCCGGCCTGGACTCCGGCGCTCCCATCCCGTAGCCCGGCGACGCTTGCCCGTGGCCGGATACCGCCGCCGTCCGAGCCGCGCCGTCCGCTCGCAAGGGGATAGCGTCCGGCTCGCCCGGCGCCTCTGCCTCGAAATCCGGCCAACCCGATGCCGGCGGCCAGTCGGAGTTTCGCGGCCAACTGGACGACCGCGGCGGATGAGCGCGCCACGCCTGAGGGTGGACTGTGTCCCGCTCGCCCGATTCGCCCGGTTCACCCGGACCGGGCGCCCCTGCCGAGGTAGCTGGGGCTGGGCCATGACCATGTCCGTGCGGAGACGGTGCCTGCGGAGACGGTGCCTGCCCGCGCTCGCCGCTGTCAGTCGGCCAAGGGTCGCTGGAGGTGTGCCGATCGGCGTCCGTCCGGCCTTCGTCGGCTGGCGCCGTCTCAGAGCCGTCCGCGTGCGGACCGCCGCGAGCCGCACCTCGCGGGCGTCGGATCGCCCAGCGCCGCGCCCGCCGTCCCGGTCGCCCGCGTCGCGTGGAGTCCCGTGCACCCGCATCGGACGGGCGTGCACCTGGCGAATCAGCATCCTCCGGATCCGCGCCGTCCTCTCGCTCCGCGGGCGGAGGCTGGTGGGGCTCCGGGGGCTGCGCGTGGAAGCCGAGTTGGGCGAGCAGATCGATCTGGTCCTGTGGTCCGGTCTGCGCCGGGTCCTCGCCATGGGCGGGTCCTGGGCCTGCGGCCGACGGCATCGACGGTGGTGGCCACGGCAGGTCAGGCGGCAGGCCCCGGCGCACCACCGCGGGCATGGACTCGAGCGGACGCGGGACCCACACGCCGTGCGACGGCACCGGCACCGGCACCGGCACCGGCACCGGCACCGGCGGAAGGGTGGCGCCCGGGGTGGTAGTGGCGGGAGGGGCGAAGGCACCAGCCGTGGTGGGGGTGGCCGATGTCGGGGCGATGGTCCCGCTGGTGGTGGCAGAGGCAGAGGCAGAGGCAGAGGCGGCGGCAGAGGCGGCGGTGGCGCTGGTGGCGGCGGCGGTGCTGGTGCTGGTGGCAGTGGTAGCGGTAGCGGCGGCGATGGTGGTGGTGCCAGCGGCCACGAGAAGGGTGCCGGTGGCGGGATACGGCGCGGGGGCCGCGGAGCGACGGCGGCGAGCGATGCCAACCCGCGGCCGGGCGGGGGCGGCTGTGGGCCGCGGCAGCCATGGGCCGACATCCAGGGCGACTGGCCCGCCGTTCGGGGCACGTTCCAGATGCCAGCGTCGGAAGGTGCCTCCGGTGAACACGCTGCCGGGCAGCATCCAGACACCCGCGTCCGCGGTGTGGATGGGCACCCGCAGGTCAGCGAGCAAGGCATGCACGAGCCAGGCGAGTCGCTCCGGCGCGGGCTGCGGCCGGGGCAGCAGCAGCAGCGGACGTCCCCGCCATTCCGGGCAGGCGCGGATCAGCCGGGCGAGGGTTGCCGGGGGCACCGGCCGTCCACCCGCCTGGAAACCAGCGACACCACTGCCGAGATGCACGACGAAAAGGCCGCACGGCGCGGCGGGCAGCCGGTCGGGGGCGGCCCAGGGATCGTGCAGGAACCGTCCGGCGACAGTGTTGATGCTCCCGGCAAGCAGCCGCCGCACGATGGGGTCGGCCGACGCCGGCGACCGGGTGGCACGTTTTGGCGTCCGTGGCTGCCCCGCCCGGCCCTCGGGCCGCTGGACGACCCGCGGCCATGGCCGGGGCCGACCATCGGGCGTCCAAGCCGCTCCCGCGCAGGTCGCTCCCCTCGGCTGGTCCTCACGTTCGGGACGAACCGCCGCCACACCCGCCGGACGGGCCAGGGACGCGGCCATCGACCGGGGCGGTCCTACACCCTCCGGATGGGCGGTGGGGGCTTGCGGCGGAAGGCCGGGGCGTGCCAGCCATCCGCTGTCGTCCGGCGGGATCCCCGGCCCATGGTCCACCGCCCGACGCGGGGCCGACGCGGGGTCAGCGGGGTCGGGCCAGGCCACGGCGCCCGAGGCCGGGGAAGCGGCCCGCGGACCGCCGAGGCGGACCGGCATCGCCGCGGGAAGGATCACGGTCATCCGTTCTCCGCAGGCCGCTGACCGCGCGCGGCGAGAGGCTCGGGCGCGGCGGGAGGCGTGTCCGGGACGCGCGGCCCGGCCGCGGCGTGGGACCCGTCCGGCCCATGTGACTCGTCCAGTGTCTGGGCACCGTCCGGGACGTGGGCACCGTCCGGGAGGTGGGGCCCGATGGGGCCATCCGTCCTGCCGGGAGTGGGTGTGCTGCCAGGGCTGTCCGGGACGGGCGGGGAAGACATCTGCGGCACGACCCAGACCGGCTCCTCGGTGGGCAGGCCGAGAAGCTGGGCGAGCACGCGGTGCAGAACCACCTCGTCGGCGAGACCGACCGCGGGACGCGCGGTGAGGTGCTCCACCAGCTCCGGGTCGGGAAGGACGCCGTGCTGGTCCAGGTAGTACGCGCAGGTGTCCGTCCACACCCAGGACCCGTCGGTGCGGAACGTCATCGGGACGACCTCGCCACGGTCCGGGTCGAGAATGTCCGTCATCCGAGCGGAGGTACCCAGGACGGGGGTACCGGCGTTGAGCCGGGCCAGCAGGTCCGCACAGGCCAGGGGGTCTGCCAGTCGGGGCCGGTCAGCGGCGAACCGCGGGCCCGAATCCGGATCGACCTCGTCGAAGACCCGGGCGACCGACGCCTCGACGCCGGGATCGCGCGCCCACAGCAAGGCCCCGCAGATCCGGGCGTTGACCTGGTATGACGGCGGCTCGACGCCAGCCGGGCACACCTCGACCTGCGGATCCGGTTCGCCCGCCTCCGCCAACGTCTCCCCCAGCCGGGCCGCGACGGCGACCGGCCCGGATGCGGGCGAGAACGCCGAGTGCGCCGGTGAGGAGATGAGGGCCGCGGCGGAGACGGTGACCACGTACACACGTTTCGGCGGTGGCCACGGAGCGCCACCAGCCGGTATCCGCCAGGATCGCCACAGGCCGACAGCGGTGGGCTCGGCACCGACCGCGGCCACCAGTGCCCGGTCGGGCGGGTCGAATCCCTCGGCGTGCCCAGACAAGGTCAGGTCGACGGGGATGGCGGCGCCCGGCCCGCTGTCCGACGGTTCCACCGGGTGGAACTGCCAGGCCGCCGGTGTCATCGGGTCAGGTCCGACCTCCTCGACGGCCTCGGCCTGGCCGGCGCCGTCAGGACCAGTGGGACCGAGGAGGCCGGCGTGGGCACCGAGTGCGGCGGCCAGATCGTCGTCACCGCCCGCGGCCAGCAACTCATCGCGGACCAGGCGCAGCTCGTCCCGTCCGCCACCGCCCTGGCCCGCGGTCACGGCGAAGGCGATGGCCTGTGCGACGTCGAGCCGCAGGCCCGCGGCGAGCCACGCTCGCGCCTCGCTGACGAGCTCGTCGGGAAGCCGTCCCGCCAGGCCCAGCAACGCCCAGTGCCACCGTTCCAGCGCGTCGAGATTCGCGTCGTCACCGGTCACGGGAGCGCCAGCGCCAGCACCAGCACCGATTGTCTGGGAGACCGAGCTTGGCCCGGTCAGCGTGGGGACGGCCGCCGCGTCGATGGGCGCGGGCATCGCGGCCGCACCGACATACGCGCTCGCGGCATCGGTCACTGCCCACTCCCTCCGTCTGGGCGCCCGCCGACCTGCGGTGGACGCCGCGGCCATGGCGGCTGGCGCCGGGTCCACCAGGTCCACCGGGCCCCTCGCTGCCTGCACGCGTCGGGGGGACCGGAAAGTTCACCACCGCGTCGTCGGGAACCACCGTGTCGTCGGGAACCACCGTGTCGTCTGGAAGGGTGTGGCCCCGGCTACGGGTTGCCGGTGCCCTTGGCGCCGCTTTCGGCGATCACCTCCGCGAGGGCGTCGGCCAAGGCATCGAGGGCGGGATCGGTCGCGGCTTCGGCGGGGACGGGCGGGAGGGCCGCGTAGGCCGGGGGGATCACGCCGGCCGCGTGGAGGGGAGCGGTGGTGTTGCCACCGGCACCCTGCACGTTCGCGGGGGTGGAGGCGCGGACGCCGATGCTGCGCAGGAACACCAGGGCGATGGAGCGTTCGGCCACCCGGATCACGAAGGACAGCAGGAGGTCGGCCGGGCCGGCGCGGTGGAAGTAGCGGCCGGAGCTGAGCTGCAGGATGACTGTACGCATGGCGCCCAGCACGATCCCGGACACCAGCGTGCCGGCCCCGGCGATCGCCCCGGCCGCGGCGGCGTCCCGCCCGTGCAGCTGGATGTACTTCGGCGAGATTCCGTAGGCGGCCGAGGTGCTGGCCGTGGCCGCGAAGGAGGCGAGGAATCCCACCAGCAGCGTCGCCTGGAAGTAGTCGTACAGGGTGGCCCGCCAGCGGGGCGGGTTCTCCGGGCCGGCCCACTCGTTGTCCCAGTGCTTGTCGTGGTTGGCCGGGTAGCGGGTGTAGTGCTTGCCGGAGTCGATGTTGGCGATGCCGTCCCGCCAGGCCTTCAGCGGGCTGCCCTGGATGTCGTGCAGGAGGGTGTTGCCGGTCTTGACGACCGAGGTGATCGCCGCGGCCGTGATGATGCGTTCGAAGTCGAGTTTCTGCAGTTGGCCGTAGTTGACGCCGGTGGCCGCCAGCATCCGGGCGGAGGTGTCGGTGAGGAACTCGATGCCGAAGTCGATGGCGAGACGCTGGGCGACCTGCCCCGGTCGGGCGGCGAACGTGCCGGCGAGACCGTCGGTCGCGGTGTACTCCAGGCGGTTGGACTCGCGCCACGACCGACTGTAGCCCCGGAACTGATTGAAGGTGCTGCGGTATTCCCACTCACGGCCGGCCTGGGTGTCAATAGCCCCGGTGAGGATCTGCCAGCGGCCGATCGGGCCACGCTCCCACACATTTCCCGACAGGGTGCGGAAACGCAGCAGATTCCCGCGGGCGTCCGTTTCCCGCCACTGCTTGTAGAATTTCTCCGTCTCCCGGAAAACGCCCGAGCCGGCAGGGGTTTCGACGCGTGCCCGGAAAACGTCGCCGTGGTCGTACTCCTGCCAGTTTCCGGTACCGCTCTTGTGGTCGGTGTGCCTCGGCGTCGTGGTGTATTCCCGGACCCGCCCGTCCACCAGTTCGCGCAGGACCGCCTGCCCATTGGTGGGAATGACGTCACGCCAGTCGGTGGCTGCGGTTCCCGGGGGAATATTTGCTTGCCAGCCGTTCCCATCCGGGGAACGCCATTCTCGCCGGGCCGTGGAATTCGCGACCGGGGCGCCGGTGGCGTCGCGCTTCTCGGACTGCCACGTGCCCGCCGCGTTCCGCCAGGCGAACAGTCCCGATCCCTTGGCAAGCGCGTACATGTCGCGGACACGCACCGTATTCCCACCGACGGTCTGGTAGTCGCGGAACGAGTCGTCCCAGCTCCCCTTCCACACTTGGTTGCGGCTGCTGACCCGCTTGCCGGTGTTCGTGCCGTCGGTCCAGGTCCAGTCCTTTCCACGATCGACGCTGCCCTGCCCGGTGACGGTGACGATCCCGCCCGTCGCCACGGCGACAGTGGGCCCGGTGGCGGCGGTGGCGGCGGTGGCGGCGAGCGCGCCGAGGGCGGCGGAGGTGGCGGGGGCCGAGGTGGCAGGGAACCGGTCGGTGCGGGCTACGATCTGGCCCATGGGGGTGCGGGTGATCGTGGTCTCGGCGCCGGTCGGGGTGGGACCCGGGATCCCGGCCTGGCTGAATCGGGGCAGGTTCGCGTCCAGATAGGACACGATGTTGCCGTCCGGATCGGTGTGCCGGACGACGAACTTCGGGGTAGAGGCGCCACCGGGCTGCACGGTGTCGATCCACGCGTGACCGCCACCGAGCATGTGCCGCTCGCCGGTGGTGCTGGTGCCGCTCTCCGTCCAGGGGAGGGTCCGCGGCGCGGCGGTGGGCTGGTTCCCGTCGAGCCCCTGCCAGCCCGTCGGCGTCTTCCCGATCGTCACGGTGTTGCCGTTGTCGAGTTTCACCTCTCCGCGGACGAACCACCCGTCGGTGCTGAAGTCGAAGAAGGAGTTGTCCGGCGCCACCAACCGGACTCCGCGTACGGCCGTGGCGGCCGTGGCGGCCAGACCACGTCGTTCCTTCCAGCGGAATACCTGGTAGCGGGAATCGCCGAACCAGACGCCGGACTGCGGGAAGTCGATCTGACCCCATTTCGCACCGAAGAAACGGGCGATCTGCCGATACGCGATGTTCGACACCGCCTCGGGGGTCTGCCAGAGCATCTGCGGCGGCTTCTGCTCGGCGTAGCGGGTGATTTTCAGGTAGTTCCCGTTCGCGACCGGCTCCAGCCGACCGGTCTCCTTGCCCTGCGGGGAGAACTCCTGGTAGGTGGGGCCGATAGTGGTGTTACCCGCGCCGTCGGTGAGGAGGCTGTACTCCCGGTAGTGCAGAGCGTGCTTGAACGAGTTCACCGCCGTGTAGTAACGCTGGGCGAACTTCACGGGGCCGGGATTACCGGGTGGTACCAGGTCCTTGACATGCCGACTGTCGTAGGTGCGCACGCCCTGCGTCATCAGGCGGCCGTCCTTGTTGTACCGGAACCATCGCCAGCTGCTGTCGGCCTGTTTCTCGGCGCGGACCTGGCCCTTGTCCAGCGCGGTTCGGCCCTCCCGGACGACGACGTCGCGGATCGTGCCGTGGGCGTGGTCGGTCCAGACCGCGCCGTCGGACTCGACCCCGAACGTCCGGGTGCCCCGGGCCACGTGCGCGCCGAGCAGGCCGGTGGGACCGGCGTTCCATTCGTGCCAGTAGCGCTGCCCGTCCACGGCCCGTAGCACCTCCAGCACGTGCCCGCCGCCGAGCACCTCCCGGGAGTAGAAGGGGCTGCCGTCCGCGCCGATCAGCCGCAGGCTGCCGTCCTGCATGACCGTCGCCGTGCCGGTGCTGTTGTAGGCCGCACGGGTGGTGCCGTCGGGAAGGGTGCTGGTGAACCGGCCGGCCGCGCCGTGGCGGGTCCATGACGGCCTCGCGGCGCTCAGGTCGACCCGCAGGTGCGTGCCGTCCGCATTGCCCCTGCGGTCCAGGACGGAGATCTGCTCGCCGACGAGGCGGCCGTCCGGGGTGACCTTCTGCCAGTCACTGCGGCCGCTTCGCCCGCCGGCCCCGCTGATCCGGTAGTAGCCGCCCGCGCGGCGCACGGTGACCGCCACCCTGGTGCCACCGCGCAGGTTCAGCGAGAACGGCCTGGTCGTGAAGGCCCGGTGGTTGAGGTGCAGGTAGCGGCCGTCCAGGACGGCCCCGCCGGGAGTGCGCAGTGGGATGTCCTGTTCGAGCAGGTTGTTGCGGCTGTCGAACGTCCAGCGTTCGTGGTTGCCGGGGCCGGACAGCCGGAATCTGCCGCCCCCGGTCGGGGTGACCGTCCACGCGCGGGTGGTGATCATCAGGTCGGTGCTGGTGGCCGTGTGCGTCGTCCAGTCGATCTCGACGTGGCCCATGTCCCGCTGGGCTGGGGTCGGATGGGTGGCGTGCGTCATCCGGACGCGTTCGGCGACCAGGGTCCCGCCCGCGTCGTAGGTCGGCCCGTCGCCGCGTGGGTCGCGCAGCTCGATGGCGCCGCTCGCGGTACGGGTCAGCGTCCACACGGCCGGGGCCGGAGCTGGGAATGGGAATGGCCCGGCG
Organism: Frankia sp. AiPa1; assembly: GCF_023243075.1. Lineage (GTDB taxonomy): Bacteria > Actinomycetota > Actinomycetes > Frankiales > Frankiaceae > Frankia. The sequence goes on along the minus strand of NZ_JALKFZ020000185.1, from coordinate 44,613 downwards.
GCACCGGCGGGCGGGCCGGGGGGGTGGAGGGTGGCGGTGCCCGCGGCCCAGTCCAGGACGACGTTGCCGGAGGCCCGTCCGGGCCGCGCCCTGGTCCCGGCGGGGGGTGCCGGGTCGCTCAGGGTGAGCTGTTCGAGCACCAGCGTGCCGTGGGTGTCATAGCGGCGGTGGTCACCGGCCCGCCCGGGGGTGGTGTCCCGTACCTCGTAGCCACTCTGACGAGCCACGACGGTTCGTCCCGCCACCGGTGCGCCGCCACGGCGCAGGGTGTAGTGGCCGGCGAGTCCGACGGTCAGATCTGCGACGATCTCGTCCCCGGCGGTCTGGGCCCCGGTGGGGTCACGCGGGACGACGGTCTGGTGCGTCAGGGTGCCGTCGGGGGCGAACACCTGGCTTTCGGGACCGTCGTCGAGGCGCACCCCACCGCCGCCGCCGCTGGCCCGCCACGCGCGGGTCACTCCCAGCGGGTCGACGGTCGTCGCCGTGGACGTCGTCCAGTCGACGTCGAGGTGGCCGAGGGCGCGCAGCACGGCGGGGCGCAGCGGATGGGTGAGATCGAACCCCTCGCCGACGAGCCGCCCACTCGCGTCGAACCGCTGATAGCGCCCGCCGGGGCCATCCATCCGAAACCCGCCCCCGGACGTCGGGGTGAACGCCCGGGGCGGCGCGGGCAGCGTCGTGGGCGCGGCACCACCCATCGGGACGGTCCCGCCGACGGTGCTCGGGCCGGCGACGGTCGTGGTCACGGTGATCGCGGTGCCGGTGTGCCAGTCGAGGTCCACGTGGGTCAGGGTGCGTGCCGCCGGGTGGGGATGGGTCAGGTTCGCCGCGTCCAGCACCCGCCGTTCGGTGCGCAGCCGGCCATCCGAGCCGAACGTGCGGCGCAGCCCGCCCCGGCCGAGCAGGTGGAAACCCGTGCCGTCCACCCGCGCCTGCCAGGTGCGGGTGCTGCCCGACGGGTCGACGGTCGTCGCCGTGCCGATCGACCAGTCAATCTCGACGTGACCGAGCGGCACCGGCGCCAGGGACACCCCCGGTGCCGACGCCGTCGTCGCCGGGCCGCGCGGGACGGTCCCGACCGCGGCGGCGGGTCCGGTCAGGGGCAGCCGCTGGGCGACCAGCTCCCCGTCGACGTCGAGTGTCAGCACGTGCCCGCCGGGGCCGGTCACCGTCGTCCCACCGTCGGATTCCGGCGTGACCCGCACCGGTACCTGGGTGCCGTCCGTCCGGATCAGCGTCGCGGTGCCGGCGACGTGATCCGTCACCAGCCGCCCCCGGGGCCCGCCCGCCAGCCCGATCCCAAGGTCCGTCGCGAGCCGAGCGCCGTCGGCGCCATAGGTGCGGAAGTTCCCGCCGGGCCCGTCGACGCGCACCCCGCCATCCGGCTGATGGTGCACCGTCCCCCGCAGCACCGGCTGCCCGCCCGCGTCGACGATGACACCCCGCGGCGGCCGTCCGCTGCTGGCCGGGAACAGCGTCGCCCGCAGCCGCTCTCCGCCGCCCAGCGCCACCTCGTACGGGATGTCGCCGGCGCGGTCGGCGTCCCGCAGCATGCTGGGGTCGACCCCGGGCGGCAGGACGAAGCCCGCCGGCGGACCCGACGGCACCGGCGCACCGGACGGGCCCGCGACCACGGCCCCCGCTGTCGGATCGACGGGCACCTCGGTGGACGACCCCTCGGAGGGCACAAGGGTGGACGGCACGGCGGTGACGGGCGGCAGCGGAGGAGCTGCCTGTACCCCGATGCCAGACGCAACGGGCTGCACGGACTGCGGCGTCGGGGGGACGGCTGGCGCCGTCACACCCGTCGTCACGGCCATCGGGGTGACCGTCGAGGTAGCCGTCGGGATGGCCGGCCCGCTGGCGGGTCGGGGCCGCGATCCCCAACCGAACCATCCCCCGCCCCTGGCTCGTCCACCGCCGTTGAGCAGGGAGAGCAGCAGCCCACGCGCGCCGGGACCCTGCAGCTGCGCCTGCGGCACGGTGAACGTCCCGGTCGCGGTCGAGGGAAGCGGCAGGGAGTTGGCCAGCGACATTCCCGTCGTCGTGAACGTCGCGGCGGCTGGGGTCATGACGGCCGGCGCCACCGCCGCGCGCGGCGGCGAGACCGACCGGGCCAACCGGACCGGACGCGTCGTGACGGGCGCCGCTGCACCGACGACGTTGGACGATCCCGCCATCACGGTCGTGGAGGATTCGGCTCCGGTGAGGTTCGCGGAACTGGCGTCGGTGATGGTCGCCGACTCGGTCCCGCCAAGGTTCGCCGGGGCACCGACAAGGTTCGCCGGATCAGTGCCGCCGAGGTTCGCCGACTGGACCCCGGGAACGGGCGTCGACTCGTCCTCGGAGTCGGTCGCGGTGTTCGGCGGCTCGGGCTGGGGGCGCTGGGACGACTCGTCCGCGCCGCCTCCCAGCCTGCCCGGCGGCGCCCCCCGCAGAACGGTGGCGACCATGGGCGCCAGGGTGCGGGTCAGCGTCGACCGGAACCGCTGGTCGGCGCGAAGACCCTGGTAGGCGGCGAGGATCTGCTCGTCGGTGAACTCTGCCTGGCCGTCCGCGGGTTCGGGCAGCTCGCGGCGCACCCAGCGCAGCAGGTCCTGCTCCTGCTCGGACCGGATCGGAGGGGAACCCACGTCGGTGTCGGTGTGCTCCGGCTCCGGGCTCGCCGCGGACGACGCCGACGCCGACGGCCACGGGGCTGGCGAGATGTCCAGGTCGTCGGCCTCGGCCGCGCGTACGGCGGTCGGGGCGGGAGCGGGGAGGTCCGCCAACCGGACTCCCCGCACGTCGAAGGTCTGCTGCCGACCGTCGGGAGCCGTCAGGTGAAAGCCACCCTCGTCGCCTCGGGTCACGGCCCAGTCCCGCGTCACGCCGGACGCGTCGACGGTGCGCGCGGTGCCGGCCGTCCAGTCGATCTCCGCGGTACCCAGCGTCTCGGGACCGACCGAGGTGGTGGGAGCCGCGGACAGCCCGCCGCCGACCGGAGGTGGCCCGGTGAGCGTGATCCGCTGGTTCAGGTTCAGCCCGGTGCGGTCGACGTCCCGGTAGTCCCCGCGGTCAGGTCGGTCGCCGGTGACGGTGATCCGATAGCCGTCACCCTGCGGGGTCGCCTCGAGGTCGGGTGCCGCCTCCCCGTCGATGAGCAGCGTGAGCGGCTGGGTCTGCGCGGTGGGAACGTAGTTGTGCCGCACGACCATGTCCGCGTCGTTGTCGACTCCGGGTCCGTAGAGCTCGACGTCCTCCTCGTTCAGCTGCCCGTGCATCGAGTACAGCCGCTCACCGGCGCCACGCAGCCGGATGTCACCGTTGTCCTCGATCCAGAACGACCAGTCGCGCACGCCCCCGGCCGGATCGATGGTGGTGGCCTGCCCGGTGGTCCAGTCCAGGATGAGCCTGCCGGCGGACCGCTGTGGGTTGGACGACTGCCAGCTGTCCACGTCGTCGCGTGGCCCGGGGGCGGCTACGGGTTCGTAGGCGTTCATCTCATCGGCGAGCAGGGTGCCGTCCAGGCCGAGGCGCAGTACCCGCCCGTCCGGACCAGACAGCGTCATCCCGGTGGCGGTGCGGACCACCTCGGCATCGACCATGCGCCTGTCGGGATGCTCGATCACCGCCCGGTCCGGCGAGTCCTCGTCGAACGCGACGTGCCCCCAGGTCCAGGAGGGATCGTCGCGCTGCTCCGGGATCTGGATGGCACTGGCGACCAGCCGACCCGAACCGTCGTAGTCCTGGTAGGCGCCACGGCGGTCCTCGACGCGGAATCCCCCGTCGGGGCGATGCTCCACGATTCCAGAGATGATCGGCATGCCGGCACCGTCCTCGACGACGCCATGCGGCGGACCGGAATTCTCTGTACCGGCCGGGATGGGCCGCAGCCACCAGCCGTCGGACAGCTCACGGGTGTCAACGGGCCCCCGGGAGCGGGAGGGATCGCCGGCCTGCTCCGGGACCGGGGCGGCGCTGGCGACCAGGCGGCCGACACCGTCGTACTCCTGGTAGCCGCCACGGCGATCCTCGATCCGGAATCCCCCGTCGGGGCTATGCTCCACCGTTCCGGTGATGATCGGCGTGCCGTCGCCGTCCTCGACGACACCGCGCGGCGGATCAGGGCTCCCCAGCGCGGCCAGGACGCCCCGCAGCCGCCGGTCGTCGGTCAGCCCGCGGGCGTAGGGGACCTGGCCCAGCACGTTCGGCAGGCCGAGCTCGCCGATGTCGACGCCGGGCGGGAGCGCGACGTCGACCAGGCGGTCGAGCTGGCGGAGATCGGCCTGGTGCTCGAGCAGGTCGGCCTGCTCGCCCGAGGCCACGGCGAGCGCGTTCCCCGCATCGGCGAAGATCAGCCGGGTGCCGTCGAGCTGGGTGCGGGCGAGCTCGGCGGACAGCCCGAGCCCGCCCGTGGGGGCGTTCTGGGCTCGCCGGTACTGGCTGATCGCACGCACGTAGAACTGCCGGGCCTCGTTCAGGTGGTCGGCGGCCTGCTCGATCGGATGGGTCGACATTCGCGGGCGGGGTGGGCGGGCAGCGAAGGTGTCTTCGACCAGGCTCATCCCCGAGCTGAACGAGGGTGCCGGCTGCGGGCGGAGGGCCTGCGAGCCGGGAGCGAACGGACCGCGAAGAATGGTTTCCCACCGGCCTTGCCCGCTGCTGTCCGGCTCCGGCGGGGGATCCACGGCGGACGTGCTCGCCGGGGCCGTGGCCGACACAGGAGCCGTGACCGACGCAGGGCTCGTGACCGGCACCGAGGCGGAATCGTAGGGGGGCGGGGGGGCGGACGGACGCCGGTCGAACGGCTCCGCGACTTCCACCGGGACACCGAGGTGGTCCGAGAGCAGGCTGGCCGTGTTCGCCAGGTGCCGCCGCAGCGCCGGTTCCGGCACGGCTCCCCGGATCCCGGCCCGGACGTACCGGCTCCTCGACGTGTCGACGACGACCCAACCACCGTCCGGTCCGCGCATCAGCTCGCCGTGGGACCGCACCGGCCGGGCCACCGTGCCACCCAGCTCGTCGAAGCCGACCGCCACTGTCGGCAGCCCCTGTCCGGACAGGCCCGCGACGAACTCCGCCCGGCTGGGCACCGGCTCGCCCTGGTTCTCCCGCGCGCTCGCGGCCCAGTGATACAGCTCGTCGATCGCGTCGGGAGGCAGCAGCGACTGGGGGTCGGAGCTGCCGAGCAGGACCTCGCTGTCCCCGACCACCGCGAAGGTGAACACCGCGCCGGCCGGCGCGCCCTCGAGATGCTTGGCGGAGAAGTCCGCGAGCGGCGTCCAGAACGGGTTGATCCGGACGAACCCTCGGTCGTCATGCTCGCCGTCGCGGATCCACGGCGGGTACTCCTGCGTACCGAACCGCTCGTCCAGCTCGATCTCCCAGGGCCGCGCGTTCGGCGCGGGCGTGTATCCCGGCGGCGGTGAGTCCGGTCTGGGGGGCGGCACCAGCGGGTTCGGCGGCGCGGCGGCGGGCTCGCCCCCGGGCGCGGCGGCCGGTTGGAGCGTGGGCTGAGGAGCCGGCTGCTGCCCACCGCCCGCGTCGGTCGGCAGTTCGGGCTCGTCCTCCAGCGGCCCGTCGCTCGGGCGCGTGGACCCGAACGGCGCCCGACCGCCGTAGGTACCCGGATTCTGCCGCCGCCACTGACCCATCGCCTCCTCGTAGACCGAGCGCACGGTCTCCACCCGCGACGGCCTGCCGGTCACCTCCCCCAACTCGGGGAGGTCGGCGAGCGCGGCCCGCGCGTCCTCGAGATCACGCTGGGCGTCCGCCAGGGCGGCGGTGCTCTCCCGCTGTCGGGGGGTCTGCGGTTCCTTGCCGCGCCCGGCCGCCGCCGAGCTGGACGCGCCGTCCGGGCCGACCCGCGGAAAGGCCCCGTCATACCGCGCCTGGGCCTTCGACATCTCGAACTCGGCCCGCAGCACCTGGGCCAGTGCCTCATCGACCACCGCCACCTGCGCCGGCTCGGTGATCCCGAGCCGGCTCGCCCAGAACGACGCCGGCATGTGGCCCGGCAGGATCAGCGGATCCGTCTCCTGGGGCTGTGCCGTGTCCTGGTTGGTCGAGGCAGGGGTGTAGGGCGGTGGAGCTTGTTCCTGGGGATCCGGCGTTTCGAACAGTGCGTCAGCGGCCGGCACGACCCGCGGTGCCGGCTCGGGCTGCTCCGCCGGCGGCTCGGGAACCCAGGCAGGCCCGGCGGACGGACGGGCACCGCCATAGGTACCCGGATGATCCTTTTTCCATTGCGTGAGCGCCTGCTCGTAAGCCGATCGCACGGTGTCGATGCGTAACTGTGTATCGTCAAAACCGTGTAGCGCCGGAAGATCATAAAGGCGGTCCACCGCCTCGTTCACGTCGACCAGAGCGAGGGCCTGGGCGGCGATCGCCTCCAGCTGACGGCGCGTCAGCGGTTCCTTACCCAGACCGAAAGCCGCGGCGGTGGACGTCCCGTCCGCACCGATCCGCGGATGCGCCCTCACCGCCTCCTCATTGGCCTGGCGCAGCGCCTCCTCGGCCCGAAGCATCTGCGCCCAGGCCGCATCGATCGCCGCCACCGAGGCATCGTCGGTCACACCGAGACCACCCACCCAGTACCGCGGCGGCATCGTCCCGGGCAACTCCAGCACATCCCGCGTGGCCACCGCCGGACCGGCCGCCAGCTCGGCCACCCCGTCGCCAGGCCGCGTCGCCGTCTGCTCGGCGAGTGGGGCCAGCTCGGCGGGTGGGAGAGACGCCTGTCCGGGTGGGAGGGCGGCCTGTTCGGGGGGTGGCTGGGGTGGTGCGTAGGGCGGCGGGTCAGAGGTGACGGGATCCGCGGGTCCGGGCGGGGGCGGAGCCGGGGCGTGTTTGAGCATCTCGTAGACCACCGGCCGGCCGAACCGCTCACTGAGCCGTCGGGTCACCTCCTCCATCCACCGGGTCAGATCCTCCGTCGAGACGTTCTTGCGAACCTTCACGCTCATGTACCGGCCGGACTTGTCGTTGATGACCAGCACGCCATCCGGCCGCAACCGCAGCTCACCGCTCAGCCGCCCATCCCGCTGGACCGCCACCCCCGACTTGTCGAACCCAAGTGCGATCGTCGGATGACCCAACCCCGTCAAGGACCCCGTGAAACTCTCCAACGACTCGGTCTTCCCCGCATGAAAACTCTCCGCCGCCTCACCCAGCAACTCCCGCAGCGTCTCCACCTGCTCCCGCCCGACCACCACAGGAGAACCCTCGGCACCCTCCACCGGACTCGCGGGCAACGTGTCATAGAACGCCGCCAGATCCACCCCCCTCGCCGCCGCCTGCGCGATCGACTCACTAGCACGCACCGCCGCCAGCTTCTGCATGTCCTGAAGCTCACCCGCGGAAAGAACCACCGAATTCCCACCAGCAGCCAGCAGATCCGACAGCTTCGCCACCGCCGCGTCCGCCGCCGCGGCCTTGTCCGCACGCGCCCCGATAATCGTCTGGTGCAGGTCCGCGAACCTGTTCGGCTCAAGAACCGTCTCCGGCTCCTCGCTACCCAGATAGATCAATCCATTGTCCGCCACCGCATACTGCCACAACATATCCTGTGCGGCACCCTCGAGATGCTTGGGTGAGAAGTCCCGCAGCGCGGTCCACAGTGGATTGACCCGAAGCATCCCCTCCGGGTCCTTCTCTTTATCCTTCACCCCCTTCGCCTCCAGCGACGCACCAAGCGCGGTCGTATAACGCTCCGGCTGACCCGGCAGCCAGTCCGCCGGGGTCATCATGTTCCGCACCAACGGCCCAGCCACCTGCTCATACGATGGCGGCGCGTCGGTCATCACGACGTCATCCGCCGGCACATTCTGGGACTGGGTCTGGGCAGCGGTGGCAGGATTCGGGGCTGCGGGCTGAGTCTGGGTCACGGTGGCCGCCGGGGTGACGTACTTGAGCATCTCGTAGATCACCGGCCGACCGAGCTGCTCACTGAGCCGACGCGCCACCTCCTCCATCCACCGGGTCAGATCCTCCTCCATGATCTTCCCACGAACCTTCGGGCTCATATACCGACCCGACTTCTCATTGATCACCACCACACCATCCGCCCGCACCCGCAGCTCACCACTCATCCGCGTATCCCGCGACACCGCCGTACCCGACTCGTCGAACCCAAGTGCGATCGTCGGATGGCCCAACCCCGTCAAAGATGCCTTGAAATTCTCCAACGACTCGGTCTTCCCCGCATGAAAACTCTCCGCCGCCTCGCCCAGCAACTCCCGCAGCGTCTCCACCTGCTCCCGCCCGACCACCACAGGAGAACCCTCGGCGCCCTCCACCGGACCCGCGGGCAACGTGTCATAGAACGCCGCCAGATCCACCCCCCTCGCCGCCGCCTGCGCGATCGACTCACTAGCACGCACCGCCGCCAGCTTCTGCATGTCCTGAAGCTCACCCGCGGAAAGAACCACCGAATTCCCACCAGCAGCCAGCAGATCCGACAGCTTCGCCACCGCCGCGTCCGCCGCCGCGGCCTTGTCCACCCGCGACGTCACGATCTCCCGGTGCAACTCCTCAAGCTGACCCGGTGCGAGCACCTCCTCCGGCTTCTCACTACCGAGATAGATATTCCCGTTGTCCGCCACCGAATACGGCCACAGCGTGTCCTCCGACGACGCCTCGAGATGTTTCGGAGAGAAATCCCGCAACGACGTCCACAACGGATTCACCCGAATCACCCCCTCCGCGTCCTTCTCCGCGTCCTTCACATGCTTCGAGGTCAACGACGCACCAAGAGCAGTCGAGAAGCGCTCCGCCTGACCCGGCAACCAGTCCTCCGCCGACAGCGCGTTCCCCACCACCCGTCCCGCCCTCTGCTCAGCCGACGTCGGCGCATCGGCCATCACCACGTCCGCGGCCGGAGCGGCGGGCACGGCCGGAGCGGCAGGCACTGCGGGCTGTATCGCCGGGGCGAGATCGGGATTCCCCGTGACCTCGGGGCCCGGTCCGGCCATGCCCGGCTCGCGGGTGGTCGCGGCAAAGACGCTGGCACTCGCCGTGCTCACCGCGGGCAGAGCGGCGAACTGACCCTGGGGCGCGGTCAGACCGGTAGTGGTCAGACCGGTATCGGCGGCGACCCCACGGGCGTCCGGACCGGCCACCAGAACCCGCAGATCGACTGGCCGCAACGGCGGCCGGTGCAACGGCAGCACACGGTGCGTGCCGTCGAGCTGCGTCTCCAACCACACGAGACGATCACCGACGTTGAGTAGCCCCACCCCGTGCCGGGCAAGATCCGGCGGCCCCGCGACCAGAAACGCCGCCGCACCCGGACCGAGCTCCCGCACCTGATCAAGCACACCGTGCCAGTTCGGGATCCGCTGCCAGGTGCTGCCCACCAGCCCGGCGAGTTGCTGCCCGGGCCCGGTCGTGTCATCGCTGGACCGGCCCGTCGCGGTGATGCTGGGCTGGCCCGTTCCGGTGATACCCGCACCAGGGGCCCGCACCGGCCCCCACCAGGCGCGGGCCGCCTGGACCAGACGGACCATGCAGTCGGCGACGGCGCTGGGCCCGTCACCGAAGGATGCCTGTAGCGCCATGAGCACCGGCTCGACCCGCGCCTGCTCGGCCGCCGGTAGCTCATGCGCGCGGGTTGGTTGCGCGATCGGCGTCGGATACAGCTCGGGAAACAGCGTGGGGTCGACGACGCTCGGCAGGCTGTGACCCGGCGATGGCACCGAGGCGGTCAGCGTGGCGCTGCCCGCCCCGACCGGCACGGGCAGGGGGTGGCCGGCCGCGGAGAAGGAAGCCGTCACCACCGGCCCGGTGGACAGGAATGGCGCGTTGCCATTCCTGTCCACGTCAACACCAGATCTCGGCAGCACGGACCCCGCGTGCTGCTGAGTCTGATCCCAGGGCAAGCCGTGATCCACGCCGATGCTGTGGTTCGCCTGCGACGGGTGCACGGGCTGGAGCCCGGGATGCGGCTGGACCGCGGGATTCGGTTGGGCGGCGTGGGTCGGCTGGACGGCGGGATTCGACGCAACGGCGGAGGAGACCGCGGCGGACGGGTCGGGTTGGAGGAGCGGATCCGCCAACGGGTCGAGCGTCTGGACCGGCTGGGCGGTCACCCGCACGGGCAGGCCGGAGTTGGCCCCCGGCACTGGCTGCGCCGTTCCTGGCACTGGGTTGCCCTCGGCCGCCGGAGCGGGCGGGCTCACCGAGTGCGCCGGCATGGGCGCCGACACAGATGAGGACGCCGGAACGGGCGCCGCAACCGGGGGGGACGCGGTCGAGGACGCCGGGACAGGCTCCGGAAGAGGCGCCGGAACCGGTGCGGGCACCGACGAGGAACTTGGGACAGGCGCCGGAATCGGAACCGGCGGATTGGCCGGCGCCGACGGGGTGAGCGAGGCCGGCGCCGCGGCGGGCAGAGCCGGCCCGGTGGGTTTGGGTGTACCGGCCAGGACAGGCTGGCCATTCGGGCCCGTCACGCCGGTGAAGGCACCCGCCGCGACGTTCGGGCCCTCGGCGTCGAGCTCCCCCGTTCGGGCGATGTTGGGGTCCGTCGCAGCGGTGTAAGAGGTGTCCACGGTTTGGACGCTGAACTGCGATGCGTCATCCCGGATCGAGTTGGTCTCGGACCAGGACTCGTCAGGTCCCGCGTGGCCGTCGATGACTGAGTGCGCGTGCAGGTCGGCGCCGGGGAAGGCGCCCAGGTCGGGCAGGTCCCGGCTGGAGAAGACATAGGCCGGCGGCGCCTCGACCGGGACGTCGGGAACGTTCAGATCCGGCGCATGGCTCGCCGACGGCGCGGCCGCGGAAACGGGAACGGGGGGGATGGCCGGCGCCTCACGCCCGGGGACCGGTGGGACGGCAGAAGTCGCGGGAACAGGAACGGCCGGCGCCTCACGCCCGGGGACCGGTGGGGCCGCGGGGACGGTGGCCGCGGGGACGGGGACAGCTGGCGTCTCACGCGCGGGGACCGCGGGAATGGCCGGCGCCTCGAACTCGGGAACGGGAACGGCGGAGACGGGGACGGGGACGGCCGGGGAGCTCAGGGCGGGGGCCTTGAGCTCGGGAACCGTGGTGTCCTCGGCCGCGACGTCCGGGGCCGTGAGGGTCGAGGCGGCGATGGTCGGGGCCGTGAAGGTGGGGGCGTCGAACGTCTTCGGGTCGGGCACGCTGATCGTGATCGACGAGACGTCGTCGGTCTCGTCGATCTGGATCGATCCCGAGGCGCCCGTGGCCGAGGACTTTCCCCCTGCGCCGATCACCGTGCTCGTGCCGCCCGACGCCTTCGAGGCGCCGCCGGTACCGGAGTCAGAGTCGAAACCGCCGTCGTCGTCGACGTTCACCGTCGTCGCCGGGTCGGGCAGCGTCGGCACGTTCGGGAGGTCAGGTGGGATGATCCCGATGGCCTGGGCACCTTTGCGACCACCTCGGCCGAGGCCTCCCGCGGCGTGTTCGGTGCTGCCCTCGACGGCGCCGGAGATGGCGTCGTCGACCACCGAACTGAACCCCCACTGCCCGTCGACCACTCCGGCGGCGAAGATGCCGCCCCCGACCTCCAGCACGACGGAGAACGCCGTGCCGATCGCCATGCCCGCGATGGGGTTGCCCGCGCCCTCGCCGATGCCGATGGTCTTGAAGAATGCGTCGGCCTTGCCCATGAACGCCTTCATGCCGGGCAGGGCGAGCAGGCTCGACGCGCTGGCGGCCAGGCCGTACTTGACCATGTGGGCGAGCTCGCCGCCATCGATGCCGCCGCGCAGGCCCTGCAGGATCTGCCAGGCCTGCGCGACCAGCGACGAGCCGGGCATGAACAGCATCTGCATCGCCACGATGTGCGACGCCGTCTTCGCCGTCTCCTTCGAGAGCACCCGCTGGATGATCGTGCGGGTGGTGATGATCCGTTCGGCCGCCTCCTCCACCTGGCCGAACGCCGCCTCGATCGCCGCGATCGCCAGCTCGATCTGCATGAAGATGAACATCACGAAACCCTGCTTGCGGGTGTAGTCCATCTGCAGGTGCTGGCGACGCAGCAGTTCCGCCGCGGCCCGCAGCAGCATGCCGCCCTGCAGCAGCAGCTTCGGATCCTCGACGACGAACTGGGAGGTCTGCTCGACGAACTTCTTGCCGGGCACGCCGCCGACCGTGGCCTTGACCGAGCGGATGATCTGTTCGAGCTCGACGGCGAGCTGGTGGATGACCTGGTCGGCACCGGAGTCGAGGTCGTCGGCGAGCGACCGCATCACCGGGAGGCGCGCGCCCGGCAGGCGCATCCCGGTGAAGGAGTAGATCGCCTCGTCCATCGACTTCGACATGAGCTCAGCCCTTGGCCCCGCCAGACCAGCCGCTGGCGTGCGACGAGGCGCCGCTCTCGGTCTGGTCGCCGATCTGGCGGACGGCGTCGAGCCGGTCGCCCTGGACGCCGATCGCCGTACCGAGACTGGTGTAGATCTTCCCGAAGGCCGTCATGATCTGGTGGAAGGTGGCCTTCGCGTACAGCGTCGCCTCGTCCTTCGCGTCGCCGGCGAAATCGACGCCGGCGATGCGCGCGAGCCACGTGCCGAACGTGCCGTAGTCCCCCTGGAGGGTCTTGATCGCCGGCACCTTCGCCGCGATCTCGTCGCCGTCCTGCCGGATGAGGCGGTCACTCACGGCCGCTCCCGCCGCTCATCGCCACGCCCCGGGCTCGGCCGGCGGCACGGGCGGCTGGCCGTCGTCGGGCATGTTGCGGACGAACATGCCGGTCAGCTCGTCGACCAACTCGTCGATGGAGGCCATGTCGGCGAGCCGGCCGATGGGGGGCAGGCCGCGCATGAGCTCCTGCATGCCGGCGAGCGCCCGTGCCCGCGCCCCCTGACGGGCCTGTTCGAAGGTCTTCACCAGCAGGTCGGCGAGCTCGGCCGGGGCGAGCTCGCGGTAGGCGTCCCCGCGGAACCTCAGTTCACGGATCTCGCCCTGGCCACCGACGGTCACCGACAGCAGCTTGTTGCGATCGGTGGCCTGGAAGCTGACCTCGGCGCCCTCGGTGCGGATCCGCGCCGTGATCTCCTCGGTGCGGGCCAGTTCCGCGAGGGCCGACTCCATGAAGCTGTCGTCGAACATCGCCATCCGGTTACTCCTTTCTCTTGTCCCTGTTCGTCTGTTCCTTTTTTGTCGATGTCGTCGGCGTCGTCGATGTCGTCGGCGTGCCTGTCCTTCGATGGCCGTGGGAGGTCACCCGCGCCGACGGGTGTGGTCGCGGGACGGTGAGGTGGGGGACACGGGCGGGCTGTGGGGCGCCTCGGGGTCGCCGGCGGCCGGGCCGTCGCCACGTCCGATGACGGCGGGGGCGCATTCGGGGTCGGTGCCCCAGACGTCCTCGTCCTCGGTCAGCCAGGTGTTGCGCTGGCGTTCCCGGGACTGGCCCTGGGCGGCCTGGCCCATGCCGCCGCCCATCCCGCCCATGGGCATGAACGGCATTCCGCCGCCGGACGCGCCCGCACTGCCCGATCCGGACGCGCCCAGCGCGGACGAGGTGCCGGCGGCCCCCGCGGCGCCGGGCAGCCCCGCGCCGAGACCGCCGCCCAGCGAGCCGAGGCCCGCGAGTCCCGCCTGGGTGGCGACGCGGGCCGCCCCGTCGGGCATGCCGGCGGTGCCGAACGCGCCACCACCGCCGCCCGGGACGGTCTGGATCAGCGGCTGGCGGATGTCGCCGACGTTCACGCCGCCCGTGCCCCCGCCACTCAGGCCGCCCGGCCCGCCGACGTCGACCCCGTCGATCGTGGTGGGGAACGCGGTACTGGGCACCGAGGTGCCCGACAGATCGGACAGGCCCGACAGCCCCGCGCCGGAGGCGCCGGTGCCGCTGGTGGCGTTGGGGCTGAGCAGCCCGGCCTGCTGCAGGACGGCCTGCTCCTGCGGCGTGATCGGGATCGAGTCGAGCTGGCCGGTCTTCGCCAGATCGGCGAGCTGGGTGGGGCTGAGGTCGCCGAGCGAGTGGATGCCCTCGGCGCTCGGCCCGAGCAGCCCGTCGTGGCGCAGCTGATCGAGTTGCGCGCCGGTGACCGGCACGTTGTCCAGCGCGCCGGCCGAGTCCAGGGCGGACAGCTGCGCCGGGCTCAGATCGCCCAGATCGTTCAGCGCGCCGCTGGTCGAACCGAGCATCCCCGCCTTGTCCAGGGTGGAGAGGTCCTGCGCGGACAGCGGGACGTTGTTCAGCAGCCCGTCCTTCTGCAGGGTCTCGAGCTGCTGGGGCGTCAGGTCACCGAGGCTGCTGCCCGCCGCCGCGGGCATACCGGCCTGCTGCAGCGCTGCCGCCTGCTCGGCACTGAGCGGTAGGCCATCGAGCGCACCGGCCTGCTGCAGAGCCGACAGCTGCTGCGGGCTGAGGTCCCCGAGCGTCTTCGGCGTGCTTGCGCCCAGGCCGCCGCCCAGCCCGTCCAGGCCGGACGTCCCGGAGCCCGAGGTGCCGGTGCCCAGCCCACCCAGCCCACCCAGCCCACCCGGTCCGGCGAGTCCGGCCACGCCGCCACCGCCGTCCAGGCCGCCCAGGCCATTCAGGCCGCCGAGTCCGCCGAGGTCGCCGCCGAGACCACTGAGGCCACCGCCCAGGCCGTTGAGCCCCTCGCCAAGACTGCCACCCAGACCGTTCAGGCCATTACCCAGATCACCACCCAGACCGCTCAGGCTGCCGCCGAGACCGTTCAGCCCGCCGCCCAGCCCGTTCAGGCCATTGCCGAGGTCACCACCCAGACCGCTCAGGCCGCCGCCGAGACCGTTCAGCCCGTTACCCAGATCGCCACCCAGGCCGTTGAGTCCACCGCCGAGGCCGTTGAGCCCGTTGCCGATCCCGTTGAATCCGTTGCCGAGCCCCTCGCCGAGACCGTTCAGCCCGCCGCCCAGCCCGTTGAGCCCGTTGCCCAGCCCGTTGAAACCGTTGCCGATGCTGTTCACGAGGCTGTTCCAGTCGTCACCGCCGAGGCCACCACCACCCAGGTCGGTCGGGGGCGGCTGACGGGGAGGCGGCGGGGGTGGCATCTTGGCGAGCTTCATCGCCCCGCGGGCATCCCCGAACGCCTTGACCAGGTCGCCCGCCGCCGTCACCGACGGGGCGAAGGCGCTCTGCACGTGATCGGCCCACTGTTTGCGTACGGCGGCGTCGACGAGCAGCCAGGACGGCGGGCGCAGGACCGCGAAGTCGCCGGTGACCCCGCTCCAGGCCGGAAAGGTGATCATCATTTCCTGCCAGGTGCCGTCGTAGTTCTCCCCCAGCTCGCCGCGGATCCGGCCGGCCTCCCACAGCCCGCCGCTGTGGTTGAGGTCGGGGTCCGTCCCCTCGGTGTCCCACACCTTGGCCCCGTCGAACATGGCGACGATCAGGTTGAACGGATGCACCCACACGCCGGCCGGGCCGGGCAGGGCGGGCCTCGTCTCGCCCTGCGCCGGCTCGCCCAGCCAGTAGGCGTTGTCCTGCTGCAGCTTCGTCACGAACGTGCGCGCGGCCGTGACGGCCTTGTCCAGCGGCCCCTTCCACGTCGCGGCCGCCTCGGGAACGCCCTTGAGCCCGCTCTCGGTCGCGACGACCTGGTCGCGGAACGCCTGCGCGGCCGAGCCCTGGAACGCCGCCGCCTTCGTGTCGATGCCGGTGACGTCCTGGTCGAGGCTGGTCAGCACGCCGCCGGCCCAGGTGCCGATGCCCGCGAGCGCCTCGTTGACCCCTTCCAGGGTGTCGGGGTCGAAGGCGTAGCCCGGGCCGACCAGGCCCTTCGCGATCGCGCCGGCCGCGTTGGTCCACGCCGATCCCAGGGCCATCAGCGGGTTCGACGCCGCCGTGGCCGTGCCGGCCTGTTCGTCGGGGGTGGTCGAGTTGTGGTTGTCGTCTTCGGTGCCGCCCCGGGCACCGACCCACAGGGTCAGCCACTCGTAGTTGCTCATGGAGTCGCTGGACATCCAACGCCAGAACGTCAGCGCGCCCTTCTTGAAGCCGGGCTTCCCGCTGCCGAGCGTCGAGTAATGCTCCTGCCGCTTGTCGGGGATCAGCCACAGCGGCGCCGCGGCGCTGCGCACCGTGTCCGGGCGCAACTGCGCGTCGGTGCCGGCGCCGGTGTAGGAGCCCGCCCCGTTCTGGCTTCCCTGCCCCTGGTCCTGGCCCTGGCCGCTGTTGACCACGCCTCCGGTCGTGCCCAGGGTGTAGCCGAGCAGAGTGCTCAGCACGTCCTCGATCTTGTCGGTCGGCACCTGTCAGCTCCCCGTCTGGCCGCCGCTGCCCTCGGTGGCCGAGGTGGTCGAGACCGGGATGAACGACTGGAACTCCTGCGCCGACATCGTGGTCAGGTGCTCGACGGCGTCGGTGTCCTGGAGCAGGTACTCCAGGCCCCACCGCAGGTTCGTGGCGTCGGAGTAGGTGGAGTCGACCCGACCGGCGAGTTTCTCGCGGATCTTCCCGAGGTCCTTCGCCAGGCCCACCGCCTCGACGAAGTCGGCACCGCCGAGGCGCAGCGTGAACTCGTCACCCAGCGAGAGCCGCGAGTCCGGGTTGGTGCCCCACTGGTAGTCCGTCATCCTCGTGTCGATGTCGTCGAGCAGGCCCTGGTACTTGTTGCGCAGACCGATGAGGGTCGGCTCGTCGATGACGATGTTCTCGGCCACCGTGGTCTCCTGTCGCTGCCGTCGCCGGGTGGGAGGGGGGCGGTGCTGCCGCCGGGTGCGGTGGGACGACCGCCGGCGGGTGGACAGCGGCTGCGACCGCCACGGCCGGACGGCGCCGCGGGTGGAGGGGATCACCACGCGGTACCGCCCGGCCGCCGCCACGGCCGTCGCCGGGATGCCCGGCGTGGGGCGCCGGGCGCTCGGCCTAGATGAGCTGGCCGAAGACGCTCGCCCCGCGGTTGTCCCCCAGGACGTACTCGTTGTGGATCTCCTCGAGCCGCTGCTTGCCCAGGGCGAGGGCGGCGTTCATCTCGGTCTGGCCCTTGTTCCACTGGATCTGGGCCAGCCCGTAGTTCTCCGGCGCCTGGCCGGAGTTCGCGGCGGTGAAGGCGTTGACCTTCGCCACCAGGTCCGACAGCGAGTTCTCCAGCTTCGTGTTGACGAACTCGAGCTCGGAGGCGGTGTCCAGTGCGCCGTTCGGGCTGAACTGGTAGGTAGCCATCGATGTGCCTCGTTCCCTGAATCAGGTGTCGTCGGCGGGCCGGGTCATCAGGCGGGCGGCTCAGGTCAGGCCGGTGGCCCAGTTCGAGCCGAGCATCGCGGTGTTGTCCTCGGTCGACGTCGTGATCTTGGCGTAGCTGGCCATCGACTCGTTGATCATGTTCAGGCCGGCGCGGACGTCGTTGAAGCCCTGCTGCCAGGCGGCGATGGCATCGCGGTACTTGCCCGCGGCGACGCCGCCCCAGGTGGCGAGCAGCTGGGTGACGGCGCCGTCGATGGTCCGCTGGATGGCGTCGCACTCGTCCTGGGTGCTGTCGAACGCGAGGATCATGGCCACGGTGCTGGCCTCGTCGGAGATGAGAAGCGGATCCGCCATGCGGCTGTCCTCCTCGGGGTGGTCCCGCGTGCGGGAACGGGGGCTGGCTGGGTTACCTGGCCGGACGGCCAGGCGCTCGTGGGAACGGTGATCGTGGAACCTCGACGGACGGTCCGGGCACCGGCGCGGGAGGTCGCACCGTCACGGCGCCTCCTGACGCCGCGGGGTGGTCAGCGGCGGCCCGGCCGGCAGCAGGGCCACCAGCCGCGGTGGGACGACGGTGGCCTGCTCGGCGGTGAATCCGAGCGCCCGCAGCGCGTCGCCGTCCAGCCGGTAACGGACGCCGGCGCCGTCGACGAGCACCGCCCGCTGGTCGCGGGCCGCGACGTCGGCCCGGCCCACCAGCAGCGCGCCGCCGCCGGGACGCACCGAGACGGCGACGCCGCCGGGCGCGTGGGTGCCCGCCGTCGCCGGCGGCACACCGAGGACGACGTCCAGGGTGCCCGCGTCCGGCCGGCCGGCGGACTGCACGCACAGTGCCTCGCCGTCGGCCGGGGTGCGCAGCGGCGGCGGGGTGGCCGGCAGCGCCTGCTGGCCTTCGGGCAGCGTGGCGCGCGGGGTGGTGACGAGCTCGGTGGGGGTGAGCTGCCCCTCGGGTGCGGCGCCCGCCTCGCCGAGGGCGAGCGCCGCCTGGGTGGCGGACAGCGGCACCAGGCCCGAGGACAGCAGCAGATAGTGCACCTTCGCGGTGCCGCCCGGCGCCGTGGCCGCGAACAGCTGGCCCAGGGTGGCCGGCCGGCCGCCGACCGCGGGCCCCGGCCCGCCCCGGCCGGGCACGTCGACGGGAACGAGGTCCGGCCCCGCGGGCAGCAACGCCAGCCACACCGGGTCGACGGCGATCGGCCGGGTGTCGCCGTAACCGAGAACGTCGGCGGCCCAGGGTCGGCCCAGCGCCAGGCGCCGGCCCCGCCACAGCAGGTACTCCGGCCCGCCCGCCGAGACCAGCGCGCCGCCGTCGGCCAGCCGCCGGGTGGACGCCGGCCCACCGATGTCGACCCGCACGGTGGTCCCCGCGGCCGCCCCGCCCGTGGACACCCCGCCCACGGACACCGTGGCGCACGCCCGCCACACGCCGGTGTTGACCTTGTTCGCGGCGGGCAGCAGGTCGGGGGCGTCCAGGGAACCCAGCGGCTCCCCCCGCGGGACCTTGGCGAGCCGGCCACTGCTCACGCTCACCGGGTCGGCCGGGCCGTCGAGGGCGAGGCGGGCCGAGGCGAGGTTGCGCACGGGCCGCAGCTCGCCGTCCTGGAGCAGGAACCGGCTCCCGGTGGACTTCTCGATGATCAGTTTGCCGGGCTGACGCCAGACCGTGGAGCCGCCGGAGAACAGCAGCGCCCAGATCGCCACCACGCCCAGCATCAGGACGGCGAGCACCGCGCCGCCGACCAGGCCGCGGGTGTCGCGTCGGGTCGGCAGCTCCAGCGCGTCCGGCTCGGCCCGCACCAGCGCGCTGGTCAGCCGGGTCAGCAGGTAGTTGTGCGCGTCGACCTGGTCGCGGCGGGACTGCATCGCTAGCCGATCCGGGAGCGCACGAGGCCGATGCCGCCCAGCAGGGCGACCACCAGCGGGACGGCGAGGACCAGGGTGACGACGTGCGCCCAGTCGCCGACGCGGCCCCACATCGGGGTCATCCGGCGCCGGGGCAGCACGTGCGCGCTGACCGCGGCGGCGAGCGCCAGCAGCAGGGTGACGGCGAGGGCCGCGCCGGCGGCGCCAGGCCCGCCGGCGCGGACGGTGATCGCCAACAGCAGCCCGAGCAGGCCCGCGAGGGCCGGCAGCCCGAGCGCCATCCGGTGCCAGCCGCTGGTCATCGGCCGGGCGGCGAGCACCGCCGCGAGCGCGACCAGCACGACCAGTGCCGCCGGCTGCCAGCCGGGGCTGGCGGCCAGGCGGGCCTGCGCGGCCGCGAGGGCCGTACCGCCCGCGCCGTACAGCGAGGTCATGAACCGGTCGGCGGTGGCCGTGCGTTCCAGCACCTGCGGACCGGGCTCGGGCTCGATGTCGTCCTGCAGCTCGTCGGGTTCGACCGGCAGCGGCGGCAGGGACATCCCGGCGAGCTTGAACGCGACCATCGGCACCAGGGGGCGGGCCGCGACGCCCACCAGGGCGATCACCGCCGCTGTCCGGGTCGCGTCGAGCCCGGCGAGGACGTTCAGCCCGCAGGCCACGGCGACGACCAGCCCCGCGGCGAGCACGCCGACCCCGCCCGCGAGGGCGATTCGGCGCTGCGCGAGCGCGGCGAGCAGCGGCAGGGCGACCATGACCCCCACGCCGGTCCCGACGGCCAGCAGTTGGGTCGCCGAGGCGGTGTCGGCGAGCGCCAGCAGCGCGGTCTCGACGGCGAAGGCCACCGCGGCGGCCCCGAGCAGCCCGCCGACCAGGCGGTCCCGCAGGATCAGGCCGACGGCGAGGGCCGCACCGACCACCAGCAGCGCCGCGCCGGCCGCGCGGGCGAGCCCGTCGTGCCAGGTCCCGCCGAGGGTCGAGAGCACCGGCATGGCCAGGGCGCCGAGCAGCAGCACGGCGAGTACCACCGCGGCGGCGATCCGGTTGGTGCGCGGCCGCCAGCGCCCGGAACGGGCCCGCATGCCGGTGGCGACACCGTCGATGAGGTCGTCGAAGTCCAGCGGCGGAATCTGGTCGGAGCGGGGGCGCAGGTGCACCGCGTCGCCGTCGAGCAGCTCGTGGTCGGCGACGCAGAGGTCCTCGTCCAGCGGCGCCTCACCGAGGCGTTGGACCACCCAGCCGCTGTGCTCCAGACCGCGGTCGGCGAGGTCCGGACCGAGGCTGCGCAGCATCGCCGGCATCAGATCGGCCAGTGGAACGTGGGTGGGCACCGACAGGTCGACGCGGCTCGTCGGGCCGACGACGAGCAGCCGGCACACCTCCGTCGCGTTGCTACCTGCCATGTCTCCCGCACGTGCCGGCCCGCCGGAACCGTTCACACAGGTGACCCAGGTCACATCCGATCGGCCAACCGGGGGGCGCGGCGACGGCGTGTAGGAGGCATGTCCACCGTTCCGTTCCGCCGCCCCGCCCGCCGCACCGGCCCGGAGATGCCGCACGGGGACATCACTCTGCAGGAGCCCCCGGCCATCCCCGAGGTCACCTCCGCCGGCATGCGGACGCTGGTCACGGTGATCCCGGCGCTGCTGATGTCCGGCGGGATGGTCTTCTTCTACCTGGGCGGTTCGGCGCGCTCCGGCCCGGGCGGACTGATCATGATGGCGATGATGGGCACCGGCATGGCCGGCATGGCGCTGAGCCAGGTGCTCATGCAGTCGGGCAACCGTCGCCAGAAGGTCGGCGGCGAGCGGCGCGACTACCTGCGCTACCTCTCCCAGACCCGCCGCCAGGTCCGCCGCTACGCCGAGCAGCAGCGCGGCGCCCTCGCCTGGCGCCATCCCGACCCCGAGTCGCTGTGGTCGCTGGCGCTGACCAGCCGGCTGTGGGAGCGCCGGCCCACCCATCCGGACTTCGGCGAGGTGCGCATCGGCACCGGGTCGCAGCGCCTCGCCGTGCGGATCACCCCGCTGCAGACGAGCCCGGTGGAGGACCTGGAGCCGGTCTCCGCCAAGGCGCTGCGCCGCTTCACCCGCGCCTACACGACGATCCCGCACCAGCCGGTCGCGCTGTTCATCCGCGGTTTCGCGCACATCCGCCTGGACGGCGAGCGCGCGCCGGCCCTCGCCCTCGTCCGGGCGCTACTCGCCCAGCTCGTCGTCTTCCACGCCCCCGACGAGCTGCAGATCGCCGTGTCCGTCTCGGCGGGGCGCCGCGACGAGTGGGCCTGGGTGAAGTGGCTGCCGCACGCCCAGCATCCCCGGGACACCGACGCCGCCGGTCCCATCCGCCTGGTCGGCGAGTCCCTCGAGGAGGTCGAGCGCCTGCTCGGCCGGGACTTCGGCGAGCGGGCCCGGTTCGAGACGGGAGCGTCACCGTCGCGCGGCGAGCCGTTCGTCATCGTCGTCAGCGACGGCGGACGCATCGCGCCCGGCTCGCGTTTCCTCGTCTCCGGCTACCGCAACGCCGTGCTCGTCGACTTCGACGCGCATGACGGCGGCAACCCCCGCCAGGCCCTGCGCCTGGACCTCGCCCCCGCCGATCCGGCCACCGCCGCCTCGTCCGGCTCCGCCCCCGCCCCCGCCACCCGCTCCGCCGCCTCCTCCGCCGCTGCCGCGGCGGCCGGGCCGGACCTGTTCACCGTCGAGCGCGACCGGGTCGGCCGGGAGGTGCGCACCCGGCTCGCCGCCCCCGACCGGCTCTCCCGCACCCGGACCGAGGCGCTGGCCCGGGTGCTCGCCCGGCACAGCGCGGGCGCCCTCGGCGAGCAGGTCAACGACGGGCTGGCCGCCAACCTCGACCTGCCGGAGCTGCTCGGCGTCACCGACCTGGAACGGTTCGACCCGCGGCCCGGCTGGGCGGCGCGCGGCGGCGAGTCCCGGCTGCGGGTGCCGATCGGGGTGGCCGCCGACGGCTCCCCCATCGAGCTGGACATCAAGGAGTCCGCCGAGGACGGCATGGGCCCGCACGGCATGCTCATCGGGGCGACCGGCTCCGGCAAGAGTGAGCTGCTGCGCACCCTCGTGCTGGCCCTGGCCGCGACCCACTCGTCGGAGACGCTGAACTTCGTCCTGGTCGACTTCAAGGGCGGTGCCACCTTCGCCGGGCTCGACCGGCTGCCGCACGTCTCGGCGACGATCACCAACCTCGCCGACGAGGCCGCGCTCGTCGACCGGATGCGGGACGCGCTGCGCGGCGAGCTGGTCCGCCGCCAGGAGCTGCTACGCGCCGCCGGTCGGTTCAGCTCGGTGCGCGACTACGAGACCGCTCGTGCCCAGGGCGCCCCGCTGGCCCCGCTGCCGACGCTGTTCGTCGTCATCGACGAGTTCAGCGAGCTCATCGCCGCGCACACCGACTTCATCGAGCTGTTCGTGATGATCGGCCGCCTGGGCCGCTCGCTGGCCGTGCACCTGCTGCTGGCCTCGCAGCGTCTGGATGACGGGCGCATCCACCAGCTTGAAGGGCATCTGTCCTACCGGATCAGCCTGCGCACGTTCTCGGCGATGGAGTCCCGTTCGGTGATCGGCGTCCCGGACGCCTACGAGCTGCCCGCCGCCCCCGGCAACGGCTACCTGCGCTCCGACGTCGCGACGATCACCCGGTTCAAGGCGGCCTACGTCTCCGGCCCGTACCGGCTGCGCTCGGCCCGGGTGCGCCAGGAGGTCATCGCCGGCCAGGTCCTGCCGTACGACACCGCACCTGCCCCGCTCGCCACGCCCACCCCCCCGCCGGACGAGAACCCCGCCCGTCCGGAGGACCCCACCCGTTCGGACGATCCTGCCCGTTCGGAGGATCCCGCCTCTTCGCAGGACCCCGTCCGTTCGGGGGATCCTGCCCGTTCGAAGGATCCCATGGCGGGCTCCAGCGGCACCGTCACGTCCAGCACCGTGATGGAGGTGCTTGTGGGCCGGCTGGTCGACCAGGGGCCGCCCGCGCACCGGGTCTGGCTGCCGCCCCTGGACCAGCCGCCGCCGCTGGACCAGGTGCTCCCGCCGCTGCTGCCCGATCCCGAGCACGGGCTACGCCCCGTCGGCGAGGGCGGCGGGGCGGGCAGCGCCGGGGGCTGGCTGCGGACCCCGATCGGCGTGATCGACAAGCCGTTCGAGCAGGTCCGTGACCTGCTGGTGCTGGACTTCGGCGGCGGCGGTGGGCATCTGGGCATCGCCGGCGGCCCGCAGAGCGGCAAGAGCACGCTGCTGCGCGCGGTCATCGCCGGGCTCGCGCTCACCCACTCGCCGCGCGAGGTGCAGTTCTTCTGCCTCGACTTCGGCGGCGGGTCGCTCGCGTCCATCGCCGACCTGCCGCACGTCGGCTCGGTCACCGGCCGCCACGACCCGGAGCGGGTCGGGCGCACCGTCGCGGAACTGCTGGGCATCCTGCGCGACCGGGAACGGCGCTTCGCCGAGCTCGGCGTCGCCGGGATGACCGCCTACCGCGAGGCGATCGCCGCCGGGAAGGCGGCACCCGACGAGTTCGGCGAGGTGTTCCTCGCCGTCGACGGCTGGTTCGTGCTGCGCCAGGAGTTCGAGGCGGTCGAGGAGGCCACCCGCGAGATCGCCGGCCGCGGACTGAACTACGGCGTGCACATCCTGCTGACCGCCGGACGCTGGTCGGAGGTGCACCACACGATGCGCGACAAGCTCGGCAGCCGCCTGGAGCTGCGCCTGGGCGACCCGGTGGAGTCCGGCATCGACCTGCGCGCCGCCGCCGCCGTCCCCAAGCTGCCCGGACGCGGCCTGACCGACGCCAAGCTGCACTTCATCGCCGCCCTACCCCGCATCGACGGCTCGTCGCGGGTGGACGACCTGGCGCACGGCACCCGCCATCTGGTCGACTCGGTCGTCGACTGCTGGCCGGGGCCGCGGGTCCGCGCGGTGCGCACGCTGCCGGCGCTGCTGCCCGTCGAGCAGCTGCCCGCCCCGCCGCCGGACGGTGACCTGCGGGTCGCCCTCGGCGTGGACGAGGAGCAGTTCGCCCCGGTCTGGCACGACTTCGCGGCCCAGGCCCATCTGACCCTGCTCGGCGACAACGAGAGTGGCAAGACGAACCTGCTGCGCCTCATGGCCCGGGGGATCGTGCGCCGCTACACCCCCGCGCAGGCCCGGATCATGGCCGTCGACTACCGGCGCGGCCTGTTCGACGAGATCCCCGACGCCTACCGGCTCGGCTACTCCGTCTCCGCCGACAGCACGAAGGCCACCGTCGCCGACGCGGTGGGCGGCCTGCGCCCGCGCCTGCCCGGTCCCGAGATCACCCCGGCCCGCCTGCGCCGGCGGGACTGGTGGAGCGGCCCGCTGCTGTTCGTCCTCATCGACGACTACGACCTGCTCACCGGCCACGACAACCCGCTGGCCCCGCTGGTCGGCCTGCTGCCCCAGGGCGGCGACATCGGCCTGCACGTCGTCGTCGCCCGCGCCGCGGCCGGCGTGATGCGGATGTCGATGGACCCGCTGCTGCGCCGCATGCAGGAGCTCAACACCCCGGATCTGGCGCTGTCCTGCCCGCGCGGGGAGGGCCCGCTGCTCGGCGGCGCGAAACCCCGCGACCTGCCACCGGGGCGGGCGCTGCTGTGCACCCGGCGCGGCAGCCGGCTCGTCCAGACCGCCTACGTCATCCCCGCCACTCCCGACGAGACCGACGCGGGCGCGCTGGCCGCCTCAGGCTGAGCCCGCCGCCCACTGCCGGGCGAGCAGCTCGTGCGAACGCACCCGGGCCGCATGGTCGTGCACCACCGTGGTGACGATGATCTCGTCGGCCCCGGTGACGTCCCGCAGCGTCCGTAGCCCGCGCGCGACGGCGGACGCGGAGCCGACGAACTGGGTGTCCACCCGGTCCGCGACCAGGTCCCGGTCGCGCTGGGTCCAGTCCCACCCGGCCACCTCCGCCGGCGACGGGTAGGGGATGGTGCCCCGGCTGGAACGCGCGCTGGCCACCCACGGGCCGTAGCCGGCGGCGAGTTCGCGGGCGCTCGCGTCATCCTGCGCCACCATCACGTCGGCGGAGACCATCACCCAGGGTCGCGCCAGCGTCGGCGACGGACGGAAGGCCCGGCGGTAGGCCTCGACCGTCTCCAGCACGGCCGACGGGGTGAGGTGGTAGCTGGCGGCCAGCGGGAGACCCAGCTCGCCCGCGGTGCGCGCGCTCTCGCCCGGGCTCGTCGCGAGAATCCAGACCTCGGCATCCGTGCCCTCGGCGACCGGGGAACGTGCCGGCGTACCATCCGCGCCGGTGAACGTGCCGGCGGCGAACGCCTGGATGTCGCGCACCTGTCTGGCGTAGTCACCCTCGGCCGACTCGCGGAAGCCCACGAGGTCGAGGTGTTCGCGCACGCGGGCCGGGTCGAGGCGGACCGTGGGCGGCGGCGGGATGGTCAGGCCGCCCACCACCCGGCCGGTGCCGGCGGCCGCGGCCGGCCGCCGGGCCGCACCGGTGGGCGCGTCCGTGGGCCGGCGGCCGTGTGTGCGCACGCCGCGGCTCGTACCCGAGCGACCAAGGCCGAGATCGATCCTTCCCGGGTACAGCTGGGCCAGTGTTCCGAACGTTCCGCGATCACCAGCGCGCTGCTGTGGCCGGTCTGCACCGCGCCCGATCCCACCCGGATCGTCGTGGTCGCGGCCGCCACCGCGCCGATCAGGATCTCCGGCACCGCCGCCGCCACCCCGGGGGTCAGGTGGTGCTCGGCGATCCAGTACCGCGCGTACCCGAACCGCTCGGCCTGGCGGGCCAGATCCACGGTGTGCCGCACCGCCAGCGCCGCCGAGGAACCCGACACGATCGGGGACAGGTCGAGAACCGACAGCGGAACGGGACCACCGCCACCGCCGCTACCGCTGTATGGAGCCTGTCCGACCACCTCGACCACCTCGACTTCCCTCAGAGATCACTGTGCGTCACCGGCGTGGGCAGCGTGGGCATCGCCGCCAGCAGTTCCCGGGTGTGCTCCGCCCGCGGGCGGGCGAAGACCTCGGCCGTCGGCCCGGACTCGACGATCCGACCGTCCTTCATCACCAGCACCTCGTCGCACACCTGCCGGACCACACCCAGGTCGTGGGAGACGAGCAGGGTGGCGAGACCGAGTGAGGCGCGCAGGCGGACGAGCAGATCGAGGATCTGGGCCTGGACGGACACGTCGAGGGCGGACACCGGCTCGTCGCACACCAGCACCTCGGGACGGGCGGCGAGCGCCCGCGCGATCGCGACCCGCTGACGCTGCCCGCCGGAGAGCTCGCGGGGACGTCGGCCCAGCAGCCCGGGTGTCAGGGCGACCTGATCGAGCAGAGCGGCGAGCCGGTCCCGGCGCGGCGCCCCCCGGGTCCGCTCGACGGCCTGGGCCCGCTCCGCCGCCACCACCCCCTCGGCGAGGATCCGCTCCACCGTCCACCGTGGATCGAACGAACTCAGCGGGTCCTGGTAGACGGCCTGGATGCGGCGGCGCCACGGCCGGCGCGCCCGCTCGGGCACGCCACTCCACGTCCTGCCGGCAAAGTGGACCTCCCCCTGGTCCGGCTCGACCAGGCCCAGCGCGATGCGGGTCAGCGTGGTCTTTCCCGAGCCGGACTCGCCGACGATCCCGAGGCTGCTGCCGGCCGGCAGCAGGAACGAGGCGTCGCACACCGCGTCGCGCCACGTGCGGTCGGGCAGCCGGTAGCGCCTGGACACGTGTTCGACGACCAGCAACGCCTGCGGGCCGTCGCCGGCCGTGCCGGCCGTGCCGGCGGCGCGGCCCGGGTCACCCGCCGCCTCCGGATCGCCCGCGCGGCCCAGGTCATCCGGTCCGGCCGGGTCGCCTGTACCACCCGGGTCGGCCCCGGCCTGGATGAGCGTGACCGCCGACGCTGGCACCGGTCCTGGGTGCCAGCACAACACGCGATGCCGCACGGCGTCGGCCAAACGGTCGGCGGCTGGGCCGGCGGCGGCGGAACCGTCCGTGCGCGGGTGGACGGCGATGCCCAGGCCCGCGGGCACGCTCTGTTCGGCTGCGGGAAGGACGGCGCGGCACCGGTCGTCCGCCCGGGGGCAGCGGGACGAGAACGGGCAGCCCGCCGGCCCCGGCCCGGCACCCACGGGCGCGAAGGTCTCCGGCCGCGGGCGGGGCCCCGGACCGCCGGGAACGGCCGCCAGCAGCGCCTGCGTGTACGGATGGTGAGGATCGCGCAGCACCACGGCCGTCGGCCCGCGTTCGACCACGATTCCGTCGAGCATCACGACGACCTCGTCGGCCAGCCGGGCCACCGTCGCAAGATCGTGGCTGACCAGCAGCAGCGTCGTGCCGCGCCGGACCAGATCGGCGAACAGGCCCAGGACCTGCGCCGCGACCGTGGTGTCCAGCGCCGTGGTCGGTTCGTCGGCGAGCAGCAGGTCGGGCCCCGCGGCCACGGAGGAGGCGACCAGCGCCCGCTGACGCAGCCCACCGGAGAGCTCGTGCGGGTACTGGCGCGCCCGGCGGGCCGGATCCGGCACGCTCACGTCCGCCAGCAGGGACAGGACCCGCCCGCCCCGGGCGGCCCGGGGAACACTGCGGTGCACCCGCAGCGTCTCGGTGATCTCCGCGCCCACCCGCCGCAGCGGGTCGAGCGACCCGAGCGCGTCCTGGTGCACCAGGGCGATGCGCCGGCCGCGGATCGCGCGCCAGCCTGACTCGGTCATCGCGGTCAGATCGACGCCGTCGAAGGCGAGCCGTCGGGCATGCACACGAGCGCCGGGGCCGGCCAGCCCGACCAGACAGCGCAGCGTCACGCTCTTGCCGGAGCCGGATTCGCCGACCAGCGCCAGGCATCGCCCCGCGGTCACGGTGAACGACACCCCACTGACCGCCCGCACCGTCTCCTCCCGCAGGGCGAAGCCGACCTCCAGCCCATCGACCTCGACCAGCGGCGAGGCCTGTGCCTGGGCCGGGCCGCCGTCCCCGTCGTGCGACCCGCCCTGTCCGGCGGACGGGGACGTCACCGCGGACCCGGACGGGGGCATCGGCGAAGCCGTCGACGCAGACCGCGACGTGGGCCGAGACGAGGACGAGGACGTGGGCGAGGACGATGACGTGACCGGGGACGTGGGCGGAGACGAGGACGTGGCCGGGGACGCTGGCGGGAACTGCCTCATCGGGCCGCCCGACCGGACAGACGCAGCTGCACGGCCCGGCCCACCACGTTGACCGCGATCACGGTGACGGTCAGCACGGCCCCCGGGAAGACGCCCACCCACCAGGCGACCGAGAGGAAGTCGCGGCCTTCGGAGAGCATGGATCCCCACTCCGGTCGCGGGGGACGCGGTCCGAGCCCGAGGAAACTCAGCGCCGAGGACGAGATCAACGCGCCCCCGAACCCCACGGTCGCGACGACCAGCAGCGGCCCGAGGGTGTTGGGCAGAACATGCCGGGCGATCAGCCGCCCCCGTCCGAGCCCCAGGCCCACCGCCGCCTCCACATAGGTGGAGCGCCGCACGACCAGCGCCTCCGCGCGTACCAGCCGGCCGTAGGGCGGGATGAAGGCCACCCCGACGGCGACGACCACGGTGGCCGCTCCGCCGCCGAGCACCGCGACCACGAGCAGCGCGAGCAGCAGCGGTGGCAGTGCGAGCAGCACGTCCGCGAGGCGCATGAGGATCTGGTCGCCGAGCGGGCCGGCAAGACCGGAGGCAAGGCCCAGCACGGCCCCGCCGAGGACGGCCAGCGCCGTCGCGCCCGCGCCGATCAGCAGGGCGGTACGGGCACCGTAGACGATCCTGGTGTACACGTCCCGGCCCAGCTGATCGGTGCCGAACCAGTGCGCGCCGCTCGGGCCGTGCAGCGCGCCGACCGGGTGGGTGGCGGTCGGCGACTGGCCGGCCAGCAGGCCCGGCGCGACCGCGGCGAGCAGGACGAGGGCGAGCAGCGCCCCGGCCAGCGCCAGCACGACCCGACCCATCGTGATCGCGTCCCGGGCCCGGCGTCCCGCGCTCGGGTCGGCCGCCGTCATACCGCCACCGCCACGGTGCGCAGCCGCGGATCCACTGCCAGGTAGACCAGGTCCACGAGGGTGGACAGCACGACGAAGAGCAGGGCCGAGAAGACGACCACGGCCATCACCACGGGCATGTCCCGGCTGAGCACCGCGTCCAGCACGAGTGCGCCCACCCCCGGCCGGCCGAACACCGTCTCGACCGGGACCGCCCCGCCGAGCAGCGTCCCGGTCAGCCAGCCGGTCAGGGTGACCAGGGGCAGCGCGGCGTGCCGCACCGCGTGCCGCATCCGCACCGCGCTCTCGCGCAGGCCGCGGGCCCGGGCGGTGATGACGAACGGTTCGGCCAGGGCTGTTTCCAGGCCCTCCCGCAGCACCTGGGACAGCACCCCGCCCACCGGAAGGGCGAGGGTGATCGCGGGCAGCACCAGGGAGGACACACTGTCCGCCCCGGCCACCGGGAAGATCCGGAAATGGAACGAGAAGATCGTCAGCAGCACGATGCCCAGCCAGAACGACGGCGTGGACACGGCGACGAGCTCCACCACGGTGGCGGCCGCGCGCCAGCCACGCCGCCGGCCGGCCGTCGCGACCGCGACGACCAGGGCGCCGACCAGCGCGAGGGCCAGCGCGGCGCCGGCGAGCTGCGCGGTCGGGCCCAGCGCGTCCGCCAGCAGCGCGGAGACCGGCTGCTGGAGCTGGTAGGACTCACCCATCCGCAGGTGGACGAGACTGTCGAGATAGTGCAGGTACTGGACCGCGACCGGGCGATCGAAGAGGTAGTCGTGGCGGATCTGCGCCCGCACGGCCGGCGAGGCGGTGGTCACCGGCCCGAGCAGGCGCGCCACCGGGTCGCCGGGCAGCAGCGCCAGGCCCAGGAAGGCCAGCGTCGCCGCGCCGAGGACCACCACGGCAGCCGCCACCAGCCGGTGCACCACGGCCCGCAGCACCAGGCGGGCCGACTGGCCGGCCGAGCGCCGGCCAGTCGGCGCCGCCGGGACCAGACCGGGCCCGGCCGGCGGCGGGGCGGAGCGCTCGAGGGTGGCCATCTCAGCCACCCGTGACCCAGACGTCATGGAAGGAGGTCCAGCCGTTCGGGTCGATGCCCAGGTCGTGCACCCGGCGGTTCACCCCCAGCAACGTCGTCTCCACGTAGACCGGCACGACGGCGGCCTGGGTGACCACCCGCTGCTGCACCTGGCGGTAGAACTGGGCCCGCCGGGCCTGGTCGGTGGTGGCCGCGCCCGAGAGGGTCCAGGCGTCCACGTCGGCGTCGTGCAGGAAGGACGCGTTCTGACCGGAGGGTGGCCGGCTCGCACTGTTGAAGAACAACCGCAGGATGTCCGGGTCGAACCGGGTCCAGGCCAGATCCGACATCTGGAACTCGCCGGCCGCGCCGCGGGTGGCGTACTCCCCGAGGTCAAGACCCGGCCGGGTCACCTCGATGCCGATCTTCTTCAGATCGGCCTGGAAGGCCTGCCCCAGCACGTCCCGCTGTTCGCGGATGATCTCCCGCGGTGGCAGCGGCCAGACCAGGGTGAGCCGCTTGCCGCCCTTCGTCCGGAACCCCTGGGCGTCCCGGCCGGTCCAGCCCGCCTGGTCGAGCAGGCGGCCGGCCGCGGCCGGATCGAACCGCCAGGTGTTCACCAGCGCCGAGTCGTAGCCCGGGGAGGTCGGGGACAGCGGGCTCCAGGCCCGGTCGTACTGCCCGAAGTACACGGTGCGGACGTCGGCGTCGATGTCCACCCCGAGCTGCACCGCTCGCCGGACGCGCACATCGTCGAACGGTGCCCGCGTCGTGTTGAGGTAGATGCTGTACACCTCGCCGGGCTGGTTGGCCCGCACCACGCTGAGCCGGCGGTCGGCCCGTACGGCCGAGACGTTCACCGGTGGCAGCGCCCGGGCGATGTCGGCCTGTCGGCTTTGCAGGGCGCCGACCCGCACCGAGTTCTCCGGCAGGATGCGGAAGGTCACGGTGTCCAGGTAGGCGGGCCCGACGTGGCGGGAACCGTCCGCCGGCCATCGGTAGGCCGGGTTGCGCCGCAGCACGATGCTCTGGTTCTTGGTGTACCGCTCGAACGTGAACGGGCCGGTGCCGACCATCACCGGTCCCCCGCCGCACAGCTTGTCGGCGTTCGCGGCCAGCGTCTTCGGCGAGTAGAAGCCGAGGTAGGCGGTGCTGGCGGCCGGCAGGAACGGCGCGAAGGCGCGGGAGAAGCGGACGGTCACGGTACGTGCGTCCACGACCTGCGTCCCGGTGTACGGCCCGAGCAGGCTCGCCGCGTAACGGGACTTCGTCGCCGGGTTGGCGATCCGGTCGAAGTTGGCCTTCACGGCGGCGGCGTCGAAGGGGGTGCCATCGCTGAAGGTCACCCCCGTCCGCAGGTGGAAGGTGAAGCTGCGCAGGTCCGGCGTGATCTGCCAGGAGCTCGCGAGCCAGGGATGAAACGTCCCGTCGGGGGCGGCGGACACCAGCGAGTCGACGACGTTCCGACCGATCTCCGCGGTGACGTCCTGGGCATTCACGTGGAGATCGAAACAGGTCGGCGCGGTGTCAATGGCATAGGTGGCCGAACCCCCGGCGGCCGGTTTCCCGGAGGAAGCCGTCGAACCACTGCCGCCGCAACCGGCAAACAGCAGAGAAGCGACCGCGGCGGCGACCGCCACCCACAACCGGGTCCTGACTCCACGCATAGACATTCTCCCGAACTCGGTCGGCCGCAAAAGGCGCACCGCAACGCTATGTGGGGCGGTCGGACCTGAAAACCCCTAACCCCCCGGGCCGGGTTTCCCGAGGTTGACCCCGAAGGCGCGGACGGGCACCCCGGCATTCCGGAACCGGCTCCCGGCCACGGCGGTCCGCGATCCCCTGCACCGGCCGGATCCGGGTAGGGGTTATGGACACCCCCGGTTACGGGGAGGGGGCGGACAGCGGAGCGGCGGCGGCGGTCCGGGTCTGGTCGGCCGTGGCCGTGGCCGTGGCCGCGCCCGCCGGCAGCCGTTGCGCCGGCGGGCGCGCGATCTCGACAACACCGTCCGCGACCAGTCGGTCGATCTCGCCGTCGGTCAGGCCGAGAATCCCGCGCAGCACGTCACGACTGTGCTGCCCGGGCAGCGGCGCGGGCCGCGACGGCGGATCGGCAAGGAGCGTCGACACCGCCGGTCCCCCCTCGGTCGGCAGCGGCTCGGCCAGGCAGGGATGGCGCAGTGTGCGCAGAAAGCCGCGTTCGACCAGGTGCGGGTCGTCGATCAGGTTGACCACCCGCTGCATCATCCCGGCCGGCACGCCGACCGCCTGCAGTTCGGCCGCGGCCTGCCTTGGCGTGCGGCCACGCGTCCACGCGGACAGCGCGGCGTCGATGCCGGCCCGGCGGGCCCGCCGGGCAGCGGCGTCGGCGAACCGGGGATCGTCGCTGCCGGCCAGGGCTGCGTCGCCGAGCAGGCCGACGAGACGGTCCCACTCCGCGTCGCCGCGGATTGTCACCACGCACCACTCGTCGTCCCCCGCGCAGGGATAGACGCCGTGCGGGGCATCCGCTCCCGGCAGGTCCACCTCCGGTGCCAGCGCACCGGGCGCCAGGGATTCCAGGGCCAGCAGCGGCGCCAGCTGGCCGAGCATCACCTCGGCCTGCGCGACGCTGACCCGCCCGCCGCGCCCGGTACGCCGGCGCGCGAGAAGCATCGCGAGCACCGCGGTCGCCGACAGGCGGGCCACGACATGGTCCGGATAGATGGTCGACGCGTCGCTGTACCCGTCCGGATCATCCGGATAGCGCCACAGCGCGGTCAGGCCGGCCGCGGCGCGCACCAGGGGCCCGTAGCCCATCCGGTCCGCCCAGGGACCGGTCGACCCGAAGGCGCTGCTGTCCGCGACGATGATCCGCGGATTGACTCGGGCCAGCTCCCGCGGGCCCAGGCCCAGCGCCTCCAGGGTGCCCGGACGGAAGTTCGACAGCACCACGTCGGAGTGCGCGACCAGGCGGCGGAAGAGCCGGGCGCCCTCGGGGCTGCGCAGGTCCAGGCCGAGACCCAGCTTGTTGCGGTGGCCGTAGGCGAAGCCCGGGGACATCGCCGAGCCGTCCAGCGACTGCCGGCTGCCGTCCGGAAAGGCCCGGTTTTCGATCTTGATGACTTCGGCTCCGAGGTCGGCGAACAGGCGGCCGAGCTCCGCACCGACGACGATCACCCCCAGATCGAGTACCCGCAATCCCGTGAACGGACGCCCCCGGACGGCGGGGATCGCCTCCCCATCGGGCCATTCCCCCGCCCGTGCCCCGGCCGCCGCGACCGGCTCGGCCGGCTCGGCTCCCTCGACTCGTTCGGTCGGCGCGGCCGGTCGGTCAAGCTCGGCGAGCACCTGCGCGGTGTGCTGGCCGGCGGCCGCCGCGGGCAGGCGGATGCCGGCCCGGATGCCGTCGATCTCGACGAACCCGTCGGGCACGGTGGCCCGCCGCTGCCCGACTGGCAGCTCGGTGAAGGCACCGCGGGCCTGGAACTGTTCGCCGACCAGCACCTCGGCGGGGCCGAGCAGCGGTGCCGCGGGCACGCCATGCGCCCGGGCGGCGGCCAGGACCTCCTCGCGCCGCAGCGGTGCGAACAGCCGCCCGATCGCCGGGTAGATCCGGTCGACCGCGGCGAACCGACGGCCGATGGCCGCGAGCTCCGGGTCGGCGAACTCCGCCGGCTCGCCAAGCCAGCGGAACATCCCCTGCCACTGACGCCCCGAGAGGATGCAGATGCGGACCCACCCGTCCGCGCACCGGAAGATCGGGTACAGATGACGTGCGTCGGGACGTCCCCGAGGTCCGCGGAACGCCGGGGTCCCGCCCAGCGCCGTGCCGCTGATGCCGAAGCCCGGGTCGAGCACCTGCGCGGTCGCCTCCAGCACGGAGACGTCGACCAGCCCGCCCTGGCCCGTGCGCAGGCGTTCGGCGTAGGCGGCGAGCCCCGCCCACGCCGCCTGGGCGGCCGCCGACTCCGTAGCCGGGAATCCCGGGGGCAGCAGCGGCGGGCGACCGGGCAGCCCGGACCGCGCCAGCACCCCACCCAAGGCCAGATGCACCCCTTCGGTGGCCGCCCAGTCGCGGTAGGGACCGGTGCGCCCGAAGTCGGTCACCGACACCACCACCAGCTCCGGCCGGCGGGCGAGCAGGGCGTCCGGACCGAGACCGACCGCCTCGAGCTCGCCCGGGCGGGCGGTGGTCACCAGCAGGTCGGCGGTGGCGACCAGCCGCCACAGCAGCCCGCGGCCGGCGTCGGTACCCAGGTCCGCCGTCACCGAGCGTTTGTTCGCCCCGTGTGTCAGCGCGTACAGGCTGGTGGTGCCGGACAGGGGTGCGTGCCGGCGCGAGGCGGCCCCCCCGGGCGGCTCCACCCGCACGACGTCCGCGCCCAGATCGGCCAGGAGCCGACCGGTCGTCTCGGCGCCGCCGTCGGCGAGGTCGAGCACGCGCACGCCCACCAGCGGCAGGGACGGCTGCGGGCCAGCTGTGTCCACGGCAGATCTCCTCAGCTCGGCCCAGGCCCCGGCCTGGGCATTGTCAGGGGTTTCGCCCTAAGCGGCGCCGACGCCGATGCGGGCACGCTTCCCTCGGATTCCCACTGGCCCGTGAAAACTCGCGCTCGCCGGGCGGCAGCATCCGGGGATCGGCCCGACCGGAGAAAGGATAACCATCCATATCGGCCTTGCGCACCTTCTTCGAGCGCACCCGGGAACGCTGCGCCAACAACGATTCACGAAGCTCCGGGGCTTTAAAGGGCCGCCTTAGGCAGCCTTCAGAACGGGCCACCAGGATCAGCCGATGAATTCCCATTGAAAGCACTGACCGGCATCCGCGAAGCTGACCCACGCGCAGTGTCGTGGCGACGGCCCAAGAGCGAAGGACGAGGCACGATGAACGATGTCGCGCATATCGGGGAGTTCGCGGTGCCGCAGACCCCGGCAGTTCCCGCCGCCGGCGGTCCGGACCTCTCGGCGGGCCCGCCCGGGGAGGAGCCGATCGCCGTCGTCGGCATGGCGGTCCGGCTGCCCGGCGCCGCGGACCTCGAGGCGTTCTGGCGGCTGCTGAGCTCCGGCACCGACGCGATCACCGAGGTTCCCGCGGACCGCTGGCCGACCGACCCCGCCGACCCGGACTCCGTGGCCGCCGTGGCGGGTTCCGGCGCGCAGGACGCGGCGTCCGAGCTGGCCCGGGTGCGCCGCGGGGGGTTCCTCGACACGGTCGCGGACTTCGACGCCGGCTTCTTCGGTATCTCCCCGCGGGAGGCGGCGGCGACCGACCCACAGCAGCGACTCGTCCTGGAACTGGTCTGGGAGGCACTCGAGGACGCCGCGGCCCTGCCCCGCTCGCTCGCCGGAAGCCGCACCGGGGTGTTCGTCGGAGCCATGGCGAGCGACTACGCGGCCCTGCTGGAACGATACGGCTCCGCCGCGATCACCGCGCACACGCTGACCGGCACCCAGCACGCCGTGCTGGCCAACCGGGTCTCCTACACGCTGGGGCTCACCGGGCCGAGCATCACCGTGGCCGCCGCGCAGTCCTCCTCCCTGGTCGCCGTGCATCTGGCCAGCGAGAGCCTGCGCCGCGGCGAGACGGACATCGCCCTGGCCGCCGGGGTGAACCTGGTGCTCACCGCGCGCAGCAGCATCGCCGCCGCCCGGTTCGGCGGTCTGTCCCCCGACGGGCGCTGCTACACCTTCGACGCCCGCGCCAACGGCTACGTCCGCGGCGAGGGTGGCGCCGTCGTGGTACTCAGGCCCCTGTCCGCCGCGCGGGCCGCCGGTGACCGGGTGTACTGCGTCATTCGGGGCGGCGCGGTCAACAACGACGGCGCCACCCGCACCCTGACCACCCCCAGCAGCCAGGGGCAGGCCGCCGTCCTGCGCGGCGCCCTGCGGCACGCGCGCACCGATCCGGGCGAGGTCCAGTACGTCGAACTGCACGGTACCGGCACCCCGGTGGGCGATCCGGTCGAGGCGGCGGCGCTCGGTGCGGCGCTGGGCGAGGACCGCCCGGCCACGCTGCCCCTGCTGGTCGGATCGGCCAAGACCAACGTGGGCCACCTGGAGGCCGCCGCGGGCATCACCGGCTTCGTCAAGGCGGCCCTGAGCATCCGCCACCGGCAGATCCCGGCCAGCCTGAACTTCGCGAGCCCGAATCCCGCCATTCCGCTCGCGGAGCTTGGACTGCGGGTGGCCACCGCCCTGGGGCCCTGGCCGCGCGCCGACGAGCCCCTGGTCGCCGGAGTGAGCTCGTTCGGCATGGGCGGCACGAACTGCCACCTGGTGCTCGCCGAGGTGCCCCCGGGCGTCGCGCCCCTGTCCGCCCGCGAAGGGCGGGTCGTCGAGGGCCCGCTGCCGTATGTGGTCTCCGCCCGGACACCGGACGCGCTGCGGGCACAGGCCGGCCGGATCTCCGCACTCCTGCGGGCACCGGCTCCGCCCGCCCCGCACGACGTCGGCTGGTCACTGGCCACCACCCGCACGGCGTTCGAGCACCGCGGCGTGGTGATCGCCGCGGACGGGGAGTCCCTGCGCTCGGGACTCGACGCGCTGGCACGGGGCGACGACGCGCCCGCGGTGATCCGCGGGCGGGTCGGTGCCGGACGGGTCGCCCTGCTGCTGCCCGGCCAGGGCAGCCAGCGCCCCGGCGCCGGGGCGGATCTCTACGAGCGTCACCCGGTGTTCCGTGCCGCGCTCGACGAGGCCGCGGCGCTCCTGGACGACGAGCTGGACCACCCGCTGCGCGAGATTCTGTTCGCCGACCCCGGCTCGCCGCGAGCCGCGCTGCTCGACCGCACCGGATACACCCAGCCGGCGCTGTTCGCCCTCGGTGTCGCGCTGTACCGGCTGGTCGAGTCCTTCGGGCTGCGCCCGGAGGCACTCATCGGGCACTCCGTGGGAGAGCTGGCCGCGGCGCATGCCGCGGGCGTGCTGTCCCTGGCCGACGGCGCCCGGCTCGTCGCCGCCCGGGGCCGGCTGATGGAGTCGGTGACCGCCCCGGGGGCGATGGCGGCGCTGGAGGCGACCGAGGACGAGGTGGCGCACATCCTCGGCGCGTACGGCGGACGGGTGGACATCGCCGCCGTCAACGGGCCGCGGGCCGTCGTCGTCTCCGGGGACGAACCGACCGTCCTGGAGCTGCTGGCGCGGTGGCGCGGGGACGGCCGGCGCGCGACGCGGCTACGGGTCAGCCACGCGTTCCACTCGCCGCTGATGGAGCCGATCCTCGCCGACTTCCACCGGGTCGCCGCCAGCGTCACCTACCACGCGCCGTCCCTGCCGGTGGTGTCGAACCTCACCGGCGAGCTGGCCAGCGCCGAACAGCTGTGCTCGCCGGACTACTGGACGAACCACATCCGCGCCGCCGTCCGATTCGACCAGGGGGTACGTCGCCTGCACGGACTGGGCATCGACGTCTATCTCGAGCTCGGGCCGGACGCCGTCCTCAGCGCGATGACCCGCACCACCCTGGCCGCCATGGCCGGAACCGGGGCGCAGGCCGGCGCCGGAGCCGGGGCGCAGGCCGGGGCGCACGCGCAGGCGTCGCCGGACCCATCTGGAACAGGCGACGCTGCCGGCGCTGCCGGCGGGGGCGTCGCCGCGGTGACCGCCTCGGTGCTGCGACGAGGGCGCGACGAGACGGCCACCCTGCTCGGCACGCTGGCCCGCGCGCACGTCCACGGCGCTCGCGTCGATCTCTCGGCGGCCTACGCCGGCCTGGACGTTCGGCGCGTCGCGCTGCCGACCTACCCGTTCCAGCGCCGCCGGCTGTGGCTAGACGCCCTCGTCGACCGAACTGACCACCGGACTGGCGACCGGACTGACCACCGGACTGGCGACCGGACTGACCACCGGACTGGCGACCGGACTGGCGACCGCGAGGCGCTCTCGGGCCAGGCTGAGCCTTCCGTACCCGGGGAGTCCACCCCCCGGGTACGGGCGGAGGACCAGCGGGAGCTGCTCGCGCTCGTGCGAGCGCAGACGGCGGCCGTGCTCGACCATGCCAGCGGCGAGGAGATCGATCCGGCGCTGCCGTTTCGCGACCTCGGCCTCGACTCGCTGTCCGCGGTAGAGCTTCGGGAACGGCTGGCCTCGGCCACCGGGCTCGGCCTGTCCAACACGCTCGTCTACAACCATCCCACCCCGACCGCGCTCGCCGGGCACCTGTGGTCGCGGCTGCGGGGCGCGGCCGAGGCGGACCACGACGTCACCTCACCTGCCGGCGGCGACTCCCCGGCCGACGACCCCATCGCCATCGTCGCCATGGCCTGCCGCTACCCCGGCGGCGCACGCTCCCCCGAGCTGCTGTGGCAGCTCGTGGCGGACGGCACGGACGCGGTCGGCGGCCTGCCGACGAACCGGGGCTGGGATCTCGACGACCTCTACCACCCGGACCCCGACCATCCTGGGACGACCTACGCCCGTGCCGGCGGTTTCCTGCCCGACGCGGACCAGTTTGACGCGGCTTTCTTCGGCATCTCCCCCCGGGAGGCCGCCGCGATGGATCCGCAACAGCGCCTGCTGCTGGAGACCGCCTGGGAGGCGGTCGAACGAGCGGGGGTCGACCCGGCGTCGCTGCGCGGCGGCGACACCGGGGTCTTCGTCGGCGTGACGGCTCAGGACTACGGCCCGCGGCTGCACGAACCGGCCGACGGCCACGACGGGTACCTGCTGACCGGGAGCACGACCAGCGTCGCCTCCGGCCGCGTCGCCTACGCGCTTGGGCTGGAGGGGCCCGCGGTGACCGTCGACACGGCCTGCTCGTCCTCGCTGGTCGCCATCCACCTGGCCGGACAGGCACTGCGGGCCGGGGAGTGCTCGCTCGCCGTGGCCGGTGGTGCCACCGTCATGGCCACCCCCGGCATCCTGGTGGAGTTCAGCCGCCAGCGCGGCCTGGCCCCGGACGGGCGCTGCAAGCCGTTCGCCGCCGCGGCCGACGGCACGGGCTGGGCCGAGGGCGTCGGTCTGCTCGTGCTGGAGCGCCTCTCCGACGCGCGCCGTCGGGGACACCAGGTGCTCGCGCTGGTCCGCGGCTCGGCGATCAACCAGGACGGCGCCAGCAACGGGCTCACCGCGCCGAACGGACCGTCCCAGGAACGGGTGGTGCGCCGGGCCCTGACCGCCGCGGGGCTGCGGGCCGACCAGGTCGACGCGGTCGAGGCCCACGGCACCGGCACCACTCTGGGTGATCCCATCGAGGCAGAGGCACTGATCACCACCTACGGCCGCCGGCCCCGCCCGGCGCCGCTCTGGCTGGGCTCGCTGAAGTCGAACATCGGTCACACGCAGGCGGCTGCCGGCGTCGCCGGCGTCATCAAGATGGTGATGGCGCTGCGCCACGAGCGGTTGCCCGCGACCCTGCATGTCGATGCGCCGTCCCCGCACGTCGACTGGTCCCAGGGAGATGTCGCGCTGCTGTCCGAGGCGCGTCCGTGGCCGCGCGGGGAGACACCGCGGCGGGCCGGCGTGTCCTCCTTCGGGATCAGTGGCACCAACGCACACCTCATCGTCGAGGAAAGTCCCGACCCACCCGAGGCATCCGACGCTCCCGAGACACCCGGCGACACCGAGACGTTCAGCGGCACCGAGACGTTCAGCGACGCCGAGACGTTCAGCGGCACCGAGACGTCCGGCGGCCCGGCGGTGGCCTGGGTCCTCTCGGCGCGCAGCCCCGCCGCACTGCGCGAGCAGGCGCACCGGCTGGGCGCGCTGGCACCCGGGCGCGCCTCGGTCCCGCGGCCGGACATCGCCCGCCAGCTGGTGACGGCCCGTTCGAGCTTCGATCACCGCGCCGTCGTGGTCGGGCGCGACACGACGGCGCTGCGCGCCGGGCTGGACGCTCTCGCCGCCGGGGCGGCCGCGCCCGGCCTGGTGACCGGCAGAGCCGGGCGGTCGAGCCGCACCGTGTTCGTCTTTCCCGGCCAGGGCTCGCAGTGGCCCGGGATGGCCGCCGGCCTGCTGGCCAGCTCGCCCGTGTTCGCCGCCCGGTTCGCCGAGTGCGAGCGGGCGCTCGCACCGTACCTGGACGTCTCCCTGACGGCGGTGCTCGGCCGTTCGGCGGCGCCGAGCGACCAGGCGCCCGACGCCGCCGCGCTCGAGCGGGTCGACGTCGTCCAGCCGGCCCTGTTCGCGATGCTGGTATCCCTGGCCGAGGTGTGGCGGTCCCTCGGGGTGCACCCGGACGCGGTCGTCGGTCACTCCCAGGGCGAGATCGCCGCGGCCTGCGTCGCGGGAGCGCTCAGCCTGGACGAGGCCGCGCGCATCGTGGCGCTGCGCAGCCAGGTGATCGCCCGAAGCCTGGCCGGCCGGGGCGCGATGGTCTCGGTCGCCCGGCCCGCCGATCAGGTCGAGCCCGACCTTGGCCGCTTCGCTGGCCGGATCGGCATCGCCGTGGTCAACGGCCCCGACGCGACGGTCCTCTCCGGGGCTCCGGACGCCCTCGACGAGCTGGTCGCCGACTACGAGCGGCAGCAGATCCGCACCCGTCGGCTGCCGGTCGACTACGCGTCGCACTCGCCCGCCGTGGAGTCCATCCGCGCGGAGCTGCTCGACGTGCTCGGCGAGCTCACGCCCCGGACCTCCGACATCGCCTTCTACTCGACGGTCACCGGTGGGGTGCTGGACACCTCCGGTCTGGACGCCGACTACTGGTACCGCAACCTGCGCGAGACCGTGTGGTTCGACGCCACCGTGCGGGCGTTGCTCGCCGACGGTCATGCGACGTTCGTCGAGGCGAGCCCGCACCCGGTCCTCACCACGGCCGTGTCACGCACCGCCGAGGAGTGGGCCGAGGAGCTGACCGAGGCACGCGCGCATAGCGCGCCGACGTCCACCGCCACGCCCACGCCCACGCCCGAGGTGACCGTCGTCGGATCACTGCGTCGCGACGAGGGTGGGTTCGAGCGCATCCTGCTCAGCGCGGCCGAGGCGCACGTCCACGGTGTGTCGATCGACTGGCCCGCCGTCCTGCCGGTCGGGCCGGGACGACCCGTCGACCTGCCTACCTACCCGTTCGAACGGCACCGGTTCTGGCTCGAGCCGCCCGCGCCGCGGGCCGACGTGGCCGGGGCCGGGCTCGACCCGGCGGATCACCCGCTGCTGGGCGCGGCGGTGCGGCTCGCGGGCGGCGGTGGCGCACTGCTCAGCGGCCGGGTGTCGCTACGGCGACGGCCCTGGCTGGCCGATCACGGTGTGCTGGGCAGCACGGTTCTGCCCGGTACGGCCCTGCTGGAGCTGGCGCTTCGGGCCGGCGAGCTGGTGGGCTGCGACCAGGTGGCCGACCTCACCCTGCGGGCCCCGCTGCTGCTCTCCGGTGACGACGAGGTGGGATTGCAGGTGCTGGTCGGCGCCGCCGCGGCCGATGGCACGCGGCCGGTCACGGTGTACTCCTGCCCACGGGACAGCACCCGGCCCACCGAGGCCACCACCACTGCCCTGTCCTCGCGGCGGGCGGCGGGCGGGGCGCACTCCCACAGTCCGGAGCCGGCGTGGAACCTGCATGCCGAAGGAACCCTCGCGCCCGGCGCGGATGATCCGGACCTGGTCGAGCCGTCGACGGGTTCCGCCGACGCGTGGCCGCCGGTCGGCGCGAATCCGGTGGATGTCGACCAGCTCTACGAGAAGCTCGCCGCCCGCGGCTACGAATATGGTCCGGCGTTCCGGGGCCTGCGGGCCGTGTGGCGCCGGGACGGCACCCTGTTCGCCGACCTGCGTCTGCCCGGCGCCCCCGAGGCCGACGAGGACGGCTTCGTCGTCCATCCGGCCCTGTTGGACGCGGCTCTGCACCCGGTGGTCGGCCTGCTCGACCACACACCGGCCGGGGCCACCTCCGAGACCGCCGCCGGGGCTGACACCGTGCCGGCCGCCGCGACGCACTCCGGGGCGCAGCAGGTGCTGCTGCCCTTCGCCTGGAGCGGCGTGCGTGTCGTGGCCACCGGTGCCCGGGAGCTGCGGGTCCGCATCGAGCCACACGCGGCCGGTGCGACGACGTCGATCGGTCTCACGATCACCGACACCGATGGCGTGCCCGTGGCCTCCGTGGCCGCGCTGCGCCTGCGCCCGGTCTCCCCCGCGCAGCTCGCCGCGGGCCGCCGCGCGGATCCGCTGTTGGCTCTGGTCTGGCCGAAGACCCCGCGGCAGGCGGCCCGCGCACCCGAGCAGCCCGGCCGGACTGCCCACTGGGCCCTGGTCGGCACGGACGGCACCCCGCCGCGGCTGCCCCGACTGCCCGCCGTGCGGGTCAGCACCCACCCGAGCCTCGCCACCGTGGACAGCGTCGGCGCGGAACCCCCCGACGTCGTCATGCTGGACTGCCGCCCACGACGCGACGCGATCGGGCCCCCCGCCACGACCGACGACGCCACGACCGACGACGACGCCGAGCACGCTCCGGCCGAGCGGACCGCGTTCACCCACACCGCGTTCACCCACACCGCCCGGGTCCTCGAAGCTGTGCGGATCTGGCTGGCCGACGAGCGACTCGCCGCGTCCCGCCTGGTCGTGCTCACCCACGGGGGCGTGGCGGTCGACGACCACGACCCGGCGCCCGCCCTGGACCAGGCATCCCTGTGGGGTCTCGCCCGCACGGTGCAGGCGGAGAATCCCGGACGCGTCGTGCTCGTCGACACCGACGGCACGGCGTCCTCCCACCAGGTGCTGCCGGCAGCGGTGGCCGGCGGGCTGGCGCAGTGCGCCCTGCGTGACGGGAGTACGCACGTCCCACGGCTGGCCCGCGTCGAAGCCGGCACCAACACCAGCGATGACACGGGCACCAGCGACGATCCGGGCACCAGCGACGATCCGGGCGTCCTCGATCCCGCGGGGACCGTGCTGGTCACCGGCGGAACCGGCACGCTCGGACGGCTGGTGGCCGAGCGGCTGGTCAGCGGCCACGGCGTGCGTCACCTGCTGCTCGTCGGACGACGGGGTGCCGCCTCGCCGGACGCGGCCGGGCTGGTCGAACGGCTCGCCGCGCTGGGCGCCACGGCGACGGTCGCGGCGTGCGACGTCAGCGACCGGGCGCAGCTCGCCGAACTCCTGGCCGCCATCCCCACCGGGCATCCGCTGACCGCCGTCGTGCACACCGCGGGAGTCCTCGACGACGGGCTCGTCGGATCGCTGAGCGCCGAACGCCTGGCCACGGTCTGGCGGCCCAAGGCCGATGCCGCGCTGGCCCTGCACGAGCTCACCCGCGGCGCCGACCTCGCGGCGTTCGTGCTGTTCTCCTCCGTGGTCGGCACCGTCGGCAATGCCGGTCAGAGCACCTACGGGGCCGCCAACGCCTACCTCGACGCGCTGGCGACGCGCCGCCGTTCCCTCGGCCTGCCGGCGACGTCGGTGGCCTGGGGCCTCTGGCAGCCGCGCGGCGGCATGACCGAGCGGATGGGCCAGGCCGACGTGCTCCGTCTGGCTCGCGCCGGCGTCGCCGAGATGTCCGCGCAGCACGGGCTGGCCCTGTTCGACGCGGTCCTCGCCGGCTCCGGGGCGCCCGGCGCGGCGCCGTCCATCCCGGCCAGTGTCGTCGCCGCCCGCATCGACTGGGCCAAGCTGGCCACCCGGGCCGCCCAGGGCACCCTGCCCGAGCTGTTCCGCGATCTGGTGCGAACACCGCGACGCGGCGCCGGGTCACGCTCCGCCGACGCCGCGTCCGGCAGCGGCGGCGGCGAGCAGGCCTGGGCCAGCGCCATGCGCGCGCGGGACACGGCCGAGCGGGCCCGGGCCGCCGCCGAGCTGGTACGGACCCAGGCCGCGGCCATCCTCGGCCTGGACACCGCGGACGCGGTCACCCCGGACCGGGCGTTCCGGGAGATGGGCTTCGACTCGCTGACCGCCGTCGAGTTCCGCAACGCGCTCAACGCCGCGACCGGCCTGCGGCTGCCTGCCACGCTGGTGTTCGACCATCCCACCCCGGACGCGGTCACGCGGGTGGTGCTGGCCGAGCTGACCGGCACGGCGCCGCGGGAGGCGCCCGGACGGGTGGCGCATGCCCGGGATCGCGCCGAACCGGACGAGCCGATCGCGGTGGTCGGCATGGCCTGCCGCTTCCCCGGTGGCATCCGCAGCCCCGAGGACCTCTGGAACGTCGTCCTGCACGGCACCGACGCCATCGGCGAATTCCCCACCGACCGGGACTGGGATCTCGAGGCGCTCTACCATCCCGACCCCGACCATCCCGGCACCGTCTACACCCGCCACGGCGGCTTCCTGTACGACGCCGCCGACTTCGACGCCGAGTTCTTCGGTATCTCCCCCCGGGAAGCCGCCGCGATCGACCCGCAGCAGCGCCTGCTGCTGGAGGTGGCGTGGGAGGCGCTGGAGCGCACCGGCATCGACCCGAGCAGTCTGCGCGGCAGCCCCACCGGCGTGTTCGCCGGCGTGATGTACGACGACTACGGCCTGCGCGTCGCGGGCCGACCCAACCCGTACGAGGGTTACCTGCTCACCGGCAACACGCCGAGTGTCGCCTCGGGCCGGATCGCCTACACCCTGGGCCTGGAAGGCCCGGCGCTCACCATCGACACCGCCTGCTCGTCCTCCCTGGTCGCGGTGCACCTCGCCGCCCAGGCGTTGCGCAACGGCGAGTGCACGCTGGCGTTCGCCGGCGGCGCGACCGTGATGGCCACCCCCACCGTGTTCGTCGAGTTCAGCCGG
Organism: Frankia sp. AiPa1; assembly: GCF_023243075.1. Taxonomy (GTDB): domain Bacteria; phylum Actinomycetota; class Actinomycetes; order Frankiales; family Frankiaceae; genus Frankia. The sequence continues at coordinate 8 of NZ_JALKFZ020000185.1, read as the reverse complement.
CAGCGGGG